>JAZSFK010000013.1:0-3143 GCA_045532175.1 Candidatus Fimenecus sp. | reverse complement strand
TGTAGAAAACTCCGCCAAAGCCTGCAATACCGCTGCCTACTAAAATGGCAACATATTTGTATAATGTTATATTTACACCCATGGCATCTGCAGTTGCAGTGTTTTCACCGATTGCACGAAGATTAAGACCAACCTTTGTTCTGTTAAAGATAAATGTGGCAATCAATGCAATAAATATTGCAAAATATACGTAAAATCCGTGACCGAACAATACTTTCACTACACCATCAGAGTTTTCGGTGAAAGGCAAGCTTTGAGCAATAATTTTACCTGCAGTGGAAAAATTACTTTTATCAACATATGAGTGCATTAAAAATTGTGTCAGACCATTACCGAAAATTGTAATTGCAAGACCTGTAATATTCTGATTACAACGGAATGTAATTGTAATAACGGCATAGATTGCACCTGTGAGAGATGCAAAGAGGAATGCACCAAAAAGTGATGAGAGTATCAGCAAAATCCATGATGCACTTTCGGGATTTTCAAGGCTGTTCATATAAAGACTGACAAAAAGACATCCGCCGACAGTACCCGTACACATAATTCCCGGAATACCAAGGTTTAAGTGACCGGCTTTTTCTGTAATTGTTTCACCGATACAGCCGAAAAGAAGCACTGTGCCGATTGCAATGGCACTCATTAAGAAAGTAACAATCATTTCTTAATTTCCTCCTTTTCTTTTTTTCTGAAAACAAGCTTATAGTTAATAAAGAATGAGCAGACAATAACCGCAAAATAAACAATACCTACAACTATATTTGATATTGAATCATTTGTGAACATAAAGGTTTTTCTGACCTCAACCATACCTTTGGAAATAAAGGTGATGAAAAAGCTTGTAAGCATAATCAGTAATGGGTTAAATGTAGCAAGCCAGGTTGCCATAATACCTGTAAAGCCCATATTATTTGCTGAAGCTGTGCTGATAGTATGGTTAATTGAACCTGCAAGAATAAAGCCTACAAGACCTGCAATAGCACCTGAAAGAATCATTGTTCTGATAATAACCTTATCAACCTTAATGCCCACATATTTTGCAGTATTGATACTTTCACCAACAACGGAAATTTCATAACCGTGTTTAGCTGAACGAAGATATATATGCATTAAAACTGTAATTAACACAAACAAAATGATGGGTAACAAATATTTGTTACCTATTTCAGGGATATTGCCGTAAGCGATTGGTGCCAAAACACCTGAGCCTGATTTTACCCAGATTGTGATACACAAGGAAACAAGACCTGTAGCAATATAGTTCATCATAAGAGTAAACAAAGATTCGTTTGTGTTGAATTTTGCTTTGAAAATAGCAGGAATAACTGCCCATACAGCACCTGCAGCCACACTTGCGAAAAGCATAAGAGGTATAATAACAGAATCGCTTACCTTACCACCAAGGTAGAACATACAGGCAATTGCTGAAAGGCAGCTTATAAGAATCTGTCCGTTACCGCCAAGGTTCCAGAATTTCATTTTAAATGCAGGAAGCAAAGCCATTGAAGTACCGAGTAGGAGAGAGGTATCCTGAAGTAAAAGCCAGAATTTGCGTTCGCTTCCGAATGCTCCGGTGAATAATGATTGGAAGAAATCGACCATGCCTTTTTCAGAAAACAAAACAGAAATCAATCCGCTTAAAAGTAAGCCTCCAACAATAGCGATGGAATAAATCATAATGATCTTTGGTAATTTAATATTATCGCGTTTAACAATTCTGACAAAGGGTTCTTTTAAATTGCTGTTATTCTTTTTCATTCCGTCACCTCATTTTTATCGGATTTTACCATAAGAAGACCAATTTCATCCTTAGTGGTTGTTCTGGCATCAACAAAGCCTGAAACTTTACCACCACTTAAAACAAGGATTCTGTCGCTCAGTGCCATCAACACATCCAAATCCTCTCCCACAAAAATAACCGAAACACCTTTTTGCTTTTGCTCATTCAGGAGATTGTAAATGGTATAGGATGAGTTAATATCAAGTCCGCGAACAGGATAAGCAGTCATTAAAATTGCAGGTGAGGCAGCAATTTCTCGACCAACAAGAATTTTTTGAACATTACCACCCGAGAGCTTTCTGACTGCTGTGTGTGAGTCGGGGGTGTTAACCTCTAATTCACTGATAATTCTGTCGGCAAGGTCTGAGGGAATCTTTCTGTCAAGGAATAAGGATTTGCCTTTTCGATAACTACGCAGCATCATATTATCCACAATATCCATACTGCCTACAAGACCCATCCCCAGTCTGTCTTCGGGAACGAAGGAAAGTCTGATACCGAGCTCACGGATTTCTCTCGGCGATTTATACTTTAAGTCAATGACCTCATCTTCCTTGAACAGTATTTTTTCATCGTTAACAAGACGTTTGATTTCTTTTTTAGATAACTTTTTAAAGTCAATATCGTTTCCGTTGCTGTCCTTGAAAGCGTTTTCGTGGGCAAGCTCCATAACGCGTTTGTAGGTTTTGTGATAGAAGGAAACAGGCTTGTCTTTTTTAGGATGATAATAAGTCAATGTGCCCGAATCATAGTTGTTGAGTCCTGCAATAGCTTCAAGCAATTCCTTTTGACCACTACCGGCAATACCCGCAATACCGAGAATTTCACCGCCGAATGCTTCAAAAGTAACATTGTCAATTACCTTGTAGCCGTCAGGTTTTTTTACGGTAAGACCTGAAACTGAAAGCCTTAATTTACTGTCAACAGGCTCTGTACGATTGATGTTAAGGTCGATTTTTTCGCCAACCATCATTTCTGTAAGCTCTTTTTCAGAGGTTTGTGCAGTGTTTACGGTAGCGATGTGTTCACCTTTACGCAAAACGGTAACTCTGTCGGAAATTTCCATAACCTCATTTAATTTGTGTGTAATGATGATGATTGACTTTCCGTCATCTTTCATTGCTTTTAATACATTGAATAAGCTTCTGATTTCTTGTGGAGTCAAAACTGCTGTGGGTTCATCCAATATGAGAATATCAGCACCTCTGTATAAAACCTTCAGGATTTCAACAGTCTGCTTTTCAGAAACTGACATCTCATAGATTTTTTTATCAAGATTTATATTAAATCCGTATTTTTCAGCCATTTCTTTAATACGGTTATTTACTGATTTAAGATTATATTTTTCGTTTTCAATACCTAA
>JAZSFK010000016.1:0-55471 GCA_045532175.1 Candidatus Fimenecus sp. | reverse complement strand
AAAAGGCAGAAGCAGATTACAACATCAGCGAATACGATTTCAACCGAAGCGTTGATACCGTTTCAAAGCTCATAGGTGAGCCGCCACCTAATTATCTTACTAAGGCTGAAATAGCAAGGCAGGAAGAATATGCACGCTATGTTAAACAGCAGGAAGAAAGACAGCGGCAAATTGAAGAACGGCGTAAAACCCGTAACAACAAAAATATTAAGAATAAAAAAGAAAGGAGCCGTTGATATGGCTAATAAAGAGTTAAAAGCACCGGTAAATATCCCGGTAGAAAAAACTCATCCCTTTGAGGGACATCCGTATAAGGTTTTAGATAATGATGAAATGAATAATCTCATCGAGAGCATTCAGCAGAAAGGTGTAATTTCTCCCATTGTTGTAAGACCTTTAGAAAACACAAATGATGAATATGAGATTATCTCAGGTCACAGAAGACTGAGGGCATCAGTAAAGGCAGGGCTGGAAACAGTACCTGCTTTAATTTATGCCGTGAGCAGAGATGAAGCGGCTATTATGCTCGTTGACAGTAATCTGCACAGAGAGCATATTCTCCCGTCAGAGAAGGCCTTTGCTTACAAACTGAAGCTTGAAGCATTAAATCATCAGGGTAAACGTTCCGACTTAACTTCGTCGCAAGTTGCGACAAAGTTCGACTCTGCAACTGAAATAGGCAATATTACAGGTGAAAGCCGAGATAAAGTTTACAGATATATCCGTCTGACTTATCTCATTCCCGAACTGCTTGAAATGATGGACGAAGATAAAATCGCTTTCTCCGTAGGTGTTGAACTTTCTTTTCTTGATGACCAAATGCAGTATGACTTGCTTCGTGTAATTGAAGAGCAGGAATGTACACCCTCATATTCTCAGGCATGGCATATGCACAAGGATTTTAATGCAGGCACTCTTACAGTTGAAAGTATTGAAAATACTCTCACAGCGGAGAAACCTAATCAGAAACCTATGTGTAAGGTGCCTATTGAAAAGTTGCAGAAAGTCGCACCTAAAATAAGGGAAAATGATTTGGAAGACTTTATATTAAAATCTTGTGAGCATTATTACAGATATCTTCAGCGACAGCGAAACAGAGATGCGAGGTAAGGAGGTAGCCTATGGGTGATGAAGTAAAGATTAATTATACCGAAACCAATGTTAATCCTGATAGTCTCTGCGGTGTTCTCATTTCAGAGGATGCCGCTGAATCTCTTGTCAGATGTTTTCTTCCTGATATAGTATCTTTCTTTGAAAGCGATACAGGCAGAAAAGAGTTCGAAGAATGGGACAAAGATTGGAAAAAGTTAAAAGAAATCGAATAAAGAAATAGCGGGTGCGATGTAAAAGTCGCATCCGCACATTTAACAAAAATAAGTCTATGAATTACAATATTTACAGAAATCAAAGGAGGTAAATATATATGATAGGCGTTATCTACGCAAGATACTCTTCCGATAATCAGAAGGAAGAAAGTATTGACGGTCAGCTCCGTGAATGTAAAGCCTATGCCGAAAAGAACGGTATCCAAATCGTTGATACCTATATCGACAGAGCTTTATCTGCTAAAACCGATAACAGACCGAGATTTCAGCAGATGATTAAAGACAGTGCTTCAAAGCATTTTGAAGTTATACTCGTATGGAAGCTTGACCGTTTTGCCCGTAACAGATACGACTCTGCTCATTACAAAAATATGCTGAGAAAGAACGGAGTTAAGGTTGTATCTATTACCGAAACAATATCTCAGGGAGCAGAGGGTATTCTTCTTGAATCTCTGCTTGAAGGTATGGCAGAATACTACTCTGTTGAACTTGCAGAAAAAGTTACAAGAGGTATGATGGAAAATGCTCTTAAATGTAAATACAACGGTGGCACCTTGCCGATTGGCTACAAGGTAGATAAAGAGCAGAATTATTTAATTGACGAGGTTACTGCACCTGCGGTGGTTTTAGCTTTTAAGAGTTATGCTGAGGGTATGTCAATGCAGCATATTGCAAATATGCTTAACTACCAAGGTGTACGCACTCATAAGAAAACCAAGTTAGATGTTGACATTGTCGCCCGAATGCTGCACAACCGAAAATATATCGGTGAATACAAATTTAAAGATGTTATTACACCGGGAGGAATTCCCGCAATAGTAGATAAGGAGTTGTTTGAATTGGTACAGGAAAAAATGAAGCAGAATAAGAAAGCCCCTGCAAAGCACAAAGCGGAAGATGAATATCTTCTAACTACAAAGCTCTATTGCGGTAAGTGTCAGTGTCTTATGGTTGGTGAAAGCGGTACAAGCAGAACAAAATTCGTTCACCGATACTACAAGTGCGTAAGTGTTAAAAACCACAAAGGCTGTGACAAGAAAACAGTTAAGAAGGCTTGGATTGAGGATATTGTTGTTGATAGTATCCGCAGGCTCATTATGAATGATGAAACTATTGAATTTTTAACTGACCAAGCCCTTGAAACCTTTAATAAGGAAAGTACAGTTCTCCCCATACTGCAAAAGCAATATGCACAGACTTTAACAGCGATAAACAACCTCATTACTGCAATGGAAAAAGGTATCATCACACCTACTACCAAAGAGCGAATGGAAGAGCTTGAAGCGGAAAAGAGTGAGCTTTCAATAAGGATTATGAAAGAGGAAATGTCAAGGCCTAAGCTTACCCGTGAGGAGATTCTATATTGGTTCTACAAGTTCCGTAAGCTTAATCCAAAGAAGCTTGACCACAGAAGAACTTTAATAAACAACTTTGTAAACTCAGTATTCTTATTTGAAGACAGAATGGTAATTACCTTCAACTTCAAAGACGGTACTGAAACCATAACCTTTGCCGACCTCGAAAAGTCGGCATTGGGTTCGGATTTGAAAGTGTCCGGTGCACCAAATAGAGAGTTTACACTTTTGTGTGAACTCTTTATTTTTTTATTTGTATAGGAAAGGGGCTTGAACCCCATGGGGGTTTTGGCGTTAAGAAAACGATATAGCATATCGTTTTTAGCCAAAGGCGGTTGGCGGGTACCGAAATTCGTAAGAATTTGGGTCGCCAAGCGAATAGTATGCAAGGCATAGCCGTAGCAGACGGTCAAGTCCCGTCTCTCGCACCAAAAATAGAGAAATCACTTTTGTGGTTTCTCTATTTTTTATGTCTAAATATGATAAGGGACTTGAATCCCATGGGGGTTTTGATGTTAGTTTGTCCGCACACTTGGTTCGGGGCTGACATTTTGGCTGCCTCTACAAAAGATTTTAATAAAATCCATTTTCCAGCTTTTTCTTATACAATCCACTATTTTCTTGAACAATAACATTTCTTGTGATATAATGTTTGTGTCGTTAATATCCATTTCAAAGGAGTGTTATATTATGTATATTATGAAAAACATTTTTGCTGGTCTTATGGCAATAATCACACTTGTTCTGAACTTTTTTGGTATCAGTTCGGAAAAACCTGTGGAAAAAGTTGAAAACTTCAGAGTCACAACATACATAAGGGGTGATGCTGCCCAGAATCCTGACAGTATTCATGCCGAAGACTTTGATATTGTAACTGATGTTATTGTTTTTGAATGTGCAACTTTTGACAACAACGGTAATGTTAATGTTGAAGCAGAAAAGTTGGAAAAGGTTTTGAGTAATCTTCGTAATGCCATTGGTGATAGAGATATTCATATAACTCTCAATCTTCTTGGTCCACGTGGGTATACTGACTCAACTGACTGGTATGAACAGATGGAAGTGCAGAGCGATGAGCATAATAAAGCGTTCAGAAGTGGTGTTTTAGAAGAAAATATAGTCGAAGTCCTTGATAAATACGACTTTGACGGTGTGCATTTTGATTATGAATACCCTCTTTCCGACAAGGCTTGGTATTATTACAACCGATTCCTTTATAAGTTGGACAGAAAACTTGGCGATTACACTCTTGGCGTTGCGGCATCTTGCTGGAATCTTAATTTTAATGCTGCCGCCATTGATGCCATTGACACTTTTGAAATTATGACCTATGACTACGTTGATGCACAGGGAAAACACGCCACCTACGAAGACACAATCGCACAACTCGGAGCATTAAAAGAACAGAAAATACCTCTCGAGAAAGCTAATATCGGTCTTCCTTTCTACTCCCGTCCTACTGATTTGTCAGCTTATTGGTATGACTACAGCAGTTGTTACAATGAAATTGACGAAAATGGCTGGTATCACTGTCCTAACATAGACAAGGATTTCTGGTTTAACACGCCTGATGTTATCGAGGCAAAGACAGAATATGCAATCAATAACGGATATGGTGGTGTTATGATTTGGCATTACCACTGTGACCTGCCTTCATCCCATGAGGGTTCCCTTCTCCGAGCAATCGACACAGCAATAAGCAATAATTATTAAATCGAAGGTTTGTTTTATGAAAAAACTTTTATCCGTATTTTTATCTTTTGTTATGCTTTTATGTGCATTAGCAATTCCTACTTTTGCTTGTAGTGTTGAGGATGCATACGACGACGTTCTTCCTGAATTGCAAAAGCAATTTCTATATGGTGAAGGACCCGAAACTGACGGATTTACCATTGATTACAGATATTTTTCACCTGTTGAAGATGGCGACACGGCAAAATACCCCCTTGTAATCTGGCTTCACGGTATGGGTGACGGCGCAGAAGAGGGTCTGCAGGTAACAAAGAGTGATATTGCATTCTGGACATCCGACGAATTCCAGAGTCGTTTTAAGGGTAGTGAGGGTGCTTTCATTCTTGCTCCACGCTCACCTGAAGAAGACGAACTTTACTGGCCTGATTCTCTCATTTATCCTTTAAGAGCAACTATTGATGACTTTATTGCAAAGAACAAGGACAATATTGATTTAAGCCGTATCTACATTGGCGGTTACTCAATGGGTGGCAAGATGACTCTTAAAATGGCAGTTGCTTATCCTGAATTGTTTGCGGCAATTTTCCCTATTTGCCCTGCATGGACACCGTCAACTGATGCATTGAGCCTTATTGCAGATATTCCTGTTTGGATTACAAGCGGTAAGCTTGACCCGTTGGTAAACTACTTCTTTTCTGTAAAGCCTTTGTGGAAAAACATAGTTGAAAACCACAACACCCCTGCTGACTGTCGCTTTTCCTCCCTTGCATTTGTTAAGTATCCAAGCGGAAATGCTACATCCAGTTCACATCATTCATGGTTTGCAGTTAATCACGATATGTTCAGTTCAACAAACGGCGACTATCCGTATATGAAAACTGTTGACGGCCTCGGAAACAAGGTAACACTTACCTATCCTGACGGTATGATTTCGTGGCTTTCTTCCTACACAAGCGATTATGACGGTAGTGTTGCTGTTGATGGCGGAAATGAAGAGGCACACCAGAGTGGCGAAGGTCCTTTTGCAGTTGTCCTTTCCCTCTTTGACAAAATTCTTACAATTTTCTGATTTTAAGCAAAATAAAAAGTCTGTGATTTTCACAGACTTTCTTTTTTTATATTCTCTCTCCCGAAACCGCATCGACAATATCCTTATAAATTGCGCGATGACTACGGGAAATGTATTTATCCACATGAAGTGAGCCGAAATACCACTTTCCAAATTTACAGTTGTTTGAAAGTTCGCCAAAATATGCGTTGAGTGCTGTTACACGGAATTCGTTAGGGTCATTAAGATTCAAGAAATTTTTAACCTTTAATGGTGGTTCATGAGTGATAATAATATCAATATCATACCCTGCCATTTCAAGGTTTTCTGCTCCTTCCAAAAGTTCTTCCTGAGTGGGGATTTCATCCTTTGACCATCTGTTTACCTCACGGCGGATTTCAATATCCGCACTTTCGCCTCCACCCATTGTGAAAACCTTTTGCCCCTCTATCTCATAAACCTGACCACGCATCAGGTGATAAAGATTACCGAAAATATTGTGTACCTTGCCACCGTTCCACTGGCTGACTTCATAGTTATTCAGCATATCAAAATTCTCGTGAGTACCGTCAATAAAACAGATATTATATTTTCTCTTGCCCAAGGCGAAAAGGAAATTATGCTCCGCATTGGTGTTATTCCACAAAAATCCGAAGTCGCCACACACGATAAGGGTGTCGCCTTCCTTAAGCTTTCGTAATTTCCACGGAGAAAGCCTTTTTTTGTCCCCGTGAATGTCACCCGTGATATATATCATCTGAATTTTCGTTCCTTTTACAATTTTTTTCGTTTCCTTATTGGATATTATTGTTATTTGTGTTATACTTTATTGTGTATATTTATTATATACCTTTATCAGTATTTTTCAAGTGGGTGATTTCGTGAAAAAAATCTTATCGATTTTTCTTGCACTAATTCTGGTTATCAGCACTTTTTCAATAACTGCCTCTGCCTCCTTCAACTCTCTATTGGAAACTGAGGCAGACATTGTGTTGCTTGTAAACACCGATAGCGAAACTGTTATTTTTGATAAAAATGCGGACAAGCAAACTGCACCTGCGGCATTAGCACAAATCGTTACTTGTATGCTTGTGCTTGAAAATTGTGACGACCTTTCCTTGCCCTTAACCTGCAAACGGGAATTACTTAACGGACTTTATGAGCAAAAAGCTCCTACTGTCGGTATTCTTGCAGGAGAAACACTTACAATAAACGATTTGCTTTATTGCATGATGATTCAATCCGCAGCGGATGCGGCAAATATGCTTGCAGATTTCGTGGGTGGCGGTGTTCCTCACTTTGTTGACATGATGAATGAATATGCAAGAAATCTTGGTTGTACCAACACCAATTTCATCAATCCGCACGGCTGTGATGATGACGGTAGCGGATATACAACTGCAAACGATATGTATTTAATCACAAAACACGCACTTACCAACACTGCCTTCAAGGAATTGATGAGCATTACTCACAAGGAAGTTGAGCCTACAGAAAAATATCCTTATAAAAGATATCTCAACACCACAAACAGTATGTTAGTTAAAGGATACCCTGAATATTACTACAAATATGTTTCAGGCGTTAAGGCAGGACGTACGGAAAAAGCAGGTTGCTGTGCCATTTCCACCGCTTCAAAGGATGGCTACAACTATATGCTCATTGTTATGGATGCACCCCGTAAAGATATTGACCAGGACGAGCAACTTGAAAATCTTGCTTTCATTGACAGTGTTAAAATCTATAAATGGGCTTTTAAAAACATTGTTCTTACAAAGGTTACAAATTCTACTGACGTAGTTACCGTCATAGATGTGAAGTATAACAGCAAAATTGACCATCTCCGTCTTATCCCTGCAGAGGAAATCTCCGCACTTGTCCCTTCAGGTACCGAAACCGGAAGTCTTGTTATCCGACCTGTTGAAAATGAAACGCCAAAGGTGGTAAAAGCACCGATTAAAAAAGGCGACGTGATAGGAAAAGCCGAAATTCTTTACGGTAGTGACGTTGTTGCAACCGTTGACCTTGTTGCGGCAGAGGATGTAAGTCTTAATGTTTTTCTTTTGATTATAGGAGTAATCAAGGATGTTTTTTCTACCTTGATTTTCAAAATTCTCTTTACAATTTTCCTAATTCTTTTAATAATTTATATTCTTCTTATAGTGCGTAAAAACCGAATAAAGGCTAAACGCAAAAAAATCAGAAAGATAAAGGGTTGATTTTAAAATGAAGCTTTCTTTAATAGTCCCTTGCTATAATGAGCAGGATAACATTTTCCCCTTTTTCAAGGAAACTGTTACCGCATTCCAAAATATGCCTGTGGCAATAAAATCATTTGAATGTATATTCATAAATGACGGCAGTACGGACTTAACAAGTCAGAGATTAAAAGAACTTCATTCCTCATATTCTTCAGTTGTATCCGTTGTTGAGTTATCAAGGAACTTCGGAAAAGAGGCTGCTATGTATGCGGGACTGCGCCACGCAACCGGCGACCTTATAACAATTATCGACGCAGATTTACAGCAGCGTCCCGAAATAGTTGTTGAAATGGTAAACCATCTTCTGGAAAATGAAGATTGCGATATGGTGGCGGCATTTCAGAATGAACGTCGTGAAAGCAAGTTTATGTCCTTTATGAAAAAATGCTTCTACAAATGCATTAACAAGACAAGTGACATTGAGTTTTTTCAAGGTGCAAGTGATTTCAGAACATTCAGAAGATGCGTTTGTGACGCTATTCTCAACTTGCCTGAGTATTATCGTTTTTCAAAGGGTATTTTCGCTTGGATTGGCTTTAGCACTTATTATCTCCCCTATATGGCGGAGGAAAGACATTCGGGAAAATCGAAATGGTCCTTCTTTAAGTTTGTTAAATATGCTCTTGACGGAATAATTGCCTTTACAACTCTTCCGCTGAAAATTGCTACAAGTGTAGGATTTATTACCTTCCTTGCATCAATTCTATATATGTTTGTTGTAATTATCCAGAAAATTTTCTTTGGTGTGGATGTGCCCGGATATGCAACCATTGTTGTGCTTATTCTCTTCCTTGGAGGACTTCAGCTTTTACTTTTAGGTGTTGCCGGAGAATATCTTGCAAGGACATATATCCAAGGCAAAAATCGTCCGATTTACATTGAAAAGAATGTATTGAAGGTAAAAGAAAAGAAGATTCATAATGAAGAAGATAATCAGTCTTTATAAAAAATACAAGGAAATCATCAATTATTTAATTGTCGGAGGTTTTACTACCATTGTAAGTATGGGGATTTTTTATGGTAGTACACTCACCTTCCTTAACGGTAATGATGCGATAGAATTACAGATAGCAAATGTACTTGCCTGGATTGGCTCTGTTACATTCGCTTATATAACAAACAGAATTTTTGTTTTTGAAAGCAAAAATCCCAATATCTTCAAGGAAGTAGTTTCCTTTGTTTCTTCAAGGGTGGTTACACTTCTTATGGATATGGGAACTATGTTTGTGCTTTCAACTCTTTTGCACATAAATTATAATTTTTCAAAAATCGTTGCTTCGGTGTTAGTCGTAGTGGGAAATTACGTGATAAGCAAGATTTTTGTTTTTAAAAAAGGGAAATAAAATAGGAGGATAATTATGAATAATGCAATTCCCAGGGCAGAAAAACCTTCTGATATAGGTATTTCTGCAAATGTTGTCAATGATTTTTTAGCTGACGCAAAAGATATGGGCTATGAGTTCCACAGCCTTATGGTCATTCGTCACGGCAAGGTTGGTGTTGAGTGGTATAATGAGCCATACAACAAGGATACTCCGCAATCAGTTTACTCTGTCAGCAAATCCTTTACGTCAACTGCTATCGGCTTCGCAATAAGCGAGGGACTTATATCCCTTGACACAAAACTTGTGGATGTTTTTCCTGATTATCCGCCAAAAAAAGCAGACGCACGTTTTGACAAGCTTACTGTCAGAAACCTTTTGAGAATGTCCTCGGGCAAACAGCCGAGTTTTCTTTCTGACAAGAGCAAGGTTGATTGGATTAAAGACTACATAAATTCTCCTTGGGTTTTTGAGCCGGGCGAAAAATTCCTTTATATCAATGAAAATATCTTTATGCTTTCTGCAATCATCAACCGTGTTACGGGAATGAGTATGAGAGAGTATTTAAGGCCACGCCTTTTTGAACCACTGGGAATTGATTTTCCGTTCTGGGAAACTGACCGCAACGGTATTGAGGCAGGAGGCTGGGGACTTTACATCAAAACAGAGGATATTGCAAAGCTTACACTCTGTTATCAGCAAAAAGGTAAATATAACGGTGTTCAGGTTATCCCCGAGGAATGGGCTATTGAGGCGACTAAAAAGCAAATTGATAACGGGCAAAACCGTCCCGGCACAGATGCTTCCTTCGGTTATGGCTACTGTTTCTGGAAAAACAGCATTGACGAGGATTCTTTCCGAGCCGACGGTATGTTTTCACAATTTGGTATAGGTATTCCGAAATATGATGCAACTGTGGTTTTAACCGCTGCCGTAACTGATGAAACAGGTTGTCTTGACTATCTTTTCAAGTATTTTCCAAGAGCTTTTGATGAGGCTGATGAGACCGAAAAAGAAGTTGAAAACACTTGCGTTGAGCCACTTTTCCTGAGTGACCGCACAGAGTTGGAAAATATTATTCGTGACAGATATATCACTTTCCGCAAAAAACTTCTTCTCAACCTCACAGGCTTTCAGGTCAGCGTTTTGCCAATGGCAGTTACATATATGCTGACGAACAAGCCCGGAAATATTGATATGGTCAAGTTTGATTTTGGGGACAAAGAATGTACTATGGAATGGACAGAGGGTACTGAAACCAACAAAATCGCATTGGGACTTGACGGCAGATACCGTTACTCAAAAATAACTCTCGGTAAAATTGATTTCACCGTTTGTGCCAACGCATTCTGGCTTGATAACGAAAGTCTTTTAGTAACAATCCGTCCAATTCAGACTGTTGCAAAACGTTCTCTTATCTTTGAGTTTAAGCCAAAGGATAAGGTTGTTATGATTCCTTCAAGCTCACCATCGGGCGGAGAAATCCTCAATAACCTTGTAGGCTTCTTTGAACAGATGATTCCTAATAAAGCTGTTCTTAGTGTTTTCTTAAAGGCTATGTCCTTTGCCCCGAAAATCCTTGAACCAAAGCACTATGGAAGGTTTATAGATAAAAAAAGGTAAAACAAAAGACCGTATTCGGATTTCTCCGTTTACGGTCTGTTTTATTCTAAAAGAATTCTTTTTCAACTTCGGCACATAAATAGTGATAAATCGGCAAGTGGTATTCCTGAATTTCATAGGTTTTAGCAGACGGAACGCAGATTGTGACATCTGCTGTATTTTTTACCTCTCCGCCACTTTCCCCTGTCAGAGCAATTGTTCTTATGCCGATTTCCTTTGCAAGTTTAACTGCATTAACAACATCTTTGGAATTCCCCGAGGTTGTGATTGCAAAAAGTAAATCGTCCTCTTTTGCATATCCGTAAACCTGTTGTGCAAAAACATAATCAGGATTACAGTCATTGTTGAAAGCCGTCATCAATGCGGTCTGACTGCAAAGTGAAATCGCAGGTAACGCACCCTGCAGGTTTTCAATCATTTCCCGCGAAAGTCTTTCGTCGTTTATTTTCCTTTCCGACAAAAATCCCTTCATCAACTCTCCGACAATATGTTCACAGTCCGCTGCACTTCCTCCGTTGCCACAGACAAGAATTTTTCCACCTTTTTTATATGTTTCAATCATTAATCTTAATGCCTTTTCAATATCCTCCTTGCAACATTCAAGTTGGGGATATCTTTCAAAAATACTTTTCACATTTCTACCTCTTATTCAAATAGCCGGAGAAACTCTTTATTTGTAAAATCTTCAACGATTACATTCGTACCAAGTTTTTTATGCAAATCTCTTTGATACACGGCATTTTCGGGTAATCGGCTTATGACCGTTGCGCCTATTTCCACTCCTGCCTGAATTTCAGCACGTCCGTCACCAACCACAAGAACCTTTTCCCCGCTGATACCAAGTTGATTTATCAATTCCTTCATTACGGTGTCCTTGGGTTTCTTTTCGGTCCAGGTTGAGCCGATAATATCCTCAACCGTTTCACCTTTTCCGATTTTATAACCGAGAGCCTCAACTTCCTCGTGCATTCCCATACCCTTTTCCACTACGGCACCTGTTACAAAGTAATTTTTAACGCCCTTATCCTTTAAGAACTGTAAAAATTCAGGTGAGCCATTGACCTGAAAAGCCTTGGGATTTTCTTTGGCAAGTAAAAGATTTTTGTCACGACAATAGCCGTTTAAAACAGCCTCATAAAGTTTAAACAGCCTTGGTGTCTGAATTCTAAGCATTTCGGACATTTCAGTTGTTTCAGGCAAATCATCATAATATTCCTCGCCATCGTTGATTCGCTGTATTATCAGAGCATTTGTTTCCTCATTACAATACACCTTGATTTTTCCTTCCTGAACTGCCCGACGGATTGCCCACTCCATTTGTGTCAATGCAGAAAGTCCTGCTGATTCGACACAGAAATTGTCTGTTTCAGGAAGCTTTTTTGTCCCCGCAAGAGAAATAAGCCTTTGAGCATTTTCGCAACTGTCAAAGTCCTTTGGCAACCCGTTTTCAATAACATCATAAAGACAGATGCTCATAACAGGTTGCCACTCACGAATCAAAGAATGAGTACCATCAATATCGTGAAACGCATATTCAATTTTTCTTTCGTCAAAGTGATTTATAACAATGCTTGAATTTGTATCACGAACAGTAAGCATCTCTGTTTCTCTTTTCTTATAAATTGTCAACCATTGTTATATGGTCCATATAGAATTTTTGCATAGCTTCCGTATTTCCGTTCATTCCGATAGGTGTACCGTGGTCTCCTGTAATAGTTGGGAATACGTACCATTGTCCTGATTTTATATCACCATCTGCAACATAGTCCACGTGCTTGTCATCAGTCGGATACTGTGCAGAGATTACATTTACAAGGCCATCATTAGGCCACCATTTCTCATCAATAACCACCTGTGCATTTGCACTCTTATTTGTATATGCTCCAATCATTCCCGCAGGGACAAGCAACACTGCCAATGTATCCTTTGTGGGTACGTGATTCTTGAAAACAGTTGTTTCCGTAGTGGTGCAATACGCATAAGAGAAATAATAAACGGAGTCAACAAGTTTTATTCCTTCGTTAAGTTCCTTTGCACCGTGAGGAGATAAATCATAAAAAGCATTGTCCTTTCCCTCACCGAATTTCCCGCCGACAAGAACATCTGTGTCATAATTTCCTGAAGCTATTCCAAAATGCTCTAACTGGAAATCAATCAAATCAGGTCTTGAGATACTGCCAACACCATAAATAGTTTTCAAGGTCAATTCCATAAGGTTGCCGAAATCAAGGCAATAGTATATGGTTGAACCGTTATGAGGAGATGCAAGAGTTGTAACACTGTGTACAAAGCCACCCTTTCCGCCTTTGAAAAGTGGTGAGCAATCCTTTGGACTTGCTTTTTGCTCTGCTTCGCTACCGTATTCAAGTAAGCTTGTCATAAGTCTTATGGTGTTTCCGCCAAAGGAATGACCAACAAGGTTAACTTTGTAAACATCATCCCATTTTTCCACTAAAGGTTCTGTATATTTTCTTCCAAAACGTGCGTGACCATGTTCCTTGCTGTGAGCCTCGCCATAGTCAACCTGCGTTCCCGTAAGCTGTGCATAAAGTTCACAAGCTCTGTCCCAAGCACTTGAAAAAGGTCCTACGGTTGCCTCAACAACCTGTATCTCCTGACTGCGAAGATATTCTGAAATGCTACCTGCCGAAGAACCCCAATAAGGAGATGCCTCATTCATTGCAGAGCCTTCTCCCCATCCGCCCATTCCGTGTACAAGGACGTATGTATATTTCACAGGCTGTTCCTCTGTGACAGGTTCCTCTTTTTTTCCGGAAAAAGCAACGGCAATAAGTGCAATAATTATACAAACAACCAAAGCCAATGCGACAAGAATTCTCCAATCGGGCAATTTGAATTTCTTTCTCTCTTCCTCCGGCTCATCACCCTCGACTTGTGCATCACTCATAGCCGGTTCAGCACCCTGAATAGTCTTGCCGTTATTGTAAACAATTTTTCCTGATGATAATTCCGGATTGTTATATTCTCCTGTAAGAAGGAAGTCAGTTGTAACTCCTAAAATTCTGCTCAGAGCAATCGCCTTTTCTGTATCAACAGATGAATTATCCGTTTCCCATTCAGAAATTTTTTGTGGTGAAACTTCAAGTTGCTCCGCTAAATCCTCAATAGAAAACCCTTTACTTGTTCTTAAAACCTGTATTCTTTCGCCGATGGTCATTTGTCACACCTCGCAATCTGTCATTACTTTTTGGAAATGTTTATTTTTTAGGTGCATTTCGTTTTTTTGCGGTAAATTCAAGAGTATCAATACGAATGATACTTACAACGGTTGTCAGTTTATCGTCAAATGTGAAATCCTTGTTTACCTGTGTTTTCATAAGCACGGACAAGGCTTTTTTCTTTTCCTCAACATCTTCAACGAGGGTCGCAACGCCCCTCCCCATAATTGATGCGTAGGTAATACCGTATTTACAAGCAACCTCACCCTCAAAAGGAGTAATGTCACAACACATTTCAAAGAAAACCTTTGGATTTTCTCTTAAAACATCAATTTTTCTGCCACGTCTTGCACCGTGAAGATAAATAGTAAGCTTTCCGTCATTGAGTGTGTAGCCATAATTCATCGGCACAACATAGGGTTCGTCACCGTCTATCATACCAACGTGAACAACCTTTGATTTTTCAAGAATTTCAACAATTTCGTTAATGTCTGTGACTTGTTGCTCTCTGCGAGTCATTCCGTTCATAGGGGTACTCCTTTAAATTACATAGAATAATAATTTAATATAGCTTACCAACATTTTTAAAATTTCAACAACAAATGTCATTCCATGTTGTCCTGCGGTTGAACCGATATCTGTTGGCAAGTCTTCGTAACCATCATTTACGGGTTCTCTGTCCGTTTTCTTTATTGCGTAAGAGTCGATAAGTGACTTTTCGCCTGTTTCGTCGTCAACCATATATGCCTTGTAAACAAAGTGATTACTGTCAAGGCTTACTGTTGCAAATACACCACCGTCTTTTGTATCCCTTGCAATTGCAGAGCTTTCTAAAATTGGCGGCATTGCTTCTTCATTAACACCGTAACGCTTTGTTCCTGCAGTCGACGGCAAGATGTGAGTTGTGCCGTCAGGATTTACTGCGAAAGTTGTGCTTTCACCGTTCCAGATTTCTGTTACTGTCTGTGCAGTCTGCACCTCTTCACCCTTAACTGGCTCTGTTCTCATATACATGTGGTCGTGACCTGCAAAAACAACGTCAATTCCCAATTCGTCAATAATCGGGAGGAGAAGATTACGCATAATAACTGTGTCCGGCTTATTTATATTCTTTCCTGCAGAATATAATGCACGGTGCATAAGTACGATTTTCCACTGTGCATCAGATGCGTTCATATCGTTTTTAAGCCAGTTAATCTGGGAAGCAGACATCGGGTACATATCGTTTGTGTTAAGGACGGCAAAATGAGCATCACCCCAGTCAAAGGAGTAATAACAACCTGTTATGGTTGCACTATCCTCTACTGCACCGATATTAAACATATTATTAAACTTGAACCATTGAAGATTTCCCTCGTGGTTACCTGCAACAGGAACGAGAGTTGTGTTCATATTCATAAATGCGAAATTTCTGAAATAACTATCCCATTCTTCATTTGTACAGTCATTTACAAAGTCACCAAGACCTATTGCAAATTCATAGTTTGGCATTGTGTCAACTGCAACATGTAAAACCTTTGCAGCGGCCTGAAAATTTTCCTCGTTACTTGCCTGAACATCAGCAAAAACAATGAAATTTGCATCATCTTTTGATTTACTCGGAGTTGTAAAATATCCCACATCACTCCATACACCTGTTTTACTGTCGCCTACACGATATTGGTATTTTGTATTGGGTTTAAGGGTGTCAACAACTACCTTGTGTACATATTTGTCCATAGCCTTGTAGCTTACACCGCTGACAATTTCTGCTTTAGTAAGGTCTGTACCGGCTTTTGAAACTTGCACATCCGTTCCGGCTTTTTCGTCCGTGTACCAACAAAAGCCTCTGCTTGTTGCAGAATCACCGTTGATTGTAACACTGACTCTTGATACTTCTTCTGCCACGGTGGCACTTGCCACAACAGGCAAGGTCATACAAAGCACAAGAAAAATTGAAATAATTTTTACAATTGCTTTTTTCATAATAATTACTCCTTTATATCATACTTCTTTGAAAGTCTGCTCATAGCTTCTTCCCTCGTAATTTTGCCTGTGTTACAATCCGTCATTATCTGAACATCCTTGTCCTTCAAATCATAGAAGCACCAGATGATGAATGCAATCGCACCGCCGATTGCAGGAATAAGCATAAAGATTAACCAAAGCATATCCAATGCGTGTTGGCTCTGTGTTACACCGCTTTGCTCAAGCTCCTGGAATGAGCTTACCTCAACAACTTTCCAGCCAACGGATTTAAGACCGAGAATAAAGAGTCCCAAAGCACCGGAAATAGAGCCTGTAAGCTTTGCCATAAAGGTTTGCACCGCAAAGGTAATTCCCTTTGCCTCTGTACCTGTCTTAAATCGACCGTATTCAGCACAGTCAGGGGTAAACATACACATTTCAAGAGATACAATTGCCAACGGAATTGAACGGATAGTGAAGAGAATGATATATACAACAACATTACCGTAACCAATTACCCACATAACAACGCTGAGGATAACATAAGCCAACAAGCAAATCTGATTTACCTTCATCTTATCATACTTACGGATAATCTTTGGTAATAACAGTGAAACAATAAGCTGTGGCACTGTGCCGATTGCACCAACGAGTAATGAGAACAACGCACTGTTAAACAGATAGTATGAAACGTAAAGAGTAAATGCGTTGCCGATATTCAGTGCTGCGTAAAAGAAATTGCCCAAGTAATAAATAAGCAAATACTTGTTTTTCACAAGATATGAAAGCATTTTTCTGATTGTAAATGTTTCTTCACTCTCGGCATGATAACGTTCTTTAAGCTTAAATGAAGCAGGCATCATCAATGCAAAAGCAACAATACAGACTATGATTGATATAGTCCCGTAATTCAAACCAACCTGTTCGCTGATAAGAACAGTTGTCAGTGCAGTAGTTATACCAACACCCGCATAGGTGGCAATACTCTTGTATGACTGAATACTGTTTCTTTCGTCAACACTCTGACTCATTGAAGTAAGTATTCCGAAAATAGGCACATCACAAAGAGTATAAGCCGTATCCCAAAGTATGTATGCAACAGCAAACCAAACTAACTTAACTGTTTCTGAAGTACCTGATGGTATAACGAATGTAAGTATTGTGGCAAGCGGAATAAGGAAGGTGGAAACTTTTATCCAAGGCAGATATTTCTTTCCGCTTTTGAATTTGATTAAGTCAAAGATTGCACCGAAAAGGGTGTCGTTTATTGCATCCCACACCTTGACAATCAATATAATTGTACCTGATTTCGCCGGATGAATGCCCAAAAACAAAAGATATGTAGTCAGACAAGCATTAAAAAGCGTGTAAATCATATTTTGTCCTGCAAAATATGAATAATAGCTTACTCTTTCAATCGGCTCTGTTGACCACCCATTCTTGGTGGCAAAAATTTCTTTTACTTTTGAAACAACTCCCATATATACTCCTCCTTGATACTGTAATTCTCTAATTATTCTTTCTAAATTATAGTTATTTGTATTTTACAGATGACTGTAACGCCAACGGCAAATACTCATCAACAATCTTATTCATTATAATTGGAACATTGGTTAAAAATGTATTCAATTGTTCTTCGTGTGTATCCTCTTTTGATGTTTTCTGTTCATTAATTGGAAAATCTGATATTCCTTTAATTATAATGCATTCAACATTATTTGCTTTACAAACATAAGCTATTGCTGCAGATTCTGTATCTGCAATAGTTATTTCATTTTCTTTTAATTCTAAATAATCCTTCCACATAACAACAGCTTTATCTGCAGTTCCAATTGTCCCTGTCAGCACATCAAAACTTAATGAATCTAAATTAAATGAAACCGTAAAAGAATCCTTAATTAAAGGTTCTTGTTCTTTTACTGTACAGTCATATTGCACGGCTTTATTTGGAATAATTATATCTGAATTTGTAAATCTATCATCTATTCCAGCACATGTCCCTGCAATGATAATTTTTTTCAAATCAAAATGGTCTATCATATATTGAGTAGCTGCTGAACAATTTACTTTTCTAACGCCACATCTATAAAAAATTACACTTTCGCCATTTAATTCAGTAATAAAGTACTCTCCAAATGGATATTTGATGCAACTATCTAAATTTATTTGAAGTCTATCCAAAACAGCTTTCCATTCCCTTTTAGCTGCTATACTTATTCCTATCATAGTTTCTCTCCTATAATGATTTGGCAATTCATTGTCGCGTTATTAACGCGACTGATTCCGTATGGCTTGTCTTTGGAAACATATCAACAGGTGTTACCTCTACGGTTTCGTAGCCTAATTCTTTTAATATTGCACAGTCCCTTGCCTGAGTTGAAACGTCACAAGAAACATAGACAATTTTCTTCGGATTCATTTCTGCAACATATTCTAACACTTCGCGGTCGCATCCTTTTCGTGGTGGGTCAAGGATTACTGCATCCGGCTCGATATTTTTATCTTTAAGAATTTTTACTGCATCCTTTGCGTCGCCACAGTAAAATTCACAGTTTTCTATATTATTTCGTTTTGCGTTTTCCTTTGCATCCTCAATAGCTTCGGGGATAATCTCAACACCGATTACTTTTTTCACCTTATTCGCCATTGAAAGTCCGATTGTACCTGCACCACAGTAAAGGTCGAGGATTGTTTCGTCCCCTTTTGCCCCCACATAGTCCAACGCCTTTTTATAAAGCAATTCGGCACAATCGTGGTTAACCTGATAGAATGAAAGTGGTGAAAGTCGAATTTTTACTCCGCAAAGTATATCTTCAATATAATCCTCCCCCCAAAGGGTTGTACAATTCTTGCCGAGAATTACATTTGTCTTTTCAGTATTTTCATTGATAACTATGCTCTTTATTGCCTCAAATCTCATTAAATCGTCGCAAAGCTCGTCCCCATAAGGTAAAACATTTCCGTTGATTACAAGGCATACCATAATCTGTCCTGTTTTAAAGGCTTTTCTTATATAAATATGGCGAACAAGTCCCGTATGATTTACAGAATCATAGGCTGTAATGCCAAATTCTCGCATCCATTCTTTTACCGTTTCAACAATTTCTGCAAATTCTTTTGGTTGCAAAGCACAGTCGGAAGAATTTATAATTCTATGGCTTTTCTGTGCATAAAACCCTGCAACAATATCCTTTTCCATTCCAACGGGATACTGTGCCTTATTTCTGTATCTTTCGGTTTCGCAAGTGATAATCTCCTTTACAGGCACATCAATATGGGCAAGACGAGTAAAAGCATCAACAACCTTTTGTCTTTTCAACTGCTTTTCTGCCTCATAAGAAATATGACGAAAAACACAACCTCCACAAGAGCGAAAATGCTCACAATCCACTTTCACTCTGTCGGGAGATGGCTTTAAAATCTCCTTAATTATACCGATGGCATAGGTCTTTTTTGCCTTGATGATGTGTGCAATAATTGTGTCACCCTTTGCAGCGCCTGACACAAACACAGCCTGACCGTTATAATGTCCAACACCATTACCCTCGGCAGTATAGCCCTCAATATTCAGTTGTATATCTTGGTTTTTCTGTAATGACATACAAACACCTTATAACTTTAATAAAATTCCTGCAACTGCACCAAGGACTAACCAGAATGCAGGGTGTAATTTCTTTAACTTTTTAATAAACATAAGTGCAAATACAACAACTGATATTGCAATTACAGGAATTGCAAACTCACCGTTTACATAGAAAATTGGTTTGATAATTCCGTAAACTGCAAACAAAACAAGGGCTGTAACAACGGGACGGATACCTGAAAAAGCTCCTTTGACATACTCGTTTTCTTTAAATGCCTTTAAGAAACCTGCAATTAAAACAATTACAATAATTGATGGTGTAACAAGTCCCAAAGTTGCAGTTATACCACCGAAAATACCACCAACAATGCCAAATTCAGATAGTCCGGCATTGTAACCTGCATAGGTAGCCATATTTACACCAATTGGTCCCGGAGTGCTTTCTGCAACGGCAATCATAACACCTAATTCTTCCGGATTAAACCAACCGTAATCACTTCGTGCCAAATCCTGCAAGAAAGGAATTGTAGCAGGACCACCACCAACTGCAAAAAGTCCGATTTTAAAGAATTCTATAAATAAATACAAGAAGGTCATCATATAGCTTTATCCTCCTTGATTTTATTATAAACAACACCAATGATTCCACCGAAAATAACAAGAAGAATTGGTGTTACATCAAAGACAAAACAAGCAACAAGTCCAATAATGAAAAGTACAACGGAAATCACATTTACAAGGCTTTTTCTGCCCAAAGTAATTACTGTGTGTGAAAGCAACGCACATACAATGGCATTAATACCTGTAAGTGCAGAGGCAACTATCGGATAATCCATAAAAGTCTGCAATACTGATGCTACAATTGTTATAATTACTATTGATGGTGTAACCATTCCAAGCGTTGCAAAAATGCCACCTAACACACCTGCCTGATAATATCCGATAAATGTAGCAGTATTAACAGCAATAATACCGGGAGTGCATTGACCAACAGCGTAGTAATCAAGCAATTCTTCCTCTGTTGCCCACTTTTTCTTCTGGACAATTTCTCGTGTTAATAGCGGCAACATTGTAAGTCCGCCACCAAAGGTAATTGACCCGATTTTTGCAAAGGTCAGGAATAAACTGAACAATTTCTTTAACATAGTTTTCTCCAATTATTTTTTATTATCTCCACTCCAGAAGATGAAATCGCTAACTAAAAATGCTCTTACAGGAGCAGCTTCAGCACCTTTGATTTTTATTGGTGCTGCCGAAAGGAAATAATCTCCCTTTTTAACATTACTCAAATCAAGGTTTTCAAGTAAGGCAATATTATCCATTAAGAACATTCTGTGTGTTCTTCCGTCGCTACCCTCAGGCTCAACAGTCATACCATCCGTGCCTACGAGATAGTATCCTAAACTTGCAATAGCAGATGCAGCTGATTCATGAAAAACTGCCTTGCCACCACTCTTTACAAGTATTCTTTTTGCATTTCTCGGAAAATATTCCTCAACAAAAGCACCTGTAATCATTTCAACATTTGCTTCAACAACAACGCAAGGGCCGAAAAAAGCTTCATGGGGAATTTCTGTGATATCTTTTTCGTCTGACAGAAAATGCAAAGGTGCATCCATGTGTGTACCGTTATGTACACACATCTCCAATTTTCCAAGATTAAAATTACTGCCGTCTTCGATTCTTCGAACCATTTCAAAACTTGCTTCAGGGTCACCGGGGAAAACCGGACAGCTTAAAATTTCTCTTGAAATATCAATTATCTTCACACATACTCCCCCAATATAAATTATTAAATTATTTTATCATATATTTTTCATCAATTCAATATATGGCAAAAATAAAGGAATGAAAATAATTCTGTAAATAGGGTTTGTAGGGATGAACAATCAATTTAATAGGTCATTCTGAGCGTAGCGAAGAATCTCTCTAACAGTAACATATCAACCAACAGAGATTCTTCGTCACTTTGTTCCTCAGAATGACACACAATTTCAATCATCCCGATAAATTATAATTTATTACTCATATTTTCTTATGACACGAAAAGTGTCGTGCATGTTACTGATTTATTCTTTATAATTATTTTGTCCTTGGTTATTATGAAACCAACACAAAGAAAGGACATAAAATTATGAAGACAAACAAAAACAAACTCTTTTTTACAGGCTTTGCATTTATTATCGCTTTTGTTGTTTGGACAACATTGATACAGGTAGTCGATGTACAATCCATAGGTGTAAACAATACAAATGTGGGATTAGCAACAATAAACCGATGGTTTCATTCACTGACAGGCGTTAATATGACACTTTATACCGTGACCGATTGGTTGGGACTTATACCCATATTTGTCTGTATGCTTTTTGGTTTTATGGGACTTGTTCAATGGATAAAACGAAAAAGTTTATTGAAGGTTGATTTTTCTGTTATCATTTCCGGCATATATTATGTTATAGTAATATTGTGCTATCTGATTTTTGAAGAAATCACAATAAATTACAGACCCATTCTTATAAACGGAGTTATGGAAGCATCGTATCCGTCTTCCACCACATTACTTGTATTATGCGTTATGCCTACACTCGTTTTTTTGACTAACCGAATGTTAAAAAGCAATAAAATCAAGTCGGCTATCAGTGTTATCACCTTTTTGTTTTCGTCTTTTATGGTAATGGGAAGACTGATTTCAGGTGTTCATTGGCTGACCGACATTATGGGCTCTGTTTTCCTGAGTATGGGATTATTCTGTATTTATAAAGCAATCATTATAATGAAAGAGAATGAAGGAGATTTTTATGGAATTTGGTGAAAAGCTTCAGAAATTACGAAAGGACAAGGGACTTACACAAGAGGAATTGGCTGAAGCATTGTATGTGTCCCGTACTGCTGTTTCCAAGTGGGAATCAGGCAGAGGATACCCCAATATTGAGTCCTTAAAGGAGATTTCAAGATTCTTTTCCGTATCTGTTGACAACCTGCTGTCAAGCGAAAAGCTGTTGTCTATTGCCGAAAAAGAAAACAAATCAAATATAAGAAATATGTGTAATCTGATTTTCGGAATTGCGGATATATTATCCCTTGTTCTGATTATTCTGCCGCTTTACCCGAACACCGTCGGCGACTTTGTTTACTCTGTAAACCTTTTGAATTATACACAGATTTCACAACATAATATAATTCTTTATTGGGCTATGTTTGTTTGCCTTATTTTGGTTGGAATTGCGAAAATAATACTGACAAAAATCAAAGCTGAAAAAAGCAATAAAATTTTGACGACAATTTCAATCGTAATCGGCATGTTATCACTGTTACTTCTTGCCTTGACGAGAGAAGCCTATGCTGTGATTGTATCATTTCTGCTTTTAATAATAAAAGCAATAGTTTTTTATAATTATCTGAATAACAAATAAATTTATATTGCAACATAAAAAAGCCGAGTATTCATTACGAATACTCGGCTTATAAGTTGAGTTGTTTTTTCGTTCTGCATTTTAATATGCTTTGCCCCAATAGAGCATTTTATCAGCAGGCTTACCACAGCAAACACATTTGTCGGAAATCTTTTCCTGTACAAACGGAATACAACGTGATGTAACACCGGCCTGTTCCTTGAGAGCATCTTCACACTCACGGTCACCGCACCACATAGCCTTAATAAATCCCGGCTTGTTCTCTGCAGTGTCAATCATTTCGTCCATATTGTTTGCAACATAAATCATATTGCTGCGACGTTCAAGTGCTGCATTGTAAAGACCGTCGTGAACCATCTGTAAGAGTTCAGGGATTTTTGTTTCAAGCTCGTCAAGAGATACAAAATACTTTTCTCTTGTGTCACGGCGAACAATTACACACTGGTTGTTCTCAATATCACGTGGGCCTAATTCAAGACGAAGAGGCACACCCTTCATTTCGTACTCAGCATATTTCCATCCCGGTGAATTGTCAGATAAATCAATCTTTGCACGACAAATCTTCTTAAGCTTCTCATAAACTTCGGTAGCCTTTTCCTTAACGCCTGCCTTATGAGCAGCAACAGGAATAACAACAACCTGAATCGGAGCAACTTTTGGCGGAAGAACAAGTCCGTTGTCATCACCGTGAGTCATAATAATTGCGCCGATAAGACGAGTAGTACAGCCCCATGATGTCTGGAACGGATGCTTTAATTTATTATCCTTGTCCTGGAACTGGATTCCGAAAGCCTTTGCGAAACCATCGCCGAAATAGTGGCTTGTGCCTGACTGCAAGGCTTTACCGTCGTGCATAAGAGCTTCGATAGTATATGTGTCCTCTGCACCTGCAAAACGTTCTTTTGCGGTTTTTACACCCTTAACAACAGGCATAGCAAGGCAGTTTTCACAGAAATCCGCGTAAACATTAAGCATTCTGATTGTTTCTTCCTGTGCTTCCTCTGCAGTTGCATGGATTGTATGGCCTTCCTGCCATAAAAACTCACGTGTACGAAGGAAAGGTCTAGTAGTCTTTTCCCAACGAACAACAGAAACCCACTGGTTATAAAGCTTTGGCAAGTCACGATAGGACTGAATAATATTTGCGTAATGTTCGCAGAAAAGTGTTTCAGATGTAGGTCGAACACAAAGACGTTCTTCAAGCTTTTCGCTGCCACCGTGAGTTACCCAGGCAACCTCAGGAGCAAAGCCTTCAACGTGGTCCTTTTCCTTATTTAAAAGACTTTCGGGAATAAACATAGGCATACAAACATTTTCGTGCCCTGTTTCTTTAAACATCCCGTCAAGAGTTTTCTGGATATTTTCCCAGATAGCATAACCGTAAGGTCGGATAACCATACAACCTTTAACGCTTGTGTATTCAACTAATTCTGCTTTTTTTACAACGTCGGTGTACCACTTGGCAAAATCCACGTCCATTGAGGTAATTTCCTCAACCATCTTTTTTTGTTCAGCCATTTTATATCTTCCTTAACATAAAAAATTAAATAGATTTATTTTTTCGCAAGGCAATGTGGCAGAGGCGAAGCTGTATATAGATACTGCAAGCCGAAAGCCATGAAGATTTGCGGAAAAAGAAACTATTTATCATAAAATATACAGGGACAAAGAAAGTTCTGTCCCTGTTAATAAAAATCTAAATTAAAATTGTTAATTAGTTTTCTTCGATAAACTTAACAATATCAGCAACAGTTCTAATATTTTCAAGCTCTTCGTCGGAGATTTCCATATCAAATTCATCCTCAAGAGTCATAACCAAATCTGCAAGGTCAATGCTGTCAGCGCCTAAGTCCTCAAGGAGAACAGCGTCCAATGTAACTACATCTTCATCCAATTCAAGTTGGTCACAGATAATAGCACGCACTTTCTCAAAAATCATACCTACACCTCCGTTCAAAATCTTAACTCTCTAAATATATTAAAATTCTTTTCTCGATTTGTCAACACTTTTATTACAAATTTATGAAATCTTGGAGTGATGTAAAGTCAATTCCCTTTACATTCATGACTGTTTTGTAGAATGTCCTGCAGATTTCTGCACATCCACCCTCTACTTCACTTTCCGCATTGAAAGGCATTACAGGGTCGTGAACAGAAAGACGGAGCAAAAACCACCCGTTTCGTTTCTTGTCCTTAAACGAAACCCGTACACCCTCGTAATTGTCAGGTGCTAAAATCATTTCTTCGCTTTCCTCTGCCGTCTTTTTAATATCCTCAATAAGTCTTTCGCCGACTTCACGGAAATTCTCCTCCGTTATATTAAAACGAAGTTCTTTTTCTTCCAAAGGCTTTTTAAGGTCAACAATACAATCTCCGATTTTCTTACCCTCTTTACGGAGTACAGCCGCCTTAATAATAATCTTTGTAACAAGATACGCACCATCATCAAGATAATAATTCTCTTTAAAGGCTGCGTGACCCGACGTTTCAATGGCAAGGGGTGTATTTTCTCCAAGATTTGTTCGACGTATTGCCTCATCAATTACGTTTTTATATCCTCGCTTAAAGCGGATATGCTTTCCGCCAAGCTTTTCTTCAATAAACTCTCTAAGTCCGTCGCTTGTAACGGAGTCAGTTACAATACTGCCACCCTCGTTGCCCTCAAGGGCAATTACGGATGCCAATGCTACAATAGCATTTCTGTTAATTTCTTCGCCTTTTTCATCAACGCATGATGCACGGTCAACGTCAGTGTCAAAAATCACACCTAAATCGCACTTATTCTCAACAGTTGCCTTACGGATAAATTCCATGGCAACCTTATTTTCGGGATTCGGAATATGATTCGGGAACATTCCGTCAGGCTCTAAAAACTGACTTGCAGACACATCTGCCCCCAAAGGCTCTAAAACCTTTGTAGCATAAAATCCGCCGACACCATTACCCGCATCAACCGAGATTTTAAACCCATCAAGTGGCTTTTCATAGTTTTCAGCATTAACACCTTGCTTAATCATATTACGAAGAATCTCTGCGTATTCAGAAATATAATCAATTTCTGTAACAGTACCTGCATTTTCCACCTTTTCACAAGGTTCATTTTCTGCAACATTCAAAATGCTCTTTAATTCTTCCCCCGAAAGTCCACCGTCACGGGTAAAGAACTTC
Organism: Candidatus Fimenecus sp.; assembly: GCA_045532175.1. GTDB lineage: Bacteria > Bacillota > Clostridia > Oscillospirales > Acutalibacteraceae > Fimenecus. Next base: position 29,555 of record JAZSFK010000016.1, on the reverse strand, counting down.
AATCCGTTTCTGTCAAACGGATGGTGACTTGCAGTAATCTGAATAGCGCCGTCACAGTTTCTTGTAACGGTTGTCATAAACATGGCAGGAGTTGAACAATATGAGCAATTAAGCACATTAACACCCATACCACTCACAACCGATATTACTGCCTCTCTTATCCTATCGGCAGAAATTCTCGAATCGTGACCAACGGAAACCGTTAAATCAGAATATACCTTACCGGTTTTTTCACTCAGAAACTTGATGAATGCCGTTGAAATGTATTTTACAACATCATCTGTAAGTTGAATTTCAGGATATTTCTCTGTTGCAACCGCAACACCACGTACATCTGTACCACTTTTAAGATGCATCAGTTTCATTTTATAAGACCTCTTTTCAAAAGTTCTTCTGTTGCCAACATTACACCTATTTTTCCGCTATGGAAATTAAGACCGCCCTGCATCCATACTGCATAGGGTTCACGAAGAGGTGCATCAGCGGAAAGTTCAATTGACGAACCGTTTGTAAAGGCACCTGCGGACATAATAACCTGATTGTCATATCCGGGCATATCCCAAGGCTCCGGAGTTACATAGGAGTCAACAGGAGCACCTTTCTGAAGCCCCTGACAGAATGCAACAAGATTTTCAGGAGTCTTAAGGCAAATTGCCTGAATAATATCGTGACGTATTTCCTCAACAGTCGGTGTAACCTTAAATCCTAACTCTGTATAAACAGATGCTGCAAAAACTGCAGTTTTAAGCGCTTCGCCAACAACGTGAGGAGCATTGAAAAGTCCCATAAAAAGGCTTCTGTTCTGTCCCAATGTTGCACCAACCTCAACACCGAGTCCGGGAGTTGTAAGTCGATAACCGCAAAGCTCAACCAAATCCTTGCGACCTGCAATATATCCGCCACAGGAAGCAATTCCGCCACCTGCGTTTTTAATAAGTGAACCTGCCATCAAATCTGCTCCGACCTCGGTTGGTTCAAGCTTTTCGGTAAATTCGCCATAGCAGTTGTCAACCATAACGATTGCTCTCTTGTTCACTCTATGTACGATTTCACAAACCCTTTTGATTTCATCAACTGAAATTGTATGGCGGAGTGAATATCCACGGGAACGTTGAATATAAACCATTCTTACATCTTTATCTTTTGCACATTCTTCAATGGCATCATAATCCAACTCGTCATTTTCTGTTAAATCGACCTGTGCATAGCTTACACCGAAATCAGCAAGTGTACCCTCACCCATATTCTTGCCACCAAGCCCGATTGTTGAATGAAGTGTGTCGTAGGGCGTACCTGTTACACAGAGCATTGTGTCATTCGGACGAAGAATACCATAAAGACAAACAGCAAGAGTATGAGTACCGCTTGCCAATGCACCTGAACGGATTATTGCACTTTCTGTGCCGAAAATATCCGCGGTAAGCACGTCGAGTTTTTCTCTGCCCTTGTCACCGTAGCCATATCCCGTTGATGTGTTGAAATCTGTTTCGTCAACTCTGTTTCTGATAAATGCAGAAAGCACTTTCTGTTGATTATATTCAGTTATCTCATCAATTCTTCCAAAAACTGTTTCCGCTTTTTTCAAAGCAACATCTGAAAGCTCTTTTACTCTGTCACTAATTTCAAAAAACATTTTTGCACTATCCTTTGTAGTCATATATTTCTTTAACGATTTCAAAACCGCATTTTTTATAAAAATCTAAATTGTATTCTTTAGATACCAAGTACACATCTTCATTGATTGAAAGATTTAGTAATTTTTCTACTAAAGCCTTTCCGTATCCCTTACCTCGATATTCTTCATTCGTGTAAACATCTGTAATTAAAGATATTTTTTGACTAAACGTGATAAAGCCACCCGAAACAACCTGATTATCTTCTGTCACAACTGCACCCTCGCACTTACCCATACCGTTGAGAAGCATTTTTAGCGCCACTATTTCATTATGTTTTTCCTCGTCTTCGGGATTTAAGTCCTTAATTTTCCAATATTCGGACTTATCAATACCTTTTTCATTTATGCTATATGAGAATGTTTTTCTCAATAGATATTTTTTGTCTATTTCTGTTTTTTCATCCTCTGCGATAAAGTTCAATTCATCTCTGTCTGCGTTTTGGCTTGCAAAAACAAGACTTTTGCCGTTTCTGCTTGTGGCTACAACAGCGGTAATCTGATTGTTTTCGTCGTATTGCACCCACACAACACCATCGTTAAGCCTTATTCCGTCGCAAAGTCCTGTCAATGCAATAAGGCAAGCATAATCATCCTTGCCGAGATAGTCAAAAATTAACTCGTCAATAAATTCTATGGATTTAACCATTTGCAAACTCCTCTAACAAGGCTTTCGCAAGGTCCTTTACGCATTCCATATCCTTTTTAGAACCCACGGAGGATGCAGAATGAATATATCTGCAAGGTAAAGAAACCGCAACGGTCTTTATTCCTCCCGCAGCCTTGTGAATTGCTGCCGCATCATTTCCACCTGCAACAACTGTCTTTGTCTGGTTAGCAATTCCGTTTTTGTCGGCAATTTCCCTTGCCTTTTTATATAAATCCTTATTGTAAATTGTGCCTCTGTCCATAAAAGACACTACTGCACCGTTACCCACCTTGCAAACCTTCTTGTTTTCAGGTGTGTCAGGAATATCGGATGCAGTGGTAGTTTCAAGGACAACGGCATAATCAGGCTTTACTGTGTAAGCAGACACAGTAGCACCACGTGTACCAACCTCTTCCTGAACTGTGAAAACACATGTGTAGTCAATTTTTGACTTTTCCTGTAAAAGCTCAAGCATAATTGCACACCCAAGGCGGTCGTCAAGGGCTTTTGACTTAATCATATCCTTACCAAATTCAATAAAATCCGATTTGAAATAACCAAAATCTCCAAGGCTTAGATGATTTTCTGCTATTTCCTTGTTCTCAAACCCAAAATCAACGCACATATCGGAAAGTTCAGGAATTTTCTTTGCCTCATCCTTTGAGCATTGGTGAATTGCCTTGCCACCAACAACACCGACATAACCGTTCACAGTAATTTTTTTACCGAAGAGAGCAGAATCATCAATTCCGCCTACATTGGCAACATAAACAAAACCGTCCTCACTAATATATGTGACGATAAATCCGACCTCATCCATGTGTGCAAAAAGAGCAACCTTATTTTTTGGTGTGATTTCACCCTTTTTATTAACAATCAAATTACCAATCGGGTCAACCGTGTAGTCGCAATCTGCAGGAAGTTTCGAGATTATGAAATCTCTCACACTCTTTTCGTCCCCTGATGTACCGTTAAGCAGACAAAGGGTTTTCAAAAGTTCAAAATTCACAATCTCACACCCTTTCCAAAAATTCTGCAATAAGCCTTGCACAAGCTTCAATATCACGAATATCAACTGTTTCAACAGGTGTATGCATATATCTTAAAGGAATTGATACCAAAACTGACGGAATTCCGCCCTTTGAAATTGTTATGTGGTCTGCATTTGTGCCTGTGCGACCATTCATAATTTCTTTTTGGTAAGGGATTTCCTTTTCCTTTGCAATTTCAACCAGAAGTTCAGTATATTGTCTGTCAAGAATAGGTGCGTATCCAATCATTGCGCCACCATTCATTTTGCCACATTCACTTGCCTTTGAATCGGGTGTAGTTGCAAAACTCACGTCAACAGAAACAGACAAATCAGCATCCACATTAAATGACGCACATTTTGCACCTGTACCACCTGTTTCCTCTTGTGCAGAGCAGACAAGAGTAATTTCATTTTCTGTTTTTGTGTATTCAAGCGCCTTTAATAATACAGCAATTCCACCACGGTCATCAATATACGGTGAAGAAACTCTGTTTTCGTTAAGCACGGAAAAACTGCTTCTGAAAGATGCTCTGTCACCTACCGAAACGACTTTTTCAGCATCTTCCTTACTCATACCAACATCCACAACACAAGTGCCGTCAGCCGACACCTTGCTTTCGCCGTCAGAAAGATGCGGTGGCACAGTACAAACAACACCATAAACATCTTCTTTTCCGTGAAGTGTCAATTCCATACCCTCAACAGTACGCATATCAACTCCACCGACTTTTTGCACACGGATAAAGCCATCGTCAGTAATTCCCGTTACAACAAAACCGATTGTGTCAAGGTGAGCATCAAGAAGAATGTGCTTTCCTTTGCCGTTTTTATGAATGATAATGTTTCCCGAAACGTCAGCAGAAACATCTCCATACAGTGAAAAAAGCCCCTTTAAAGCCTCAAAGGAGCTGTTTTCTTCCCCCGCAACACCTTGGGGGGAAGTCAGTTTTTCTAAAAGTTTAATAGTTGTCATTTAAATCAACCTTAATTTAGATTTCTACGCCACCAACTGGACGAATGATGAGTACGTAACAGCTGCCTTCGCCAAAAACGCTTTCCATAGCATTCTTGTAATCTGCGAGAACCTCGTTTGGAACAAAAGCCTGAATTGTACCTGCAAATCCGCCGCCGTGAACACGCCATGCACCCTTGCCTTTAAGAATGCTTTCACTAACTGCAAGAGCAAGTGAAACAGGTTGTTCGAGAGGCTTTTTAACAGAAAATACGTTCTGATTATACTTGTATGATGAATCGCCACTCTCAAGTATGTAAGACTTAAATGTTTCAAAATCGCCGTTTTTAAGAGCATCAACCTCTTTTAACACTCTGTCGTTATCTGCAAAGAAATGCATAGCACGAATTACTGCTCTGTCGCCAACCTTTTCACGAATTGCAGGAATATTCTTCTTGAATTCTTCCTCATCAACTTCGCGAAGAACTTTTTTGCCGAAGCAACCTGCAACAGCTTCCATTTCGCCACGGATTGCGGCATAATCGTCTGTAAGGTCTGAATGGCTACCCTTTGTATCAACAATACAAAGTGAATGTCCAGATGAGGCAAAATCATATTTAACTTCGTTTACGATTGGCTCTGCAGGATTGTTAAAGTCGATTGTAACAAATCCGCCAACTGAACAAGCCATCTGGTCCATAAGTCCGCAAGGTTTGTCAAAATAAACATTTTCTGCGTACTGTGCGATTTTTGCGATTGTGATTGCATCAACCTGACCATCATTATAAAGGTAGTTGAGCATTGTACCGACAAGCACTTCGTAAGCCGCTGACGATGAAAGTCCTGAGCCTGAAAGAACACTTGACATTGTTACAGCATCAAAACCACCGATTTTGTAACCATACTTGAGGAACCCTGCACACATACCACGAACGAGAGCAGGTGAATGACCTTTTTCGTCTTCCTTAATTTCAAGGTCAGTAATATCGCAAACGTCCATCTTGTATCCGCGTGATTTTACACGAACGATATTTTCATCGTTCTTTGATGCAACTGCAATAGCATCAAGGTTGATACCTGCTGCAAGAACACGACCGTGGTTGTGGTCTGTATGGTTGCCGCCAACTTCAGTTCTGCCGGGTGCAGAGAAAAGACGAGCATCTCTGTCCTCGCTGAAAATTTCTGCAAAGTCATTTGCAAGGCTTACATATCTCTCGTGTTGTGCCTTAACAGCCTCGTCTGTAACATAAACTCTCTTAAAACGAGCATCAAACTCGCCATTCATAATTGAATCTTTAAGCATCTGAATATTCATTTTTATTTTCTCCTTTTCTTTTCTCCAAGGTAATATTCACAATCAAGGTTGTAACACCTGATAAAATCAACAAAACAATAACCGGACCCATAAAGTGCCAGGTGAAAGGCTGACTGATATTCCCGCCCATTACAGAATATACCCATATTTTAGGGAAAAAGCCTAAAAGTGACGCTACCAAAAAGTCATAAAGAGGATATTTCATCCCACCGTAGGTCTTGCTGACAAGGTTTATGGGAACTGAAGGTATAAGTCTAAGCGCTATGAGAACACCTAACTTTGTTTTGCCGTGATGTGCCATCATTTCCTTCACATTGTCGTACTTTTCAAGTTTCTTGATTGCCACACCGCCTCCGGTAAATCTTCCCCAAAAATAGTTTATTACGAAAACGATGGTTGTTCCTGCCGTGTTAATTAAAATTGCATTGACAGGACGGAACATAACACCGGTCATAATAAGAAGGAATGGGAAAGGTATGGGCAAAAATCCTCTTAAAATATATACTCCCATTATGGCAAGGACAATCAACCATTTGTCCTCCAACGCCTGAATGGAGGTTTGTAGCTTATCCAAAGCGTGTAAAAACTCCGCCCATCCGCCTTCTGCAACCCTCGTGCTCATAACCACAGTAATAACTGCAATTACTATTGCTGCCACAAAAAGTCCGATAGAGGTAGCATATAACACCCTTTTTCTGTTCAGGTTTTTCTTTTCCATCAAGTTCACCATATACAAAAATTACATACACCATAATTTTATAATATTTCTTAAAAAAGGTCAATGTTTTTGTTGTTATATTATATTAAAATATGTTAGAATATTATGTGTTATAAATCATACATAAAGGTTGTGATTTTTTGAAAATCGTAGTACTTGATTCATTCGCATTAAATCCCGGTGATTTGTCTTGGGATTGGCTTGAAAGCTTAGGTAAATGTGAAATTCATCACCGTACACCTCAGGATAAAATTCTCGAAAGATGTGAGGGTGCTGATATAATACTTACAAACAAAACTCCCCTTACAAAAGAAACTCTTTCAAAACTTAATAATCTTAAATATATTGCCCTTTTGTCAACGGGATATAACATTGTTGACTGGGAATATGCAAAAGAGATAGGTGTACCTGTTTCAAATATTCCTGCTTATTCAACAAATGCCGTTGCCCAGCTTACATTTTCACTTATTCTTGAAATTACAAACGCAGTTGGTATTCATAGTGAAAGCGTAAGAAACGGTGAATGGAGCAGTTGTCCTGATTTCTGCTACTGGAAAACTCCTTTAACCGAATTATGCGGTAAAACCCTTGGTATAGTGGGCTTTGGACAAATTGGTCAGGCAGTTGCCGATATTGCAGAGGCATTTAAAATGAATGTAGTTGCTGTTTCAGGTCACGAAACCGACCAGAGTCACCGTAAAAATTTCAAATGGGTCGATATGGAAACTCTTGCAAAAACAAGTGATATTATTTCTTTCCATTGTCCGTTGACAGAGAAAACAACCGGACTTTGCAACAAGGATTTTATCGAAATGTGTAAAGATGGTGCAATTATCATCAACACAAGCCGTGGTCCTGTTGTTAACGATAAGGATTTAGCCGATGCACTTAATAACGGTAAACTCCGTGGTGTAGGACTTGATGTTTTAACAGTTGAGCCACCAAAAGCAGATAATCCGTTGTTGACTGCAAAAAACTGTTTCATCACTCCTCATATTGCATGGGCGGGATTTGAAACAAGGGAGCGACTTATGAGCATTTTAAAAGAAAACATTCACGCTTTTCTTAACGGAACTCCACAAAATGTTGTAAACAAATAGACAAAACCCCTTACGAAATCTCGTAGGGGGTTAATTATTTGACTTTAATCAGTTTACTTTAGTTAAAACTATCGTTCCGTCGTCGAGAGATTCGCTAAATTCACTTATTCCCTCTGTGGAACCTAAAAAAATCACACGGACATCATTTTCATAATCGTCGGGGTTCTCTAAAAAGTCGTTTGCTTCACTTTCAGAATTTGTAAAGAAAATACTTTCTCCGTTTGCAGCCCAATAGCCATAGTCGCTGAATGCACAACCGCTAAGCACTTCTGCCTTAAGCTCTTCCATTGTAACTTCTCCTGCGGAGCCGTTAGTCGGGCTGACATAATCCGCACTGACGTAGCCCTCAAGCCAAGCACCCTCATAGCTGAATTCGATATGACACCATTTTGGGTTTTCCGTATCATTAGGACTGTTTACAATTTCAACAACCGTTACTCTGTGTCCCTTGTTAAGTTTAACCTTTTCACCCTTATAATACAATCTGTTACTGTCATCGGGCAAGGTACTCGGACTTGTTCTTACACGAATTTTGTCATCATTGATTTCAAATTCGCTATCCCCATCAAGTAAAACATCCATCATTGTGTTGTAAACAAAATCGTCAAACTTTTCCGGGTCTGCCGTAACATAATATGTTCCGTCACTGCTCAAAACAAGAGTATATGGGAGGTTGAGTGCTGTCATACCGTAATCATACACTTTGTCTCCTTCAAGGCTAAGAGCCCATGCACCCACAAGGCTTTCTTTTGCGATTTCCTCTTCGTCCTTTTTATTATTCTTCTTTTTGCTTGTTTCTTCAATCTTTGTGCCTGATGCATCCAAGTCAATCACACCTGTTGCAAAGAGAATTGCAGCAACAGCAACAACTAAAACAAGAACACCAAGAATAATACCAACAACAAGTCCTGTTTTACCCTTTTTCTTTGGTGGTTCGGGCTGATTTGCATAGGCCATATCCGGATTATAATACTGAGTCTGTGGCACTTGTTGTACAGGAGCTTCATACACAGGAGCTTCCGGAATCGGTTGTGACGGAGCCTCATATACAGGTGGTGCATAAACTGTCGCAACATCTTCAGGAGCCTCATATACAGGCGGTGTATAAACAGGAGCCTCTGAAGCAACAGGAGTTTCAGGCTGATTGTTAAGTAACGGTGTTCCGCAAGCAGTACAGAATCTTGTTCCATCCGCATTATTTGCTCCGCATTTTGTACAGAACATAAACATCCCTCTTTCACAAGTTTATGATGAAATTATACTATATTGAATTCCCGAATGTCAATAAGTCAAACATTTATAATAAGTCCCCACAGGAAACCCTGCGGGGATTAAAGTTATTCTTTAAAATCAGTGTGCTGCATTAAAGTAAAGTGTTCCGTCCGCAATTTCACAGGCAAACGTATCAACCTCTGTTGATGAGTCCACAGAAATCACACAGCCCGGAGAGATGTATTCACTTGAATTTTTCGGGAAATCCTTTGCCTCATCCTCTGAATATGTAAAGAAAAGGTATTCTCCGTCTGTTGCCCAGTAGCCGGAATCTTCAAACGGGCAATCATAGAACAAGCTTTCTTTAAAGCTTTCCATTGTCATTTCTTCAGTCATTACGTCATACAAAGCGGAATACAATTCTTCTTCATCAGCAACACCCATACCAATAAAGAAATATTCTTTTTCTTCATCAGTAAGTGCGAAATAACCTTCACCTTCAAGAATAGCATCAATCATCAAATAAACCATATCGTCAAACTGAGCCTGGTCTTCTGTAACATAATATGTTCCGTCGTCTTCTAAAACAATAGTATAAGGAAGGTCAAAGACTGTTATTCCGTAGCCAATATCCTCATAGCTTTCAAAACGAAGAGTCCATTCACCCTCAAGGTTTTCTTTTGCAATTTCAAGAGGGTCTTTTTCTTCTTTTTCTTCGTCCTTTTTCTTATCTGTCTGTTCTGTCTTTATGTCATCTTTCTCTGAATCATTATCAAAAACACCTGTTGCAAAGAGAATTGCAACAACAGCACCGATTAAGACAAGAACGCCAACAACAATTCCTATAATAAGTCCTGTTTTACCCTTTTTCTTTGGTGGTTCAGGCTGATTTACAGGCTGCATATCAGGTGTGACCGGTGCATAGTACTGAGGCTGTTGTACAGGTGCCTCATATACAGGTGCTTGCTGTACAGGCTCCTCGTATACGGGTGTCTGAGGTGCAGGCTGTGCAGGCGGTGCATAAACCGTTGTGGCATCCTCAGGAGCCTCATACACAGGAGGTGCATATACAGGTGCAACAGGAGTTGCAGGTGTTTCAGGTTGATTGTTAACTAATGGAGTTCCGCAAGCCACACAGAATTTTGCGCCGTCTGCATTACTTGCTCCGCAATTTGTACAAAACATAAAAATCCTTCTTTCAATTTTCATTATAAAAATTATACTATATTAAAATTGGTGATGTCAACAAATTCAGACAAAAAAAGACCTGCTACTTTAAGTAACAGGTCAGGTAATTATTTACAGAAGTAGTTTTTAATTCTTTCTACTGCCTTGATTGTGTTTTCTGTTGAGCCGAATGCTGTAAGTCGGAAATAACCCTCACCGCTCGGGCCGAAACCTTCACCGGGAGTACCAACAACCTGAATGTTTTCCAGGAGTGTATCAAAGAATTCCCAACTGCTCATTCCGTCAGGAGTTTTAAGCCATACATAAGGTGAATTCACTGCACCGTAAACTGTGAAGCCACATTCTTTAAGTCCGTTGTAAATAATCTTTGCGTTATTCTGGTAGTATGCAATAATTTCGCGAACTTGCTTTTTGCCTTCTTCACTATAAACAGCCTCTGCTGCTCTCTGTGTGATGTATGAAACACCGTTAAACTTTGTAGCCTGACGTCTTGCCCAGAGTGCGTTAAGTTCAACTCCGTCAACCTTAATGTCATGCGGAACAACTGTATAACCGCAACGAACACCTGTGAAGCCTGCAGTCTTTGAGAAGCTTCTGAACTCAATTGCACAAGACTTTGCACCTTCGATTTCATAGATTGAGTGAGGAACATTTTCCTCTGTGATAAATGCTTCATAAGCGGAGTCAAAAAGAATTACGGCACCGTTTTCATTTGCATAATCAACCCATTTTTTCAGCTCATCCTTTGTTGCAGCCATACCCGTCGGGTTGTTTGGGAAACAAAGATAAATAATGTCAACTTTTTCCTTTGGAAGTTCAGGTAAGAAGTTGTTTTCAGCATTACAAGGCATATAGTAAATATTGCTCCAGCCTTCTGCTGTCTTGTCACCTGAACGGCCACTCATAACATTTGTGTCAACATATACAGGATAAACAGGGTCACAAACTGCAACCTTATTGTCGGTTGAAAAAATGTCGCCGATATTACCGCAGTCGCTCTTTGCACCGTCTGAAACAAAGATTTCACTATTATCAAGTTCAACACCACGAGCCTTGTAATCGTTTTCGTTAATAGCATCTAAAAGCCATTTGTGACCGTATTCGGGTGGATAACCCATAAATGTTTTTTCGTTTGACATTTCGTCAACTGCCTTGTGCATAGCCTCAATACAAGCATCTGCAAGAGGACGAGTTACGTCACCAATACCAAGACGAATTATTGGCTTGTCAGGATTTGCTGCCACATAAGCATTTACCTTTTTTGCAATATTTGAGAAAAGGTATGAACTCTGAATTTTTAAGAAATTGTCATTTATTTTCATAATTGTCCCTCCGACAATATTTTTTACATCTTTATTTCACCATTAAAAACGGTTACCGCTTCACCACTTAAATACACATTATCATTTTCGTGCCATTTAACCGTTAAAACTCCACCTTTTGCGTGGATTTTGATGTCTTCATTTCTGTTGCAAATACCGTTGACTACGGATGCAACCGCCACAGCACAAGCACCTGTGCCACAGGCGAGGGTTTCACCGCTACCTCTTTCCCACACGCGGAAATTCAGGTGGTTTTCATCTTTAATCTCCACAAATTCCGTGTTAATTCTCTCGGGAAACATCTCGTGATGCTCAAAAAGAGGCCCGATTCTGTTTAAATCTAGTTTATCTATATCGTCACAAAACACTATACAATGAGGGTTTCCCATTCCCACGCAAGTAATTTTGTAATCCTTGTTGTCAATGTTAATAATCTGGTCTTTTACAACACTCATTCCGTATCTTGTCGGTATGTTTCGACCATTGAGAATGGGTTTCCCCATATTTACCGTACCGCCAACAGCTTTTCCGTCTTTTGAGTGTATATGAACCGCCTTAACACCGCTTAGGGTGTCGATTTTTATTATGTCACGCTTTTTCTTGTTGTCATATATGTATTTCGCAACGCAACGGATTGCATTTCCGCACATTTCCGCTTCTGAGCCATCTGCATTATAGATGTTCATTGAACAATCGGCAATTATTGACGGTTTAATTAAAACAATACCGTCTGCACCGATACCGAAATGCCTTTGGCTTATTTTTTTGGCTAACTCCTCGGGATTTTCAACCCTTTCGTTAAAGCAATCAATAAAAATATAGTCATTCCCTGCACCGTGCATTTTAGTGAATTTCATAGTAATCCCCCACTGCATATTTTTTACATTTTATGCAGTGGGGATGTTGTTTTATGAATTATTCATATAAAGGATATTTTTTACAAAGCTCTGCTACACCGTTAGTAATATATTCCTTCTGATTTTCAAAATCAGTAGCAGCAAGATAGATAAACTCTGCAATCTTATCCATATCCTCAACGCCCAAGCCTCTTGTTGTAACAGCAGGAGTACCAATTCTCACACCACTTGTTACGAACGGCTTTTCAGGGTCGTTTGGAATAGCATTTTTATTTGCAGTAATATGAACCTCGTCAAGTCTGTGTTCAAGTTCTTTACCTGTAATACCGACTGAACGAAGGTCAACAAGCATAAGGTGGTTGTCAGTACCGCCTGAAACGAGGTTAATGCCTCTCTTTACAAGACCCTCTGCAAGTGCCTTTGCATTATCAACTACCCTTTGCTGATATGCCTTGAAATCATCACTCAATGCCTCACCAAAGCAAACAGCCTTACCTGCGATAATGTGCATTAAAGGACCGCCCTGTGTACCAGGGAAGATTGCCTTGTTAAACTGCATTCCGAATTCTTCATCCTTGCAAAGAATGATACCGCCACGAGGACCACGAAGTGTTTTATGTGTTGTTGATGTAACAACATCTGCGTAAGGCACCGGAGATGGGTGAAGACCTGCTGCAACAAGACCTGCAATATGAGCCATATCAACCATAAAGTAAGCACCAACGCTGTGCGCGATGTTTGCCATTCTTTCAAAGTCAATAACTCTCGGATATGCAGAAGCACCTGCTACAACGAGTTTTGGCTGACATTCCTTTGCTTTCTTTTCAAAAGCATCATAGTCAAGGAAACCATTTTCATCAACACCATAGGGTACAAAGTTATAGTATTTACCTGACATATTAACAGGTGAACCATGAGTTAAGTGACCACCTTCTGCAAGGTTCATACCCATAACAGTATCGCCTGGCTGAAGAAGTGCAAAATAAACTGCAAGGTTAGCCTGAGCACCTGAATGAGGTTGAACATTGGCATAATTTGCACCAAAAAGTTTTTTAAGTCTGTCACGTGCAATATCTTCTACAATATCAACGTGCTGACATCCGCCGTAATATCTCTTTCCGGGATAGCCTTCAGCATATTTATTTGTAAGCACACTGCCCATAGCAGCCATAACAGCAGGAGAAACAATATTTTCACTTGCAATAAGTTCAAGATTTTCTCTCTGTCTTTTAAGTTCAAGACCCATAGCTGCTGCTACTTCAGGGTCAGTGTTATTGATAAATCCGATAGAATCAATTAAGTTTTCAAACATATTATTTTTCCTTATTATTTATATTCTTTTAACGCATTGAATTCAATGTAGTTCCAATGATATTCAAAATCCGTTTGATTACGAATTATGTGGTCAATGTATCCTCGTTGCCAAACCTCAACCAAAGGATTATATTTGTGAATTTCTTTGCTCACATTCATTTTAAGATAACCAATTGATTTGGACAGCAAGGTGCGTTGTAGGGGCGATTCACGAATCGCCCGTTCCGAATCAATATCATTATTTATTGAAACAAGCAAATGTATATGATTAGGCATTACAATATAATTAACAATTTCAATTTCATTATATCGTTCAGGTGTTTTTATAATCGCATTTTCAACAATTTGACCAAATAAATTCAAATCAATACATCTGTTTTCTTTATGTTTTGCGGGCGATTCGTGAATCGCCCCTACATTGTATCTACCAAACAGATGAGCTTTATTGTGAGTACAAATTGTTATGAAATAACAACCATTTCCATTATAATTGTAATTTTCTAATCTTAAATTTTTTCTTTTTGGAAGTTCAGGTTTTTCTTCCATTACATATTACCGGAATAGTTTGGTGCTTCCTTGGTGATGTATACATCGTGAGGATGGCTTTCTTTAAGACCTGCATTTGTAATTCTGATAAACTTTGTCTTTGTTTTGAGTTCTTCGATTGTTGCACAACCGCAGTAACCCATACCTGCTTTAAGACCACCCATAAGCTGATAAATTGTATCTGAAAGGAGTCCCTTGTAAGGCACACGACCTTCAACGCCTTCCGGAACGAGTTTCTTGTTGTTTGCCTGGAAGTATCTGTCTTTTGAACCGTTGTTCATAGCAGCAATACTACCCATACCACGATAAACCTTGAATTGACGTCCTTGATAAATTTCGCTCTCACCGGGTGACTCCTCGCAACCTGCAACAAGTGAACCAACCATAATCGCAGAAGCCCCTGCAGCAATAGCTTTAACGATTTCACCTGAATATTTGATACCACCGTCAGCGATTACTGTAATGCCGTGCTTTACAGCCTCGTTTGCTGAATCATAAACTGCAGTAATCTGCGGAACACCGATACCTGCAACAACACGAGTTGTACAGATTGAGCCGGGGCCGATACCAACCTTAACGCAGTCTGCGCCTGCATCAATAAGAGCCTTTGTTGCTTCTGCAGTTGCAATATTACCGCCAATAAGAGGAAGGTCAGGATAAGCAGCCTTAACCTTTGCAACAGCATTGATAATTCCGTGGCTGTGGCCGTGAGCAGAGTCAAGAGTAATCATATCAACACCTGCTTCAACTAATGCTGCAACACGGTCAAGTACGTCTGCAGTTGCACCAACAGCAGCGCCACAAAGGAGTCTGCCCATTGAATCTCTTGCAGAGTTAGGATATTTAACTGCTTTTTCAATATCCTTGATTGTGATAAGACCTTTAAGGAAGCCTTCATCGTCAACCAAAGGAAGTTTTTCAATCTTATGTTTCATAAGGATTTTCTTTGCTTCGTCGTGGTTTGTACCAACAGGAGCAGTAACAAGACCTTCACTTGTCATATAATCCTTGATTTTACCGCTGTAATCAGCAATAAATCTCATATCACGGTTTGTGAGGATACCAACAAGTCTGCCGTTTTCATCACATACAGGAACACCTGAAATCTTATAACGGTGCATAAGATTGTCTGCTTCCTGAACTGTGTTATCAGGAGATAAGAAGAATGGATTATTGATAACGCCGTTTTCACTTCTCTTAACCTTGTCAACCTGTGCCTTCTGTGCTTCGATTGACATATTTTTATGAATAATACCAATACCGCCTTCACGAGCAATAGCAATAGCCATATTGCTTTCAGTAACAGTATCCATAGCAGCGGTGAGTACCGGTGTGTTCAATTTAATTGTTTTTGTAAGCTGAGTTGAAATGTCAACATCACTTGGAAGAACGTCGCTTTCTGCAGGAATGAGAAGCACGTCGTCAAAGGTAAGACCTTCTTTTACAAACTTGTCTGTCATATTTGTATCTCCTTCACTTTAGATTTCTTTATAAAACAGAGAGAAACTTTTTCAAGTTTCTCTCAAATGGGCATAATTATTCTGCTGGAAAGAATGCTTTATGAATTGCACTAACTGCACGGTCAGCATCCTCAAGGTCAATAAGAACTGAAATTTTGATTTCGCTTGTTGCAATCATATCAATGTTGATATCTCTTTCATAAAGAGCTTCGAACATTTTTGATGCTGTACCCGGATGTGATTCCATACCTGCACCAACGATTGAGATTTTAGCAACTGATGTGTCGCAGATAATGTCTTTTTCTTCGATATCAAACAAATTCTTTACACACTCAACTGTTTCTTCTGCATTACCCTTTGCTACTGTGAAAGTAATGTCCTTTGTGCTGTCACGACCGATTGACTGTAAAATAATATCAACATTTATCTTGTGTTTTGCAAGAACGTCAAAAAGTTTAAAAGCAACACCTGGAGTGTTTGGGATTTTTGTAACTGAAATACGTGCTACATCTGTATCCTTTGTAACACCTCTGATAAGCATTTTTTCCATTTTGGTAACCTCCTTAACAATTGTACCGGGAACTCGTTTAAGGCTTGAAAGAACCTCTAATTCAACATTATACTTTTTAGCCATTTCAACTGAACGATTATTTAAAACCTGTGCACCAAGAGTTGCAAGTTCAAGCATTTCATCATAAGTGATTTCCTGAAGCTTCTTTGCATTGGAAACTTTTCTTGGGTCTGCTGTGTAAACGCCTTCAACGTCTGTGAAAATCTGGCAACGGTCTGCACGAAGAGCAGCAGCAATAGCAACGGCACTTGTATCAGAGCCACCACGACCGAGAGTGGTCAAGTCGTCATATTTGTTAAGTCCTTGGAAACCTGCCACAACAACAATGTTATGACGGTCGATTTCGGAACGGAGTCTGTCTGTTTTAACATTCTTTATTCTTGCCATACCGTAAGCAGAGCTTGTGTTAAAGCCTGCCTGCCAACCGAGAAGTGAAACTGCAGGGCAACCTAATTTTTCAATAGCCATAGCAAGAAGTGCTATTGAAATCTGTTCACCGGATGCCATAAGCATATCCATTTCTCTCTTTGATGGCTTTGAGTTAATCTCATAAGCCTTTTCAATTAAATCATCCGTTGTGTCACCCTGTGCTGATACTACAACAACTACATCGTTACCCGCACGATAAGTATCAGTAACAATCTGGGCAACATTCATAACTCTTTCGGCGTCACGAACACTTGAACCACCGAATTTCTGAACTATAAGTCCCATATATTGCCTCCTGTAAAGGTTATTTATTAATTAATAATCAGTAACTCTGATAAGAGATTTTATGCTGATTGAAGAAATACTGTTAAGTTTTTCTGTAAGCTCACCCTCTGCCATTGCAGATGTTACGAATGCAAGTTCATTTGACTTGCAACCTGCAAATTCAAGCACCTGAACTTTACCGATAGTAGCAACAACATCCTGTAATGCGTTTGCTTTGTCAGTAACTTCAGCACGGATGTAAAGAGGGTTAACTGCTGTTTTATAATCAACAACATAATTCTCTTCTGCCTCTGCCCAACCAATCGGCTTCTTTCTGTCCATATTTCTTGCACAGTCAATAACGTCTGCCACAACTGCTGATGCTGTTGGGAGTTTACCTGCACCCTTACCGTAGAACACAACATCACCTGTTGCGTCGCCACGGACAAGAATTGCATTGAAAACATCGTTAACTGATGCCAACTGACTGCCATTCATAACGATTGCAGGAGAAACGATTGCAAAAATCTTGCCGTCGTCCATTCTCTTAGCACGACCGAGAAGCTTAATCACACCGCCGAATGCACCGATGTATGCAACGTCGTCAAGAGTAATCTTTGTGATGCCCTCTGTGTAAACAGAATCAGGGTAAACGTGTTTGCCAAAGCAGAGAGATGCAAGAATACAAATCTTTCTGCAAGCATCGTGACCTTCAACGTCCGCTGTCGGGTCTTTTTCTGCATAGCCATTATCCTGAGCAAGTTTCAAAGCATCCTCGAAGCTCATATTCTTTTCAATCATCATTGTAAGAATAAAGTTTGTTGTGCCGTTCAAGATACCTGCGATTTCGTCAATTTCGTTTGCTGCAAGGCACTGTGAAATAGGACGGATAATCGGAATACCGCCACCAACAGATGCTTCAAACAAGAAATTGACATTATTTTCCTGAGCAAACTGTAAAAGTTCACAACCCCTTGCTGCAACAAGTTCTTTGTTTGATGTTACAACACTCTTACCTGCTTTAAGGCAAGAAGAAACAAATTCATAAGCAGGATGAAGACCACCCATTGTTTCAACTACAACCTTAACATCATCGTCATTGAGAATAATGTTAAAATCCTTTATCATTTTATCCTCGTGAGGGTCTCCCGGGAAATCTCTCAAATCGAGAATGTATTTAACTTCCATTTCTTTCTGTGTGCTTCTTTTTACAATACTGTCGTGGTTTTTTGTAAGTACCTCTACCACGCCTGAACCAACAGTACCATAGCCCATTACTGCAACATACATTAAGAATTCACATCCTTGCTTTACATAAAAAAAGGTATAATCAAGCATTTTAATATACTTTCGAATATTCTAACACAAATTTTCAATATAATAAAGAGGTAATATGCTATATATTTGCAAATATTTTTTGCTGATTTTTTAGAAAAATTTACATAAAATTAATTTTTTACATTGATACTTGTGCTAAAATGGTTTATTATAATAGTATATTGTTCAGATTTGGAGCAGCTCTTATGACAGGAATTGAAAAGAAAAAGAAATTTATAATAAATGTTTTATACACCGCCGTTGTTATCGCACTTTTTTACTTGTTTTTCAAGTATGTATTAGGTGCGGTTTTACCTATTATCGTTGCAATTATTCTTGCAATGATTTTACAAAGACCGGTTAATTTTATATGCAGAAAAACACCTTTGAAAAGAGGACTTGTTTCAGCCCTTACCGTGCTTTTCACAACAACTGTTATTTTTGGTATTCTCTCACTTGTTCTTATATGGCTCTTTTCAGAGTTGAAGGGACTTGTGCAGTATCTTATAATCCGCTTTGAGGATTTCCCGACTCTTCTCTCCACTATTGAGGGATACCTTATAAATCTTGTTTCCTTCTTGCCTGAACAGGCTTCTTCCGTGGCAACCACCTTTATTCACGAAAAATTTGTGGCTCTTGCTGACGGCTCTATGACAAGTGAAATGAGCTTCGACCTTTCTATGCTTTCCACTCCTCTTCTCGGAGTGTGGAACACGGTAAAACAAATTCCGACTACATTGGTTTCCGTCGTTATCAGCATAGTTGCCTGTTGCTTTATGACCGCTGATTACAAAACTTTGAAAAGGGTTCTCCTTGGTGTATTCAAGGTTGAAACTCAGGAAAATATTATTCACGCAAAAAGACTTATATTCCCATCTCTTGCAAAATACGCAAAAGCATACGGATTAATTATGCTCATAACCTTTACAGAGGTCAGCGTCGGACTTTTCCTTTTGAAGCTCCTGAACGTGTATAACGGAGGATACATCTTTATAATAGCCATTATTACAGCTATTGTTGATATTGTTCCCGTCCTTGGAACAGGCACAATTGTAATTCCTTGGGCTGTTTACAATCTCTTTGTGGGCAACTACGGTCTTGCAATCGGACTTTTTGCAATGTATATTCTTATTACAATTATCCGTCAGATTATTGAACCAAAAATGGTTGCAACACAATTGGGCATCCCTGCCTTCTTAATAATAACATCTATGTTTATCGGTTCACAGATTTTCGGTGTTCTCGGAATATTTATACTTCCTATCACAATTCTGATGCTTAAGCTTTTAAACGATGAAGGCATAATTCACATTTTCCATTCTCCCGAAAAGGAAGCCGATTTCGTAGAGAAGGAGGAAAATCTATGATAGACATTCATAGCCACGTCCTTTTTGATATTGACGATGGTGCACAGGACCTGGACACATCAATAGATATGTGTCGTGACGCCTATAAAAACGGATGCAACACCCTCGTCCTGACACCTCATTTCATTGACTACAAAAACATACAGGACTTTACAGAAGAACGAAATCGTAAAATAAAGGTTCTTGAAAGTGCCCTGAGGCGTGAGGAAATTCCTCTGAAATTACTTGCCGGAGCGGAACTTTTTCTCAATGACAGGGTTTTCTCTGCAGATTCTCTCGATGAACTCACAATAAATAATTCTCGTTATCTCCTTTGCGAAATGCCTCTCGGTCCGTTTAAAACAGACCACGTTCTGCTTTGGTTTGATGAATTGTTAGACAGAGGTTATACACCTATTCTGGCACATCCCGAAAGATACTATGCTCTTCACAACGACTATGAACTGATTGATGAGATTTTAGACAGACCTATGCTTTTGCAGGTGAATCTTGACAGTCTTCGCGGAAGCAACGGCAGAGCGCCACAGGAAATGGCAATTGATATGATTTGTCGCGAATTTGCCACTCTTATAGCCAGCGATGCACACGACCCCATTTTCCGACACACAAGACTGACGGAAAAACTTGAGGATGTGCCGGAGGAGATTACTGACGAGATGATTAAAGCCTGTCTTAAAACTAATCCGCTGAAAATTATTAACAACGAAAAAATATTATAAACAATGCCCTTAAGAGTTTCTTAAGGGCATAATTTTTATACTGTTATTATTTCTGCTGCAATTTGTAAAATCTTTCTCGCATCAATCGAGGTGATTGCTCCGTCACCGTTTACATCCATCCGTTCAAATTCCTCGGGGGTAGCCTCTCTGATTTCAGCCGCAACCTGTAATGCTCGTCTTGCGTCGATTGAGGAAACCACACCATCTCCGTTAGCATCACCAAGGATACCCTTTGCCTTTTCAAGGACTACAACAAACTCACCTGATACAGTTGTGTCAAAAACAAGGTATCCGTTTTCGTAAATCGCATCCAACTCTGTACGGTTACCTTCTGCCACATGATAAACCTTGTATTTATCACGACTGCCGATTTCAGATACAGAAATTCTGACTGTTACCTTTCCATTCGGCTGAACTGCTTCTCCGTTGTTTACGATGTTTATCAAATAAGTGGTTTCATCTTCACTGACCGTCTTGCTTACTGCCAATTCGCTTGTAGCAGGCAATACTCCCTGAGCCTCAGTTTCAACCGTTACTCCCGAAGCAGAGTTTTCAAGGCATATACCTGAGTATTCATAAGGGAAGCCATTTTCATCTGCATACTGCTCCGCATAAGAGCCCTGAACAACCATAAATGTCGGTTTTTCTGCTGTAACAAATGCCCATTCGTCGATATGCGCAAGACTTGCAGGGCATTTTACAGTCTTGAGACTGTCACAATTGTAAAATGCGTACTCACCAATTGTTTCAAGGTTTTTTGAAAGCTTTACTTCCTTAACATTTTTACATTCATAAAAAGCATAGTCGCTGATAACTTTTGTATTATTCTCAACCGTAACAACGGATTGAGTATTCGCAACCGGGCAACAAATAAGTTCAACTTTATCCTTGCTATATAAAACTCCGTCAACAGATGAAAAACTGTTGTTGCCACTTGCCACATTGATTTTTTCAAGTGATGAGCACTTTCTGAAAGCGCCCGGCATAATTCCGGTTACACTTGCAGGAATTTCAATACCTGTTACAGAAGTACGTTCATAAAATGCGTCTTGTGAAATCGCTTTTGTACCATCCTTAACCGTATAAGTCCCCGAAACAGAACCTTTAACGCCTATAAGGTGGTTTCCTATATAAAGAGCATTGTTTTTCCAATTAGTGCTTGTTTTATAATATTTTGTTGCGCTAAAAGCAATCTGACCGATTTTTGTTACACTGTCAGCAACAGTAATGCTTGAAAGGGCAGTACATCCCTGAAAGGCTGCTGTGCCGATTTCCTTAACACCGCTGTTAACCTTTACGGTTGTCAATGCCGTACATGCACAATATGCACCTGTGCCTATCTTTTCAACCGTACCGGGAATTGTCACGCTTTTAAGCGCTTTGCAACCCGTAAATGCCCAATCGCCTATTTCTTTGACACCTGACGGAATATTTATGCTTTGAAGTTTATCACACAAATCAAATGCAGACCTTGCAATAGTTGTAACACTTTCCGGAAGTGTTACCTTTGTCAAACCGTCACAATTATAAAAGGCATACTCGCCAATTGTAACAACGCTGTCGGGAATAGTTACATTTGTAATTTTATTGCACCAGTAAAATGCTTCACCGGCAATAGTTTTAGTACCGCTTGCAATTGTAAAGCTACCTGATTTCTTTAGGTCAACCGCAATAAGATGCTTTCCTATATAAAGAGCTCCTTGTGGCCAATCCGTTGTATCAACGGGGGACTCTGTTTCTTCGGGAACCAGTTCCTCTCTTTCCTCTACGATTTCAGGCATATACAATGTATCGTAAAGCACACGTCTGCCGATAAATGTTATACTGTCGGGGAAATTGATTGTTCCGAGGTTTGAGCAACCTTCAAAGGCACTTTGCCTGATAACCTCCACGCCATAAGGAATTGAAACCGTTGTCAAATCCACGCAGTTAAAGAATGCACTTTCACCAATAACCTTGACCGTAGCAGGAATCTTAACGGTTTTCAACAGCTTCGCCTCAAGGAAGGATAATCTGCCCAATTCAACAACCTTATATCCGTCAAGATATGCCGGAATGGTCAACTCCCTTGTTTTGCCTGTATATGCTGTGATTACGCAGGTTTTGTCTACTTCTGAAAGCACCTCATATTCATAATCTCCGCTTGTGTTCGCAAGAACACTCATAGGAAAAACGGATATTGTAATGATTGCCGCCAAAATTATTGAGAACAACTTTTTCATCTATAAAAATCTCCTAAAAACTTAAATATCTGAATTTAATTAAAACACACATTCTACGGTTTGTCAAGAAAACTAACACCCCAAGACTTGCTCTCAGGGTGTGGTTTTGTAAACAATATTTCTTTTATTTCACTGCTAATTTCAAAATCTGACGTGCGTCATAGCTTGTAATTACACCATTGTTGTCAAAATCGGCAATTTTTAAATCCTTACTGCTTGTAGCCTCAATACTTGCAGCCTTTTTCAATGCTATTCTTGCATCATAAGCAGTTACAGTCTTATCGCCACTAAGGTCACCCTTAACAATACCTGCGTTTACAATCTCGTCCCAGGAAATCTCACCGTCACCATTTCCGCCGCCTACATCGGGATTAGCTGCGAATGCAATAACAGAAACAGACAAAGTCAAAACCAACGCTAATACCAGAGCAAGTATCTTTTTCACAATTATCACCTTTCCTTGTTCTTTTATCTACACATATTAAACCATACTTTGTTACCCTTTGTCAAGTCAACCGACAACAGATGTCACAATTCAACAACCTTATATTTTGCTTTTAAAGAAATCTGTTATATCTGTGTTTGCCTCTTCACCATATACGGAAAACGGGTCAACAACATTGAATACGTGGCCTAAATACTTTCCGTTTAACTGTCCTGTAAAGTTGCGGAAGCGGAATTCTACCTGATTTCTTCTGAAAATATCTGCAAGGATTGGTGCTTGTTTTTTAAGCAGTCCGTCACCCTTTGCAGTAAGAATGTGAAATGGCGGAAACTCGTCACTAACAAGATTTTTTACCATCATATACTTTTTAAATTTGCTGTTTTTCCAATCATCACCCAAAAGGACAGGAACATTTACATTCATTAAAAAGTTCGGGCTTAAAAGGTCAATGGCAGGACAAATTGCAGAAACCGCCTTGAAATCGTACCCTACGTATTTTACTCCAAAATCCTTCTGCATATCTTCATTAAGGTTGATTGCCGTTGTTACGCAAACAAAATGGCCACCTGCGGAGTCACCTGCAAGGAAAATATTATTCATATCGGCAGGGTAATCCTTGAGATTCTTTCCTAACCACGTAAGAGCTGCAAAAATGTCACGAATCTGGTCGTCAAAAAACACTTCGCCTGCAAGACGATAGTTAATTGATGCAACCAAAAATCCTTTTTGTGCGAGTTTCAAACAGAAATACTTATTGATTTCCTTGTATCCGTACATCCAACCACCACCGTGAATATCTATAATCACAGGGAGTTTTTCTGTTGTGCCTTCGGGATAATAAATATCGAGAAGATGTCCTCTGTGTCCGTCGTCTATGTATGGAATATCGAGAAATTGCTGAAGTCCCGTAGGTTCAGTCTGACTTGCGATTCTCTTGGCATCATTTTTTCCTGTATTTTCCCAATTTTTATCTAAAATAGGTTTAAAAATATACATATTTCTTTCCCCCAACTTAAATTGTATTTGCCGCATTAACTGCTTGTAGGCTCTGTATTTTCTTTGCTACCATTCTACCAATCTGACGATATTCCTCGTTTAGGAAAAGTCTGTTTTCTTCCATTATAGTCATAGCAAGATGCTGTGTCTGTGTAAGAATTTTTGTGTCCGTCAGAATATCTGCTATTTTCAGTTTTGGCAGACCGTGTTGCCTTGTGCCGAAGAAATCACCCGGACCACGAAGTCGCAAATCCTCGTCAGCAATCTTAAATCCGTCAGTAGTTTCGCACATAATTCTCATTCTTGCCTTTGCCTCATCACCCTTGGCATCAGTTACAAGAATACAAGAAGATTTTGCCTGACCTCTGCCAACACGACCACGCAACTGATGAAGCTGGGAAAGTCCAAATCTCTCGGCATTTTCCACAACCATTATAACTGCATTTGGCACATCAACACCAACCTCAATGACAACCGTTGAAATCAAAAGTTGAGTTTCACCATTTTTAAACTTCAACATAACTTCGTCTTTTTTCTTTGGTGTCATTTTTCCGTGAAGCAAGTCTAATTTATACCCATTAAATGGTACTTGTGCTTTTTTGTAGTATTCCTCTGCAGACATTATGCCCTGCATCATTTCACTTTCCTCAACAAGTGGACAGACGATATATGCCTGATACCCCTCATCAAGGTGCTTTCTTATATAATCAAACATTGAGCCTCGTTTTGCAGAGGTCACAGAATATGTGTCAATTTTCTGTCTTCCCGGTGGCAACTCGTCAAGGATTGAAACATTCAAGTCACCGAAGAAGATAAGAGCAAGGGTTCGTGGAATAGGCGTTGCACTCATAACATAAACATGGGGGTTTTCACCCTTACTGCAAAGACCCGTTCTTTGTTTTACTCCAAAACGGTGTTGCTCGTCAGTAATTACAAGGCCAAGTCTGTCAAACTCAACATCTTCCTGAATAAGAGCATGAGTACCAATAATTAAATCAATCTCACCCTTTTTGAGTCTTTCCTTTATCTCTTTTTTCTCTTTTGCTTTTGTACTACCTACAAGCAACTCGCATTTTATACCCGTTCCGTTGAAAAGTTTGGTAAATGTTTCATAATGCTGTGTTGCCAACACCTCCGTTGGTGCCATAAGGGCAGACTGCATACCATTTTTTGACGATGAATAGACAATTGCCGCCGCAACTGCAGTTTTACCGCTACCAACATCACCCTGCAAAAGCCTATTCATCTGTTTGCCCTTTTGCATATCATAAATGGCTTCTTTTACTGCTCTTTTTTGTGCGTTTGTTGGTTTAAACGGCAAAAGGCTGAAAAATTCCTCTGTATAGTCTTTTTCAATAATATTTCCTGTTTTTACCTCTTTGTTTTCATCCTTCAATGAAAGTAAACTTAACTGCAAGATGAAAAGCTCATCAAAAATCAGTCTTTCCCTCGCTTTTTGTAAGTCCTCATCATCCTTTGGAAAATGTATATTTCTGATAGCCATATCAAGAGAAACAAGATTATATTCCTCTATAATTTCCTGTGGCAGATACTCCGGAATTACATCAATTTTCTCCAATGCATTCTGCACCGCTGACTGTATTGTCTTTGAAGTAATATTTTTATTCTGCGGATAAATCGGCTTGATTTCAACACTCTGTGAGGTCTTGATAAACATAGGCGTTATCATTTCACGTGCAGCAAACTTACCAAGGGTAATCTTTCCGTAAAAGAGATATTCCTCGCCACTTTTAAGCATTTTGTCAATGTATTTATTGTTGAAAAACGTTGCTGCCACAACGTCGTCACCGTCCGTAATAGTGGCTTTTGCTATAAGCATTCCACCACGGACACGTTCGTTTTTTACAGGAAACATCACGGTTCCCTTAATACACACATTTTCGCCAATTACACATTGTGAAATAGGAAGAATTTTACTCCAATCCTCGTAAGCACGGGGATAAAAACGCAAAAGTTCCCCGACAGTTGACACACCAATAGAGTGGAAAGCCTTTGCTTTGGCTTCCCCTACACCCTTGATGTATTTAATGTCATCGGAGAACTTCATAATTTCACCTTATCTGTATTAAATTCCGTTATATAAATTAAATGGCATTTGTTCCGTATTTAAAGTAACGTCGGCAGATGTCACTGCATAACCCGTTCTGAACGCTAAAGGAATAAATGGATAAAACTCTACAAAGGTTGAATAGTATTCTGCTGCAGTTAATTCTCCTGCACGGTATCTGAAATAGTCGGTTGCCACTCTTTGTGTAGTATTAATTCCGGAGCTAAATACCGTACCTTCCGCAAAAAACATACTGATATCCATTGAACCGTCAAGTTTAACCTCACCAAGATACATATCGTATTCCCCTGCGGAAATACGTCTGTTGTATTCGTCAAAAGTCAGCACCTGAACATTTACTAAAAATCCACATTCCTCTAGGGAATCTGCAATATGATATGCCGCCGCAACTCTATACTGATTTTCTATATTTACAATAAGCGACATTGACAAGGTGTATGCACCATTTGTCTTTGCGTCTCCTGAATATCTTGTATAACCGCAACGGTCAATTATATTGTTCGCAAGGGCTTTATTTCCCTTAGAATCCACCTTGACCAACTCGTTATATAATATGCTATCAGGACTGACAGGAAGTTTATTACCCTTTCCGTGTCCCTGATAAGCAGAAAGCACCAGAGAATCTGCATCCAACTTCGCCGCAATAGCATTCCTGATATATTTATCAAGTGCACCTCTCTGATTATTGATTCCGAGATACACCATATTACCCAAGGTCATTTTATCAACCTTACCCATAGTGACCGAGTAATCACAGTTGGACAAATCGTTGAAGAAAACATCCGTCATACCAATATTAAAGGCATCCTCAGCACTGTCACGGTCACTTATTTCTGCAAGATACAGAACTTTTTGTGTGTCTGCAATATTTACAAGCCTGTCCTGTGAGAAGGTATAATCTCCGCTTCCCACCGGAATGGAGTCTTTTGTGTCGGCCGTTCCTGTTTTCACAATGGGGAAATCCAATTTGCCCGCAACATAAATATCCTTAAAGCCTAACGTGAAAACAACGGTATAATCATCCTGCACCGTCGCAGAAACAACATTCCTGAGTGTATTCCCCCAATAGTAAGACTCCTTTGCCATATTGAATGAATACACCACATCTGATGCAAGAATAGGGGAATTATCCCTACACAGAACATTATGTTGAATTCTGACTGTTGCCGTCTTTTCGTTTACTGCTATACTTTCTGCAATTACATTTGTGGTTGAATAACTCCTGTCAACTGCAAACAATGACTCATAAAGAAACTTGCACAGATAAATATTCTCATAGCTTTGAGCAAAAAACGGATTTATTCCGTCGGTGTTGTTATAGGGAAGAGTAATCTTTTCGTCAGTCATCATAGTCGGTGTCTGACCTGCTTCTGTTTGCACATCGGAAGTAGTTTCTTCCTCTCCGTCCGTTTTACCGTTACAGGCAGAAAGGCACAAAGATGCACACAAAATCAACGCTATGAGCTTTGCGAATTTCTTCATTTGCCTTTCACCTCACCGTTACGGCTTCAACATCTATGGTTTTTCCTGTATCTCTGTCTATTGTGAAAATACATCCTTGCATAAAACAAGGTGTATCTGCGGTTTCAAACATGGTGGTGAAACCTTTTCTGAATTTATCAATAATTATCTCTTTTTTCACACCGAGGACGGATTCCTCCGGCCCTGTCATACCCAAGTCAGTAATATAACCTGTGCCGTTTGTCATAATTTGTGCATCCGAGGTCTGAATATGAGTATGTGTGCCAAAAACTGCGCTGACTTTTCCGTCAAGATAATAGCCAAGAGCCTTTTTCTCGGCAGTAGCCTCTGCGTGAAAGTCGATTAAGATAATTCTAGTTTCTTTTTTAATTTCCTCTATTATCTCGTCCGCCTTGCTGAATGGGTCAAGATGTCCTTCAAGCCAGACTCTGCCAAGAAGATTGATAACACCCACTTTGTAGGCACCTTTATCAATTATTCCCCAACCTTTGCCCCAAACACCGTCGCCAAAGTTAGCGGGACGAATAATATTGTCATTGTTATCGAGATAATCAAAAATCTCTCGTCTTTTAAGCGAATGGTTACCGCCTGTAATAAAATCGGCACCACTTGTGAAAATGTGGTTACAGGAATTCGGCAACATACCGTTACCGACTGCGGAATTTTCACCATTTACGATACAAACACCGATATTGTTCTTTCTCTTAAAATCAGAAAGTGTTTTGCGAAGGAACTCGCACCCTTGAGTTCCGACAACATCTCCAACGCACAAAATTTTAATCTCGCGTGACATAAGCACACCGTTTCTATATATGGATTTAGTTTATTTTGCCCCGAAGCCTTTTAGATGACATCGGGGCATTTTTAATTTTTATTTACTTAGCAAAGTCAATAACACGATTTTCTCTTACAATGTTAACCTTGATTTGTCCCGGATATTCAAGTTCATCCTCAATCTTCTTTGCAATATCACGAGCAACAATAACCATCTTTTCGTCAGAAACCTGTTCAGGATTAACCATAATTCTGATTTCACGACCGGCCTGAATAGCAAAGGATTTTTCAACACCTTCAAATGAAGTTGCGATTTCCTCAAGCTTTTCAAGACGTTTGATGTAGTTCTGAACATTTTCACGTCTTGCGCCGGGACGAGCGGCAGAAATGGCATCTGCAGCCTGAACAAGCACAGCAACAATTGTCTTTGCCTCAATTTCACCGTGGTGAGCCTGAATAGCGTGACAAATCTTGTCGTTTTCCTTGTATTTCTTCGCAGCCTCAACACCGAGTTCGATATGAGTACCTTCAAATTCACGGTCAAGAGCCTTACCGATATCGTGAAGAAGACCTGCACGTTTAGCCTGTTTAACGTCAGCACCAAGCTCCTGAGCCATAAGACCTGCTATGTATGAAACCTCAAGAGAATGATTAAGCACATTCTGACCGAAACTTGTACGATATTTGAGTTTACCGAGAAGCTTAACAAGTTCAGGATGAATACCGTTGACACCTGCGTCAACAACAGCTCTTTCACCTGTCTGTTTGATTGTCATTTCAACCTCACGTTTTGACTTTTCAAACATTTCCTCAATACGAGCAGGATGGATTCTACCGTCCTGAATGAGCTTTTCAAGGGTAAGTCGGGCAACCTCACGGCGGACAGGGTCAAAGCTTGAAACGGTAATAGCCTCAGGAGTATCGTCAATAATAAGGTCAACACCTGTGATAGTTTCAAGAGTTCTGATATTTCGACCTTCACGGCCGATAATTCTACCCTTCATCTCGTCGTTTGGAAGAGCGACAACGGAAACAGTAGCCTCTGCAGCGTGGTCAGCGGCACAACGTTGAATTGCACCTGAAATAATCTCACGTGCAAGGTTGTCACTTTCGTCACGGGTTTTCTGCTCAAATTCGAGGATTTTAACAGCCTTTTCGTGAGTAAGCTGTTCCTCAAGTTCCTGTAAAAGGAGAACTTTAGCCTGTTCCTTTGAGTAACCGCTGATTTTTTCGAGCATTTCGAGTTGACTGCGTTTAAGCATTTCAACCTCTTCGATTCTTGCATCAGTAGTCTTGATTTTTTCGGCAAGAACTTCTTCCTTCTTTTCAAGGTTTTCAGTTTTCTTGTCAAGATTTTCTTCTTTTTGAACGATTCTGCGTTCTTGTCTTTGAACCTCTGCGCGTCTTTCACGAAGTTCCTTGTCAACTTCGTTTCTTAACTTGTGTATTTCGTCTTTAGCCTCAAGAATAGCTTCTTTTTTCTTGCTTTCAGCAGTCTGGACTGCCTGATTAACAATTCTTAATGCTTCCTCGTTAGCGGAG
>JAZSFK010000015.1:0-7621 GCA_045532175.1 Candidatus Fimenecus sp. | reverse complement strand
TCCGTTATATTTCTATAGTACTTTTGGGTATTTTTACAAGATTACTAAATTTACTGCGGAAGATGGGGCTTGAACTAGCTTCTGCTTTTGGAAACACTGTAGAAAGGAGCTTTTTCGCACCTCATTTTGATTTGGAAACATTCTGGAAACATCGTAGAGTATGCCTTGATGGTATGCTCTATTTTATTGACAGTGAAAAACATAGGGATTACAATTAAATAAACTTGAATTTATGGAGGTTTTATATGGTGAGTAATAAAATGATATTCGGAGCATTGCTTACATTGATTGGTCTTACTTTTTCAGTATTAAGTTTTATATATGCATCAATGCATCCATGGAATATAGATGGTAAAGAAGGTTTATATGTTTCGTTGATGGGTACTAATATGTGGTTGTTGCTATTGATAGCACTAGTGGTCATGATTTCTGGACTTTGGATTTGCTTTAAAGAAGCATACCCAAATACAAAAATATGGGGACATATCGAATAACTAAGAGTTGATGGAATTAGAAATTGACGGAGGCATAACAATGCTTGATATGTTTAAACAAAAAATTACAATTGAATTAGATGATATACCAAAAACAAATGAAGATATTTGTTTAGCGGTTGCTAAATACTGCGGAGAAAATGGTAGGCAATATGAGTTTTTAAAAAGAACTGAACCTGTTATTGCTGTAATTGATGGAACAAAATACGAAATAAAAAAAGAATTTACCAAAATATATCGGATAAATCTGTGGGTTTTAAGATGTATCAAAATATATGAATAAATTTAATTTTTTTGATACTTCTTGTCCAAAGGGCAAGAAGGTGGTTGAAGAATAAAGAAAAATTTGAAATTTTATATATTAAAAGGAAGTGTTGTTATGTTAAAGATGTTTAAAAAATCTATTTGGATTCCTTATGAAGATAGTACTATTTATCCTACTATTTTAAAAGCACAGCAGACAATCGCTCACTATTGTGAAGATAACGGATTTTCATATGAATTTACAGCAGATGATGAAGTGGTTATAGATGGAATCAAACACGAAATATATCGTGGATATGAATCTGGAAGTCGAGGAAACTATGGCATTAAATGTAGAGAAAAATAACTTTACAAACTTCAATTTGCCTACTTGATAGCACACTTTTGGGGTGTGCTATTTTCTTTGGTTTGCGCGCCATGGGCGCGCTCTAACGGGTGAAAGTCCCGAACACGCCTAGGCAACGAGGAAGTGTATAGCTGAACAGCAAGGGTGTCTATCGTGAGGTGGAATCTGAAGGAAGCTGTAAGCAAACTCTTGGTCCGACGAACAGGAATCACATATAAGGCTCGGAAATACGGATAAGTCTGCCAAAAGAGATGAAGTCCAAAGGTTGCTGGAAGTACGAGTAAATGTGGCGGATAGATGAGAGGAAAGAGCGTGCACCTTAAGCGTGGAGGTCTCACAGAGGTTTCATCAGCCTAGTAACAACGAACTGTGAGAAGTCAGCAGAGCCCATAGTAGCGAAGAAGTTTCTGTAATGGAAGTGGAGTGAAGGGGCGAACAATCAATCAGTTTTAGTAGAGTCTCGATTGCAGAAGAAACAACATCTGCCGTAACCAATCGGGTTAAAGGTGGTTAATTCAAGCGAGACAGAAAGGAAAGAACGCATGGACACAAGTAGTCTAATGGAGCAGATTTTGTCAAAAGACAACCTTAACCAGGCATATCTGCAAGTCGTACGAAATAAAGGTGCAGAGGGTGTGGACGGAATGCAGTACACAGAACTTAAGGAACACCTTGCGAACAACGGCGAACTCATCAAAGAACAGTTGAGGACAAGAAAATATAAGCCTCAACCAGTAAGAAGGGTAGAAATACCAAAACCAGATGGTGGTGTTAGAAATCTGGGAGTACCAACAGTAACAGACAGATTTGTGCAACAAGCGATTGCACAAGTGCTTACACCAATCTATGAAGAACAGTTCCACAATCATAGTTACGGTTTTCGTCCAAATCGATGTGCACAGCAAGCAATCATCACAGCACTAGATATGATGAATGACGGCTACGATTGGATTGTTGACATTGACTTGGAGAAGTTCTTTGACACAGTAAATCACGATAAGCTGATGACCCTAATCGGTAAAACAATCAAGGACGGAGATGTAATCTCAATCATCAGAAAGTTTTTGGTCAGCGGAATTATGGTAGACGAGGAATACAAAGAATCCGTGATAGGAACACCGCAAGGCGGAAATCTATCGCCACTCCTTGCAAATATCATGTTGAATGAACTGGATAAGGAAATGGAACAAAGAGGACTAAATTTTGTCAGATACGCAGATGACTGCATTATTATGGTTGGAAGTGAAATGTCTGCAAAGAGAGTGATGAGAAATCTCACAAAGTTCATTGAAGAGAAACTAGGGCTCAAGGTAAACATGACAAAGAGCAAGGTAGACAGACCAAGTGGTCTTAAATATCTTGGATTTGGATTTTACTATGATAGTAAAGCACACCAGTTCAAGGCGAAACCACACACAAAATCAGTGGCGAAGTTTAAAGAGAGAATGAAACAACTCACTTGTCGAAGCTGGGGAGTAAGTAATCACTACAAAGTGCAGAAACTAAATGAACTTATCCGAGGATGGGTAAACTATTTCAAGATAGGAAGTATGAAAAAGCTTTGTAAGGAGTTGGATTCAAGAATTCGCTATCGTCTACGAATGTGTATATGGAAACATTGGAAAACACCACAAAATAAAGCAAAGAACCTGATAAAACTAGGAGTGCCTAAATGGGCAGCATGGCGAACGGCATATGCGAAAGGATATGCAAGAGTATGCAGAGCATCAGACGTTAGCCAAGCGATAAATAATAAGAGATTAACCGCATTTGGACTAATCTCTATGTTAGACTACTACACCGAAAGGTGTGTTTCTTGTTAAGTTGATTGAACCGCCGTGTACCGAACGGTACGCACGGTGGTGTGAGAGGTCGGGGAATTTAGTTAAATTTCCCTCCTACTCGATTACTTATCATTAATATTCTGTTGAATTTTTAAACATTAAATTTCTAAAGGCGCATGGTTCCGTTTGCTAGATCTTCGGCTACAAAAGGGATAAAATAAAACGGAATAGTAAGCAGCTTTTGCTCTTGATTATATCCATAATTATTTCTGGAAACCTTGATAGCAAACTCAAATTTATTGTGGTTGGAAAATTTCTCGAGAGAATTGAGGGTTCCTCTTCCTTTTTTTACGTCGATTGGATAAAGCTTATTATCTGATTCAACTATAAACTCAAATTCAGCAGACGATTTCCCGCGCCAGTAAAACAGCCTGTGACCTTTTGCAACCAATTCATTTGCAACAAAATTCTCAAAGAAAATCCCTGATAAAGTATTGCCCCTGTCATTCGAAATAAAGGATGCCGCATTGATTCCGCTTTCGTATGAGAACATACCGATATCGCTAAGGAACAGGCGAAAGCTGCTTTCGTTGTCCGGCATAAGCGGCACAGTAATATGCTCCTTTAACAGAAATGACTGGTTAACTATATGCGCCATTGTAAGCCATTGAATTGATGTGGCAAAATCTCGGGTTTTGCTCTTTTCCTCAATAAGTCCGGGAGAGAAGCATTTTGATTCCTTGTTTAGTTCTTTGAAAATATTCTGAAATAATGCACGTGACCGTAAAACCGCTTCCGGACTTGCCTGATAAAGTTCCATATCAGAAAGATAATTGTCATATAGAGCTTTAAGTATTTCTCTTGCTTCATAAAGATTATCGTCGTCGATGTATGTCTCAACTGCCTCCGGCATACCGCCTACAAGCAGATATTTATACACCTGATCAATTGTCAGCTCATGAACATTGTTGTTAAGAGGACGTTTATTATTGTAAGCATCCTTTATTGCATTATAGAGCATCTTATTGCTGTTCATCAGAAACTCGTCAAATGTCATCGGGTAAATGCTCATCTGATTTATCTTTCCCACAGGAAAAAGAAATTTATCACTATTCCTTGAGCCTCTTTTGTGCGTTTCTCTCTGAATCTTGATACGAACCATTGAGCCTGTAGCTATTACAGGCATATCGCGAAAATCCTGACAGAAATACTTCAGGGAAGAAATAATATTCGGGCATTCCTGTACCTCATCAAATATCAGCAACGTTTTTTCGGTAATCCGCTTACCTTTTGACAGCGAAATATATTCTATGATTTTTTCAGCATTTGCAGTACAGGAACAAAACTCACGAATATCATCCTCCTTTTTGCAATCAACATAGATATAATTATCCTTATAATATGTCTTGGCAAAAATCTCTTGAACGAGGTATGTTTTTCCAACCTGCCTTGCTCCCCATACAATCAACGGCTTCTTTCGTTTGTTATTATTCCAATCTATCAATTTTTGCAAAGCAATTCGTTCCATTAATAAACCTCCAAGTACTTATTATGACCATTATATCATAACTTGCACCAATTTATAAGTTATTATTACAATTAATTGCACCTTTTGTTGCATTTTATATGATTTTATTTACACCAATGCAAGGAATAACTGTAGACTTGAAATGAAAAGCTTGTGATATTCAATGATATTTGACTGCAATTTTGGTTCTGATATAAACCGGTTAGTAGTCTGCTAAATACCCTATATATAAAGAGGGGTGTCCTCGAAGTCATAAAATGACTTTTGAGGAACACCCTCTCTTCAACTAGACTAATTTGTTATTAAGTCAATGATTTGTATAAAATTACTTCCAGATAACATCACTGCCTCTATAAATAGCAGTTTCATCATCAACAACAGTAAACTTAATAGTCTTCTTGACATTACCTGCTTCAAGTATGAGAACGAAAGTATCTCCAAATTCAACATTATCAAGCATAACAGTGTCTGCTGCTGTCTCACTATAGCTTGTTGTTCTTGTTACTATAGTTGCATTTGCTCTGTTGATGTTAAGACCTGAACCAAGCTTGATGCTTTCGGAATAAATTCCGCTTCCACCCTCAGTAACCTGGCTTATTGTTACAATAACCTCTTCAGAAGCCATTGTGTCTCCATACTGATCCTTAACACTAATATGATTGCAATTCTTACAGAAGTGACACTCGTCAATAATCTTTTTGAGTGTAAGTTCACCAGCTACTGCGCTTATCGTTAACTCAGTGCCTTTTACCTTGATTTCAGCAGGCGCTTTCTCTGTAGCACCAACCTTAACATCTGCTGTAACTACATCTCTTATTGCCGCAGCGGTAGTAATGTCCATTGTGTTTCTTATAGAAACCTTTACCTTGAAATCACGTGTAATATAATCCTTCTGTCCATCAGGAAGTAAAGTTGTAGTCTGCTTATTCTCGAACTCTGTTGCTGAGGTATAAAGAGAATCTACCTTTGTACCACCTGCTACAATTGCAGCACCTGTACCGATTACTACAGCACCGCCAATTTCTGTACCATTGTCGTTCCAGTATGCTGCAGGAATATTAACTGTTTCACCGGCATACTTACCTTTAACTGAAAGACTCTTAGCATCATCATCAAACTTGAAGTAACCATCTACACCCAAAGAGAATTCGGTAACCTTGTTAATATCAACTGCTGTAAGAGTTACTCTCTTTTCACTTCCTCCCACGATTTCTTGCTTCTTTGTATCGTAGAGAGCAAAGGTGAACGTCTGTGCCTGTGCTGATCCAAGTGCTTTCTTTGCGGTAACAGTAAGTCTATCAGCATGTGTAAAGGTCATGTAAAGGGTTCGATCTGATTCCTTAAGTACACTCTGAATAGCTGATGTTGTTACATCAAAAGCATCTGCAACTGACTTTTTAACAACTGCTACAATATTGGTCTCAGCATTTGATTCGAATTCGCTTCCCCACTGCCATCTATCATACTGGTCGACGTATTCTAACATCGGATATCCACCGGTACAGCAAGTTCTATCAAGTATAGGACTTATCCTAACGCTGTCTCCCTCTACAAGATAATTAGGAGTATTAAGTAATCCTGTTACAGTAGTACTGTATGCATATGCCTTGATGTAAATCGTAACGTTGCTTACATTACCTGAGTTGGGAACTGTTGAAATAAGAACAACAGGTGTATCTGCTGATTTTGAGGCATTTATCTTGCCGTGAATCTCATAAAACAGTTTTGCAGTTCCGTCAGGCTGCTTATCAAGCTTCAGACCATCACCCAGTGAAAGAGTGTTGTTACCTCTGCAAAATACGCGGAAATCGGTAATAGCATTACCATTCTGGTCATATGCCTCAAAAGGAATCTCAACCTCCCAGTCGTTTGCTGCAATTATTGATTCAGGGGCATACATGGTGAATGTATCAAGAACCTGCTCTTCAGCAAGTACAATTTCACAATCGCTCTGGGTACCTGTTTCTTTTGATGATATCTTAATTGTGGCAATGTCACCTGCTACAGGAGTATTGATACCACGTGTAATTCTTCTTGCGCCATAAGCTTCACCATCGATAATAACATTATCAACATGTTCAAATGTCGAACCAATGAGAAGTGGAGTCATTGATGTGAAATTAAATAACTTATCATCGCTATCGGCATCAACGAAATCTTCGTAAGGAAGCTTATAACCATTCTGGTCATATATTTCGTAAACAAACGCGAATTCATTATTTAAAAATCCAGCAGGGAGCTCCTCAATAAGCTTGCCTGTTCCAACTTCTGTTATACCAACGATCTTTACTGTATCTACCTTTCTGGGAAGACCAGTGTATACCATTGCATTTACTGTAGCAACAGCACCGCCAGATGTGTAGACACCTGTGATATGCATAGCATCGTTATAATCAGGCTTCTCAGAAAGCTCAACAACTATAATTCCTTCAGATCTATTAACAGTCTGTGATTCTTCCTTAGGAGCAATTGTCCATGTAATGTTGAAATTATTTCTTGCAGAATCACCATACTGGTCAATTACATCATAATGAATGTAAACTTTGTTATCTTCACCGGTAGTTACAAAACCGTTATGTTCAGCAACAACGATTTCAACAGGCTTATGATCTTCAGCTACAAGGTCAATAGAATTAGTACCGTCAGTTACAGTGTAAGTACCCTTTGAAAGCTTGCCTGTTAACGCGAGAACTGCACTTGTGCCGTCTGCAGCAACCTCAGCGGTGAAAGGAACTGTAGCCTTACCCTTTGTAACCGCAAACTTTGTATCCTTTGTGAAGCTACCGAATACAGTGATTTCCTTAACGCCTGTAAGCTCAGCTGCAAAATCAGATGTAACAACAACTTCGATTTCCTTCTCAACTGTAGGAGCAGGATACTTAGCGCTCTGGTATGCAGATGCAACTAATGTAAACTTGCCTGCCTTTGTGAAGGTTACGTTGTACTTTGTGCCGTAGCCGTTAGCATCAACGATTTCTACGCTGTCATCAGCACATGTAAGCTTTCTTGCGTCTGTATCAGTGTTCTTTCTTGAAAGTGTAACAGCAACTGTCTCACCAACTTCGAACTCTGAACCGTTCTCAAGGTCACACTTAAATGTATCTTCTGTAGCGTTCTTCTTAACCTTAACTGTGATTGACTTCTCAAGGAGAACCTTCTCTGTTGAAAGGCTGGTAACGATAACCTTAACCTTTGTTGTGCCAAA
>JAZSFK010000027.1:0-37189 GCA_045532175.1 Candidatus Fimenecus sp. | reverse complement strand
AAAAGATTTAAGCTTTCAAAGAACGGCAAGCCAATCAGAGCACACGCTAACAAGTCTCACATCTTAACAAAGAAGAGCACAAAGAGAAAAAGAGGACTTCGTCAGACAGCTGTTGCTGATAAGACAAATACAGCACAGATTAAGCGTCTTATTCCTTACAAATAAAGATAACATCAAAATCGAAAGTACACTATCGGAGGTAAAGAGAAATGGCACGTGTTAAAGGTGCGATGATGACTCGCAAAAGAAGAAATAAAGTATTAAAACTCGCTAAGGGTTACTATGGTTCAAAGAGCAAACTTTTCAGAACTGCAAAACAGGCAGTTATGAAGAGCGGTAACTATGCTTATATCGGCAGAAAGCAGAAGAAACGTGATTTCAGAAAGCTTTGGATTACAAGAATTTCAGCTGCTTGCAAGATGAACGGTATGAACTACTCAACATTCATCAATGGTCTTAAAAAAGCCGGTATTGACCTTAACAGAAAGATGCTTTCAGAGATTGCTATTGCAGACCCTGCAGCATTCACAGCTCTTACAGAAAAAGCAAAAGAAGCACTTAAATAATCTATTAACCACGCATGAGGAAACCCCTCGCGCGTGGTTTTTCCGTTTTTTGAATTATGTTTGATATTGTAATAAATGCTAAAAATAACCCGAAAATCAAAGAAGTAAAGGCTCTTCTTACATCAAGTAAGGACAGAAAAAACAGCGGACTTTTCGTAGTGGAAGGCGTCCGTTTGTGTTATGATGCTCTTTTAAGCGGATGTGAAATAGAGAGTGTTTTTTGTACTGAAAACTGTGCTGAAAAATACAGTGAAGAAATTATGCCTTTAAAGGAAAGTTGCAGGGCGTATTATACTGTCGGCAACGACGTTTTAAAGGCGATAAGCGACACCGTGACTCCTCAGGGTGTAGTGTGTACTGTTAAAATGAAGCAGAACAGCTTTGAGTATGAAAAAGGTAAAAAGTACATTGCACTTGACACTATTCAGAATCCCGATAACCTTGGTGCAATTTCACGCACCGCAGAGGCTTTGGGTCTTGACGGAATGGTGATTTGCGGTGGCTGTGATATTTATAATCCAAAGGCTTTAAGAGCATCAATGGGTGCACTTTTCAGATTGCCGGTTCATATTTGCCAAAATCTTGAGGAAGAACTTGAAAAATGTGAAAAAATGGGTATAAATACATTTGCAACCGTTCCTGACAGAGATGCAAAAAATGTTGTAACCGTTGATTTTTCCAAGGGTGGAATGTGCATAATCGGTAACGAGGGAAACGGTGTTTCAAAGGATGTTATTGAAAAATGCACGGAAAGAATTACAATTAAAATGGATGGAAGAGCAGAGTCCTTAAACGCTTCTGCGGCTGCATCAATAATTATGTGGGAAATGGCACGATGAATTACGATTTATATTGGATTTGGATGTCCTGCGGACTTGGTGCAGGTGCATCTTGTCTTGATTTAGTTTCATATTATGAGTGGAATCCGCAGGAAATTTACGGTTCAAGCTTTAACGAAATTTTTTCCCTTGATGTTATTACTAAACGTCAGGTAGAAAAACTGAAAAGTTTTTCTTTGGAGGATGCGCAAAAAATTCTTGATACGGTCAATGCCAACGGGTGGAAGGTTATAACTCCTTCAAGTGAGTGTTATCCGCAAAACCTGATTACCTTACAGAATTTGCCCCTGGTGTTGTATGTAGAAGGGGATGAAACAGTACTTACAAAGGAAATGTCCGTTTCTGTTGTAGGTGCAAGAAAGGCTTCCGATTACGGAAAGGCTGTTGCAAGAGCGTTGTCCTCTGCTTTGTCCGAAATAGGATTTACCATCGTTTCGGGCGGTGCTTTGGGAATTGACAGTGCGGCTCATCAGGGTGCACTTGATGGGAACGGAAAAACAGTTTGTGTGTTAGGCTGTGGTCTTGGAACAAATTATCTTATGGACAACAAGCCTTTGAGAGACAGAATTACAAAAAACGGAGCATTGGTTACAGAATTTTCGCCATTTACTCCCGCAAGTCGTACAACTTTTCCTTTGAGAAACCGTATTATCTCGGGAATGACCTTGGGTACGGTTGTTGTTGAAGCGGGGGAGAGAAGCGGTTCGCTTATTACTGCAAGATATGCTCTTGAACAGGGCAGGGATGTATTTGCTGTGCCGGGTGATTTAGTAAGCTCGTCATTTTTGGGAACAAATAATCTTATACGTAACGGTGCAACTCCCGTGTTTTCGCCTAATGATGTTTTGGAAGCATATTATTTTCGCTATCATGATGTCTTTAAGGGAAAAGAGCGTTTTCCGGATGATGAAATAATAAAAAGAGCCCAAAGATACCTTACAAATCAGGAAACACAAAAAACAGAGGCAATACCACAAGTGGTTCAAGTGCCGAAAAAGGTTAAAAAAGATGCACCTGACTACTTGACGGAAAATGCTAAAAAAGTTTATGATTTCTTGAGTGAAAAGCCAAGTCACATAGATGAAATTATAAATAGTTGCGGACTTACAACGGAGAAGACCCTGTCTGCAATAACAGAACTTGAAATCTACGGTCTTGTCACGCAATTAAGTGGCAGACGTTATAAAATATAAGGATGATGATATATGTCAAAACTTGTAATTGTTGAGTCGCCTTCAAAGGCAAAAAGCATTCAGAAATACCTTGGAAAAGACTACAATGTTGTATCTTCAAAGGGACATATCCGTGATTTACCTGCTGCAAAGTTAAGTGTTGATGTAAAGAACGACTTTGCACCTAAATATGCAATAATCAAGGGTAAAGAAAAACTTGTAAAAGAACTTAAAGAACTTGCAGAAAATGCCGAAGCAGTTATTCTCGCAGCCGACCCTGACCGTGAAGGAGAGGCCATTTCCTGGCACCTTGCAACACTTCTTGACCTTGATATGAATGAGAATAATCGTGTAAAATTCAACGAAATTAACAAAACAAGTGTTACAAAGGGTATTGAACACCCCGAAAAAATCGACTTGGATTTAGTTAATGCTCAACAGGCTCGTCGTATTCTTGACAGACTTGTGGGTTACACATTAAGTCCGTTTATTTCACAGAAAATCCGTCGTGGTTTGTCAGCGGGACGTGTGCAGTCAGTTGCGGTTCGTCTTGTTGTTGACCGCGAAAACGAAATCAGAGCATTCAATCCTGAAGAATACTGGACTCTTGATGCTAAAATGCTTGCACCATCTTCAAAGAAAGCGTTTAAAGCACAGTTTTCAGGTGACGAAACAGGTAAAGTAAAAATCACAAACAAAGAGCAGAGTGATATGTATTTGGCACGTCTTGACGGTGCTGAATATACTGCAACATCCGTTAAAAAAGGTGTTCGTCGTCGTCAGCCTGCACCACCGTTCACAACCTCAACAATGCAACAGGAAGCATCACGTAAGCTCAACTTCCAGGCAAGAAAAACAATGAAGGTTGCTCAGGAACTTTATGAGGGTGTTGACGTTAAAGGCTTTGGCTCAGTGGGTCTTATTACCTATATGAGAACTGACTCTCTTCGTATTTCAGAGGAATCAAGAGCAGCAGCAAATGATTACATTAAAAATACTTTCGGTGAGGAATATCTTCCTGAAAAGCCAAGATATTTCAAGACAAAGGCAAATGCACAGGACGGTCACGAGGCTATTCGTCCGACTATGATGGATATTACTCCTGAGGTTGCAAAAGCAAGTCTTACAGCTGACCAGTATAAACTTTATAACCTTATCTGGAAACGTTTTGTTGCATCTTTGATGGCAAACTGTGTTCAGGATACTGTTAAGGCAGAAATCACAGGTGCAAATGAGGCAGACAAGGCAAACGGTAAGTTTGTGACATTTGTTGCGAACGGTTATTCTGTTCGTTTTGACGGTTACACATGCCTTTACGAAACAGGTACTGATGAGGATGAGGAGGAAGAGGCAAAACTTCCGAAAATCAACGAAGGCGACGCAATCAAGATGAAAGAACTCAGTGGAAATCAGCATTTCACACAGCCACCTGCAAGATATACAGAAGCATCTCTTATCAAAGCACTTGAGGAAACAGGTGTTGGTCGTCCGTCAACTTACGCATCAATTATTTCAACAATTACTCAAAGAGAATATGTAATTCGTGAGCAAAAACAGTTAAAACCAACTGAATTGGGCGAGGCAATTACTTCGCTTCTCAAGGACAAATTCTCAAAGATTGTTAACGTTAAATTTACTGCAGGTATGGAGTCCCAGCTTGATATGGTTGAAAGCGGTGAAACTGACTACATCAAGATGCTCCACGAGTTTTATGATGATTTTATTGCAACTGTTGATAAGGCAAAATCAGAAATGCAGGGTCAGAAGATTAAGCTCAAGGAAGACGAAACTGATGTCAAATGTGACAAATGTGGCAGAAATATGGTTATTAAATCAGGCCGTTTCGGTAAATTCCTTGCTTGTCCCGGATACCCAGAATGTAAAAACACAAAGCCGTTAGTTGTTGAAACAAAGGCAACCTGCCCTGTTTGTGGCGGTAAGGTTATTGAAAAGAAATCCAAAAAAGGTTATGCGTTCTACGGTTGCGGAAACTACCCTGAATGTAACTTTATGACCTGGGATAAGCCGACTGACGACCTTTGCCCACAATGCGGAAAGTCACTCTTTAAACGTAAGGGTGGTATCGTGGCTTGTCTTAACGAGGGTTGCGGTTTTGAGAAAAAGGCAGAAAGAAAAAGAAAGACAAAAGAGGAAGCATAAATGAAGGTTGCTGTTATTGGAGGTGGCCTTGCAGGTGTTGAATGTGCAAAGGCCCTTTCACGAAACGGAATAACGGTTGACTTGTATGAGATGAAACCTCTGAAAAAATCTCCTGCACATAAATTGGATACTCTTGCAGAGTTAGTTTGTTCAAATTCCCTGAAGGCAGAAAGACTTAATTCTGCTGCAGGACTTTTAAAACACGAAATGGCATATTTAGGCTCAATTTGTGTTGAAACTGCTTATGAGTGCAAGGTTGAGGCAGGCGGAGCTCTGGCTGTTGACCGTCACGAGTTTTCAAGAATTATCACTGAAAAAATCAGAAATGATGAAAATATCAATATTATCGCAGAAGAGGTAACAACTCTGCCCGAGGGTTATGATGGTACAGTTATCTGTGCGGGACCACTGGCTAGTGACGGACTTTCTGAAACAATAAGAGAAATGTGTGGCGACGGACTTTCATTTTATGACGCAGCAGCACCGATTGTCAGTGCTGAAAGTATTGATATGGAATGTGCCTTTACCCAATCGAGATATGACCGTGGCGGCGAGGCTGATTACATAAATTGTCCTATGAATAAGGAAGAATACGAGGCTTTTTATGAAGCAATTATCAACGCAGAAAGTGCTGATGTCCATTCCTTTGACAAGCGAAAAGATGTTTATGAGGGCTGTATGCCTATTGAAGTGTTGGCATCCCGTGGCAAGGACACAATGCGTTATGGACCATTGAAGCCTGTTGGTCTTACTGACCCGAGAACGGGGCACAGACCTTGGGCAAATCTTCAACTCCGTAAGGAAAATAAAGACGGTACAATGTACAATCTTGTAGGTTTTCAGACAAACTTAAAATTCGGTGAACAAAAACGA
This sequence comes from Candidatus Fimenecus sp., assembly GCA_045532175.1. GTDB lineage: Bacteria > Bacillota > Clostridia > Oscillospirales > Acutalibacteraceae > Fimenecus. The sequence goes on along the minus strand of JAZSFK010000027.1, from coordinate 31,579 downwards.
GTTTTCAGTATGTTTCCCGCCCTCAAAAATGCCGAATTTTTGCGTTATGGCGTGATGCACAGAAATACATTTATTGATTCCCCAAGACTTTTAAACGGTGATTTCAGTTTAAGAAGTAATCCCCTTATTTTCTTTGGTGGTCAGATTACAGGTGTTGAAGGATATATGGAGTCAGCGGCAAGTGGTCTTATGGCCGGTATTAACCTTGCTCGCAGGCTTAAAGGAGAAGAAACGATTATTCTTCCCGTTGACACTATGATTGGTGCATTGAGCCGATACATAAGTGATGAAAGTGTAAAGAATTTCCAACCAATGGGTGCTAATTTCGGTGTTCTGCCACCATTAGAAGAAAAAATCAGAGATAAACAAGAACGATATATGCAACTTGCAAATCGTGGAATGAACTCGTTGAAAAACTTTGTAAATAATAACAAATTAGGTGACCAAAATGACTGATTTTGAACAAAAAATCGGATATGAGTTTAAGGATAAGTCTTTGCTTAAACGAGCATTGACTCACTCCTCCTATGCCAATGAAAAGGGAACAGGGCTTGATAATGAAAGACTTGAGTTTTTAGGCGACTCTGTTTTAGGCTTTATTACTGCCGAATACCTTTTTGAGCATTATAAAAACAAGCAAGAGGGTGAACTTACGAAAAAACGTGCTTATGCCGTTTGTGAAAAAACCCTTTTCGGATATGCTGAAAAGATTGGTTTAGGGGATATGATTCTGTTGGGACGTGGCGAGGAGCATACGGGTGGAAGACAGCGTCCGTCCGTGGTTTCGGATGCCTTTGAGGCTGTTATTGCTGCAATTTATCTTGATGGCGGAATAGAAGAAGCAAAGAAATTTGTCTTGCCGTTTATTGAGATTTCATCAGAAGAAAAACCGGTTTTCAAGGATTATAAAAGCACTCTGCAAGAGGTTTTACAGCAGAATCCGACGGAGAAATTCGAATATGTTGTTGTTGGTGAAAGCGGACCTGACCACAACAAGGAGTTTATTGTTGAAATTCACATGAACAGTAATGTGATTGGCAGAGGTATAGGCAGAAGCAAGAAAAAGGCCGAGCAGGAAGCAGCAAAATCTGCGTTGGAGTTAATGGGACTATGAGTCACGCAAATATAAGTATTTTTGTACCGCATAAGGGTTGTCCCAACGATTGCAGTTTTTGTAATCAAAGGGCAATCAGCGGACAAATTGCACCTGCAACACCTTTGGATGTTGAAAAAACGGTGCAGACAGCTTTAGAAAATAATATTGACCCGAAAAATACAGAAATAGCATTTTTTGGCGGCAGTTTTACGGCGATTGAAAGGGATTATATGGTTTCTCTTTTAACCGCCGCAAAGCATTTTTTAGATACTCATTCTTTTGCGGGAATAAGGGTGTCAACCCGTCCTGATTGCATCAGTAAAGAGGTACTTGAAGTCCTTAAAAACTATGGTGTAACCGCCATTGAATTAGGTGCACAGAGTATGGATGATGATGTGCTTTCGGCTAATCGTCGAGGTCACACATCCGATGATGTAATACGAGCATCTGCCCTTATAAAAGAGTATGGTTTTGAATTGGGTTTGCAGATGATGACGGGGCTTTATAAAAGTGATTTAGAAAAAGATTTGCAGACGGCAAGAGAAATCATAAAATTACAACCTGATACAGTAAGAATTTATCCGACAGTAGTCCTTAAAAACACTCATTTGGGAGATTTGTTAAAAAAAGGTGAGTATAAAGCACCGACAGCAGAAGAAAGTGTACCTCTGTGTGCCGACCTTTTACAGATGTTTGAAAATGAGGGTGTTAAGGTTATCAAATTAGGACTTCACAGCAGCGAAACCGTTGAGGGAGATATGCTTGGTGGTGGGTATCATCCTGCCTTCCGTGAGCTTTGTGAGGGGCATATTTATCTTTCAAAAATTCTTGAAAAACTAGAGGGAAAAGACAAAAATTACATATATCACATTTTTGTTGACAATAAAGCGCTTTCAAAGGCAAAAGGACAGCAGAAAAGAAACGAAAAAGCATTGAAAAATCAAGGATTTAGTTGTATAATAAAGGGTAAAGAAAATTTAGAAAGATATGAGATTGAGGTAGATGTGGAATGATATTAAAATCAATCACTATGCAGGGCTTCAAGTCCTGTCCTGACAAAACAGTACTTCAATTTAATAAGGGAATAACGGGTGTTGTTGGTCCTAACGGTAGCGGTAAGAGTAATATCTCTGATGCAGTACGTTGGGTGCTTGGTGAACAGTCCACAAAGAGCCTGCGCGGTTCAAAAATGGAAGATGTTATTTTCAGCGGTACAAAACTTCGTAAGGCAACCGGTTTTGCGGAGGTAACTCTCTGTCTTGATAACACAGACCGCACACTTGGTAATGATAATGATGAAGTTAACATTACCCGTCGTTTTTATCGTAGTGGTGATAGTGAATATAAAATCAACGGCGAAAGTGTAAGACTTCGAGATATCAACGAATTGTTTATGGATACAGGTCTTGGCCGTGACGGTTATTCAATGGTCAGTCAGGGCAAGATTGCCGAACTTATTTCTTCAAAATCAGGTGAACGTCGTGAAATGTTTGAAGAAGCAGCAGGTATTTCCCATTTCCGTTATAAAAGACACGACGCACTCAAACGACTTTCACAGGCTGAGGAAAATCTCGTTCGTTTAAGAGATATTTTAAGTGAACTTGAAAGCCGTGTCGGCCCACTTAAAACCCAGAGTGAAAAGGCACAGAAATTCCTGATTCTTGCCGAGGAAAGAAAAAATCTTGAAATCGGAATCTGGCTCCACAATATTGAAAAGACACAGGAAAAACTAAAGGAACAGGACAGAAAAATTGACATTTCAACCGTTCAGTATAAAGACGCTCAAAGGCAACTTGAAGAAATTGAGCAGAAGATGAACGATATTATCGAAAAGACTCACGAAATTAATGTAAAGATTGAAGAGGTACGTTCATCAACATCTCATTTTGAAGAACAGGCAAGTGAACTTGAAGCACAGGCAAAGGTTTACGAAAACTCAATTTTACATAATACAGAGTCTGTCGAAAGACTCGAAAAAGATAAATTGCTTGCAAGTACGGACGATGCAGACCTTGATACGCAAATTGCTGAAACAGAAGAGCAGAAATCAAAATCACAGGCAAGTCTTGATGAAGCAAATAAGAAGTTGCAAGCACAGATTGAAGAAATCGAAAAACTGCAGGTTGAAAACAATGAGTTTGCAACTGTTGCCGCAGAACTTGCAAAGGAAATTTCCATTCTTACAGTCAGCCTTGCAGATAATCGTGTTATCAGCGAAACTGCAAATTCACAGACTGAAGAAATCAGAACAAGAATTTCTGCCATTGATGACCTTTTAGGTAATCGCAAGGAGATTGTTTTGACATTGGAAGAACAGAAAAACAGTGCGAAAAAAGAACTTGATGATTGCATTGAAAAAATCAATGAATATAAAAATGCAGTTGACGGATACCGTATAAAGGTTGAAACAAGAACTCAGAAGAATGATAAGATAAAAGCAGAAATCGCTGCCCTTGACAGTGAAATTGACCGTAAGAATGAGCGAATCAGAATTCTTGACGACCTTGAAAAGAATATGGAGGGTTATCAGGGTTCGGTTCGTAGCGTTATGAAAGAAAGTAAACGTGGTGCATTAAACGGTATCCACGGCCCACTTTCACAGCTTATAACTGTTAAGGATAAATATTCAGTTGCAGTTGAAACTGCCCTTGGTGTTGCACTTCAGAACATTGTTGTTGATAACGAAACTGATGCAAAACGAGCAATTTCATTCCTTAAGGAGTCTCGCGGTGGACGTGCAACATTCTTACCACTTACTGCAATTAAATCAAGAAGTCTTGATGAAAAAGACCTTGACGATGCTTATGGCTTTGTAAGTATCGCATCCGACCTCGTTGGTGCTGATAAAAAATACCGTGACATCATCGAAAACCTTCTCGGCAAAACAGTTGTTTGCGAGGATATGGATTCTGCCATCGCTATGGCAAAGAAATATAAAAACAGGTTTAAAATCGTTACATTGGATGGTCAGGTTATCAATGCTGGCGGTTCAATGACAGGTGGTAGTAAGGCTCAGGGTGTTGGAATGTTAAGCCGTTCTAACGAAATTGAAAAGCTTACAAAAGCTGTTGACGATTTAAAGAGCAAAAAAGATTCACTCCTTATCCAGGAAAAAATGATTTCAGAGGATTTGGCATCTGCCGTTGCCGACCTTAACGGCATTGAGGGTGACATTCTCTCTGCAAATGAAGAGAAAATCCGTCTTGAGGGTGAATATAACCTTGCTGTTCAACAGTATGAATCCTCTTCAGGCGGAGTGAGTGAACTCATTGATGAGGAAAGAATACTCAACGAACGAATTGAAAAAATAAATACAGACAGTCTTGTGGCAAAAAATAAAGTCAGTGAACTCACAACTGAAATTGCTGAAAAGGAAAAGAGCCTTGAAGCAGTCAGCGGTGACAGAGAAAGCCTTTCTCTTGTCCGTGAGGAATTAGGCACAAAGGCTGAACAAATCAGATTAGAAATCCTTGGCTTCCAAAAGGATATTGAGTCAGCGGACGATAATATCCGTCGCTTAAATATTCTTAAAGGTTCACATTCTGACAGACTTGGTGAACTCGATGCAGAAATCGAAACATTCAAGAATAAAAACATCTGGCTTACAAAGGACATTGAAAGCCTTAAAGCATCTGCGGACGAACTCCGTAAGCAGTGCACAGATGCAAAGACAAATGTTGACGAATTGCTTGATTCTCGTGCACAGTTAGAAAAAGAAAGCACAGATTTAAGAAATCTTGAAAAGGAAAAAGCATCTGAAAGAGAAAGAGTAAGCGGTGAACTTGTTCGCCTTGAAGAAAGAAAAGCAGCAATGCTTACAGAGTATGAGGAATATAACTCAAAACTCTACGACGAATATCAGTTGACAAGACGTGAGGCTATTGCGTTACAGATTGTTATTGAGAATATCGGTGATGCAAGAACAAGACTTTCGGCACTCAAAAACGAAATTCGTGGACTTGGTTCAGTTAATGTTTCTGCTATTGATGAATACAAGGAAGTATCTGAAAGATACGAATTTATGTCCGAGCAAATCGGTGACGTTGAAAAGTCAAAGGCAGAGCTTATTAAACTCATTGATGAATTAACAACAAAGATGAGTATTCAGTTCCGAGAACAGTTCCAGAAAATCAATGTTTCATTCGGCGAAACATTTGCAGAACTTTTTGGTGGCGGTAAGGCAGAATTAGTCCTTGAGGACGAAATGAATGTCCTTGAATGTGACATTGAAATCAAGGTTCAGCCACCGGGCAAGAATGTTCAGAACATCAACCTGCTTTCAGGTGGTGAAAAGGGACTTTCTGCTATCGCACTTCTTTTCGCAATTCTTAAGGTTACACCGGCACCATTTGTAATTTTTGACGAGGTTGAAGCAGCACTTGACGACGTTAACGTTGTCCGTTATGCTCAGTATGTAAGAAGAATGACAAAGAATACACAGTTTATTCTCATTACTCACCGTCGTGGTACAATGGAAGAAGCAGATATGCTTTATGGTGTTACAATGCAAGAAGAAGGCGTATCAAAAATACTTGAACTTAAAACAGCCGAAATGGCTAGAAAGTTAGGTTTGGCATAAAGATTAACGCTCCCTCATTGAGGGAGCTGGCAAATGCGTAGGATTTGACTGAGGGAGTTAATAAAGTGTTCGCAAAGCTCCCTCCGTCTGCTGTCGCAGACACCTCCCTCATGGAGGGAGGAAAAATATCTTCTCTATGGAAAGGATATTACCTATGGGAATTTTCAAAAAAATCAATTTTGGTCTTACAAAGACAAGAAATAAAATGGCAGGAGCTATTGACGATATGCTCGATAGCTTCGACGAAGAGGTAACCGACGACCTTTATCAGGAGCTTGAAGAAATCCTTGTTATGGGTGACGTTGGTGTTACAACTGCTGTTGAAATTACAGAAAGACTTCGTGAAGAGGTTGCAAAGGGTAAAATAAAAGGTGCGGAGGCAATCCGTAAGCAGATTAAGGAAATCGTTGCCGATATGCTTTATGGTGGCGAGGACATGGGACTTATTACTGTTCCGTCCATAATCCTTGTTATTGGCGTAAACGGTGTTGGTAAAACAACAACAATCGGCAAAATGGCTGCTATGTATAAGGCACAGGGCAAAAAGGTTGTTTTAGGTGCTGCTGATACATTCCGTGCCGCTGCTATTGACCAGTTGCAAATCTGGGCGGACCGTGCAGGTGTTGACATTGTTAAGCACAAGGAAGGTGCTGACCCTGCGGCAGTTGTATTTGATACAATCAATGCTGCAAAGGCAAGGGACCACGAAATTATCATTATTGATACAGCAGGTCGTCTTCATAATAAGAAAAATCTTATGGACGAGCTTAATAAGATTTACAGAGTTATCGACCGTGAATTGCCATATTCTGACCGTGAAGTTTTGTTGGTGCTTGATGCAACAACAGGTCAGAACGCAGTTAATCAGGCTCGTGAATTTAAGTCAGTTGCAGATATTACAGGTATTGTTCTTACAAAACTTGACGGTACTGCTCGTGGCGGTGTTGTGTTAGCAATCAAGAACGAGCTTGATATTGCTGTTAAATTCATCGGTGTTGGTGAACAGATTGACGACCTTCAACCATTCAAACCTTTGGCTTTTGCTGACGGATTGTTTGACAGAATTGACTATAAGGACGAGGAAGATGAATTTATTCCTATTGCAGAAGAAGTTGTAGTTGACGAACCTGTTGAGGAAATAGTTGAAGAAGAAATTATAGAAGAAACTGTTGAAGAAGCAACAGAAGAAATTGTTGAAGAGGTTGTTGAAGAGCCTGAGGCAGAGGATGAGCCACATAAGGAAGAAGAGCAACCTAAAAAGAAAGAAAAGAGGGGATTCTTTGGACTTTTTAATCGCCACTCATAATATGAAAAAACAGGCAGAATTGCAAAGAATTCTTGAGCCTCTCGGAATAAATGTTTTAACTGCTGAAATGGCAGGGATTGAACTTTCAGATGTTGACGAAACAGGCGAGACATTTGAAGAAAACGCATTTTTAAAGGCAGATAGCGGATGCAAGGAAAGTGGAATGGTTTGTGTTGCAGACGATTCAGGCCTTATGGTTGACTTTCTTGACGGTGCTCCCGGAGTTTATTCAGCTCGTTTCGGTGGTGAACACGGCAACGATGCAAAGAATAACGAGAAACTTTTAGGTCTTATGAAAGACGTTCCAGACGAAGACAGAACAGCACGATTTGTAAGTTGTGTTTGCTGTTGTTTCCCTGACGGAAGAAGTTTTACGGTTCGTGGCACTTGCGAGGGTATAATTGCCCACGAGGTGCACGGAAACGGTGGATTCGGTTATGACCCGGTGTTCCTTGTGGGGGACAAAACTTTCGGTGAACTTACCGCAGAAGAAAAAGATAAAGTAAGTCACCGTGGAAACGCATTAAGAAAATTCGTAGAAGAATTACCAAAGTATTTATAAATAGGCTCCACCCTTGAGGGGGAGCTGTCAGCGAAGCTGACTGAGGGGGGTAGAATAAAAATCCCCCCTTCCGTCAAAACTTCGTTTTGCCACCTTCCCCTCGTAGGGGGAAGGCAAAATTAAAAAATAGGAGAAAACAAATGACAAGCAAAGAAAGAGCATATTGGAGAGGTCAGGCAAATTCTCTCCCTGCATTATTTCAGGTTGGCAAGGGTGGCATTTCAGATGCACTTATCAAGCAGACTGACGATGCACTCAAAGCAAGAGAACTTATTAAAATTAAGGTGCTTTTGGAAACAAGCCCTGAAAAGCCAAAGGAAATTGCACAGAAGCTGGCCGAGGCAACAAACAGTGATTGCGTTGGTGTTATCGGCGGTAGTATGATATTCTATCGTTATAATCCGGAACTTCACAAAGACGAGAAAAAGAAGAAGGCGAATAAGAGATGAAAATAGGTATTTTTGGCGGAACGTTCAACCCACCTCATAAGGGACATACAAGAATGGTTGAAAAAATGGCAGAGGAACTGGAACTTGATAAGGTTATTGTTATTCCTAACAAGATTCCGACACACAAGCGTTGCGACGATTTGGCAGATAATCGTGACCGTCTTGCTATGTGTAAAATCGCATTTAAAAATCCGAAATTTGAAATCAGTACCATGGAAATGGATAGAGAAACTGACAGTTATACTATCTATACCGTTGAAGAATTGAGAAGAAAATATCCTAACGATGACCTTTATCTTATTATCGGTTCAGATATGTTCCTTATTTTCCATAAATGGTATAAGCATAAGGAATTGCTTGAGCAGTGCAAAATCTGTGTAGCATCCCGCGACAATGCAGAAAACATACAGAAACTCCGTGCTTATGCGTTTGAACAGTTAGGTGACTATATTCCACAGCTTGACGGAAAACATATACATATTTCACTTCTTGATGCTTACGAGGTAAGTTCAAGCGAAATCAGGGAAAGAATAGATAATGAAAAGAGTCTTTACGGACTTGTTGACCCTGAAATCATTGAATATATGGAGAGTAAAAAACTCTATGGATACGGAAAGAAACGCTGAATTTCTTGAAATTCTCAAAAAAAGATTAACTCCCCAAAGGCTTTATCATTCCATTTGTGTTGCGGAACAGGCAAAACATTTGGCGGAAATCTTTGGTGGGGATACTGAAAAATCATATACGGCAGGACTCATTCACGATATTATGAGGTATGAGCCACCTGAAAAAATGATTGAAATGATTGAAAGTGACGGTCAGACTCTTACGGAAAGTGAAAAGAATATAACTGTTACATTACACGCCGTTGCAGGTGAAGTTTATTTGCGAAAAGAACTGGGTGTAACTGATGAAGAAATTCTTTCAGCAGTTCGTTACCACACAACGGGAAAGGAAGATATGTCACTTCTGCAAAAAATCATTTATGTTGCTGATTTGACTTCCGAGGACAGGGAATATCCTGATGTAAAAGAAGTGAGAGAACTTGCAGAAAAAAGTCTTGAAAAAACCTGCCTTCGGGGACTTTCATTCACTATTGAGGACAATGCAAGAAAATACAGACCGATTCATATTGATACAGTTAAAGCGTACAACTACCTTGCAGAAAGGAAACTCATATAAATGGAAAGAACAGAACTTATGAAAAGCATAGTTGCCACTCTTGACAGTAAGAAGGCAACTGATATAAAATCACTTGAGATTACAGAACTTACTGCAGTTGCAGATTATTTTGTAATTGCAACAGGTACATCGGGAACACATATCCGTGCTTTGGCAGACGAGGTGCAGGATGCACTTACAAAACAAGGTGTTGAGCCAAGAAATGTTGAGGGTAAGTCAACAGGTTGGATTCTCCTTGACTATGGTACAGTTGTTGTTCACGTTTTTACTCCTGACCAGAGAGAACTTTATAGTTTGGAGCATCTTTGGGGTGACGCAAAACAAGTAGACATCAGTGATTTACTCACAGACTAAAACAGTAAAAAATATCTTTTAAAGAAGGTTATATATATGAATTACGATTTTAAAGCCACCGAACAAAAGTGGCAACAGAAATGGGAAGAGGCAAAGGTTTTTGAGGCTCAGGATAATTCCAGCAAACCAAAATTCTACGGTCTTGTTGAGTTCCCATATCCATCAGGTGCAGGTATGCACGTTGGTCACATCAAGGCATACTCAGGTCTTGAGGTAGTATCGAGAAAAAGAAGACTTGAAGGCTACAACGTACTTTTCCCAATCGGTTTTGATGCATACGGTCTTCCCACAGAAAACTATGCTATTAAAACAGGTATCCACCCAAGAAAAGTTACTGACATGAACATCGAAAAGTTCACAAGTCAGTTAAAGAGAGTTGGTTTCTCATTTGACTATTCAAGAGTAGTTGATACAACTGACGACAAATACTATAAGTGGACACAGTGGATTTTCCTTAAAATGTTTGAAAATGGACTTGCCTTCCGTGATAAGACACTTGTTAACTATTGCCCATCCTGTAAGGTTGTTCTTTCGAATGAGGACTCACAGGGCGGTAAGTGTGACATCTGTCATAGCGACGTTGTTCAGAAGTCAAAGGACGTTTGGTATTTAAGAATTACAGAGTATGCTGACAAGCTTCTTGAAGGTCTTAATGATGTTGACTATCTTCCAAACATCAAGCTTCAGCAGGTTAACTGGATTGGTAAGTCACGCGGTGCATTTGTAAACTTCAATCTTAACGAAATCCCTGAAGAATTAAAGATTTACACAACTCGTCCTGACACACTTTTCGGCGTAACATTTATGGTTATGGCACCTGAGCATCCAATAATTGACAAGTATGCTGACAAGATTTCAAATATGGACGAAATCCTTGCATACAGAACAGAATGTGCAAAGAAAACAGAATTTGAACGTACACAGCTTGTAAAGGACAAGACAGGTGTTAAAATTGCTGGAATTACCGCAAGGAACCCAGTAAACGGTAAGGATATTCCGATTTACATATCTGACTATGTCATGATGGGATACGGTACAGGTGCTATTATGGCTGTTCCTGCACACGACGACCGTGACTATGACTTTGCAAAGAAATTCGGTATTGATATTATTGAGGTTATCAAGGGTGGTAACATCGAGGAAGCGGCTTACGCAGGCGACGGTGAAATGGTTAACTCTGATTTCCTTAATGGTATTGACAATAAGAAAGACTCAATCGCAAAGATGATTGATTTCTTACAGGAAAAAGGCATCGGCGAAGGCGGTGTTCAGTACAAGATGAAGGACTGGGCATTCAACCGTCAGCGTTATTGGGGTGAACCGATTCCGATTGTTCATTGTGAAAAGTGCGGTATGGTTGCAGTTCCTTATGAAGAACTCCCATTAAGACTTCCAGATGTTGAGAACTTTGCTCCGGGTACAGACGGCGAAAGCCCGCTTGCAAAGATTGATTCCTTTGTAAACTGTAAGTGTCCGAAGTGCGGTGGCGATGCAAAGAGAGAAACTGATACTATGCCACAGTGGGCAGGTTCATCATGGTATTTCTTAAGATATATTGACCCACACAATGATGAAGCATTAGCTGATATGGATAAACTCAATTACTGGATGCCGGTTGACTGGTATAACGGTGGTATGGAACACGTTACACGTCACCTTATCTATTCTCGTTTCTGGCATAAGTTCCTTTATGATATTGGTGCAGTGCCGGGTGCAGAGCCTTATGCAAAGAGAACTGCACAGGGACTTATTCTCGGACCTGACGGTGTTAAGATGAGTAAATCACGTGGAAATGTTATCGACCCTAATGAGGTTGTTGACGTATTCGGTGCAGACGTTCTTCGTACTTATGTACTCTTTATGGGTGACTATGAACAGGCTGCTCCTTGGTCAGAGAATTCAGTTAAGGGTTGTAAGAGATTTGTTGACAGAATCTGGAATCTTCAGGAAATCCTTGTTGACGGCGACGAATTCTCAAAAGAACTTTCTTGCTTCTTCCATAAGACAATTAAGAAAGTTACAGAAGATATTGAAACTCTTAAATACAATACTGCAATTGCAGCTCTTATGACACTTCTTAACGCAATTTATACAAAGGGTTCAATTAACAGAGCAGAACTTAAAGCACTCCTTCTCCTTGTTAACCCATTTGCTCCTCACGTTACAGAAGAAATGTGGGAAGCTTGCGGTTATGGTAAGATGATTGCTGCTGACGGTGTATGGCCAACTTATGACGAGGCAAAGTGCATTGACGAAACAATCGAAATTGTTGTACAGATTAACGGTAAAATCCGTGCAAAGCTCAACGTACCTGCTGATATTGAACAGGCAGAGGCAGTTGCAATGGCTAAAGCAGACGAAAAAGTTTCAGCAGAACTTAATGGTAAGAATATCATCAAAGAAATCTACGTTAAGGGTAAACTTGTAAATATCGTTGCAAAATAAGAATCAAAATAGGCTCCCCCCTTGAGGGGGAGCTGTCATTTTCATCGAAAATGACTGAGGGGGGTACTTATGTTCATTTGTCCGATTTGCAAATCAAAATTGAATATTATCGGCAAATCATATTGTTGTGAAAATAATCATTCCTTTGATATTGCAAAACAAGGGTATGTGAACTTGTTGCCTGCAAATAAAAAGCACTCCGATAATCCCGGTGATTCAAAGGAAATGGTTTTATCCCGCAGAGCATTTCTTGAAAGTGGTTTTTATGACTGTTTCACAGATAAACTATGTGAAATAATAAATTCTCTGTTTACTGACACACAGAAAATAAGTATTGCTGACTGTGGTTGTGGCGAGGGTTATTACGACGGAAAGTTGGAAGACCTAAACTGTGATTTTGACCTTTACGGATTTGATATTTCAAAGGAAGCAGTAAAATCTGCATCGGGCAAGTATAAAAAGCATCATTATGCTGTTGGTAGTTGTTTTAATATGCCCCTTGGGACAAATTCATTTGACGTTGCACTTAATATCTTTGCTCCTATGGTTGAAAATGAAATGGCAAGAATTCTCAAAAAAGGTGGGTATATGATTTATGCCGTACCTGGTAAAAAACATTTGATGGGACTTAAAAATCTTCTCTATGAAAATGTCTATGAGAATGAAGAAAAGCACACAGAATATGAGGGCTTTGAATTTGTAAGCAGAGAAACAGTTAAGAGTGAAATAACTCTTAATGGTGAAGTGGGTGTAAATCTTTTCAGAATGACACCGTATTATTTCAAAACCGAATTAGGTGCAGAAGAAAAAATTATAAAAAATAACGGATTCACAACAGAAATCCATTTTGACTTTCTGATATACAGAAAAAACGGTAGAGAATAAACTCTACCGTTTTTTATTTATCATTTGCGATTTTATATGCTTCTTCAGTTGCGAACATCAGTTTCACAACAACATCTTTCTTTGATGGGGTACAATAGAGTGAATCGTCTTTAATGGAAACGTCAAAGCAATCAACTTTTTCAAGCTTGCCATATAGGAATTCATTATGCAGTGTGTAAAGTGACTTTGTTGTTCGTTGAATTCTGAAATCGTGACCGTTATAATGTCCTGTTACAACAAAACCGTTTTCAAGGTCGTGAGTAACCTTACCGTTACCTAAATCAATAAACTCGACACCCGGTAAGGAATGAATGTGAACATCGTCCTCAAATTTGTATGTACCGTTAATAAGCTCCTGGCGGACACATTCTCGTTCCCATTCGTACCAGTCAGGAATATGTGAAAATTCGGTTTCACCCTCAAGTGCCTTCATTTCACCAAGCTCTGTCATTTCCCACTTTTTACCACAGGCTTCACAAGTAAGGTGGATTCCTTTACCCACAGTTTGACCCTCCGCCATACAGTGTGGGCATTTATAAAGAATCTTGTTAAGACCATCTGCACGGAATTTTTCCTTAATTCTGATATTATTTTCTTTCTGCCACTTGTAATCGTCGTAATACATTTCACGTTGAATAACTGTATTGATTTCGTCAATAGTCATTTCCTGTACTTGTTCAGCAGTAAGAACTTGCTTCATAGTGGCTTTAAAAGGAACTTTTCTATATTGACGGAAGTCCCAGAACGGGGCATTAAGATAATTCCCGTGGTGAATCATAACAACCAACGGTACCTTATTCTTTTTAACAAGCTTGGCAACAACATCAGGAATAATTGCGGTTGTTCCTGAATTTGAATACCTTGCCTCCGGGTACATACAAAGGATATCTCCGTATTCATGGATAACCTTATGCACAGCACGAACAAGACTTATATCCGTTGTGAACTTTCTGTGACATGCACATCCAAGCTTTTCCATAATTTTAGCCATACCTACATAACCGTCAAGGGTTGCAATATTATTAAAATTATATGGATGTACTGCCCTGAAGCTTACAATGAAATCTGCGAATTGTGTGTGATTAGAAAGAAGAATATATGGTGGCTTTAATCCGTCCATATTAACTTTTTCAATTCTACTGCCTGCACGGATACAAAGCTTAGAAATCGCAACACATAGAAAATAAGCGAGATTCTTATAGAACTTACTCTGCTTTGCAGGCATTGTAGGGGGGACATATATTTTTATGTCGTCAGGATATACTACATAATCCTTTATCTCGTTCATAACTTTCACCCTCAAAACGGTTATAGTTTAATTTGTAACCGAATCGTAAACATTTTATCATAAAGAGCATTTTTTATCAAGTATGTTTATTTTACAAATTGTGCAATATCTTCCGGTAGGGGAGATTCAATTTCAATTATCTCATTTGTGACAGGATGTGTAAATTTGCAATAACAACAGTGAAGTGCTTGACGGGTAATATCCTCTCGCGGAGTGCCATACATTGTATCTCCGGTAAGAGGTGTGCCAAGTGAGGAAAAATGTACCCTGATTTGATGAGTACGACCTGTGACAAGGTGGATTCTCAAAAGTGTTCTTCCGTCCTTGTTAGAAAGTGCCTTCCATTCCGTAATCGCCACTTCGCCTCTTTCGTCAACAGTGCGAATGGTTTTAATGGGGTCGGGACGGTAAATAGGACGGTCAATAACACCTTCACCCTCATAAATACCCTCACAAACTGCCATATATTCCTTGTAGATTTTTCCGTTTAACACACCGGAAACAAATCGGTTAAGTCCGCACACCACAATTCCCGATGTACCTCTGTCAAGTCTGCCTATTGAACGAAAAATTGCGGATTTACCCTGTTTTTCAAGATGATAAGCAACAGCGTTTGCAAGTGTATCTCCTTGATGGTTGTGGGACGGATGTAAAGGAAGACCTGCAGGTTTGTCCACAATAAGAATGTCATCATCTTCATAGAAAACCTTTAAATCATAGGGGAGTGGAGCAACTGCGGATGTCTTTTCTTCCATATCCGCCGGAACAGTAATGGAAAGAATATCGCCTGTTTTTACAAAGTCAACAGTTCTTATGTGTTCCCCATTAAGCAGAATTCCCTCAGGGTCATGCTTGAGCTTGGTAATCAGACGGGAGGAAACCTGCATTTCATTTTTAAGAATTTCCCAGACCTTCTCGCCATTGTTTCTTTCTTCAATTGTGAAATCTATCCGTCTTTTTGTATTCATAAAAGATTTCACCCTTCATTAGTTCTCTGTCGTATTATATCATAAACAAAACACGGGGACAAGTATTTAGAATATGATTGGCTTTATCCGATAATATAATGTGTGATAAAACAACAAAAAACCACGGCATAAAAACCGTGGTTTTCTTTATATGCATTATCTTATTTTGCCAAGTCGCCGACTTCAAGCATAAAGCCACCAAGCTGTGCACCGAATTCAGGACCGCCGTCCATAATAAGACGTCCTGCCTTTGTAGCCTCAAGCATATCATCTGTGCTTAAAAGGATACCGAGTGCAGATGTAAGACTGTCAAAGCGAAGTGTGAAGAAAGGCATTGCTCTCTTGTATTCACCACGACCTGCACGGGACTTACCTGCCTTAATACGGATGAAAGCAGAAACTTCAGGATGACCGTTAACTGCAAAAGCATAAACACGGTCAGGACTCTTTGTTGTCCAATCCCTGATTTCGGGATGACCTAACTTGTTAAGCTGACTGATACCGCTTGAAAGGAGATAGAAGAAGCACTTAACCATAAGTGTCTGTGTTTCTTCATCCTTTGGTGCTTCGGTAGCACCTGTAAGTGCTGAAAGCTTCAAAAGTGTTGTAAGCAAAGCTGTAAAAGCACCAAAGTTTTTGATAATACCTTTAAGCTTTGGAAGCTTGAGCATATCACCCTTGAAAAAGGCATTCATTGTTTCGATGTTCTTAAATTCAAGCTCAACATCGGGTGATTCGTGAATAGCATTAAGCTTTGTTTCCCATACACCCTCTGTAATTACGAAATGTGTTGAATACTTGCCACCCTCTGCTTCCGGGTCAAGTGCACTAATTTGCAAAACAGTAGTAAGCTTGTCAAATTTTGCCTTAATTGAAGGAACATCATTTGCGATAACCTTTAAAAGAGGTAATGCGGCATTAAAAAATATTTTTGATGCATAAAGTTCTTTTTGTTCGTGCATATTATCAACTCTCTTTCTGAATGAATAAAGTTAAATTTCAGAATTAAACTTCATCATCCCAGTTATCGTCTTCTTCAAAGTCAGCATTCATCATTTCACGAACGGATGCGATAATACCGTTAGCGTCAATGCCTGCATCAGCCATAATGTCTTCCTGAAGACCAATCATTGCAAAGCCCTTATGACCAAGCATCTTGAATGCACAACCCTTACCGTACTGAGCCATAACTTCAGCAACTGCTGAACCAAGACCGCCTGTTACGAGATGGTCTTCAACTGTGATAATTCTTCTTGTGTCAGAAATTGCTTTCTGAATAGCCTCAACGTCGATTGGGCTGATTGTGTGCATATTGAGAACACGAACACTGAGTCCGTCAGCATTCTTAAGGAATTCAGCAGCCTGTTTTGCCTGGAATACACAAGAACCGCAAGCGATAACTGTGATATCTGTACCCGGACAGATTTCAACTGCTTTACCAACCTCAAAGCCATAATCCTGATTTTCATAAAGAACACGGTCAAAGCCACGGTTGATACGGATGTAGTAAGGGCCAAAGTTATCATAGGCAGCGTTAACTGCATTTGCTGTTTCAAAGCCGTCAGCAGGAACGATAACAGTAAGATTTGGCATTGCTCTTGTAATTGCAAGGTCAGTAATAGCGTGGTGTGTTGAACCCGCCTGGCCAAATGATGTACCTGAGTGAGTAGCAATAATCTTTGCGTAAACATTCTGGTAGCAGATGTCTGTGTGAAGCTGGTCACAAGCACGCATTGATGTGAATGCAGAGAAACCTGAAAGGAAAGGAATCATACCTGCTCTTGCCATACCTGCTGCAACACCGAACATATCCTGCTCTGCGATACCAACGTTGATAACTCTTTCAGGACAAACCTTCAAAACGTCACCAAGCTTTGTTGATTTTGCAAGGTCAGCAGTAATGGCAACAACCTTGGGGTCTTTTAAAATAATGTCGGCAAGTGCCTTACCGTAAATTTCTGCTGTAGAAAGTGCAGTCTGGTCAACTGCTGTATAAACAAATCCGCCTGCCATAATTATTTACCCTCCTTTTCTGCTCTTGCAACTCTTGCTGCATAGTCCTCATCAAGCTCTTTATTGAACTTTTCGAACATTGCATCATCAATTGCACCGTAGTGCCATGTGTAGTCGCCTTCGATTGACTTGATACCTGCGCCCTTCTTTGTATCCATAAGAATACAAGTAGGAGCCTGAGGTTCTTTTGCTCTCTCGATAGCAACGTCAATAGCATCACAAAGTTCGCCAATGTTGTTACCGTCAATAACGATTGTGTTGAAGCCGAATGCTGTCATTTTGTCAGCAAGTGGTTCAAGTTTCATAACGTCTTCTGTGTTACCGTCAATCATGTTGTGGTTTCTGTCGATAAATACGATACAGTTAGAAAGGTTGTAATGATTCATTGTCATAAAGCCTTCCCAGCATGAGCCTTCGCCAAGCTCACCGTCACCGGTAACTACATAAGTAAGGAAATCCTTGTTCATAAGTCTTGCTGCAAGTGCTGTACCTGCTGCAATTGATGGGCCGTGACCAAGAGAACCTGTTGAAGCGTCAACGCCTACAACCTTGTTTGAGTCAAGGTGCATACCCATTTTTGAACCTGAAAGGTTAAAGGATTTAAGCATTTCAACATCGTTGAAGCCCTTGTCACAAAGAACAGGTGCATAAGCGATTGCTGCGTGACCCTTTGAAAGAATAAATCTGTCACGGTCGTCCCACTTTGGGTCTTCAACCTTAATGTTAAGATATTTGTGATAAAGAACTGTGAGAAGGTCCATAACACTCATACCACCGCCGAAATGTCCGCTACCTGCCCATACAGTTGTCTGTACGCAGAGTTTACGGAGTTCAAGGGCTTTCTTTTCGAGTTGGAGCCATTCTGCTTTTGATAAATTAGCCATAATTTTCCCTCCAAGAAAATTTATTTAAAGTGAAGTCCCCACTTCACTATGATTTGTTATTTAAGTTCAAGGTCATTCTTTGCAACTGCTGCAAAGGCATCTTCAGCAATATCAATTGACAACTTGATATCGTCTTCTGTAAGAGATGCGTTGATGAAATGGTTGTGGTGAGATGTAATGAACAAACCACGGTTAACACATTCTGCAACCCATTCCTGATGAAGCATAAGGTTATCATCGTTAGCAATTCTTAAGTAGAAGAGTGCCGGTTCACCTGAAACTCTGAGGTC
This sequence comes from Candidatus Fimenecus sp., assembly GCA_045532175.1. Taxonomy (GTDB): domain Bacteria; phylum Bacillota; class Clostridia; order Oscillospirales; family Acutalibacteraceae; genus Fimenecus. The sequence continues at coordinate 13,278 of JAZSFK010000027.1, read as the reverse complement.
AAAGCCGTGTTCTGCACCTGCTTTTTTAAAGCCGTCAGTAACCATTGTACCAAGACGACGGAACATTGTCGGTGTGTCAAGGGCTTTCATCTTGTTGATACAAGCGATACAAGCTGCGAATGGAACACCGCTGAGCCAGTATGAACCTGTGTATGTGATACCTGAAACAGTAGCCTTCATGTGTTCGCCACCGCAAAGAGCTGACATATTGTAGCCGTTTGCAAGTGCCTTACAGAAACAGATAAGGTCCGCTTTAAAGCCGTAGTAATGGTCAGAACCTGCAAGGTCAAGACGGAAGCCTGCACGAACGTCGTCAATAATAAGAACTACGCCGTGGTCGTCACACCATTTGCGAACTGACTGCCAGTATTCTGTTGAAGCAACCTCATTATCTTTAAAGTTACCGTGGTCATAAGGCTGCGCAATAAGACCTGCGATATCTCCGTTGTTGTCGTCATAAGCCTTTTGGAGTGCATCAAGGTCAAACCAAGGACAGATAATGTTGTTTGCAACGTCTTCGGGAGTAATGCCCGGGTAGTCAATTTTCTGTGCCCATGGGAAATCTCCGTGGTAGTAGTATTTCAAGAAGATAATCTTCTTTTTATGTGTATGAGCTCTTGCTGCCATTGTTGCAAGAGTTGTTGTATCTGAACCATTCTTGCAGAAGAATGCCCAGTCAGCACAAGCAACAGTATCAACAAGTGTTTCAGCACACTCAACCATAACCTTTCCAGGTGCAGTTGTACAGTTACCGAGTTTTAACTGTTTAAGTGCGGCAGCATCAACATCAGGGTCGCTGTAACCCAAAACGTTAGGGCCGTAAGCACACATATAGTCAATGTATTTGTTGCCGTCAACGTCCCAGAAGTAAGAACCTTGTGCTTTTTCTGAGAATGATGGCCATCTGTTTACAGGAATCCACTGACCTTCTGCAGGTCCTAAGTGACCGTAGATACCTGACGGAATAACCTTTGTAGCACGTGTAAACATTTCACGGCTTTTAGTTGTATCATATAATGGAAATTTACTCATTTTCTCGTCCTCCTTATGCAAGATACAATGCAACTCTGTCAAGGATACGGTTTACGTTGTCAACCATTGAGATAAGTCCACGGATTGTGATGTTTCCGTTACCAACGTGGTCGATTGAGTTAACTGTACCTGCGAAAAGAGCATTTGCAAGTTCGATGTCACAGAATTCCATAATTGCACGAGGTTTTGGGGATTCTTGTTTGATTGTGATAAGACGGTTGTTCTTAACACGGATAGTTGAATAAACAGTATCCTTAATACCAATCTGAATGTCACCGTCAACAATGTTGGAAGCACTGAACTTACCGATAGCATCCTGATTACCGATTTGTGAGATTGCAACGGAAACTGTGTAGAATGTGCAAAGTGTGTTAAGACGGAAGAAATCAGGGTCCTTGAGTGCTTCTGCAGATGGACGCATAACTTCTGTGAGTCTGTCTGTAAGAGCGGTAAATGTCTTTAAAAGGAAACTAACCTTAGTAAGACCCTTTGTAGGTATTGGTGTTACCACACCGTCAATAATTTTGTTGAACTTGTCGCAAGAGGATACAGGAATTTTAATATCGCACTTGCTGCTGACACCATCTTCCATACGGCATCCGTTCTTGGAGAATGTAAGTGTTGCACTTGGTCCGTCCTTAACATCAAATGCCAAAGAAATAGGATTTTCAAGTGTTGAAATAATCTCTTTTGCTTTGTCATCAAGTTCGCAAAGGTTTTCCAATGTGCCGAGAACTGCATACATGTTTATGTACGCTAATGTTCTTGCGTCAGTCATTTTGAACGCCTCCCTAATCATTTTTCAGTATAACTAAATTAAGAAATTTATATACATATTAAGAATATCAAAAAATAATGCGTAAATCAAGGAAAAAGCCTAAAATTTTCACAAAAAGTTAATGATTTTTCTGAAGTTATATGTTATAATGTTACCAAATTAATAATGGGTTAGTTTGAGTAGTTGCGAAATAACTCAAAATACATCGTAAAATGTCAAAAACCGGAAAGGACAGATATAAAAATGGGATTATTTAAAAAATTGTTCGGTGATTATTCCTCACGAGAAATCAAGAGAGTAATTCCGATACAAAAACAGGTTTTGGCCCTGGAAGAAGAGTATAAGGCACTTACAGATGCTGAACTTCAGGCTAAAACTCCGGAGTTTAAAGAAAGACTTAAAAACGGCGAAACTCTTGACGACATTTTGCCTGAGGCATTTGCTGCTTGTCGTGAGGCTTCTGCTCGTGTTCTTAATATGCGACATTTCCCCGTACAGATTATCGGCGGTATCGTTCTTCATCAGGGACGAATTGCCGAAATGAGAACAGGTGAGGGTAAAACTCTTGTTGCAACACTTCCTGCATACCTTAATGCGCTTTCAGGAAAAGGTGTTCACGTTGTTACAGTCAACGACTATCTTGCTCGTCGTGACTCTGAATGGATGGGCAAACTTTATCGCTTTATGGGTCTTACAGTCGGTCTTATCGTTCACGACCTTGATGGTGAGCAAAGACGAGAGGCTTATGCCTGTGATATTACCTATGGTACAAATAACGAAATGGGCTTTGACTATCTTCGTGACAATATGGTTATCTATGCGGAGCAAAGAGTTCAGCGTGGACATAACTTTGCAATTGTTGACGAGGTTGACTCAATCCTTATTGACGAGGCAAGAACCCCTCTGATTATTTCAGGTATGGGGGACAAGTCAAACGAGCTTTATAAGGTGGCAAACAACTTTGCAAAGAGCCTTAAAATGTACCGTGTTAAGGAAATCGACTCAAAACAGGGAATTGAAAACAGTGTTCCTGACGAATACGATTATGTAGTTGACGAAAAAGGCAGGTCTGCTTCTCTTACACAAAGCGGTATCAAAAAGGCTGAAAAGGCTTTTGGCGTAGAAAATCTTGCAGATGTTGAAAACCTTACACTCCAGCACCACATTGACCTTGCAATCAAGGCAATCGGTGTTATGAAACGTGATGTTGACTATGTTGTAAAAGACGGTCAGGTGCTTATTGTTGACGAGTTCACAGGTCGTATTATGATAGGACGTCGATATTCTGACGGTCTTCATCAGGCTATTGAAGCAAAGGAAAATGTTAAGGTTGAAAGAGAGTCAAAAACTCTTGCAACAATTACTTTCCAGAACTATTTCCGTCAGTACACAAAACTTTCAGGTATGACGGGTACTGCTATGACAGAAAGCGCTGAATTTCAGGAAATTTACAGCCTTGACGTTATTGAAATCCCGACAAATAAGCCAATGATTCGTAAGGATGAAGAGGATGTCCTTTACAAAACAGAGGCTATTAAATTCAAGGCGATTATTGAGCAGATAACGGAATGCAACAAGAAAGGTCAGCCTGTACTTGTTGGTACAACAAATATTGAAAAGAGTGAGCTTTTAAGTAAGGCACTTAATAAAGCGGGTATCCGACATAACGTTCTTAATGCTAAATATCACGAGAAAGAAGCAGAGATTATTGCTCAGGCAGGCTCTCTCGGGGCAGTAACGATTGCCACTAATATGGCAGGTCGTGGTACGGATATTATCCTTGGCGGTAATCCGGAGTATATGGCACGTGCCGAAATGAGAAGACTCGAATTTTCCGAAGAGCTTATTGCCGAGGCAACGGGCTTCGCGGAAACAGATAATACAGATATTATCGAGGCAAGAAAAACATATCAGGAACTTGAAAAGAAATATAAAGAACAGCTAAAGGATGAGGCTGATAAGGTTCGAGATGCAGGTGGCTTGTTCATAATCGGTACGGAACGTCACGAGTCACGCCGAATTGATAATCAGCTTCGAGGTCGTGCAGGTCGTCAGGGTGACCCGGGTCGCAGTAAATTCTATCTTTCAGCGGAAGATGAATTGCTTCGTCTTTTCGCAGGTGACCGATTCTATAATATTATTGATGCATTCCCAAGTGCTGCCGACCTTCCTATTGAAGCAAAGATTTTCTCAAGCACAATTGAAAATGCACAGAAAAAGGTTGAGGGTAATAACTTTGCAGCCCGTCGTAATGTTCTTCGCTTTGACGACGTAATGAACGAACAGAGAAAGAAGATTTACGAGCAGAGAAATCAGGTTCTTGACGGATTTGATATTCACGCCGCAATTCTCAAGATGTTTGACGGATACTTTGAGGAAACAGTTGGCTTCTATTGCCCTGAATCACAGTCGCCTGACGAGTGGAACAGAGCAGGACTTGTGAAGAAACTCCAGTATCTCGCAGAGGACGGACTTGAGGATAAGTTTGATACCAATGAAGAATACAGAGAATATTTCTACAACAAGGCTATGGATATTTATAATGCTAAATATGATGAGTATGGCGAAAAGATAATGTCCGAACTTGAAAGAAAGGTTCTTTTGCGTAATGTTGACCAGCGCTGGATGGACCATCTCGATGCTATGGAAGAGCTTAAACGCGGTATTTATCTTCGTTCCTATGCTCAGCACGACCCTGTTGTTGCATTCCGTATGGAAAGCTTTGATATGTTTGACGAAATGACATCCCTTATCCGTGAGGGTACAGTTACAACTCTTACAATCTTCCGCCTTAAGAGTGAAGAAGATGTCAAACGTGAACAGACAGTGAAAATTACTGCAACAAACGGTGCAACAGACGGTAGTGATAAAAAACAACCTGTCAAAAAGGGTCAAAAGGTTGGACGAAATGACCCTTGTCCGTGTGGTAGCGGTAAAAAGTATAAAAAATGCTGTGGGGCAAATGAAAACTGATAGTTTGTAAATAATCCAAAGGAGGAATAACCTTGGACGAAAATAAAAAGAAGAAAACCGGCGAACAGGAGTCCCCTGTTGAAAACGACATTCAACAGGAAATGGAAGACCTTGCACGTATTTTCAAAGAGGAATTAGACAAGAGCAAAAAAGAAGCAGAGGAAGACCTTTTAGCTGTTGAAGAGCTTGAGGTAGAGGGATATGACCCTAAAAAAGTTTCAAAATCCGAGAAAAAAGCAGTTGAGAAACAGGAAATGTGTGAATACTGTGGCACAAAACCACGTGGCACGGAGAAAAATCCTAAAAGTCCTTACTGCAAGGATTGCGAGGAGCTTTTAGAAAAATGTCCTTATGATTACAAGGGTGTAATAGCCGCAATGATTATTATTTGCATTGTAATCGGTGCAGTTTTCTGCTTCGCCGTCAATACACCAATTTTCTCATTGATGAAAAAAGGAGACAAGGCGGTTGAAGATAACAGGCTTTACAGTGCAGTTATTGATTATGAAAAAGCATTGGAGTATGTTCAGGCCAAAGATACTGAGGATGTGTTCTATAATCTCCATGCAAAAAGAGTAAATTTATTCTATCGTATGGCAAACATCAGTTCTATCAGTGCAGAGGTTGAGGAATATCTTGGTGATGACATTCTGAAACTGCCAACCTTTAAGAAAACAAAGGAAATAAATGACCATGTTGACAGTATGATTGCAACAAGCGTAATTATTACAAGACACGTAAATCTCGATACGGTGACTGCCGGAAATTATGAGGAAACCCTGAGTGCTTTGGATAACCTTGTGGGCAAGAAGGTATATGTCAGAGGTACTGAATATTTCGAGGAAGGGGAAGAAGGCTTTACCCCTAACGGAAAGGAAACCGTTTATACCCTTGATGCAGGATGGATTTATATTGTCAAATATCAGGCATCTGTCCGTTTGGAAAAGGAAGCACCTGAATATGTTGAGGATATGAAAAAGGCTGTTGATGCATCTGACTTTATGCTCAATACAGCAGGTTATATGCTTGCAGGAACCTATGTAGAGCTTGGTCAGTATGATAAGGCAGAGGAGATTGCCAATAAGCTTTACGCTAACAACACAGAATCTACGGACTACTACCTTATTATGTCAATGGTGAAGCGTTATCGTGATAAGGATTATAATGGGGCTATTGCTGTTGCAGACCAAGGAATCACGGCTCTTACAAACAGTTCAGGCGGTTCTGATATGGTAATTCAGTACGGACACCCGCTCCGTATGCAGAAGGGTCTTAACTACATTATGCTGGGCGATTATAACACAGCAAATGATGTTCTTTATGACTGTTGCTATTACTTGTCACAAACACCTGTTGACAGTTACGGAACAACAATGATAAGCCTTTATCCTATGGCATGGGAAATCAGTGCCCTCACTGCACTTGAGGTTGGCGATACAGAAATGTATGAGGCAATGGAAGAAAACCTCAAAACAGAAACAGATGCAGAGATTGATGTGTATGAGGCTAATCTTGAGGAATATAAGGCAGGAACAAAAACTCTTGCAAATCTTGTAGAAAGCGGAAGGTATGATTTGATATGAGAATAATTTATATAATAATCAAAACATTGACTCTTCCGGGTGCAATGTTACACGCATTTTTTGAGCATATGTGTTGTCGTACGTCAAAAGTAATGATTGAAGACGAAAAAACAATCCGCTTTGATGAAATGATGTCACACATTGACCACGATTTGGTTAAGAGAAAGGGCGCAAGTTTTGACATTTGCTTTATTCCGTTTTTCCTTAACCTTGCATTAGGAAGCCTCATATTGATGTATGGCTCAGTTTCAATTTTTTACTTTGCAAGATATGCAGATGTCTTTGGTTGGATTTGTCTTTATCTTGGAATTGCGTTGCTTACAAATCTTTTCCCACAGATTGAAGACGTTATGATGTTAAAAGAAAACTTTTTCGTAAACAACGAAAAGAAAATCAGTAAGATTTTAGTTGCACCATTCTATGGAATCTTCTGGCTTGGTGCAAGACTTGAAAAAGTCGGCTTAACACTTGTAACATCCGTTGCTTACGCATTTTTAATGCCATATATTTTAGGATTGTTCGTTCCTGCAATTTATAATGCGTTGAAATAAACTGAACAATAATAAATGACCCTTGGTATGTCGCTGAGGGTCGTTTTGTATTTATGATAATTCGTGGAAGGTATAATTTTACATATAAAATGCAATAAAAATCCACAAATCTATAAAAATTCTACTCAAAAAAAATAATGAAATCCGTTACAATATATTTACAAGGATAAAACCTGAAAAGGAGATAAATTTTTATGAGAAAAGTTATAAGCTTAAATCGCAAATGGTCATTCCGCAAGGGTATTAACGAAGTTCCTGCAGTTACACCTGTTGACTGGGACTTTGTAAGCATTCCGCATTGTTGGAATGCAATTGACGGTCAGGATGGTGGTAATGACTATTATCGCGGTACTTGCTGTTATGTAAAAGATATTGATATGGAAGAAGTTCCTGTTGCTGACAAATATTATCTTGAAATCAACGGTGCAAATTCATCTGCGACTGTTTATATGAACGGCAACAAAATAGCATCACACGACGGTGGTTACAGCACTTGGAGAGTTGATGTTACAGAAGAACTCAAAAATGGAACAAGACTCGGAATTTTAGTTGACAACTCTGCAAACGAAACTGTTTACCCGCAGATGGCAGACTTTACCTTCTACGGCGGTATTTACAGAGATGTAAATCTTATTGCAGTCAGTGAAAGTCACTTTGACCTTGAATATTACGGTGGCCCGGGTGTTATGGTTACCCCAACTGTCAAGGGTATGGATGCCCTTGTTGAAATCGAAACTTTCATCACAAATAAAAAAGACGGTCAGTCTGTAAACTATGTACTCAAAGATAAGAGTGGAGTTGTTGTTGCAGCAGGCAAGTCCACAGAGAGCAAGATTACTCTTGAAATCAAGGATGTTGTGTTGTGGAACGGTAGAAAGAATCCTTATCTTTACACAGCGGAAATTGAACTTGTAAACGGCGATGAGGTTCTTGACAATCTTTCAGTGAAGTTCGGTTGCAGAACATTTAAGATTGACCCTGAAAAAGGCTTTATTCTTAACGGTGAGGAATATCCGCTTCGTGGTGTATCACGTCATCAGGACAGATGGGGTCTTGGTAATGCACTTCTTCCTGAACACCATAAGGAAGATATGGAACTCATTTACGAAATGGGTGCAAACACAATCCGTCTTGCACACTATCAGCACGACCAGTATTTCTATGACCTTTGCGACGAGTACGGTATGGTAATCTGGGCTGAAATTCCATATATTTCAAAGCATATGCCAACAGGTCGTGAAAACACAATTTCACAGATGAAGGAACTTATTGTTCAGAATTATAACCATCCGTCAATTGTTGTTTGGGGACTGTCTAATGAGATTTCAATGAACGGTTCAGACGATGACCTTATTGAAAATCATAAAAACCTTAACGACCTTTGTCACGAAATGGACAAAACAAGACTTACAACTATTGCAGTTGTTTCAATGTGCAGTCTTGATGACCCGTATATTCAGATTCCTGATGTTGTTTCACACAACCACTATTTCGGTTGGTACGGTGGGGATACAAGTATGAATGGTCCTTGGTTTGATAATTTCCACGCAAAATTCCCGAATATACCTGTTGGTATGAGTGAATACGGTTGTGAAGCACTTAACTGGCATACATCAAACCCACAGCAGGGTGACTATACAGAAGAATATCAGGCATATTATCACGAAGAACTTATTAAGCAGTTGTTCGGGAGAAAATATATCTGGGCAACTCACGTTTGGAATATGTTTGACTTCGGTGCAGATGCACGTCAGGAGGGTGGCGAAAACGGACAGAATCACAAGGGCCTTGTGACATTTGACCGTAAGTACAAAAAAGACTCCTTCTACGCATATAAAGCATGGCTTTCAGATGAACCGTTTGTACACGTCTGCGGTAAGTGTTATATTGACAGAGTTGAGGATGTAACAAAGGTTACTGTTTACTCAAATCAGCCTGAAGTTGAACTCTATGTAAACGGTGTACTTCTTGAAAAACAGACAAGTGAAAATCACTTCTTCTATTTCAATGTTCCAAACACAGGTGTAACAAAAATCCAGGCAATTGCCGGAGAATACGGCGACGAAAGTTATATTCGCAAGGTTGATACCTTCAACGAAGAATACAGACTTAAGGAAAAGGGTGCTGTTCTTAACTGGTTTGACATTACTGAGGTTGACGGATATTTGTCCCTTAACTCAAAAATGAGTGACTTGCTTATGGTACCCGCAGGTCAGGCTCTCTTCGGTCAGATTATGGGACCAATCGCAGAGGCTGCAAAGCAGAGTGCAGGAGAAGGCGGCTTTGAAATGAATGAAGGTATAATGCAGATGATGGGCGGATTTACAGTGCTTCGTCTTATCGGTATGCTCGGTATGACAGGACTTAAAATGAATAAAGAAGAACTTTTAGATTTGAATGCAAAACTTAATCAAATTAAGAAAGCATAAAAAGTTTTACGAAAAGCAAGGGCGAAGTTTTTTTAACTTCGCCCTTTGCAGTGATATCATAAACCTGAATTTGTCTAACTCTTTGCCCTCCTTCCGTCACTCGCTTTGCTCGTGCCACCTTCCCCACGTAGGGGGAAGGCTATCTTGGGCTCCACCCTTGAGGGGGAGCTGTCGCGTAGCGACTGAGGGGGGTATCCTAAAAGAATTCTACAAACTCCAATTTGTTGAATTGTTTCTATATTAAAATCATTGAAAAGCAACGGGAAGGCACAGAGACCTTCCCCTACAACGCACTAATTTAGGAAATATGTAATTTGCAACGCAGTTCCGACATTTTGCACTTTGCGTTTTGCATTTTGCATTCAGTTAGACAAACCTCAATTTGTTTATCTGTAACATTAATTATTTTTTACACTTTATTAAAATACAGGTAATTATTTCCAAATATTTGTGGTATAATATATTCATAAAACAAAACAAGGAAGATACAAATGAACTTTTTACAGAGAATGGCAATAAAAATGCAACAGTTTATGGCAGGACGTTACGGTAGCGACCGGTTTACTCTGTTCTTATCAGTAGCAGGTATGTTGATTTACTGTTTTGGTAATGTTTTAAGGTGGTTCAGAAGCACTTATATTGTGGGAATAATAGTTTGCCTTGTGGGAACATTGATGCTTTATTACGGTATTTTCCGTGCGTTTTCAAAGAATTATCCTGCAAGACAAAAAGAACTGAATTTATATTTAAGATTGTCTGAAAAGCCAAGAGCAGGATTAAGGCTTCTTGTCAATAAAATACGTGACAGGAAAACGCACAGATATTTTAAGTGTAAAAACTGTAAAACGGTAATGCGTGTGCCAAGTGGTAGAGGGAAGATTGAAATAACCTGTCCAAAGTGCAGGGCAAAGACAGTAAAAAAGACATAAGGATTTAAGAAAAACACCCGATGAGTATATACTCGTCGGGTGTTAACCTTTTTTTATTTGTCTTTATCTTTTCCGTATTTCTCATTTCGCTTTGCAACTCGTTTTTCACGGATTTTTTCAAATGCGATTTCACCTACAATGAAAAGCACGATTACGAGAATTGCAAAGAAAATGCGGACAGGAGTAACTGTTAAATCATTTGAATACTTAACTGTTTTTTCAGCAAATGCCGTTACAGAAAAGGTGAGGCATAAAATTACTGAAAACAGTAAGGTATTCACTTTTTTTATGCCTTTTCCCATAGGATTATTCCTTTACTTCTTTAATTGCGATTCCAAGTTCATCAAGCTGGAGAGTATCAACAGCTGATGGACATTCTGTCATTGGCTCACTTGCGTTCTGGAGTTTAGGGAATGCAATAACATCACGAAGTGAGTCAGCACCAATCATCTGCATTACAAGTCTGTCAAGACCGATACCCATACCGCCGTGTGGAGGAGGACCAAACTTGAATGCGTCTGTTAAGAAGCCGAATTTCTCATAAGCTTCTTCATCTGAAAGACCGAGGAGTGTGAACATTCTCTTCTGAAGAACAGGGTCAGTAATACGGATTGAACCACTTGACAATTCAACACCGTTGAGAACAAGGTCATAAGCCTTTGCACGAACCTGTGCCTTATCAGTTTCAAGATATTCCAAGCATTCATCCATAGGAGAAGTGAATGGGTGGTGCATAGCCACAAAGGTCTGTGCATCTTCATCCCACTCGAAGAATGGGAATTCTGTAATCCAAAGAAGGTTGTATTTATCAGTTGGAATAATATTGAGTTTCTTTGCAACCTCCTGACGGAGAGCACCAAGCACTGAAAGAACGCTATTTTTCTTTGTATCTGCAACGATAAGCACAACGTCGCCTGTTTCTGCTCCTGCTTTGTTAAGGAGTGCAGTCATTTCGTCCTCTGTAAGGAATTTAGCAAATGAAGATGCAAGTCCATCAGGCATAAGACGAGCAAAAGCAAGTCCCTTTGCACCGATACCGCGAACAAACTCTGTGAGCTTATCAATTTCTTTTCTTGTAAGAGTATTAACAGCATTTTTAGCTGTGATACAGTAAACTGCACCACCATTTTCAAGAGCAGATGTAAATACGCCGAAACCACAACCCTTAACTACATCACCAAGGTCGCAAAGTTCCATTTCGTAACGTGTATCAGGCTTGTCTGAGCCGTAACGCTCCATAGCCTCTTTATAAGTAAGTCTCGGAAGCGGTAACTGAATGTCAACACCCATAGCATCCTTGAACACTCTCTGAATATAGCCTTCACCCATACCCATAACGTCGTCAACATCAACAAATGACATTTCAAGGTCAATCTGTGTGAATTCAGGCTGACGGTCAGCACGCAAGTCCTCGTCACGGAAGCAACGAGCAATCTGCATATAGCGGTCAAAACCTGCTACCATTGAAAGCTGTTTATAAAGCTGTGGTGACTGAGGAAGAGCATAGAAACTTCCGTTGTGAATTCTTGACGGAACAAGAAAGTCACGAGCACCTTCAGGAGTTGAACGGATAAGCATTGGAGTTTCAATTTCAATAAATCCGTTCTCATCAAAATAGTCACGTGTGATTTTTGTAATCTTGTGGCGAAGAAGAATATTCTTCTGTAAGTCAGGACGACGAAGGTCAAGGTAACGGTATTTAAGTCTTGTTACCTCTGATGTCTGGCAATTTTCAACGATTTCAAAAGGCGGTGTTTCACTTACACCGACAATTCTCAAATCCTTAACTTCAATTTCAACATCACCTGTCGGAATGTCCTTGTTCTTTGAGGAACGTTCACGGACAATACCCTTTGCCATAAGAACATATTCACTTCTTACAGTAAAAGCCTTATCAAAAACTTCTCTGTCTGTGTTATCGTCAAAAGCCAACTGAACAATACCTGTTCTGTCGCGTAAATCAATGAAAATAAGTGCACCAAGGTCACGACGACGCTGTACCCAACCTGCGACTGTAACCTCTTTGCCTACGAAATCGGCATTGAGAGTACCGCAGTAGTCAGTTCTTTTTAATCCATTCATTGTATCCATAATTCCATACCTCCGAAAGTGTTTTCGGTTTAATTTATTTAATGCTTTCAATACCAAGCAATTTCATAAGCTCATCTTGGCTTACCGGTTCAATATCATCGTTATTATCTTCAACTGAAAAACCAAGAGATTCAAAACCCGACATAGCATCTGAAATCACTTTTGTCTGGAAATTGTCGACGAAGTCATCAAGTGTCATTTCAGTTTCGTTGCCTGTTTCCATATTTTTAAGTTTAATATTTCCTGTCTGGAGTTCGCTGTCACCTAAAACGAGTGTGTATAAAGCACCGATTTTGTTGGCATATTTCATCTGTGGCTTCAAGCCTCTGCCAACTGTATCAAACTGCACACACATTCCCTCGCTACGAAGATTTGTAGCAATTTCGGCAGCCTTAACATTTGCGTTTTCGCCCATGCTTACAATGTAAAGGTCACATTTTTTTGGTTCGGGGAATGGAGTTTTCTGTGCTTCCATTAAGAGTAAAAGTCTTTCAAGACCTAAACCGAAACCACAAGCGGGGAGTGGCTGACCACCCATTTCTTTAATGAGTCCGTCATAACGACCACCGCCACAAACTGTGCCTTGAGCACCAATTTCTTTTGAAACAAACTCAAAAACAGTTCTTGTGTAATAGTCAAGACCACGAACAATCTGTGGATTAACTGTGTATTCAATAGTCATAGCATCAAGATAATTCTGAACGCTTTCAAAGTGGTTCTTACAATCATCACAAAGGAACTGGAGAACTGTTGGTGCTTTTTCTGCAATACCACTACAAACAGGACTCTTACAGTCAAGTATTCTCATTGGATTTCTGTCAAGACGACCAAGACAAGTTTCGCAAAGGTCATCCTTATACTGTTCAAAATACTCTTTAAGTGCCTTGTGATAATGCTTTCTGCATTCAGGAC
>JAZSFK010000046.1:0-2253 GCA_045532175.1 Candidatus Fimenecus sp. | reverse complement strand
AACAGAAACCAAATATTATTATGTTAACGGTAATCTTCATTATGAAGAACGCAGTGATGGTAAAAAACTTTATTTCTATTATGATAGCAACGGTTATCTTACAAGTATTGAGTATAATAATATAAATTATTATACCGCAACCAATAAACGCGGTGACGTGGTTGCAATTTATGACCGTTTTGGCAATTGTGTTGCAAAATATGAATACGATGCATGGGGTAATATTCTTGCAATTACTGATGCAAGCGGTATCGAAATTACCGACCAGACCCATATTGCGCACATCAATCCCATTCGTTATCGTGGGTATTATTACGATACAGAGACCAAATTATATTATCTTCAGTCGAGGTATTATAACCCTGAGCATGGTAGGTTTTTGAATAGTGATAACATTAGCGATAGTGGTGCTGGTGTTTTGGGATATAACACATTTATGTACTGTGCTAATAACCCTGTTAATTCGAGTGACCCAAGTGGACATTGGATTATAAAAAATGCTATAAAGTGGGTTGCCCAAAAAATATCAAATGGTGTGAAAAAAATCAGAGAAAAAACAAGTGCTATTGATGGTACGTTTCAAAGTGGTAGATCAATTTCAGGTGCCGTGTTTTTAGAAGCAACTGTTTCTACATCTGTGGCAATAGATGCAAAAGGGAATATAGGTATTACTGCTTCTTATGGCGGTGGTATAGGATTACCAACAGCAGGTGTTTCTAAATTTAAAACAGTTACTAATGCACCAGACATATCTTATTTAGAGGGAGAGTCTGTTCAAATAGGTGGGTCTGTTGATGTTGCAGGTGTATCTGTAGGAGGTGAGTATACAACATTTGAAAATCCAACAACTGGAGAAAGATATTCTGGAATAAGCGTTTCGGGTGGTGTAGGACTTCCGCTACCTTGTGAAGCTCATATTGATATTACCAATACAAAAGTTAAGTATTTTAACGTATATGATGAAATAGATGAAGTCTGTGTGAAAATAATGGAATGGTAGGTGCATATAAAAATGAAGCGTTTGTCAGTAGTGTTACTCTTAATTTTATTCGTATATATCTTTACACTGAATGTGACCGCTGCCCAATCTTATGGTTTTGAAACTTATCATCTATCTGATAATGAGAAAAATCAGATTTGGGAAAAATTCGGAATTACAGCGTTAATTAATACTGATATAAAAGAATATGATGAACCTATTGTCTGTTTTGATGTTTCAAGTAGTGAAGATGTTGTGATTGGCACAGAGAATAACAATATTTTTATCACTGATAAAAATGGAGAAATTTCACATGGATACAATTTTTCAAATTCAGGAGCGTATTATGTGAAATGGAATAATGATACTATCCTTGTTATGTTGGTTAGAGGTTCAGTGATAATTGAAATTACTAAAGATGGATATTTATTAAATATAATTAAAACTGATACTAGTGATGCGGATAACAACAGATTGTGGAGACAAGCCAAACAGAATGATGTGGTTGTAGAAGGTAAGTCATATGTTATTAGAAACAAAACGCGAATGTTAGATTTATTTACAAATTCCTATTCACAACTTGTTAAGATTGATAGTTTAGGGAATGAATATATAATTTATGATATTAATACGACACAAACGCTAAAGACAATTACCATACTATGCTTCTTTATTGTTTTTTCAGTTTTAATCATTCTATTGGTAGTGTGTAGCAATCAGCGCGGTAAAAAGGACCAATCAGGGGACGGTTCTATGATTGAGCCGTAAACCCTTATATATCAAGGCTTTTCGCCATTTTAAAATTTAAAATCAGGGGCGGTTTTTAGAATAAAACAACCCAATCACAGAACCGTCCCCTGTCCTAATAAGTAAGTATGTCCTATATATTCAATTTTTTGTACTGACCCCATCGCAAGAGCTAATCAAAGGGGGTATGGTTTAAGATGACAGCTTTTATAATACAATTTTGCTAATCGTAAATATCATTTCTTTTGCCGCTACAGTTTTGTTTGCAATATTCGGTGTATATGAACAAATAATGGGGCCGGCAGATGCCGAAAAGCTACTCAAGAAATTACACATTCCGCTAAGTTATAATCAAGCATTAATTATAGGGTTTGTTTGCTTAGCACTTATGATAATTAGCTATATTTTGAGAGCAAAACTGTCTGGAAGATAGACCAATCAGGGGACGGTTCTATGATTGAGCCGTAAACCCTTATATATCAAGGCTTTTCGCCATTTTAAAATTTAAAATCAGGGGCGGTTTTTAG
>JAZSFK010000068.1:0-4337 GCA_045532175.1 Candidatus Fimenecus sp. | reverse complement strand
TATTTCTGGAATAATGGTAAAATGACAGGCTATTGCGTAACAGAAGAGGACGGAACCATTACTGCAGTATTAAAGAATTTCTTCGATAAAACAGGAGACCAGATAGGTTATGAAATGTATCTTCCCGATAATAACGAATATTTAAGATATTTCTTTGAAAAGAATTTGCAGGGAGATATAATCGGGGTATATAACGAAGAAGGACAAAAGGTTCTTACCTATTGTTATGATGCCTGGGGAAATGTTTCCACAATAATGAATAAGGAAAATAACAGTATTTTAGCGCAGTCACTGATTGCGATAATGTATACTCCCATAACCTATCGTGGCTACATCTATGACCCATATACAGGACTTTATTATCTGCAGTCAAGGTATTATAACCCAACTTACGGCAGGTTCTTGAATGCGGACTCCATAATGAAAACTGGCGAACCTTTAGGTGCTAATATATTTGCCTACTGTGGTAATAATCCGGTGAATTATGTGGATTATGATGGCAGAGATGCTATGTCTGTAATTACAAATATTCTTTATTTGTTGGTTGTTGTTTCTGTTATGAAAGCTGATAACATATTTGATAAATTTGATTATATTTTAAAAAATGCGAAATCATTTTCTTATGAAGAAAGCACTGCCAATGATATCACTGATTTTATCGCAACTTTTATACATGGATCAGGCGAGCGCTATGATATTTGTGTTAAACTAGCACATATAAATGCGTGGCGAGATTGGCAAAGATATGAAGAACATATATCACATAGTGGTCACACTGGTGAATTTGCGTTTGGATTAGTATTTGGATTGCTCGGTTTCATTACTTATGGTGGTATTGGAACAATTGTTTCTGTTGTTACTATTGTTGCTGATGTTTGGTCGTTTATCGAGGATATAGATGAACAAAAATATGTAGATTTTGTTCACAATAAAATAGAATATGCTAAAGATAATAGTCTTGAATATATCCTTTTTGTGAGAGCAATTTATAAATTCTCAATAAATGATTTTGGGGTAACAAAAAAAGAAATGATATACGATTGTATTGAGGGATGACTTATGAGTTTTTTATCACAAGCTACATTTTATTTTATAAATAGTTTAATTTATTTTCTTGCAGGTGATTACCTTTCTTTTGATGTTACAGATGAATTTAATTATATTCTAATTGGTGTATCTGCAATTATGACTGTTATTGGTTTTATTGCTGTTTTCAAGGCTAAAGAGCAAAGCGTAAAATATCTCGATATTCCATTGATTTTTGTTACAAGCATATTAACGATAGTATTTGATATGTATATATCAAAAGTGAGTTATTTTGCTCTTGTACCAAGTATTTTTGGATTGATTCCCAGTACCATCAATACAATTCGTGTTATCAGGTGGATTATTGATGTAACAAAAAAAAGAAGAACTCCCCAAAAGAAAAATGCGGTTGTAGTGGTTGCATATATTCTTGCTACAGTTTCTTTATTTTCTCTTATGTTTGTGGATTTTGGCACAGATAAGCAAGTACCAACTAATTCAGAGATTCAACTTATTAATAAGTGCTATGAATATACAACCAAGTATTTAACAAACTTGCCTACTGACAAAACTACACTTCAAGAGATTGAAGAGGTTACAGCAAAAGTTACCGAAAAAGATATTTTTATAAAAAGTTTTGATAAATCCGAATTCTACAAAAATAGTTCAGGTAGCATTTTGCGTGGAACTGAAAAGCTTAAAGATATGAATTGCAAAAGAGCTTATGCAGATATTGTTGCTCTACGCCTTAAAACTTTGATTGCTTTAAAAGATTACGATAGTTACAATGAGTTTTTTATTGATAATTGCGGATATCTTTTATATGTAGATGATTGTTTTTATTTCGATTTGTGGGTAAATGATAGTTATTCCTTATCGGAACAAGATTTTAAAGCAATTATTTCAGGTTTTATAGGTATTCTTGAAATTGCTGATAACGATAGTGATAGATTGTTTATAAATAGTGATATTATTGATTTTTATAACAAATATGAGCCTGATAATAATGAAATTGAAAAATATCGCAAACTTCGCTCGGAGATTTATGACAGAAATGATTTTGAAGAACTTCTTGAAAATGCCAGAAATAATAGAGGTTATATGACAGATGTGTTAGCTGTCGAATAAAGCTTCGCAAAACAATCGGGGGCGAAATCTATCAGAAGGAATAGGACAGGGGAGAATAGGACAGGGGACGGGGTTGTGTCCTGTTTCAGAGAAATCTGAATAATGCCAATGTAGGGTTAAAAGGCGGTTTGACCGCAAAGTTAAATCGCCTTTCAAACCGATTCAATGGGAAATATCTTGTACTAAGTATATAATTAAATCAATCGTGAATGGTTCTGGGTTCTAAAAAATAGTCAATCGTAGAACCGTAACATTCATCCTTTTATAAAAAAGAACTCGTTCTTAATTTAACGAGTTCTTTTTCTATGTTAAGTTATCTTTCAGTTACAGTACCTGCGTTATATTCCCAAGGCTCGAAGCCACCGTCAAAAGCGGGAGAGTTTTCTGCAAGGGTGAAATCTCTGTTTTCGGCATCCTTGAATAATGGGTCCGCAAGAATGGCATTGTTATAATAACCTCTGCCTTTCATAGCCAGAATATTTTCGCTGTCAAATATGCTTGTTGAACCGCCTGAATAAACTGTTTTACCAAAGGTGTTGTAATCCCAATATAAGTTATTATCATCCTTGAACCAATCAAGAGCTATTGTGTCTTTATACATTGGTGTATCATCACCAACAAGAATGTTGTTGTAAAGGTACAAGGAATTGTGGTCTTCATTTCTTGTGATTCTGAACTGACCCTCGCCGCCAAATGCAAATATATTATTTCTTATCATATTATCTTTGCCGTAGTGTTGGTGGAAGGTCTGTGAAGAGCAATCATAAACAAGATTTTTTTCAACAAGAATTTCTGATGAGCCTTCGTCAAGGTAAATACCCCAACCGCCATAACCGTATGCACCTTCATCACAGCCTACATTATAAATAATGTTGTTTGAAATAACTGTATCAGGCTGAATACCGAGAGTGTAAATACCGCCCATATCAGAAAGCCAACCGTTACCGATATTGTAAATAAGGTTGTTGCTGATGTTTATATTGTTTGTGGAGTTGTCTGTGTAGCCCCAGTTCCAACCA
The DNA here is from genome assembly GCA_045532175.1 of Candidatus Fimenecus sp. GTDB lineage: Bacteria > Bacillota > Clostridia > Oscillospirales > Acutalibacteraceae > Fimenecus. The sequence goes on along the minus strand of JAZSFK010000068.1, from coordinate 1,164 downwards.
ACTGAAACACCTGTGTACCAACCATCGTGGATTTCGTTGTGCGTAAGGTCGCAGTCAATAGCGTGGGTAAGAAGAATACCGATTGAGTTATTGAAAATTCTGCCGTATTTACTGATGTGGCAGTCTGTTACATCAATGTTCTGAGTTGAGGCAGGAACAACAAAGTCCCCGTGAATGAAAATAGCATTACCACCGATTTCATTAAATAAACAGCTTGTTATTGCGCAGTCCTTTGAAGCTTTTTCAAATTTTATTGCAGTATATGAAATATTTTCAAAATTGCAGTCTGTGAAATTGATGCCCTTTGAAGCTGCGATATATATTGCTGCAGGTACCTCAAATGCAGCCTGAGGATGCTCTGCGCCATATTTAATTGTTTTATACAAAGGGTGAGATTTATCAAAGGGGTTACCTGTATGGGTACCGTTTGTATGATTCCAGTCTGTGTTTTCAAAATTAATTCCCTGGAACGATATGTTTTCGGCATTGTTTATTGTTAAGAATTGTTCATTTGAACCTGCGTAAACAACTGTGTTTTCAAGTGTGTCTCCATCCTGCGGTATGTAATAAAGCTTTTCTTCTGCGCGGTCAAGATACCATTCACCGGGAAGAGAAAGAGCTTCCTTAACATTTTCTAAAATATAGTTATCATCAACTCTTGCTTTCATTGCGGTTGGCTTGGTAGTAGTGATTTTACCGCTTGTTTTATCAATTGAGTGTACCGGTAATAAATCATCGCACCAGAAATGCATGATTTTTACATCTATGTCAGACTGGTTTGTAAAATCAAGTAAATCCTCGGGATGTGCATAAAAAACAGGGGAGTGAACAAAGAAGTTTGGGTCCCACTCTGAATCGATTTTTTCATCTGCATTTGGTTCTGCCGCAACCTTAAAAACATCTGCTTTAGGATAAATTGAACGTGAAAGTCTTTTGCTGTCCTTGAAAAGTGAACGGAAATAATCTGCATCGCTCTTAACGGGCATATCTGTGACAAAAGCTTTAACATCATTGATTTTTGTTTCTTTCCAGTTGCCTTTGATTTCTTTTGAGCCTGAAAAAACGACCTCTTCATCAGGATAGGAGCGATAAAGGACATTGCTTTTATCGTTTTCATCGAAAGCTACTGTGTCAAAGAATGTATAAGTACCTTCTCTGAACCAT
>JAZSFK010000054.1:0-79256 GCA_045532175.1 Candidatus Fimenecus sp. | reverse complement strand
GATAATACTTTTCAAGCATTTCGTAGGTGAACGCCTGAGTATGAGTGTATTTGAAGTCGGGGTATCTGTCCATAAGACGCAACTGAATAAGAATTGTTCTTAAATTCTTCTGAACAGAGTGAATTCTACGCCAATAATACGCAATATCAAGATGTGAATGTGCAACAAGGGCTACGTCACCGTTACCCTTGTAATCATCATTCGCATAGATTACATCATCAACATATTTCTTTGCACTTGCAACGTCTTCATTCTTTACATCATCAAAATCTATAAGATTAAGTGCATTGTTGATTTCACGGTTCAAGAAACTGCGATAATCCTCATTGAAAAGGTCGCTTTTTGCAATATCTAAAAGCAATTCAAGGTCATAAACCAAGTCGAGAACAGTATGGTTGATAGTTGCTAAATATGCACCCTCGAAAATCTGACGGCAACCGCGAACTGACAATGATTCGGGGTTACGCTCGTCGTCGGGCTTTGAACGGTTATAACCCTCCATTTCAAAGCAAAGTTCAGTTGCACCATTAAGATATGGAGTGAGCAAAATCCTGTCACGGTTAGGGTCAACACCGCCAACATATTTGCCGTTTACCTTTACAATAATTTCTGCCGCAGTTTTAAGTGAAAACCAAAGTTCTTTGCCACGAAGATGTTCGGGGATAGTTACATCTGCTTCAAAAAATGCAGTTCCGTCAGGAGTGAAGTACATGTCGCCTTTACGAAGATTTCTCCAACCCTCGGGGTAATACTCATACTGCATTTCTGCAACCTGACGAGCATCACGAACTCTCAGGTCTTCTATTTCAAACTTTTCATCATATATGTATCTTTTAAGCCAACCGAAGCGTAAATCCGTCCATTCTTCAGGACGCATACTTCGTCTAACAACTTTTATATGAGCCATATCCTACATTCACCCCACTTAATCTTTGTCCCAAAAGAAAGGTTTTTTCTTCTTCGCGATTACCTTTACACATTCGCCCATGTCTCGCATAACTTCACTTTCAATCCAAGCAAGGCAACGGTCAACAATAAGGCATTTTGAACATTCGCCCTGTAAAAGCACGGTGAGCTTTCCGTTTTCGTATGATACAAAATCAATTTCACCACCATCACCCTGAAGTTTTGGCTTGATTATATTGTTTATGTAGTCTTTCATCATTAACCCTCAATTTCCTTTTTGAGAATAGCACGGATGTTTTCGAGTTTTTCTGTTGCCTGAGTCTTTGTTTCGCCACACATTGAGTAATAAACCTTAAGCTTTGGCTCTGTGCCTGACGGACGGACTGCAATCCAACTACCGTCTGTAAATGTGTATTTAAGCACATTTTCCTTTGGCAAATCGTCGATTCCCTTTGAGTAGTCAAGAACTTTTTTGATATTTTCAAAGAGTGTTGTGCCATTTTCACGCATATTTGTCATTATGCTCTGAATCTTTTCTGCACCGTCCTTGCCTTTAAGCACAAAAGTATCAAGTGCATCAAGATAAAAGCCGAATTTATCATAAATTGCATTAAGAGCATCAACAAGTGTTCTTCCCTGATTCTTGTGATATGCTGCCATCTGGCAAATGAGCATTGAAGAAACAACTGCATCCTTATCCCTTGCGTGAGTGCCAACAAGATAGCCGTAAGATTCTTCGTAACCGATTACAAATTCTTTATCTTTGTTTATCTCATATCTGCCGATTTGGTCGCCGATATACTTAAATCCCGTGAGAGTGTCAACAATCTGTAGTCCGTAGCTTCTTGCAATATCTGCACCAAGTTCACTTGTAACGATTGTCTTTACAAGTGTTGATTTTTCATTTAATTCATTCTTTTTATGTGAAAGCACGAAATCAACAAGCAAAGCGCCAATCTGATTACCCGTCATAAGCACGTATTCGCCGTTGTGAAGAACTGCTGTACCAACTCTGTCACAGTCAGGGTCCGTGCCTAAAACCAAATCTGCATTTTCCTGTTTTGCCTGCTCAATACCGATTGTCAAAGCATCTTTTTCTTCGGGGTTTGGTGAACGGACTGTGCTGAAATTACCGTCAGGTAATTCCTGACTCTTTACGATTGAAACATTCATTCCCTCAAGTGCTTTTCTTACAGGAATATTACCTGACCCGTGAAGTGCTGTATAAACAATTTTAATATCAGATTTTTCCTCGTAAATTGACTGTTTCTTAACCTCTTTTACAAATTCATCAAGTACATCGTCACCGATAACAATAATTTTACCATCTTTAACAGATGCTTCAAAATCATCAACTGCAACTGCCTTTAAATCTGTAACAGCATTTACAAATTCAATAACCTGACTTGCAAACTGCGGTACTAACTGACAACCCTTTTCGTCATAAATTTTATATCCGTTATATTCCTTTGGGTTGTGACTTGCGGTGAGTACAATACCACCGTTACAACTTAAATACTTTGCAGTAAATGAAAGTACAGGTGTTGGCATAAGTGTATCATAGATATAAACCTTAATTCCGTTAGCAGATAAAACACCTGCTGCAACTTTAGAAAAATACTGTGAGTTATTTCGTGAGTCATAAGCGATTGCAACGCTTATGTCACCTTGGAAACGGCTCTTTAAATAATCTGCATATCCCTGTGTTGCCTTAGCGATTGTGTATCTGTTCATTCGGTTAGGACCAGCACCCATAATTCCGCGAAGTCCGCCCGTGCCGAACTCTAATTCCTTATAAAATCTGTCTTCAATTTCTTTTTCATCGGTGATAGAAAGAAGTTCTGCTTTAGTTTCTTCATCAAAAGAACACCAAAGGTCAATTTTTTCTTTTATTGTCATATTATCAAGCTCCTTTTCGGGCACATTTTCTTACCATAATATTACACTAAAAACAAATCACTGTCAAACAAAATAGTTGTACAACATCTATCCTTTTTATATATTTAAGCCTTAAACAAATGGAGTATATAAGGGTAATTTGTAATTCGGGATATGGGTCACTATGCTTCAAAATTACAGATTAGCCGTTCCGGTGCATTGCAAAGTATGAGTTATTAAACAACAAATTCGTGACCTATTCGCCTGATTTCAAGTTTTACCTCTACTTCATAATCGCTATTTTCCAATACGGTGTCAAGATTATTTTCATTCTGCTTGAAAAAATCGGTTTCATTTATATACAAAAGCCTTCCAAAGCCCACTGCATCACTGTTGTATCCATTGTACATCTTGTAAATCAGCTTTTCTGTTTCGCCTTTTATATAACTTTCCCCTGTACTGCTTATGGTATCAATTTCCCGTATTTCCATCTCCGATGAAACACCGCCATTAATCTCCGTAATGTCCGCCTTAAGGCTTATTCTGATTTTAAACACGGGTTTCCCGTTTATCAAACTGACTTTTCTTGTTGTTTTGGCATTTATAATATTAAGGGACACCTTTTTATTTTCATCATAATCATAGGAAAGAGCAGAATTATTTATCCTGTCACAAAGCATATTGAAGAAAACTGTTTCATCTTTTGAAATCTTTTCTCGGTATTTTGTGTTGTTAAAAAGTGCCGTGCCTGTTATCTCAATCGTTTTTTCCTTATCGGATTCTGCTACGGACAGTAAGGGAATTGCAAAATCCTTTGTGCTAGAATTATACCTGTTGATTAGTTCATATAACTGAATTTTAAAAATCCGACCATCATATTCACTTGAGTTTATTGCAACTGCAATATTTCCCGCACTTATATATTCCTCACCGTTTTTTGCTTCAAGAATTTCACTCGCTGTTTTTTCCGCCGCCGCAATACAAACGGATGAGCTGTTTTCTACATCACGGACAAAAAAGTCTATTACATCATCCATATTTTCCTCGGTAATGCTTTTACCGAGAATTATAATGCGATTTTGGGAATATAGCGGTACCTTGCCTTCTTTTTCCGTAACACCCTTTATTGCACTATAAATTGTATCCCCCTGCAACTTAAAAGTTTTCAAGGGTGGTTGAGATGCACCTTCCGAGGAGGAGGCAGACTGTGCATTGGTGTCAATTGCCTGAATTGTCACAGTATAATCGCCACTGTCCTCCACATCAATTCCCACACCTTGAATCACAAGACGATTTCGAATATCTTTTTTATATATTTCACTCTCATTAAATGTAAAAGCAGAAACAATTAATGCAAGTAAAACTATGCCGATTTTTCGCATCCTTTTTTCCTCTTTTCCAAAAACAATACACCTGACGGAAGCAGAATAACCGTAATAATTGTCAGGATTATTTTTATTGTACTGTTGTCAATAATTACAAATCGCTTAATCTGTCCCGAAACAAAAAGATTTGCCACTGTGGTCAGAACACCTATTACAACAATGTATGTTACTCTTTTGAATTTTCCGAAATATGTTGTTAACAGGTCTGACTGAAGATAAATAAGCAATCCTGCTTTAATAAATGCGCACATAATCCATACACTTGTAAAAACAGCATCAAGACGACTGAACATTGCAAATTCAGCAAGACTTGCAAGTGTGTGAAAGGGAAAAAGCTGTGTAGTTGCGTAATTTCCCATAACCGTACAGGCAAAGAAAAACATAACCGCCATTAACAATGTTTGCAAAATCAGCCAGATGAAAAATCCTTTTTTAACATCTCCTTTGACTCTTGGTAACATAAGAGCAATTATTGCATATTCAACAGTCTGTCCTACAGAGTCAATTGCCACTTTCACCACAGGCTTTACTCCGTTGTACAGAATGGGTGTAAGATTTAAAAAATCCACCTTTTCAACAAGGGTCAGCATAATAAAGCACAAAGCTGACACTACAAAAAACAAGGAAATAACCGAGCCTCGTGCCAATGGCTCAAAGCCCAGATATGCTCCGTAACAACAGAGAATTACAGCAAATATAAGAATGTATTTCAGGTCAGTTTCAGGAAAAACAACCGTACCTGTAAAAAGGTCAAGACGTGCAATCGTCACAACTGTAAAATAAAAGAAAAAGCACACATATATTATTGAGATTATTTTTGCAAAAACCTTTGACCTGCCTTTTGCTATATCCAATAAATTCTTATTTGTATTCTCTTTGTATAAAAAATACAGCGGAAGCATTATAACCGTACCTATTGCAATCCTGAAAATCGGTTGAATAAGCATATCTGACAGACGAATGTTTTCTGTATATGATGACAAATATGTTACCGTAGTAAGTGTACGGCTTAAAAACAACATTGTAAAAAACTGAAAAGCACTTATTTTCCCTTTTGAAAGTTCCATTTTATTTCTCCAATTTATTTACTTGCATTCTTCGCTTACCCATTTTTTCCCAACCCGACCTTAAAATTAAATCACGCCAGGCCCCCGCCTTTGTCGGTGATAACGGCGATGTAAACGGCACACCATAAGGATTTATAGCCGATGCATTTATCAACACAGCAGCAAAGCAGAGCATAATTCCGTAAAGCCCCGACAAACCGCCGACAATAATAAAAGCAAAACGTAAAATCGCCACAGATTCATAAAGAGTTGAAACCACAAAAGAACTTACTGCAGTAAGTCCTACCACAATAAGCATTGGGGCTGACAAAATTCCCGCTGTTACGGCAGATTCACCAATTACCAATGCACCTACAATTGAAATTGCGTGACCAACGGATTTAGGCATACGGAGTCCTGCTTCACGGACAATTTCGTAAATGAGGTGAATGAACAATGCCTCAAACATAACCGGTAAAGGTGTTCGACTTTCCTGACCTGTAATACCAAAAATCATAGTTTCAGGGATGATTTCCTGATGAAATGTACAGACTGCAACATAAAGTCCCGGCAAAAAAACGCTGAAAAGAAATGATATTATCTTAAGCACGCGGATAAAGGATGCGTAAAATGGTCTTTTAAGATAATCGTCAAGAGAATGAAAATGCTCAATAAAAAGATATGGCACAATTAAGGCATTTGGCGTACCATCAACGATAATGCAAATTTTTCCTTCACTTATTTTTGCCGTCAGCACATCGGGTCTTTCGGTAAATCCTACCCCGCTGAAGATTGACGGATATTTTGTATCTAAAAAGGGTTGAAGATAACCCGAGCCTAAAACTGTATCAACGGTGGCATTTTTAAGTCTTTCCACTACTCTGTCCAGCATTTTTTTATCAACTCTGTCGGACATGTAACATACACAAGCACGGGTTTTTGTGGTGGTTCCGACCTCCACAATCTGAGTTTTAAAGACAGGATTTCTTACACGACGGCGAAGCATTGTCACATTATCCTTAAAGCTCTCAACAAACGCCTCTCGAGAACCTCTTTCCTGCATTTCTGTTGAAGGTTCAAGAACCGCTCTTTTCGGGAAACCCTGAACGCCAAACATAACGACGAAATGAGCATTTTCCGTAAGCATAATGATACTACCGTAAATCGCTTCACGGATTGCCTCATCAATGTCGTTTGTAATAGATTTATCAATACTTGCAGATACCCTATCTGCAGCAGAATAGATTAACTTATCCCCTATTTCTTCGGTGAAATCCGCTTCAATAATGGGCAAAACCACTTGTTCAGTTGCAAGAAGGCTATCACACATTCCATCAACCATAACAAAATAAACCTCTTTACCTGAGGCATTATATTTTCTGTATTTAACATCAAAGGCGTCACCGAACTGTTGCTTTATATACATTACATTTTTTTGCAAATCAGTAGATACAAACCTTTTTTCTGTACTGCCGTTATCTTCAACGGTTATTTCATCTATCTTTTTCTGAAACCACTCTTCGCTCATAAAAATCACCATTCATATCATTTACCTTTATTTACAGAATATTACTCTGTATGTGGGTAAAAATACGAATGGTGATTTTATGTTTGTTACTTTAATCAGGACAATTGTCCTTTATCTTCTTGCAATAGTCAGTATCCGTGTTATGGGCAAAAGGCAAATCGGTGAACTTCAGCCCTCTGATTTAGTTGTAACGTTACTCATCTCGCAAATTATTTCAATTCCGATTCAAGATACGGATATTCCCCTTGTAAACACTCTAATCCCGATATTTCTCCTTGTTGGATTTGAGATTTTAACGTCAGTTTTAAATATGAAAAGCATTAAATTTCGTTCATTTATGCAAGGTCATCCTGTAGTCATAATCAATGACGGAAACTTAAATCAAAAATTATTAAAGGATTTACGTTTTACCATAGATGATTTACTTGAAGCTCTCCGACAAAAAGATGTTTTTGACATTTCTCAGGTACAATACGCTGTTGTAGAAACCAACGGACAAATCAGCGTGCTTTTAAAAACAGAATACGACACCGTATCAAGGGAAGATTTAAACCTGAATCCCGCCCCGCAAGGATTTAAATGTACGGTTGTAATTGACGGGAAAATCATTACACAGGATTTTAAAATTTGCAACATGAACAAAAAAAAGGTGCATAGTATTGCAAAAAAAGAAAATCTGCAAATCCAGGATATTATGCTTATGACCGTTGATGCCGCCGGGAATCACACAATTATAAAAAAGGAGAAAACATGAAAAGAATAATTATTGCTGTTTCCGCCATTCTTGGTGCCTTTGCCATCTCATTTTCGGGATATTTTTTAGTAGATAACGCCTGTAAAAAACTTGAAGTTCACTTACAAAGTATCTGCGCTGTTGCACAGAATGACGAAACGGAAAAAGCTGTCGACCTGTCTGAAGATGCAATTTCACTCTGGGAGGATGTCCACGGCCTTGTGGAAAGCTTTATTCGTCACGAGGAAACCGATAAACTTGAAGAATTGATAAAAAGCCTTCCTGTATATGCCCAGCAAGGCAACATGGAAAGGCTTGAACAACAAGCTGATTTGGCAATTGACGAAATACACCATTTAATTCGCAGTGAAAAGCCAATAATCAGCAATATTTTTTAGTGATGCAATCAGAATTCACCTAATAAAAAAGAGAATACGCAATCTGCGTACTCTCTTAACTGGTGATCCACCGGAGATTCGAACTCCGGACACCTTGATTAAAAGTCCAATTAAAATGGCTATATTACCATTGCTACAACACTTTTACGACCTTATGTACGAAAATAAACCATATCTTAACAACAAATCCCCTTGCATATCAAGGGGATAATATAATTCTTTGAAAATGCCTTTTAGTATGCCTCTTTAATATCAAAAACTTCACTTAACATAATTCCATATTTATAATAATTATATCGTTCTAACTGGAATAACATTGCTGAATATGACAAATAATCGAAGTCTCTATTAGCAATGTCATTTGTCATTAATCCTATAATACAACTTGTTGGGAAATCTTCATGATTGAGACTTTTAGGATAAAAATGTAAAGAACGGTCTGCTTTGATTTCTGTGATTTTTTCTGTAAGACCTTTCTTTCTAAGGTCTCCAATCATTTTAATATAAACAAGACCAACGCTTACATGAAAAGCAATTTTATAATTAACTCCAATATTATCAATAAACCATTTTTTATCTTTTTGCTTATTATTATCTTCAACATATTTTTGAGCTTTTCTCAAATCAAAACTTATTGGCTTGTTTCCAATAATCGAACGGCATAATACAGCACCGATTTTATGCATATCCAAAATAGGTTCTTCATCTAATGGTAAATAGATTTTCTTTAACCATTCTCTTTTCTTCTTATAAATTCTTTCTAAGTCCTTCTTATATTTGTTGTAGTCTACAGCATCAAAATCACATTGCTTTTTATAATTTTCATCCATTTCAGCAATAGCTCTCTTGATAATTGGCAAAATTGTTTTTTTCCAAAGGAAATCGAAGTGATGTTGATCGTTTAAATTGTGCATGAGTTTTACCTCCAACCTATATAAACATCTTCATCATTATCTTCAAAACAATCAATATACTCATGTATTTTTTCTCCTGAATTTTCATGCTTTAAAGAATTTATAATTTGTCTACTTGTATCGGTTTTGTTGGATTGTGGCTTAACATTTTTTCCAAAAAGTGCAATTAAAACAGTACATATTGTAAATATTAAAAAAATTATAAGTAAAAATCCTATATTATCCATTTATAAAATACTCACTTTCTTGAAATGTTTGCATCTGATTTTTCTTTTTTGTGTTTGCATTCATTGTATTTGTCTTTTAAACCAAAAATACTTTTTGATAAAAACAAACTAATTATGGTTAAAATTACCATTCCTACTCTAATCACTATGACAGTAATTCTGTTACTACCGTCATATGCAAAGACACATACATACAATAATCCTAAACCAAATATCACTAAAAACAAAAAAAGTGCAATAAAATTATTGGTTAGCATATGTACCTTTTGAATAAGTATAGCGCCAGTAAATGTAATTGTAGTAGGAACGAATGCATTAATTATAGCATCCCACATTATATCTAAAGTAAGTTTCGGGAGAAACAAACATTGAAAAAAAACCACAAACATCATAATTCCATATGTGAATACCCACTGAATCATAAATTCTTTAAAAATATTGGTGGTTGCTTTGTTTTTTTGAGGACTTTTTGGCATATTAAATCTTATCAATTCAAAATTTTTAAAACACGATTATGAATAAATTACTACACATAACTAGTTATACAAAATTTTGCGATAAGTAAACCTCCTTATTAATTTTATCAAAAAAGAAAACAAAATACAACACTGAGATGAAAAAAACATTCCAGTATTGTCAAAAACTTTTCTTCTTTTTTATTAAATAAACGATACCGATTGACAAAACCTGACACATATTAACTTATATGGTTTCTTCGTCACTGGCATCCTCTTCCATAAATGTAAATTCAGCTAAAGCATTCACATCAATTTCAAGCACATTGCATATACGCATAACCGTACTTAATTTCGGGTCAGATTTACCTAATTCGATATTGCTGATGCTTTTATCTGTAACATTGCATTTTTCTGCAAGTTGTTCTTGAGACATGTTTTTATTTTCTCTACTGTCTCTAATGAATTTTCCAAATCTTTCTTTTTCTTTCATAACCTAACCCTCTTTATAATCATTATTGTAAATAGCTTTTCTATACATATCAAGGAAGTTTAATTCCAATTTCATCAAATATATAGCATTTTCGACAACTTTTAGTGTATTTATGCCCCACTTTTAACAGCATAATTTTGTCCACATAAAATATTAATCGTATTAAAAAAAGCTTTTGTGACCTATATTAAAACAAAAAACACCCCTGCAAAGTTTTAATCCAATGCAGGGGTTATTGTTTAAGTATTCAATTTTGATATTATGATATCATTTTTGCATTAATTACAAAAAGGTTATTCAGCAAAAAGCCAATCTTCGGCAAGCATATCAGACTGTGATGCGAGCCATCCCATTTGTACACCTGATGTACCGTGGAATGCAACAGCCATATTGCCTATTGCTTCGTGTTCACAGTTAACTACTTCACCTGCAGGTGTCACATAACTGATACCCTTGGCCAACTGGATATACTGATTCTTACCATTCCAACCAAGACGTTTAACCTTGAATCCTCTCTTGAGGTACTTTATTGCTTCGCCAAAATTGAAGGTTGCAACACCGCCGAGAATTGGAGTGTTTTCTTCATCAGCTACAACCCATTCATCAGAAATAACATTACCGAGGGTATATTCAACCCTCTGTGTTTCTCTGATATCGAGAATGTTGCCTTCCTTGGTGTGCATCATAATGGTCTGCTTTTCTTCATTCCAGCACCAATAGCCACCCCAAGATGGAAGTTTCACTTTTAAACCTTGTTTCATTAATTTTAAAGCATCATTAAATTTCATATTTACACCTCTTATACAAATTAAAAAATACGAGAATTTTTATTTAATTGTGAAATTTCTTGTTTTTAAATCAAAAATCATTCGTTTTTCTTATTGAAAAAGTATTTGTTGAAAATATCACCAAAATATTCCTTAAGCCCTTTATAGCCGTCATACGCACCTGAGGAAGCAAGTCCCGAAGCAAGGCCACCGAGCAGCACGTCCATGGTGAACGTCCATTCATTCAGCCATAGACTTAAAATGACACCAAGTACTGCCATAACAAGTGGAATGAACTTGTTGATTTTGTCTGTTGTGATAAGATTTTTAAGTATGTAACCTACAATAAGGCACACCAAAATAATAGGGATGATAATATAGTTTTTAATAATTTCCATAGTTAATTCTCCTTTTTGAATCCTTTTTCTTCAAGTTTTTTAAGTACCGTTTTTGTGATTATTCCATTTTCTTCAAGTCCGTTTTGTTTTTGGAACACCTTTACACAAGCTTCCAGATAGTCACCAAAATAACTGCCTTTTACTTTGTCTGCAAAGAAATTACAAAGCATTTCTATTGATTGACCACTGTCACCTTTTTCAAAACAGCCTTTACCGGGAAGAAAATCATCTTTTGGTAAGTCTTTGAACACAATACCCTGTGTTTTCTTTACTATTGTTGTAAATTCGGGGTCAATAAAGAACATTGTTTCAGGCTTTTTCGCACCGTTCATACAATTCAGTACCCAAGCGCCTTTTGAGTTCTGCACCCAACCGTTGCCTTTCATCTTGCCCTTACCAACAGCAAAATGAAAATGGTTGCCTGTCGCATTACCGTCATTTCCTTCGTAGCAAATAAACTCACCACGAGTAAACCTTCGACCTTCTTTAAGGCGACTGATATCGCTGTCATTTGGATGAGTCACCATTAAAGTAACATAATCACTTGTCCCGTCAGCAAGTTCACATTCGGATGTACTTTCAAGCCAGATTGTGTTTGTACCTTTTGTGTAAATCCTTCTAATGACCATTTCATCACAAGGACAAAACATCTGACTTCTGCCTGAATTTTCACAGGCTTCGTCCCAAGGGTAATCCTTTGGTGTACCCCTGTTGTGCGGACTGTGACTGGTGTTTCCCGTGTACCCTTGTGTTATGTTCATTACTTCACAAGGGTATGTAAGATAATTTTTCATATTTTTACCTCCTGATTATGTAATAATTTCCCAAGTTTTTACCTTGGCAAAAATTTCATCAATGAACGAGTTGCCTCTGAGAGCTTTATATGCTTTATACAACAAACAAAAATTCTCAAATTCATATTGACGGATTTTTTCATGCTTTTCATTGTGATAATAAATGCGGAGCATTTCTGAACGCATTAAGCATTTAATACCGCGAATCACAAGTACAAAAATTGTGATTATTGTAACGAGCACTCCCAAAATAACTCCTAATGCTGTTATCACATCAGCTGTATCAAGGACAATCTGCATTGGCATCACCCCCTTATTCAATGGCCATCCAGCCATACTGGAAATTTGCTCTCCAAAGACGTGCCCCACTTGTATAGCCTAACGTTGCAGTGTTTTCAGCAAGTTCACCGGGCTTTGTCAAAGCTTGCCCCCACGTAACAGCTGATGCTAAATTTTCAAGAATTGTATTATGGGTCTTTGTGGCTTCAACATTTTCAAATTGACTTATATTATGCATAACACATCCAAGTATCATCAAATCCCCTGAAACATATTCTTCAATCGGATATACCACAAACATCGAAGGAATAAACCCACAGTTATGTGCGATTGTTGGTGTACCAGTGCTTGTCTCGATAGTGAACGTGCCTGTTTTAGTTTGACGTCCTGCAGGTACACTCTCCTGACCTGCTAAAAATCCTTCGTCATAGCCTTCTTGACGTAAAGCTTCGTGGTCAATGTCACAGCCACCGCTGAAACAGCTTTTCCATTCATACACTCCATCACATTTTGTAAAGATATAAACCTTTTCATTATCCGTGTCATAGTAGAAATCACCAATATGGCTGTCTTTGTGGGTGGTATCAGTCCACTCATTTACAGGGTAATTTTCCAACGTTGGAACACCACCATAAAACCACGTCTGATTGCTTGAAAGTAAAATATTAAGTTTTTGTGTAATCGAGGTATCAATTAAGGCCAGGTGTTCATTCACCTGACCTAATTGCTTAATCATTTCACTTACTACATCTTCACCAATACCATCCAACTTATACCTTTGCATTAGTTGTTCAACAGTTCTTGCACCTTGCCTGTCCTGTTTTGGAATTGACATATTATTCCCCCTTTACCACCATACATTACCTTCTGTATCTACATTAAAGTCTAACCCCTTAAGAATTGTAACCTTTTCTGTATAGGTCAGGTCATTTCTACCATTAACATAGTCAAGAATATCTGCATTATAGGTATCGTCCGCAGGGTATTCACTCCTGAAAAGTATCATCTTTGCCCCCATATCAAGGTCAAGACCGTTGATATAGTTAATTACTTTTTCTTTTCTGCTACCGCTGATAGATTTCCCGTTTCTGTCCTTATCTGCTTTTATGTTATACAATTCGCTTGTGTAATGCTTGTATTCCATTACGTCACTTGTGACAGCCTTTGATACCGTCACCTGTTCGGGATTGTTTTTATACCAAGAGTAGATGTTATCATATTTCTCTTTTGTATCTTCATTCGCCGTGTATTCTGCATAAGAAATATTGTTTGATTGTAAGAATTCATACTTTTCCTGATTTTTTAAATAGAAATCAAATTCATCATAACCGCTGAAATCATCATAATTTGATATATCAACATTTTCTTTTCTATCAACAATATTATTGATAAGGATGTTTTTCTGTTCATCTGTTAAATCCAAGTCATTAATATACTCAAATTTTTCATCCAATGTTTCTTGCTTTGCAAGTCCGTCACGGTATTTCCAATAATCAGCAATCGGAATGTCAAGGTCAGCAAGCTCCTGTGTTTGCTTTTCTGTTAATGGTGTGCGTCCTTCATCAAAATACTGCCGTGCATTCTTACTTGCGTATTGGCCAAACAATCCTGCCCTGAGCATCTCGTCCATTGTTTCTTCAACAGTAAAACGAAGTTTGCCACTATCGGTATATGAACCCGCAATGGGAAGGTCATCATCAAACATTGATAGGCCCTGCACAGTCTTCTTAAGCTGACCGCCACCTGCAGGAAGTAGCAAATAAGCACCTGCACTTGAAAGCCATTCTTTTGTAAGGTTTTCTATGTCACCTTCGGACAAATCTGTAATCGTACCTTCAAAAGCTCCACGAATCCCGTCGTCATAGGGAAGTGCTGAACTAATTGGAATACGACCACCACCGAGGAAGCCACCGATAAACGGAATTTCTTCCAAAACATTATCCGTAAGATTCATAATAATGTCTACAGGTTCATCCTCTTCATCATCGAACAAGTCACTCAAAAGTTCTTGAATGATACCTATTGGGTCAAAAGCTGCATCTCGGCCCGTCAGCGAGGAATATATTGCATTATATGCATAAGCACCAATAAACATTGTGGCATAACCTTTTGCAAGTTTTGCAACTGATTCATCCTTCATGTCCTGTGGCATATCCTTGAACATATAACCATACTGATTATTTACTTCAAGTTGGAATGCTGTTGCCATTTTAATCAAAGGATTTTTAGAATCGAATATAGTTGGCATATTGCCACGACTACGACCTGCAAGAACGTTTTCTGCAAATTGGTCAGCATTTTTTATTGCTTCAGCTTCGCTCATACCCTTTGACATATTTTCAAGGTATTTTGAACGCCATACTGTTTGTGACGTGAAGCTATCAATAGATTCCATCAACCAACCGGCTTTGTTAATTACCTTATCCCATCCGGTCTGATAAAGCTTTTCAACATTATTTAATCGGTTTGTAAGAAAATCTGATTTATTGATTGTACCGTCATCCTTGAAAGTTGATTTAATAGTATCTCTCATAGCTTTTAAGGAAGAAACAGGCGATACCTCACCCCAGGATTGAGTTATAGGAATAAAGTTGGTAAGTGCTGATGAAACACTACCAACAACCATATTTGCAGTGATTCTGTTATTCAGATTGGTTGCGGTTGAATAAAACTTACGACTTGTAAATTCTTCCATACCTCTATCCATTGAACTTTTCTTGCCGGCAAGAGTGTTTGTTCTCGTTCTGAAATCGATAATAAAGTTATTAAGTGGATTTTTCGCTTCCCTGAAAACAAGGTCAATCTGCTCTTGCTTTGCGTTAGTGTCAAATTCATTATTTTTATAGATTTCCTGAATCTGCTTTTTAACACCTTCGTCGCTATGGTCATATCTGATACGATTTTCAAACACTCGACGTTTCATAATATCGTCAATATGATATATCCAGTCAAGCGAACCTTGAAGATAACCGTCAAATCCTTTCATAAAGCTGTAATCAGTTTCATCACCAATTCTTTGCTTGTTGAATGACTGCCAACTTCTGTTAGGCTTAAAACTTTCCGTCATACCCGCAATATCAGTAGGTATGTCATTATTTTGAGTCTTCCAGTTCAGGAACTTTTCAGCAAAATTCTGCCATTTGGTTTTCTCAACTTCGGAAAAATGCGGGAAATAACCTCTTCGATATTCAATAGGTTTCATACCATGAGCAACAAGGACCTCATTCATTCTTTCAATTAACGAGTCGTAAGTTTCTCTTGCCATATCAATAGTCTTGTCAACCTTTGCTTCGTCAACCTTATCACCATAAAGCTTCTTGAAGGTATCAATATCGTGTTGGGTTAATTCAGTGTGCGGATTATGTAAAAACTCACCTTTCATCTGAACAAAAACATCTTCGTATTTATTCAATTTAAGGTCAGCGAAATTCTTTTGAATAACTGCAGCCTCTCTTTTGAGTTCTGCTTCATTATGGTTATATGTGCCCATAAAGTAATCATTAAGAGCATCTGCAAGTTTAATATTTGCTTTACCAAACTTGTCTTTTACAATATCCCTGAAGTTGCGACGTTCTGTGTTGGTTTTATACTTAAGACCCATATTCTTGTCTTTCCAGAGTGATGTGTCACCCATCATAGCAACCTGTTCAGCATCCATAATTTCTCTGACAAGCTTACCGTTCACAGCAAGTCGGGCATTGTTCCTTTTTTCCTCTGCTTTACTTTCAAGACTGCTGATTTCATCTTCCATAGTCCAATCGAAATCGTTAAGTTCCTGAATAGTATCATCATATTTTTGGTCAAGGAAATCACGAACAGTTTTTTCAATTTCCGATTCAGAGTTCAAAACAGTGTCCGGCCATTTGCCAACCTTTAAAAATGTAGATTTAAGTTCATTCCAGTTAAATCCTAAATCGAGGAAATATGCAAGGTCCTCTGAAGCCTTAATACCTTTTTTAAGTCCCTTCAACTCGTTGTAGAGTTCGTTTGTATGATTTGTGAGGAAGGTGTTTTTATCCACAGTATCGGCTTCAAGATTGTTCCTTCGTTCATTCAACTCGTTAACAAGGTTTTTCTTATCAATGTTGAATTCAGCCTCAATCTTTTCATAGGCCGTAAGCAGTTCATCCTTAATCTGCTTTTTAACCTTATCACTTACATCCGCTACTTCAATACTATCTGTAACTTCATTAACCTTACTTACCGCATCACGGTACTCGGTAACACTGTCATAAATTAAATCCGTTGCTTCCTGAAGAACGTCATCATCAAGTTCAAAAGGCACAAAGTCTGACTTTGGTTTATTCACAACATCAGAAATCTGTTTTAATTGGTCAGCTTGATTCACAATATCTTCCGGGAACAAGTGTGGATACATTTCATTGAGTTCAGCATATATCTGGTCAATACCTGCACCCTCTTTTGAAATCCACAGCTTACCGAAATTACTCTTGACAAATGAACTATAATCTTTTGTACTGCCGAACTCACTTTTAACAGAATTTGTAACGTTGATTTTCACCTCTTTGAGATAGCTTCTTGCACCTGCGATTTCTTCATTCAGCTCTTCAACATACTGAGTACCGAATTTTTCTGCAACTGCATTGTATAAATCCTCTTTTGAAGATATTGAGTAATTATCGCCAAGAACCTTTACAAGCTCTCTTACAGCGTTTCGGTTAGCTTTACTCTTACCGATACCAAGAGTGCTTATAACCTTGCTTGAAAGCCTTGTAACCGCTTCTGTATCAATTGTGTCAGCAGTATTTTCTATGTTTATTTCCGCTGAAGGGGTTTCGGAATCTTCAAGAATGGTAAATTCTTCATCCTCTCCAACAATTGAATTTTGCTTCTTTATATCCTCTGCGGTCGGTCCAAGGTCTTGCGAAGTATTTGTTTCGGTTGTGGTTGCAGTTGATTTAACATCCTCACGCACAGGACCATCAACCTGCAGCTTAATATCCTCACCGTAAACATTGTTGCGTTCTCTAACAGGCCCAATATCATCATTAGCATTGCTTAATGAATACTTTGCGTTCTTTTGCATAGAATAATTGTTGACAGTAGAGTTATCTTGTGGTACACTATTGTTAGAAGAAGACGACCTCATGGTAACGGATTCGTCCGTTACGGGCTTTGACCCACGAAGTGAGTACTTGCCTTCTTCTTTTATTTTACCTACATTGTAGACAGTATTTATGACACCATTTTTACCTACAGATAAAGTCAAACGATAATATTTTCCATCAGCATCCATAAAGTAGGCCGTTCGGTAATTAAAACCATCTTTTGCAAAATTATGATTCTTATAATCAGGAACAGTTTTATTACCTCGTCTTGACACTTGTGATATTTCATCAATGTGGGATTCTGCACGAAGCTTAACTGCATATTCTTCATCCGTCATTGGTCGTGATGAGCCATCTTGCAATTTAACATCATTTCTAAATGCAGCTTTACCAGCTGTATTTTCAGTAATAGTTAAGGCGTCACCATCCTGAGCATAAACAACAACATCTTTGCCGTGACGAATAGTGTCATTTATGTAATCAGTAACCTGTTCTCCCCATTGTTTAGGGTCGTTTCCACTAAAAACTTGTCTATCTGCTTTTACATACTGTTTACCATCATCAAATTTTTCAATACTATACTTCACACCGTCATTTGTGGCGGTGTTATTTTTTTGTCTGTATGCTTCTTCAAAGGTCTTTTTAGCCTTTTCAAGCTGTCTTGCTTCTTTACTGCCTGCGGTGGCAACCTTGCAAAGATACTTGATTTCGTCAAAAATCTTTTTGAACAATGTTGGTTGCTCTGTTGATAATCTCTTTATGAATTCAGGGTCACTGAAAAGATATTCTCCAACCAATTCTGCAACAACTTCATTTTCGATATTGGCATCTTCAACACCTTCATAAAGCTTTGTAATCGATTGCAATTTGCTGTCATATTCACCTTTTGCTGTGGCGAATTCTTTAACCGCATTAGCAAGCTCGTTATAAAGCTCCGTACCCTCAAGCACGTGAGTAATCTCGTGGCCGACAACCTTATTGAGTGCAGAGGTTGAGTCGATATTGATAGAGATATTATTCCCCTGCACATAGCCGTTAACCTGCTTACCTTCGATAGCGAAACCTGAAGACTTGATTTTCTCATTATTTGTGAAATCAAAAGGAACACCCTTATCCGCTGAAAGTTTTGCAACTAAATCAACGAATTCGTGTGTTCTGTTTGTGTTATTCAATATTCCGCTGTCGATGGCTCTCTTAACTGTTTCTTGCATCTTCGCATCATACTTGGAAAGGTCAGCCTCAAAGGCTTGACTTTTACGAGATTTCTCATTGTAGCTCTCAACAAGTTTACTTGACTTTGCAAGTTCTGAAACCTCATTACTCAACTGTTTTTTAATATCACTTAATTTTGAAGTGTTTTTATATTCTTCTAACTGTTGCTTAAGTTCTTTTTGACGGTCAATCTGTTCATCCGACTTTTCGCCGTTCTTCATTCTGTAAAGGGTGTCATATTCTTTCTGCAGTTCTTTCATCTCGTTGTCTTTTTCAACCGCTGACTGATACTGCTTATATGTTTCGCCACCAAGCACACTCTCGATAGTATCAATACTGATACGACCTTTATTCAGGTCATTCTTAACCTCATCATAGATTTTATTTTTTTCTTTTGCAGTCGCCTTTTTGCCGTCTGCTTCCATTTCTGCAATACGATTTTCATAGACAGCGTTTACTACTTTTTCTTCATAAGATGTTAATTGACTTGTATAGTCAACTCCATGACGTGCTGATTTAACGATTTTATAACCACCCGAGAATCCGCCGAGAAGTCCACCACTTATGGCGGATTCTAAATATCCTTCAAGTGCTTCTTCTGATGCCATAACGTCCCAAAGTTCTTCATCTTTACGATACGTAAGCCATTCGCCAAAATTGTTTATAGCCTGTGACAAAAATTCTTCCCCGGCTTCACCGGTAATATCCACGCCAAGTTTCAAAGCTGTTCTGACAAATTTATTGGAAATGCTTGTAGCAAGTTTTTGAGTCAAGACATCATCTAATGCTTTACCACCAAACTTAATACCACCTGACAATTTTTCTGTCAGAATTTCAGCACCCGCACTAATCGCACTACTCGCAATAGCCTCGTTAAAGGATGCTCCCTCATTTAAAGACTCACTCATTTTACCGCCAAAAGAAGTCGAACCCATTGTCACCCACCAAGGAACCCCAACAGTCTGCAACGCACTTGCAGTCATCATTTGAGCGCCTGATTGTACCAAACCATCCGATTTTTCTCCAAGAAAAGATTTTTCGTCCGCATCATACCCTGTAAAGTATGCTATATCATCATTTATGACATTTGCACCACCAATTTTATCTTCCTTGATAAATCTCTCTGTATTCTTTTCAAAATCCTCAAATCCGAGCAATCCTCCGGCCTTACCAACAACAGTAGCCCCGAAGTTAAGAAGTCCCTCACTAACATCGCCTAATGCACCGAACGCATTCACGCCTATGTCTGCAGCTGTACCGAGTATAGTTTTTGTTAAATCCCATGCATCCCATTTGCCGTCGCTAAAATAATTACCTTTTTGAAGATAAGTATTATTCTTATTATCTGTACCATAACTATATGAGCCATTACTAATTGCACTTGCATTTGGTGATATAGTTCGATAAGGAGAAAAGCCGTCTGGATTTGTTATAGCATTATTCGATGCTTTTCCTTTAACTCTATTAGTTATCTGTTTTGTTGTGTTCAATGTTGCCGGAGCTACATTATTAACTCTTGGTATGTTCCCCTGTTGTATTCGTTTCTTACGAAGCTTTTGATATTCAGAATTAAAACTCATAATGCCACTTCCTAATTTTATTTAAGCGAATCGAAAAATTGCTTTGTCCTCATTTTGTTCCAGTCAGAACGTCTCATATACTTAAGTTTACCATTCTCTTCATACTCGACAACTTCACCAGAAGCAACTAATTCATTTAACCCTACTTCATCAATCGGACCATATCCCAAATCATTTACACTATGCATATCCACAGTTAATTCGCGACTACTACTCGCAGACAGAGTTGCACCTAACAACCCCGCATTTGCTATACCACCCGATGATGAAATACCAGCTAATACGGTCCCACCTCCACCCGACGAGCCACTACTTGATTTACTTGCCTGTGACTTCTGCCAATTAAATTGTTCACGCTGGAAATCAAGTGCATTTTCATGGTTCATCTGTGCAAGTACATTCTGTGAACGATTATAGTATCTGTCGTCAATCTCTGCCTTCTTATTTGCTTTTTCAATTAACAGGCTATTCTGATATTGGAAACTTTGAAGAGATAATTCTAATTGCTGTTGTAGTGATTTATAGGCAATTTCTGCTAATGCACTGTTATTCTGCAAAATTGCTTCCTTAATCGCATTATCATAATTCAATACTGCAAGTTTATATGACTCTCTTGCTGCTGCAACCCTGCTTTGATACGCAGTGTACATAGCCACCTGTGAGCTTTCAGCATACCCGCTGTTCTGAAGTCCCATAGAGGCAATCTGTTCGGCATTAACACCGTAAGGATTACTCTGCTTTTGCCAATCAACATAAGCACCTGACTGTTCTTTTATATAGTCTTTATGTTCTTGTTCTTTTTGTTGCTCAATCTTTTCAATGGCAAAATCCGTCTGTTCCTGTTGTAACTGTGCCTGCTTATCCGCCCAATCTTTAGAAGCATCAATTTGAGCCTGATAAAATTTATCAGACTCGTTAATCATATCGCCATACATCTGCTCGGCTTCACTTAATGCTTCTTTTTTGTCAGCTTCGACTTCCGTAAATCTTTCGTCATTATAATTTATATCGTATGCCACATTATCACTTCCTTACCGTTTCAAGTATCCACCCACAAAGCACTCCAACGTACTTGCTTCCAAACTGAATCTCGTTGTGGAATAGAATTTCAACTGAATATCTTTAAACTTCTTACGCTTAATTCTGCTTATAAAAGAGTCCTTCACGTCTTTGTGTTCAACAATCAACTCAAAATCCGTCTTATTTGTTTTTACATACAAAGAGATGTCGCCTTTTGCTTCTGTAACACATCCCCTTTTATTTGTTGTCTTCATATACTGCGGATGCTTGAATTTATCTAACGGTGTTACCCAATAGCTCTCAACGTCGCTTGTTGTGTCCGTAAGAGTATAGAGTCCTTCTTCAGTACCTAAATACAAAATACCGTCACGGGTACTTACAGAGGTTATCTTCTTATCCAACTCCCAATAGAACCATTCATATTCAACGTGGTTTTCGTTTGTGAACATAGCTCTGCTGTCTGCAAGATAAACCTTGTTATCAATAAAAACAAGTAAATATCCTTCCCATTCTGCCAAAATCATATTTTTATAATTCGGTTCTGCAAGAAGCTTACGGTCAACCAAAGTGCTTCTGTGTGCTATTACCTGTTCCTTTGTTACGTCCGCATTTATGCCTTCCATTCCTCTTTCACTGAAGAATACAATATCATCATTAAAGTTAATTGCTTTACCAACGCAACCTGTGGAAATATTAGAATGTGTATTTGGATAAATCTTACCATATTCATAATCTGTTGTTGGCGTGTGATAGAATAACGACGTATTCGCAGGTGATGGTTCTTTAAGTACCCATAATGCGTTATTACCTGCTACCATTCCTTTTACAGCGGATGTGTCAAAGCCTTCTTTGTTATAATCACGGTCACTGACATAGAGTGGGTCATCAAGAGCAGAATACCATATCATATTCGGATACTTTGGATTTCCGCTATAAAACACTCTATTATCAAATACTTGTAAGATTGTGCATTCTTTAATCTTTTCCTCACTTCCGGGAACAGTTTTTCGGAAAGTAATCTCAACATTATCCTGTCCGTCTGTTAATGGTACCGGTGGTGGTTCATCGAATGTTATTTTTCCCGCTATATAGTCCACAGTGTATTCACGTATAGTTACACCATTCACCTTTACAACAACTCTACTTTCATCAAGATTTTGTGCGTCAAGGAAATACTCTGTGCTTATACCATCTGCAAGGAATGTGTTTTTTCTCTTTTCCGTAAGCATATTAACTTCTTCATGATTTTTTCCACCTCTACCCGATGGTTCTCTCGCTATGGACGTAGTTGGTATATGTCTTAAATCATATTCTGAATTTTCTCCTATTTCTGTATAATCATCAGTAAGAAGTATCATACCTTCTTCCTGAGTCCATATTATAAAATCTTTTCCATCTTTAATATAAAGACGGTCATTAAGAATGAAACTCTGACTTGGCGCTTCATTTATTTGCACCGAATCACCACCCATTCTTATTAAATAGAAGCCATCTTTATACGGATACATAATTCGATATAGAGCATTACCACAATGTATAAACTCTAATAATTCATTTCGACGCAAAAAAAAGTGATAACCGTAAACCGTGCCGATTAAAGGTTCCACTGTTTTAGTTTCAGTTTCAGTTTCTGGGTCAGTTTTGGAAATCAGAGCATAAAGTTTCACCTGTTCCATCTTTGGTCTTGTCCGGATGCTGTCTGTTTCTTTATAGTCCTTCCACATATTAAGACTATCAGGACTTCTTACAAGATTGATTTCGTCACCCCTGAAATCAACACCACGAAAACCACTATATATTCTTGTAACTAAATCTCCTGCTGACATTAGATATCAAATCCCCCTTCAAATGTCACTGTTGGCATATTATATCTTGGGTCAAGTCGTTGTAGCATGTCTTCATATCTTTGTGAATAGATTTTTCCGTAGTCTGAAGAAATATCACTTTTTAAAATATCTGCAGCAATGCCATAAGGCATTATTTCAAGAACATCAGGACTCAATTCAAACTCATAGGCCCTTGCTTTTGTCTTTTCGGTAATTCGTTCAGGATATATGTATAGGTCAATCTCTGCAGTACCACTTTCAAGAACCTTTATGACCGTTCCCTGAGCCTTAAAATCATAAGAAACACCGCTGACCTTTGCAATTTGATACACCTCAGAGCCACAAGCTCTTTCGAGTTTATCAAAGTTGATTATGTCACCTTCCTTAACTTCAATCTCAACATATCGAGGAATCTTCTTTATGCGGGACAGCTCAAACATAACCTGATTTATTACATCATATTTTTTTGTTGCAATATCCGGGTCATCTGTTAGATATTCGCTATCCGGATTTAATTCCTCAATAAGACCCAAGAACTTTTTTTCCATTTCTAAAAGTGTCATACTTTCAGCTCCTTAACCTTTTGACTGTTTCACCTTGCCGACAATCCCCGGCGGTGCTTTAACTTTACCCTTAATCACTTGCTTTTCTTTGTGATTTTTTACTTTTCCTTTAATCTGCATAGGTTATCCCTCTTTTATCCGAATGTTGTTAAATCGACGTTGCCATTGGATTTTAATGTGCCTGTCGGTTCATTGCTTATTGTCTTTTCAACATTGCAGACATTGTTAATTAGATAAGTTGTTCCTCTATCTGCAGGAGTCTTAACATCATCTATTGTTTCTGTTCCAAATGTAACAAAAGATTTTAACATTCCATTATTTATTATCTTATTACCGACAATAATGTGTACGCTATTAGCATCGGTCTGTTTTACAGAAATTAATCCATAGGTTACACCTAAATCTGTTGACATTCCCTGCAACATATCTTCACAATGTATAACACAATCAAGCATTTTAAAAAAATTCATTTTTACATAGACCATCGGTCTTATTGGCTGTGTTGTTTTATAAAAGAAATTGCATCCAAGCAGTTCTATTTTTTTGGTATAGTCGTTTCCTGCTTCAAAAAGCCTTAAGTTATCCCATAAATAAAATGTGCATTTGTTAAATGTAAGTTCGTAAGGTGATGCACCGCCTGCTGTTCTGTTAACAAAATTTGTAGCTCCACTGAATTCGGGATTTTCATTTAAGAACACACAACCGTCAAATGACAACTTATCACCATTAGAGCTCATGCTGATTATTGCATAATTAGTATTTTTAACTCCTTTTATAATACAGTTTTTAAAATACCCGTTTGCACTGCCTTCTGTTACAGACTGTGGAGAAACAGTTTCAAGTTCACAATTTTCAACCACACTTTTGTAGGACAATTCCATTATGCCAAATTTTGTATTTATGATTTTTAAATTGCCTACTTCTTTTGAAGGTGCTTGGTTTATATCACAGGAATAAAAATTACAGTTTGATATTGTTGTATCTTGTGAGCCGGTAGAAACCGTTACTGCTCCACCAGGACAATCATATATTGTACAGTTTTCAATCAAACAATTTTTATTTAATCTTCTTATACCATCACTGCTTGGCTTAAATTCACATTCCAAATCAATTCCTAATTCCGCATTATGACCACTAATTGAGTGAATGAGACAGTTGCGAACAATAAAATTTTCTGTTCCTTCTACTGCAATTCCATTCCTTGCACAGTTGTGAACATAACAATTATCAATTACTCCGCCTTGTATTGCATTCCCGGGTTCAGTTGTACTATTTTTGCCCTTATAAAACGGAGAAATAAATAAGCCATCACCATAACAATTATAGAGAGTCATATCGTGAATATAGACACGGTCTCCATTTCTTACTTCAACACCGTTCATTCCGCTACCTATTTCATCACCATCTTTAGGGAAATCATAGTTATAAGTGGTCTCACTCTTCCAACCGCCATCAATGGCTCCACCGGTTATTTCAAAATTGTTACAGTTCCAAACAAAGAATATACCCACCTGCGTTGGTGTAAAATCCACTTTTTCACATTTAATTATTGCATTTGGACTTAATACAACTTTTACATTATCTTTGTTTTGGATTTTAATAGCGTGATATCTACTGTTGAACCACATTTCTGATTGAGCAGAAACCTTGTATATTCCATCAGGGAAATATACGGTTTCTCCACCCTTTAAGCTTTCAAACATAGCATTGAGTTTGTCAGTTACATCTGTTTCACCGTCACCAACAACACCCCAAGATTCAACGGATATTACATCGGTTGGATATTGATTTACTTTTCCTTGAAGAGAGTAAAAAGCCTGTGCAATAACCTTGTTTGGTACAGCCTTGTTTGACGTTAAATCCAACTTGTCATCAAACGCACCAATATCTGTTTCATCCGGCTCTGTTTCCTCTACCTCATTACCTTCAGGATGTAAGCAGAAGAGTCTAGGCCCTTCATCATCATAACCGACAATGGTCTGTGGGTTTGTTTCGGGGTTAAGTTCAATTTCATACCAATAATTTGTTGGCTTGTTTATAAGTCCACCAAATTTAGTATCCTTTCCTGTGAGTGTGAGAGTAACTGTATCCGTTATAACCTCAACACCGAAATCCTTCTTTAATACAACATTTTCACAGTTTTTCTTTTCAAAAACCTTAAGTCTTAATATGTCACCCGGCTCAAAATAGTATTTTTCATCGTCAATCGTAGCCGACACATCAATTTTTCCGCAATCTCCTCGATTCACATTGATGGTCATATCTTCATCAATTTTAAACATTCACACTCACTCCTTTATATGAATTACTTCAATATCTTGTATTGCTCAATTGCCTCATCAATTAAGCACATAGAATGTTCGGGTATGGTAAATCCTAATCCCTCTACATACACAAGAAGCTGTCCTTTTTCGAGTTCAACTTCCTGATGTATTTTTTCAGTAACTGTTTTACCGTTCTGACGTTCGTAGGTCCTTTCACTGTCAGTTATAAGAACATTGTTTTCAATTTTCTGCTTCACTTTGAAATCATAACCATGGTCTGTATCGTGGTCATCACACAATATAATGTCTTCACCGTCATAAATGAAACCGCCATAAAAACCCACATTGGGCAATACAACGAATTTCTCTAATTTTTCTAACTGCTTCATATTTACCTCCATATTACGTACTTGTCCGAGTTGCACGGACATTTTCTCTCAGTACGATGTAAATGGGGTGATGCCTTCGCACCACCCCGAGTTTTAATAAATTACAGCAATTTTAACCGTTGTATTGTCTGCAACACAGACAACTGTACCGTCATTGTTTGCAAATCTTGCACTCTCAAAACGGAAAATTGCAGTTTCTCCTGACGCGAGAGAAATTGTTTCGTCACTGTCAGCCGCACAATATGAACCGTCTGTCGGAGCCTTCATTGTGAAGGTGTGCTCCGAATTATCTGTGTTCTTTGCAAGCACAATCACATATTCATCAGAAGCACGGGGCATTTTAAACTCCATACCTTCTGTTGATGCAGAAACGGCTTCAATCTTTGTAAGTGTGTTCACTTCACACTTAACAGGTGTAATCTTTACATTAGCCATAATGATTCTCCTTTCTCATTAATGAACCTTAATTACATAAAGTTCTTTTGGACGGACAATCTTCGCACCATATACGTGAAGGCCCTTAATGATATCTGCAAAGCCTTTTTCCTTCTTGCAGGTTTCAACCTTGTTAATCTGACCTGCAAAAGCAATTGCCTTCTTGGTACGAACCATTTCGTAGGTATCAGCACCATCACTGTAAAGGTTATTTGACATACGAAGATATGTATTACCGTACTTGCCAAGTGCACCACGTTTAACCAATTCAACGTTATCGGTAAAGAGTTCAGCAAGTTCTTTACGAATAGCAACAATGTGCTTTGGTGTAAGCTCTGCTGCAAGTTCTGTTTTCTGTGAGACATCATTTTCGTACAATTTGATGTGAGCTTCATCAATTGGGTCCAAAGAGCTTTCAAGTGCTTTAAGTTCAATAGAATCACTCATCAAATTCTTGTTTGCTTTTGCAGCCAATTTACCAACAAAAGCGTCAGCATCTTCTGCAAGTGCAATTTTTGCTTCATTGAACTGTGTTTCAAGATAGCCTTTAATAGACTGTGCTCTGTCAACATCATCAACCTCAAATGCAAAAGCTTTTGACTCTGTGATGTCGAGATACTGAGAGTTGTTACCAAGATTTTCGATTTCCAAATCCTTACCGGGAGTGTAAGTCTGAATCTTGGGGCGAACAGCACCAACAATCTTAAGTCGGTCACCGAGTTTTACTTCGCCTTCGAACTTGTAATCACACCAGTTAGCAAGGACTAAATCTTTTTCAAGTTCTGTCTGGCAGTATGCACTCCAGAACATTGGCTTAAAATTACCAGCCATTTAAATCATCCTTTCAATTTTTTAATTTTTCCATTTGGTCATAGATTCGCGTACATTCTTCATAACTGTCGGATTTTTATAATCTTCAGGAGTCAGTTTATCTACGTCTTCAGGAGAATAGTACGTCTTTTCTTCTCTATGGCTTCCGTTTTTTAATGAGCCAATTGGCTCGGTGGTTGATGTTTTTGAGGTCTTCGCAAACTGCTTATACACCTCAGTAATAGGTACATTTTCCTTGAATTGATTAGCAAATGCTTTGAATTCTGCACTGTTATATACAGACTCTGAAACACCGATTTCAGCCAAAGCTTTGTTCCTCTCAAATTCCTGATTGTGTGCAGTCAACGCCTTTAACACCGCCCTGTCACGAGGACTTATATTGTCGCCAAGTCGTATAAGCCTACCGATTTCATCGTTGACCTCATCATTACCTGCTTCAATAATTCCTTGAGCATCTGCTCTTGCAAGAATAGCGGTATCTTCATCAGAATAATGAGGCTGGTTCATAGCACTCATATCCACACCCTTGCCTTCGTAGTAGGCTTTAAAGTTTTGTGCCAGTTTCTTGACATCCTTCTCACCTGTGCCTGCTTGAAGCACTCTTACAAGCTCGCCGTAAGACTGGTCATAATCCTTATGGATTTTACCTTCACGACGTCTTACTCGTGTGTTTGAAATGTCATCAAGCTCGGCCTGAGTATAAAGCTTGGGTGGTGGTGTTTCTTCATTTGGTGTCTGTACCTGTCCTGCACCATCAGTTTCAACTGTTTCCTTTGTGGCAGTTGAATCCACGTTTTCAGTAATTTTTTCAATTACATTTGTTTCAATTGCGTCCATTTAAGACTCCTCCTATTTTTTCGTTAGTGTTTTGATTCACTGATTTCATAGCTTTTAAACTCGTCAATGATTAGAGCATATAAAAAGCACCCTTTAAAAGAGTGCTTAAATATCGTTATTAACTTACCGCTGATTGCTTTGCTTGTAATTGCCTCATAGCATCTACCATCTGTGCAGCTTGTCCGTCAATATCACTATTGATGAACTGATTGAATCTCTGTTGCAGCATTTGAGACTGCACCTTAATATGTGCTATCTTCTGCTGTTCACGTTCCCATTCAGCAATTATATCCAAAACTCTCTGCTTTGGCATTGTTGAATCGTCATCCAGTGCCTGAATGTACAATTTCAACTCAGGCATCCTTTGAGAATTAAACATTCCTGCTGTTAAAAGATTTTCAATACTTTGCTCCTGTGCATATTTATCAAATGCACTCTTTGGTGTTATATCAACCTTCACAACAGGCTGTAATGCTTCTAAAGTTACTTTTTGCACCTCTACAAGAACAGTTGTCTTTTCATTTGTTGTCGGGTCAATAATTTCATCCTCAAGCTGAATACTATCATTGTTCACAGTGATAATATCAAGGTAAATTCTTGCTAAGTTTTCAACAAAGATTTTAACATAGACAAGATGCTCTGTGAGAGGCTGTTCAGATGCTTGTTTAACCGCAAGAATAGCACGGCCTGAAGCACTTTCAGGATTCACTTGTCCTGTTGCAATTTCACCTGCACCGGCAAGCTCACGAGTGTTACTTATGAGCTCATTAAGAAGTTCTTTTGCATCTGTTGACATTT
The DNA here is from genome assembly GCA_045532175.1 of Candidatus Fimenecus sp. GTDB lineage: Bacteria > Bacillota > Clostridia > Oscillospirales > Acutalibacteraceae > Fimenecus. The sequence continues at coordinate 50,231 of JAZSFK010000054.1, read as the reverse complement.
GTGCAGGTTGAACATAGGAAAAGATTTTTGCAACATCATCAACCGTCTGACTATTCACCTTGATAGTGCTTCCCACCCTGTCAACTTCACTCGGGTTAGTTATCATACCAACATTTGCAACTTTATTCGGGTAAGCGGAACTCTTAACTGTTAAAGCCCTTCGCATGGCTGTTTTGTTGATTTCCAACTGATTTGGAATATGCTGTCTTACTTCACCTTCGCCTCTTGCAGAACCCTTCTTTTCTTCCCAAAGAAGGTGTGCAACAGGATAATATTTATATCCGCTGTCAGTATCCTTCTTGATTTCAACATATCGTGTAGACTTTGCAAAATGCACAGTACCGTTATGTTTGTACATTTTTGTTACAACTGTACACATCGGGTCTTTCTCATATTTAGCAGTTTCACCTGCTTCTTCAAGATTATCATAGTCACCCATAATGTGATGGAGCTGTTCCTCACTTACTCCGTTTGCCTTCGCAATCTGTTGCACCTCTGATACAGGTTTTCTCTGTTTAATGAGAATATATGGCTGACTTTGAATATCCAAATCGTTTTCATTCCCATAGAAGATATCATTCTTGTCTATAATCTCATTAACAGGAAGTCCAGTTTCACTATCAACTGAAACATAAATGATGCCTTCATCATTAATTGCAGCATCCTTAACAACAAGCCTTAGCTTAAGGTCCATATAATCATGTTCCCATATTCTTGCAGCTTTTTTATTAAGGAGTTTGCATATCTTTTCGGCATTTTTTCGAAATTCCTTATTTTCAAAGTTTTCTGAAGAATAATTTATGGCAAAAAGATTTGTCATTATGATACCGGTCTTATACTTGATAATAGGCTTGAGAATATTGTACTGTACCTTTTCAATACCCTTAACCTTTAGGCCGTTCCATTGGTCACCATTAAACATACGATGATTTATGTCCGTATCTGTGAACATTCCCATCATCCTGCAATAACTTACATTCTGTTCGTATAACGTCCAAATATCAGTCTCTATGATTTTGTCTATTTCTAAATCCACTTAATTCACACTCCTTAATATCATGTGATATCCTGTTGACCTGCTCCGGTACAGTCATACACGTCTATATTATGCAACATTGTTGCAATGGCCTGTTGTTTCTGTTTTTCTTCAAACTGAGCTTCTTTATTTTCTTTATGCTCTTTAATAATTTCCACAGGGCTTGAAATTTTAATATCTTTACCGCGACCTGCTTTAATCCCTATGATTACACAAGCAATATTTGACAAACTGATAATCAATGCAACTAACAATAACTCCATATTTTTCTCCTATATAACATCAATTGTGTGTCCGTAATCATAATTCTCATTGTCTTTCTCAAATGAAAATTGATACTGTGAGTGCATTTCAATAACCTCTTGTGTGAAATCAACCTGCCCTCTTATTTCGTGAGCAATTGCAAGACCCATCATTTGGTCATCATGACCGCCTGCAGGAGCTTCCGCCTTGCCCTCTTCATTTTTGATTATTGTAAGCAACTCTTCCAATGTATCCTTGTCATTGATGGTTTCTGTATGGTCCCTTACTACCTCTTTTAACTGCGATATAATTGGCGGTCTTGTAATCGTTGTTGTTTTAAATCCAAATCGTTTTTCCTTTTTGCCGGTGTATTGGTCAAAAACCTCACGTATGTATTGATTTTGATACCCTAAGCGTTTTAATTCTTTTATGGGATATGTATCAAAATTAGCCTCAATACCGATAAGAGCTTGTTTATAGTACATACCGAGGCAATACATTTGTTTCGCATATTGGTCAGCATCAAATTCGTGTTTCAATACCGCACACTGTTCTCCTGTTTTTGCATCAAGCACATGCCCGGTAAACCAGTCACTACCGTCACCGGCGGTATCACCGCCAATGCAATATTTTGTAATTTCTGGTGTATTTGGCAATTGATAAATGTGAATATATCCGTTCATTTTATCATTGACCCATTTAATGTTTGTAATATGCAAACCGTCATATTTATACTCAAAATAACCGGTTTTAAGCGGCTCTGCAATTGATTGCAAACGAGCAATAATTTTTTCGGTATCGAATACATTATCACCTGACAACAAGAAAGCTTCTTTTGGAGTACAAGGATATTCCTGTCTTATAAGTCTTTTATCAAGATAGCCCTCATATTTTTTGTAGTACCAATACAGCTGTTCTGTATCAAGTCCAACGTCATTCATTAACCATGTTAGTCGCTGATTTATCCATTCATTTTTTGATGGAATGAAATCTAAAAACTTTTGTTTTTCTTCATCATTAGGGAAGTTTATTCTGTATTCTTTTGTCTTCCACCACTCGTAAAAACAGTTTATATGTACACCGCTATCCCACATCTTTTGATAATCGTTGTAGCCGTTTGCGGTGCTCTCATATATCTTAATGCAGTTCTTTGTAAAGGCTTCGCCAAGTGCCGCCTGTATTGGTGATATTCCGTCTTTCCAGAATGCGCACTCAGAGCCGTGAAAGAAGTTTACCGTTCTTGAACGACCGACATCCTTTGTCGCAGTATCAACTGACCAACTGCTGTTGAGCTTTTCAAAGAGATATTGCCTGCGGTTATTAAACTTTTCTGTTGGTTGCAATGCTTCAGGCAACTGTGAATAAGGAAATTTTGCTTTATTTTGAAAGATTGTTTCAGCATTGTCACTCTTATCAGCAATTGTAAATCCTTGAAAGTTACAATTTAAAATTGTAGATGCTAACTGAATTGCTGTTACAAGTGTAGTAAATCCTTGTTGTCTTCCCTTAAGTATCAAAAGCGAAATATCCGTTATAATTCCCTTTTCAAAATCCTCTTTAGCTCGATTAAGAGTGTTCACAAAATCCTGCTGAACATCATTCAAAAAGAATGGCAATGTCTTTTGGTTTTTATCTACTACAACAAAAACCAGTTCAATCAGCTTTTCAGGATTTCTTATAATCTCATTGAGTAAAGTTTCATTCTTCAACAGTTCGTCAGCAACTGCTGCTCTGAACTCTTTATCAAATTCAATGTCGTGAAGTTCTTCCCACTTGGCTTTACGTCTTGAAATTAGATAATCAGCAGTAAAAATCACTTAACCAAGTCCTCTAACTTCTTAACGATATCCATTGAACCGTTGACATTGGCGTTTACATTCTGCTTGAACATTGCAAGGTATTCACCAATTTTTGTCAATGCGGCAATTGCTCCTTTTGCATTAAAAACATATTGCCCAGAGTCAACATATTGATGTGTTTGTGTATCCCATACCTTTGCAGGTTTCATCTGCATACAACGTTCGTAAACCTCTTGCAACCCTAATAAAACCGATTCTTCATTTATAGACTTTTTTTCACACTCTTCAATTTGTATCGCGTGTACGCGTGAGAGGATGTAATCTTTTGTCAACATCCTATGAGCTTGTTGTCTTGCGGACTCAGGAGAATAACCTGCACGAATAGCAGCCTGAGTTCCGTTATGGTCTTTTACATATTCACGACAAAACTCTTCTTGTTTTTTTGTCAACCTCTTCGGCTTGTTTTCCGCTGAATTGTCAACAGCATTTTCTGCTACCTTTTCGTCCATAGGTTTCTCCTTTCCAAAAATTAAAGCACCCCTGCTTTGGAGTGCTTGTTTTCAGGAACGGGGACACGAAAAAGGAAGGTAGAAAGTTTTTCGTGTTCTTCTGTTTTCCCGTTCCTCATTTTATATTATATTGCATAAAAAACGAACAAAACGAACAACTTTTAATTTTTTTGCAAATATCTGTTGACTTGCATTCTTACTGAATCTGCTGTATTGCCTCCGCCTATTTCCATTGCTACTTTAGTCCAGGAATAATCAAAGATGAATCGATAACGAAAAATTAAGTATGTAGTATGGTCTGTAATGTTTTCAATGTATCTCATAGTTTCAGAGTATTCCTTTAACATTTTTGCAAATCTTGCATCCAGCTTTTCATCAGCATTCAAATATACCTGATACCTGATTTCTGTACTGTTGGAAGCACTTTTAGCGGAAGGCATTCCGCTGGTATTTCCTCCCGGTATGCTATCCGCATTTATAGTTATCTCTTCTTTTTTTCGTCGCAAAGCTCTCAAGCCCTTACGAAGTGCGTTAAGTTGCATTAAAGTCATCGGCAACACTCCTTTTCCGCTGAATTGTTATAAATTATTCTGCCAATCATCATTTGGCCAGTTATCCATATCCCACTTGGGAACAGGACCGTCACCTGCAGCATACATTACCACAGTCAAGTACCAATGGGCGTTATACTCGTTAAATCGTGGGAATGCACGAACAAAGCTGTATCCGGGATATTTTTTCTCCCAGTACTGCTTATCATCGCATCGCTCTTGTGAGAGTTTTGCAAGGTGTCCCGCTGAAAATCTTGCGTTTTTAATTTTTGGTTGCTTATATGTACGGCTCATATTACGAGAACACACAAATCGCTTTGTTCCCTGTGGGTCTTTTGCCATATACTTCGCCATAGCTTCTGGACCGAATCTGTCGGGTTGAAATTGGTCAACGTTTGAACGGACACCCTTCTTCCATATTGCCTCAACCTCTGAACGTTCTAACCCACCTGTCATAAAAATATGAAAATGCCAGTTATCATTACCCTTGAATGGGCCACGTTGATATGTAACTTTTTCAATAACGTACATATACTTGAATGGTGCAGAGAGCTTGTCTCTTTTAAGTTCAAGTTTTTTTCTAAAATCTGCAAAAGTTTCATCATAAGGCAATTTTTTCAAAGCAGCAATTACCTTTTCAAGTTCTCTTTCACGCATTCTTTTTATTCTGCGAAGAGCATTCACCATGTCACGTCTTGCTTCATCCTCACTCTGTGGAGCATATTCAGGAGCATAGGTAAGATGGCCGATAAGGTCATTTTCGTCAAAATTTTCGTTTATAAGATAAATTACATTTTTTTGAGCCTTGATATCGTTATATTTTTTCTGTGCTTCTGTTGAGCCTTTTGTTGTTTTTGGTCCTGAAGGTATTTTTTTGCCGTTATCGAAACAAGGATAAAAATCTGTATTTAAAAGCTTACCTGCTTTGGTGATTTTCTCTTTAATCATTTTCTGCAAACCTCACATTTGTTTCATTTGCACTTTTATTTTCGAGCTCGAAATACGAGTTATACAAAGCAGTGCGGATATATGTTTTCGGGTTTTTGATTTTATATGCTATGTTATTATAATTTTCAAGCACAACTCCAATGTGTCTTTCATCAAGTTGTTTATAAACTTCCTGAACGGTTGCTGCATATCTTTGTTCTCCGTCAATCACAATCAGAGCTTTTGGCGGAAGTGTGAGAACGTCTGCGATAATACTGCAGAATTCATTTATTTGTTTCATTTCATCTAATTCATAATCTCTGACCAAGTGCTGAAAATTTATTTGCTCTCTTACTCCCTTTAAGTTTGAGATAAATCCCCCTGACTGGACTTTGACTTGACTTTTTTCATAAGCATTCATTTTATGTACTCCTAATATAAAAATGGTTGAGTTGTTACTATACAATACGAGGCCGTCAAGGGACCTCTTTTCGTCCCCTTTTTCGATTGACTTTTGAAGTACATTATGATATACTATTGTTGTTAGAAAAGTGCATATATAATGTACGCTTGACGGTGGAGCTCATCAGAGCCCCGCCGTCATTTTTTATTGCTTTACCGCTGAATTATGTATAAAAGCTTTTAACTTCTTATCACAGTCTAAACACAGGTGCAAGTCTTCATTGACACTATTTCGTATTGCCATACCCTGTGCATTGAACAATACACTTACACCGTCAACATTCATATTGATTTGTTTGCTGCACATATCACAAAAGTGTTTAATCATCGGCTGTCCCACCTTCAAGAAATTTTACAAATTGAGAATAGCACTCTTCACAGAGGTCAATCCGCTGACCACCACAACCTCTGTACTCTCCCGGAGCATTTAAAAGTATTTTTGCGGAATGGTCTTTTTTATTGTAATCAGGTATTTCTGCTCCACACCTGTCACAACTTAATACTGTTACTCGGCTCATTGGTTAAATACCTCGCCATATTCGTCCCAGAATGTATCAAAGTCCGTACCATATAAAAAATCATCAAATAAGCGTTCTTCGTCCATATCTTTAGGAAGAGCAATGTTTTCTAAGATAATCTCCAATCCTCTGCTATAAGCCAAAAAATCTTTTCTTGACTCACGCATAGGACTAAGGCTAATGCCGATTTTATTCAAATTATTATCTAATTCATCAGCTTGCTTTTGGCTTTCAAAAAGCCATTTTATAAGTTCCTTAAGCATTGTTGTCACTCCTTAATAGTTCCAGGGTTATCGTGTATGTTGTCGATAACTTCAATTGTTTTTAAACCATAACTCCAATTTCCATCAAATAACAAATTATTGTTTTTTCTTGCAAGATAAAAATAACAATATTTTTCGTGATACTTCACTTCGTAAATATTAGTTCTATAGTCAACTTTGTCACGACTGCAGTTGTTATAAGCAATTGTTGCTTTAACAATATCTCCCTCAAAAATTTTGCTGCCGTTCTTATCGGTCAAACCTATGTATTGTCCTACAGTTTCAGGGTCAACAGGGTCATATATTCCTGTTACACCTTCTTCATCTCGTTCCCAACATTGAATATTTAGTACGTCCTCACCATCTTTGTTAAGAGTTCTTAAGGGTAAACCATACCACCACTCACCGTTGTCTTTTTTTCCTCTAAATAGTATTTCACGCATAGTCGTTACCTCGATTTTCTTTCATAGAATCGGCAGTGGTCACCGTCTTTAACATCTTCAGCTTGTCCGAAGTTAAAAAACTTTGTACGAACTGTCCTATCAGACCAATCAACAAAGCAGCTGATATCCTGATGCACACACTTGTTGCATCGCTTTTTACATTTAATATAAACAGGCTTATTTACCCGTTTCAGTTTCTTTTTGAGTTTCAATATTCTCACCATCCAAGAATCTCTTAATTAAGTCTCTAATGTCATCTTCACACACATAAAGTTCAGACCTGTCATCACCACGTCCTATGCACAGTTCTTCAACAATAAAGTCTACAAACTCTTTAATTGAGTTTTCACGAACATAGGCAACGGTCTGCATTATATCTTTATTTAATGCTCTTGACGATTGTAGTTTTTTACATACCACAACCAGTTTTTCTCTTTCTTTTTCTAATTTTAATTGTGTATTAGCCCATAGTTCTTTGATATGGTTATAGTCATGTTGTAACAATCTATGGTCACTTGTTAATTGTTTGATATTATGACTGTAGTTCTCGTTATCTTTTTTTAGTTGATTGATAAAATTACTGATATCATTCAAAAAGACATTTGCTATTACTACAGTACCGTTTCTTTTTGCTTCTTCTCTAAAAATTTCAAAAGCATACATAATTTCCTCTGGTGTCATTTACTATTTCTCCCCATTGGATTTGTAGTTTGAATCATTGGTACTGAATAATCAAATTCAAATTTTGCTTCACAGTGTGGTGAATATTTTTTCATTACCACACAAGGCTTTATACTAAGAATTACATAGCCTTCCTTACAGTAATTAGGGTCATTGAGAATATAATCTATGTAAACCACACAACTGCGATTAGTGTATTCCTTTGATTCCGGGTTATATTCATTCAATGCAAGTAAGTCACCAACCTTATAATCACGGTCATTTTTTCTTACTTCAAATAATTTCCTACCTGAAATAACCTCTTCGAAGTATTCAGGATGTTGTTTTAATTCATATATCATCGATTTTCACCTTTTTAAAAATTTTTTATAATTTGTAATAAATTACAGTTTTTTGTCACATTTTGCCTTTTAAATACGATAATGATTATGTATGGAGTTATACTATCTTAGGTAAATAACCTCCTACAAAATCTACATAAATCTAGAGAGGGGTACACAATGAAAAAAAGAATACTCAAATTTATGAACGACCACAGGAATTCTAATAGTCCTGGAATACTTTTTCTAAAGATTCTCTATTCCTTTTCCAAAGAGTGGGTGTTAGGAATCTTTAATCTCATAGTAGGTGCATTTGTCCCAAATATCCTATTAGGAGATATTCACTTTGTTTTCAAAATTCTATATCTCGTAGTTATAATTATTGTTAATTATTATTTTTATATCATCAGGTCATATAAGACGATAGAATATAAATACCGAAAATTATCAGATGATATTATGGACTCCTGTACCGTTATCACAAATGAATTAGCAAATTACACTATAAAAAATCCAACAGGTATCGGCCATTTTGAATATGCAAGTGGTCTTATATGTTCTGAACTATATGAAAAATTAAAAGCACATTTCAACTGTGAATTCCGTATTTCAGTAGTCCAACAATTTCCCAAGAGAAATCCCACGAGTTTACCTTATTGTAAAATGATAGCAAGAAGAAGTGCAAACAAGTTACAAAGCACTACAAATCAGGAATATAAGATACCCTCAAAGGACGATACTTATTTTTATGTAAAACTCTTTCAAAATGCGGATGTTGTATATTTTTGCTTAGTTAATGAAGAAGAAATTAAGGAAAAACGCTTCTTTTATAGAAAAAAAAATCATTCAAAAATTCAGCAATATGTTGCTGTGCTTGAAGAAGCCTATTCAGACAACGTAGCATTTATTTTACAAATTGATTGTATGAAAAAAGGTAAACTTGGCAAGACTACTGATGATGTAAAATCATTTGCTTCAAGATTTTTTGCTCCTTATGTAAGCATTTTAAATAATGCATATCAGCATGAAAGAGTTTTAAAACCGTAATCAAATTCATATTATTTTGCGGAGGTGTAATTATGGAAGAAAAAAACCTACCATTGATTAAAGAGGAACGTTTACGCAGAGATGACAAAAACAATCCAAAAAACATTAACATACAAGAAGCGTTAACAAAAAAGCGACTTGAATTATTTGAACGCCTAAACAAAGGAACTGAAACTAAAAAATCAAAAGATTAACTACAGGACGGCAGTTTTGCCGTCCTTTTTATGTTTACTTACTAACATTTTTATAATCAATATCAATTTGACTGCATAATAATATACACCCTTGAGAATCACTCGTTTTGTGTTTGGTTCTACTGTTACTTTACTCATTTGTAACACTCCTTTATTTTTTATTCTGTTATCTGCTTAAATAATTCGTGTGTGCCGTCTTTCAACTGCTTTTCTTCATCGGACATCTGATAGCCGAGTTTAATAAGAAAGTCATATATAATATCAAGACGTTCATTTGAATCGTAATTTCCCCACCCATCCACATAAGACCACATTGCATTGTCACCGGACAAAGCGTAAGTATGTCTTAAAAGTGATTCGTAAGGCTTGTTTTTAATGAGATTTGCAATTTCTGAATATTCTTCTGCCTTTTTTATAGTTTCATCATCTGTAAAGTTTGATGTTTTATAATCAACATAATAATAGTTAAAGGCATCATCCCATTCTCGTCTGATGTTCATTTCAATTATTACCGGGATAAGCTTTTTAGCCGCTGAATCAGAAATTGAAAGAGTGAAATCTCTGCGAAGCTCGTAAGCTCTTTTCGATATATCTTTAATTTTCTGAATGCGAACATTATTTTCTTCTCTAAGCTTTTCAGCTGCAATTTCTTCTTTGGTTTTCTTTTTAGGAACAAGGTCGTGGCTAAAATATACGTTACCATAGTCAAAAGCAAAGTATTTTTCATCATCAGCTCGAACATATTCTTTTGCATTGTTACCGATGATATTAGCAATGTAATATCTTTTACTGCTACTGTATTTTCCGGTGTAACGTTCACTATACTTGATTTCTGTAAGACCTGCTTCAAGTAAAACCTTTCGCCAAGAGTTTTGTGCTTTTTCTTTGTTTTGATTTTCCAGAGTCTTCTTGTATTCGTAATCAAAATTAGAAGTGCCGATAAGCTTAAGCAAAGAATTTCGTTTTTTAATATCATCAATCTTATTCAGCTTATTAAGGTCCACAATAGAAATCTGCTTCGCCGATGCTTTCTGAAGAAGTGATTGGTCAAGTTTAATCAGCTGTAACCGCTGACTAACTGTAGCAGGTGAAAATCCCGTTTTTTCTGCAATGCTCTTTTGAGTTTCACCCAAATCAAGCATCATCTGAAATCCCTGTGCCTGCTCATAAGCTGTAAGGTCAGTTCTCTGCATATTTTCAAGCAACATTGTGGCAACCTGTTGCTTTTCATCCATTTCAACAACACTGCAGGGAACAGTTTCAATACCGGCAAGCTTTGATGCCGCCAATCTTCTGTGGCCGATAATAACGGTATATCCCTCAACACCGTCAGGAACACCTGCACCGCCTTTGATTACGGTAAGGTTTTGGAATATACCTTGATTTTTAATACTGTCAGCAAGTTCTGACACATCGCCCACATCCTTACGCGGATTTTGCGGGTGAGGATATAACTCATTTACTTTAATTTCTTGTAACATTGTTTTATACTTCCTTTAATCTAATTTGTTCGGGTTTTGCTATTGTTACAGAATGACCGCAATAGTCTTCAAGCTTAACGAAATAGTCAATTTCACCGTCAGGTTTCATTTCTTTTGCATAACCGATTATTCGCTTATATTCATAATCGCCTGTGTACTTTTCGCTGGGATTTATAAGGTCAACGTGAAGAATTACCGGGAGTTGCTTAATCCACGCTTCTTTCATTTTTTCTATTGTCATACTTATTCCTCTTTCACATTCTGCAGGGCGATTGTGCAAGCAGTTGACATTGAATTTATGCTTTTTACAAAATCACTGTTAATGACTTTTGCAGGCTCGATAACACCAACCAACATAAATCCATTCTTAACAGCAAAATACAAATCACCGTCAGTTGTATATCTCTCATGTACACGAAGCATAGTTTCATCCATATCAGCGAATGGTGCTAAATATCTTTTATCAATAAATGCAATACCTTGCGATGTTGCATAGGCAACAAGTCTTTTATCGCCTACGATAATCTCAATAGGACATTCGGGAACAATCTTTTCTTCTTCAACCGTGTCCGCAAAATTATATGATGTAGGCAAAGCTATGCGGTCAATTATTCTCAACTTATCTACTTGCTTTGCGGTTAAGTCATACATTGCACATAATGTAACTGAATTGACTTCGGGAATATCACTTGCAGGATATATTCCGTATCCATCTGATAGCCATTGGCAGTCCTTGCTATCATAAATAGCGAGGATTCCACTCTTCTTAATTAAATCAATAATCTTTTTAATTTTCATAATCTTCCTTCTTTCCGCTGATGCGTTTTTATTTGACAAATTGGTAAAAGGAAGTTATAATTAACTTGTGAGGTTTATTATGACTTCCTTTTATATAGCCGTGTTAGTTCCCGCTGACACGGTTATTTTTTTGTGTCAACACACTGTACTTGCTGACATTGATACCTAAATTCTCAAGCCTTGCCTGTGCTTTCTTGACACCTGCATCACGTTGAACAGCAGTCTGATAATGTCCGCACTTTTTAGAACGTTTACAATGGGTCACTGTAAGAATCTGACATTCGCCGTTCACACAGGCCCAGCAATCGTGCTTTGGCTCAAATGTTTCTTTGTTTACAGTCTTCATATTTTCACTCCTTTACCTAAAATGTGAGTTGTAAAACTATCAATATGATTTTTGCTTGTTTATAACGAACTCCATATACATATCATCTAAACCACTTTCCAGTATAACCTTGTAACAGGCATACCATTTATTTCTCATTGCCACAACCAATTCGTGGTCCTCGTTGCCTATAATATTATGTATGGTTTTGTAGCCATCATAGTAATGATAAGTTTGCTCAAACAAAGCATTTATTACATCATGAGGTTTAACACCTGCCTTTTTCATATCTCGCCAATTCTCATAGGCAACTATTCTGTTGTATATGTAGCGAAACAACTTTATTATGGTTCGTTGTTCCCATGCTATAACATCTTCTTCCTTGGTAAATCCGTATATCAGAAGGCCGGCAACAACGAAGATTATAAGTATTTGAACAATAAAATTTGTTGTCATTTTGTCACTCCCTTACTACATAGATTATTGTTTCCTGTACCTTTTGGAACTGCTGACCGCTGAGTTGCAAAAGCCGTTTAGCCTCTTCTTTAGAATCACATTCCCTATGCAATATCATTTTCATTTCTTTATTATGAACAGTTAATGTAACTCTTCCGTTTTTTAAGGTTTGAATTTTGGCTGTACACCCGGCATATTTCTTTGAATGAGGTATTACGTTGCTTGTTCTATCCATAGACCGTCACCGTGCTTGTTGAGTATCCCACCAATTTTGTCTTCAGAGTCAACAAGAGTATTTTCAATTGTCTGACCTGTAGAGTCTTCAATTTCAACTCTGTATTTCCCACAGAAGGTCGGAAACACAAAAGCCTTCATTTCTTGATAATTTACAAATTTCCGCATTTAGTCACTCCTTTCAACTTAAAAGTCTTGCAAATTTTAATTTTGATATACCGTCTTTCGTGATACCATATCTTTTTTTGACTGTTCTGAAGTTCAAACCAAGAAACTCTACACAGTCATTCACAGAAAGATGTTCCTTATTTGGAAAGCGTTCATCAAGACGTTCAACATATTCACGATACAATTCTTTTTCTCTTGGCATAAATTCACCTTCCTTTTCTTTTTCTTCACAGAGCTTTTCCACCGCACAGACTGATGCTATGTAAAAATGTTATATATAATTTAAGGAGATTTTCACTTTATGATTGCTCAGGTCATAAAGCAGATAAGCAACTCTGGAGAGTCGGTGGCAGATTCACATAAGTTGTTATAATTTTGCAAAAATTAAAATACAGAAAAAATGTTTTTTCAGCCTATACGGCGGAAAAGCCCTGTGATATCATTTCTTGCGTTTCCGCAAGTCATGAAGCAAAAAAAATAGAATCCATATCATCGTTAGAAAGACTCAACACATTTTTCATAATACCCATCTCTTGACGATTGAATTCACTTTCGCCATTGAGTTTGCGGTAAAATGTGGTTAAATTGATGCCTAACTTATCAGACATAGATTCTGCATTTATCTTATTTTTGACCATTTCTGATTTCAATAATTCCGGTACAAATTTTCCTGTTGCCATTATTTTCACCTCTTTCTTGCGTTTCCGTAAGTCAATGATAACAAATCAAAAATCACTTGTCAATACCTTTTCGCAAGTTTTTTTGCTTTTTTTATAAAAAAACTTGCATTTTCGCAAAAATAATATTATAATACAACTACAAATTCCAATTAGAGGTGAAAAAAGTGAACACAAATGAGTTGCTTCGAAGCAAAAGAAAAGAATTAAATTTAACTATGAAGCAGGTCGCAAACTATGTTGGAGTAAGTGAAGCAACTGTTTCACGATGGGAGTCAGGTAATATTGCAAATATGGGTAGAGATAAAATTGCTTTATTATCTCAAATCTTAAAAATCACTCCTGGTGCTATTGCTGGATACGATTCTCAGCAAAAAGATTCCAATAAAAAGGCAGCCGTTAAAGTTCCCGTTCTCGGTTTAGTTCGTGCCGGTATTCCAATGGATGCAGTTGAATACATAATTGATTACGAAGAAATTAGTGAAGAAATGGCACATCAGGGTGAGTTCTTTGGACTTCAGATTAAAGGCAACAGCATGGAACCACGAATTACCGAAGGGGATGTCGTTATAGTTCGCAAACAGCCTGACGTTGAAAGTGGTGAAACAGCAATCGTCCTTATAAACGGTGATGAAGCTACAATCAAAAAGGTACAGAAATTTAATGGTGGTATTAACCTTATTCCCAATAATCCGGCTTATGATGTAATGACCTATACAAATGAACAAATAGAAAAACTACCTATCCGTGTTCTCGGAAAGGTAGTAGAATTAAGAGCAAAATTTTAAACATTTGAGGTAGTTATTATGGATGAGGAAAGAAGCAGATTAGAATATGAGCTCACTGTTGTTGAAAAAAAGTTAGATAAAGAGAAAAGAAAAAGAAATATCATAATGATAGTACTTTCTTCAATATTATGTGGAATTGTAATGTATACAATCAATGGCGGTGTGGATGCTCTTGAAAACTTCTTATATCTTATAATTATGTCAATTTTCTTTGGCACTATAATATATATTCTTTCAATATTAGCTTTTGCTGCTGTTACCGATTTGTTTACATCTATTACTTATCTTCAATCTCGTAAAAATCATTTAGAAGAAAAGTTGAATATAAACGATGACGAGTATTAAAAAATGTTATGAAAAAAGTACTATGTATTATAACTGCAATAATCTGTGGCTTATCCTTCACCGTTCTGTGCTTTGCTCATTCAGGCAAGACTGATTCAAGTGGCGGTCACTATGATAGTTCAGCGGGAGAATACCACTATCACCACGGATACTCTGCCCATCAGCATCCAAACGGAGACTGTCCGTATGATTTTGATGATAAAACTAACCACGGAATAATTGAAAACGATAACGAAACAGACCAAAACTATTTCTACGATAATAGCCAATATAATAAAGAAGAAACAACACATTTTTATGAAGAAGATAATAACACAGATGATTCTGATTACGAAGAAGAAAAGCCATCTTCCAGTGATTCGGTAAAAAACTTTGTGGAAAAGGTTTGAAATTTAATTGTAGCCCTTTTCTCAAGTTTTTGCTTTTCACTATGTATTTTTGGAATAATTCTCCCATTGTTAACTATTCCTTTCACCGCAATCACAAAGAAAGATTTTCCGGATGGTCTATTTAGTATAATATTCATTATTGGATGTCTTGTCGGCACATTTGCGTTTTTATTTATTTTCATATAATAATAAAAACCGCCCATCTGCTACCAACAGATGAACGGTTCATATACGGTCTGAGTGTGATACTCATAACCGGCTCTCCAAAGCGGTTATATTGTATCACACCCGGACTGAAAAATCAAGTCTCGGGCATTTTTGTGCCCAAAAAGGAGTGGTATAATGCCTAAAAAGAGAAAAGACGGCAATTATGAAAAAGTAATTACTTTTGTAATTAACAATGAAAAAATAAGAAAACACTTTTATTATCAAGATGAGTTTGAACTTGTTGAAAAAGTAAATGCTTATAAGACAGAACTTGAAGAACAACAAAAAATATATTTTGAACGTGTTGCTGATGAATGGTTTGAAAATCATTGTGAAGATGTAGAAGGTGGTACTCAAATTTGTTACATGCCTGCATATAAACGAGCTGTAGAATCTTTTGGAAAAAAAGAAATAAAAGATATTACTCCTTTAGATATCAAACGAATTTTAGACCGCATGGCAAAACAAAAATATTCTGCACAAACTGTACGAGTGCAACGAATAGTATTAAATCTTATTTTTAAATTTGCGGTCCTTAACGAATATTTAGATATTAACCCAGTAACAACAGTTTCTGTACCAAGAAATCTACCCAAGGCCAAAAGAGAACTTCCCTCTGATGAAGAAATCGAAACCGTGATGCAATCCGCTGATGTTACCTTTGGTATGTTCGCATACTTAATTCTTTTTACCGGGTGCAGACGTGGTGAAGCTCTTGCACTTCAATGGAAGGATGTAGATTTCAAAAAGAAAACCATAAGAATTAGTAAAAGTATAAACTATAGTGGTATGAACCAAAACAAGCCTATACTTTCGCCTCATCCAAAGAGTGATGCCGGTATCAGAGAAGTTATGATGCTTGATTGTCTTGCAAATCGCCTTAAAGATATGGAAAAGGACCAACCTGCTGATTACTTCATTTTTGGTGGGGCAGAACCATTAACCAAATCAGCATTAAGAAAACGATGGCAGAAATATCAAAAAGAAACTAATACTGCTTTTACACCTCATCAGCTACGTCATGCATACGCAACTATTCTATATGATGCAGGTATTGATGAAAAAGTTGCACAGGGCTTAATGGGACACTCAACCATACAGCTAACACGAGACATCTATACTCACGTGCGAATGGACCGTAAAGAATCTGCAGCCAAAACGTTAAATGAATATATAAACGAAAAAAGGCAGAGTGGTTAAAACCTCTGCCTTTAATTTTACGAAAAATTTACGAACTTTTTATGCAATTTTATGCAATATTTTGCAACTTTTTGTAATTTTGAAAATAAGAAAATAGAAAAGAAAAAAACCTCGCGAATCCTTATTTATCAAGGAACTACGAGGTTTTTTAAACTGGTGATCCACCGGAGATTCGAACTCCGGACACCTTGATTAAAAGTCAAGTGCTCTGCCAACTGAGCTAGTGGATCATATATTCCCGAAGTAATTCGGGATTTTTTTATTTAACAAAAAGCATTACAAGAACTGATGCCAAAACAACTACTGCAAACAAGCCAACCAGAATTTTTGTAAAGAAAGCTTTTTTTGCTTCGTCTGTTCTGCCCTTATTCTTGCCAAAGAAAGAGTCTGAAGAGCCACCAGAAATGGCACCTGAAAGACCTTGCTGATTACCTTCCTGAACAAGGATAAGTAGAACAATAACAATTGCCAAAACAATAAGTGCTACACCAAAAACAACGTGATACCATGCCATACTGTGCACACCTCCATATCATATAATTTTAACAGCCTTGTTATTCTAACACAGTCATATTAAAAATGCAAGTCTTTTTTTAAAAAAATTGGTATTTTTTAAATGAATTTTAACGTATTTTCTTCACATAATAGTTTTGCAGACAGCGATAAAATTAATTTGCGTTTGTGAAGTTGTCTGCACCGACCGTTCTTTGTGCGGTCGGTTTTTTATTTTATTCAATGTTCTTAAAACATTTTCACCTTAACAATTTATTTTCAGTATATCATTCAAGAATAGTTTTGTCAAATTCATATTTGTCATATTAAACAAAAAACGGAGTTGAAACCGACTCCGCCAAAATTTTAAATTATATTCTGCGTTTTCCGATTATTCCGAGCAATCCCAGCCCTAACAAAAAAACTACGACACACACTACGGAACCTACTACAATATTAAAAATCCTTATATCGCTTTCCAGCATATCACCAAAGGATACAAGCATTGAACGTTGTAATGAAAAGATTGAAACAGCGGCATCTGCAAAGGAGATGTGACGAAGTGTATTTAAAGTGACAGATACCTTTCTGCCTTTTGTTTTAACAAGGTTGATTGTTGCCAACGTGATTTTTATAAAGGTGTAAAGAGCTATGGTAATCATCACAATTTCATGGTAAACTACACCACGGTCCTTTACTGATGAAAGAATTACCATTCCCGCAAGTGGCAAAGACGTAAACACCAACATTATACCGGTAAAAATTTTCAGACTAACCTTAGTCTTCTTTTTTCTTGTACACAAAACAACGAATCGCATTAAACTGAGTACGGAATAATACACCCCTACGGTAACAAACCACCATGAGTGTGTTATTGTGCCAATTGCTATATTATAAATACTGTATGTAATATTTATAAGCAAACTGAATATTGCAATTTGAAAAGATTTAATTTTCACCATAGATTTTTGCCTTACCCACAACACAATTAATAATAATTTTGCTTATATCCTCAATAGAATCCTGACACTCCTTATTAATCCATTCTGTAACAACAGCAGTAATGCCTGTAAGATAGAATTTCAGGATATATTCTCTTTCATTTTCGGGAAAATTAAAACGTCCTAATAAAGGGTTGAAAATCGCCTGAAACATATTGTTATACATTGTATTGAAATTCAAAGAATTCAGGTGTTTAAGGCAAGTTTTGAAAACCCTCTGATTTTCCTTAACATAGGTTAAATAGGGTGTTAAATATTCGGGAGTAATAAAAAGCAAATCCTCTAACTTGCTGTTTTGGTAATCAATAGTAACCTTACTTCTATTAACTGAAAAATAGCTAAGAAAGTTGTCGATGATATAGTCAGATGCTTCCCTTAATAAGTCGTTTGTATTTTCGTAATGAAGATAGAATGTTGAACGATTAACACCTGCCATTGAACAAATTTCCTTAATGGTAATGTACTCAAAATCCTTCTTTTCAAGAAGCTTAAGAAGTGCCTCATCCATTTTTTTAGCAGTATTAAAGTACTTGCTTTCATTCTTATTCATCTGACAACCTCCTTCCTAATAAACAGATGATTATTTTTCTTCGCTGATTTCTCGAGCAAGTTGAACTATTTCAAAAGCATATTTTTTCTTGCCTTTTTCAAGAATTTTTTTGTAAATGGGATAGTTGATACCGCAACAAGTAAAGCCGATGATGCCAATTACAATTCCAAGCACCATAAATGCTGTTGTTCCACCGATAACGTTCATCGCAAGGCTCATTCCAAGGCCTGCAACGAGAGAAGAAACGACACCAAAGGTATAAGCAAATATGTTTGCCGGTTGTTTTGCCTTCTGGTCAAGTTTTTTGAGTGCTACGATTTTTGAATCTTCCTTTGGTGCATATTCCTTTGCGATTGATTCTGCGTAAATTTTGTCTGTGTTCATTATTATAACCTCCTTTTGATTACAAGACAATTATAAATAATGAAAAAAACAAACTGAACAACAAGTTTTTGATTTTTTGTTGATTTTAAAAAACAAAACCATCCTCAATCAATTGAGAATGGTTTATCTGTTTATGTCAGGATTTTCTGTTCTACCTACAATATAATCCATGCTAACTCCATAGAAATCAGCCAAAATTATAAGTGTCTCTGTTGGCGGAATTCTCTCACCGTTTTCAAATTTTGAAAGTAGGGCTTGTTCAATTCCCGTCTTCATCTGCAGGGAAATCTGTGTTAAACCTGCTTGTTTACGAAGTTTTTTCAAATTGTTTTTCATGACATCACCACAATGACATTATGTCATATTTATTGTTGACTTATATGACGTTTTGTCATATAATATGGATGTGAAGCATATTTTATTCAGTTTTATTTGAATGTTGCTTTACAATATGCTACAATTTAATTGTAATATCGACATAGAATATGGAGAGTGAAATTATGAGAAACTTATTTATTAAGAGAAACAAAAACTTAGCCGGTTGTCTTGCAAAACTTAAAGTTTACATTGAAGATTATACATACGGCGAAACAAAAATCGACGGTGTGCCTTGTCGCAAACTTGGAACATTGAAAAATGGCGAAGAAAAAGCTTTTTTAATACCTGACAATGCGGCAAGAATTTATGTTATTGCTGAT
Organism: Candidatus Fimenecus sp.; assembly: GCA_045532175.1. GTDB lineage: Bacteria > Bacillota > Clostridia > Oscillospirales > Acutalibacteraceae > Fimenecus. Next base: position 31,045 of record JAZSFK010000054.1, on the reverse strand, counting down.
TCGTTGAGCAAAAATTTTTGTAACGAGTTTTATAATCTTCCTGAAAGTCAATACGATATCCGTTTGAGTGGACAATGCAAATTTAATCCTGCTACCGGTAATGCCTTTCGCTTTGACGGTGTGACTGATGATGCCGTTCTGAAAAACAGAAAAAAGGGAACAAAAATAGGTATAATCATTTTAATTGTTGCAATCATAGTTGGTTTCATAATCGGATTTATCACCAATTTTATGAACGGTGCCGGAGAAACAAAGCAATTTAAATGTGAAGAAATGCAAATTACTCTGACAGATGAGTTTATGAAGGTTCCCGTTGATAGTTTTGATGCCTGCTATGCAAATGAAGATATGGCTGTTTTCATTTTAAGAGAAGATTTCAGTATAATGGAAGGCCTTGATAACTATTCTCTTCAGGAATACGGCGAAGCATCCCTCGAGGCAAATGATATTAAAGATATATCTGAAGTTAAGAAAAATAACGGTATTATGTATTATGACTATGAATGGTACAATGCCGAGGAAGGCACTACTTATTATTACTACACAACAATTTTTAAGAGTGAAGATGCATTCTGGACAATTCAATTTGCTGTAACAGCCGAAGAGGTTGATGAATATATGCCACAGATTATAGAGTTTTCAGAAACTATCACATTTGATGAATAACTAAAAAGGCGGAGTTGAAATTGAACAACTCCGCCAATTTTATTTGTTTTATAATTATTTAAGGTTTGCCTTGAGAGTTTCAAGTTCTGCTTTAAGTGTTTCAGGAAGTTTGTCGCCGAATTTTGCATAGAACTCTGCGATACCATCAGCTTCCTGAGCCCAAAGAGCCTTGTCAACGTCGAGGATGCTTTCAAGTGATTCAACTGTTACTTCACCTTCAAGACCTTCGATGTTGATGTCCTTAGCATAAGGAAGGTAACCGATTGCTGTTTCCTGAGCATCAACTTCGTTTTCGCAACGTTTGATAATCCACTCAAGAACACGAAGGTTATCACCGAAGCCGGGCCACATAAAGTTGCCTTCGTCGTCTTTTCTGAACCAGTTAACATTGAAGATTTTTGGAGCCTTGTCAGCATCAAGAGTCTTACCAATGTCAATCCAGTGCTGCCAGTAGTCACCCATATTGTAACCGCAGAATGGAAGCATAGCCATTGGGTCACGACGAACAACACCTACTGCACCTGCTGCAGCTGCTGTTGTTTCAGAAGCCATAATTGAGCCTACGAATACACCGTGGTTCCAGTCACGTGACTGATATACGAGTGGAGCAAGCTTTGCACGACGACCACCGAATACGAAAGCAGAGATTGGAACACCTGCCGGATTTTCAAATTCAGAGCTGATGCAAGGGCAGTTTACAGCAGGAGCTGTGAAACGGCTGTTTGGATGAGCGAGGTTTTTGCCTTCTGCCTTCCACTCAACACCATTTGTTTTGATACCTGTCCATTCAACTGCATTTACAGGAGGATTCTTGTCAAGTCCTTCCCACCAAACTGTATTGTCGTCAAGATTGCGAGCAACGTTTGTGAAGATTGTGCCCTTCTTTGTTGAAGCAAGAGCATTTGGATTTGACTTAACGTTTGTACCGGGAGCAACGCCGAAGAAACCGTTTTCCGGGTTGATAGCATAAAGACGACCGTCAGGACCTTTTCTAATCCAAGAAATATCGTCACCTACGCACCATACTTTATAACCCTTTGCCTGATATCCTTCTGGTGGAATAAGCATAGCAAGATTTGTTTTACCACATGCTGATGGGAAAGCAGCACAGATGTACTTAACTTCGCCCTTTGGATTTTCGATACCAAGGATGAGCATGTGTTCAGCCTGCCAGCCTTCGTTTTTACCCTGATAAGAAGCAATACGAAGAGCAAAGCACTTTTTACCAAGAAGAACGTTTCCGCCGTAACCTGAGTTAACTGAAATGATTGTGTTATCTTCCGGGAACTGGCAAATCCATCTCTTTTCTGCATCGATGTCGCATTTGCAGTGAAGACCGCGAACCCAGTCGTTGCTCTCATCACCGAAAGCGTCCATAACAGCCTTACCAACACGAGTCATTATAAGCATATTAAGAACAACGTAGATTGAGTCTGTAAGTTCGATACCAACCTTTGCAAGAGGTGAACCGATTGGTCCCATTGAGTAAGGAATAACATACATTGTTCTTCCCTTGTAACTATCTTTTGCAATATCATAAAGCATAGCGTATGCTTTTTCCGGGTCCATCCAGTGATTTGTAGGACCTGCATCTTCTTCTTTCTTTGAGCAGATAAGAGTTCTGTCCTCAACACGAGCAACGTCGTTAACTGCTGTTTTATGGTAGTAGCAGTCAGGGAGAAGGTCCTGATTAAGTTTTACCATTTCACCTGTTGCACATGCTTCTGCACGAAGAGCTTCTGTCTGTTCTTCTGAACCATCAATCCAAACGATTTTGTCAGGCTTAACAAGTTCAACCTGTTTGTCAATCCACTCAAGAATTGACTTGTTCTTTGTGAGTGCCATAATTGTTTACTCCTTTATATAAAATTCATATTGATACCAAAATAAGCCACATTCACCTATTTTGAATAATTATATACTAAATCCTGCATTTTTTCAATAGTTAAAATGACAACTTTTTGTCAATTAACTATATGTGTTTTATGTGTATTATATATACAATTGATAAGAGAAGGTTAATCTGCGTAGTCTTTTTCAATATCGGCAGTGGCTTTTCCGTTCAAATCCATTTGGGCAACCGTACCCTTTAGAAATTCAAAATATCCTTGTGCACCAACCATGGCACCATTGTCCCCACAGAGGGATAAATCAGGCAAATATAAGTTCCATCCCTTTTCTCCTGCAAGTTTTTCCATTCTGCTACGAAGAACGGAGTTTGCAGAAACACCACCTGCCAATACAAGTGTTTTTTCTTCTGTCATTTCCATAGCTTTAATTGTATTGTCAGCAAGACAATTTACAACGCCGTTAATGAATGATGCCCCAACATCGGCAGGATTTAATTCTTCACCCTTCTGAGTTGCGTTGTGCACAAGATTTATCACATTGGTTTTAAGCCCTGAAAAGCTGAAATCAAGCGGACTGCCGTCAACACGTGGTTTCGGGAATTTATACTTTGTATTATCTCCATTTTTTGAGATTTTATCAAGATTTACACCACCCGGATACGGAAGACCTAGAGTTCGCGCCGCTTTGTCCATAGCCTCACCTGCCGCATCATCACGAGTACGACCGATTACTTCAAAATCAGTATAATCATTAACCTTGCAAAGAAGTGTGTTGCCACCTGATACCACAAGGCACATAAATGGTGGTTTTAAGTCCTTATGAGTAATATAGTTTGCAGCAATATGCGAACGGAGATGGTGTACAGGGATGAGTGGTTTACCACTTGCCAGCGCTAATCCTTTTGCATAGTTTACACCTACAAGCAAAGCACCGATAAGACCGGGTGCATAAGTCACAGCAATAGCATCAACATCATCCAATGTGCAGTTTGCGTCGTTAAGTGCTTTTTCAACCACTGCAGAGATGTTTTCCGTATGTAATCTTGATGCAATTTCAGGCACAACTCCGCCAAAAATCTTATGTTTTTCAATTTGTGTAGAAACTACATTTGACAACACCTCTCTGCCGTCTTCAACAACGGCTGCAGCAGTTTCGTCGCATGAGCTTTCAATTGCTAAAATTTTCATAATTATTCCTCTATATAATATGTGTAAATTAAGGCATCTTCCGTAGGTTTTGAGTAAAAATTCTTACGTTCACCTATAAATTTAAAACCACATTTTTCGTATAGTTTTATGGCATTTTCATTGGATTTTCGCACTTCAAGAGTGATGAAAAATGCCCTTTCAGTTTCGCTCTGCTTAATCAACTGATTTACCAGTTTCTGTCCGTAACCCTTACCGCGATATTGGCTATTCACAGCAACATTTGTTATATAAACCTCGTTACAAATGTTATTAGCACCGATATAGCCAATTAAACTTTCGCCGTCACGAAGCACATAAAACCTTGCGGTTTCGTTAGTCAACTCATCTCTTAAGGAATTCTCACTCCAAGGCTCGGAAAAGCACTCTTTTTCTAATTCTGCAATTTCAGTAATATCACTTTCCGTCATTTCACGAATGGTTACTGTGTTTTGAATTCTTTCAAGGATTTCAGGGAACTGACTTTCAAGTTGTTTTGCACATTCTTCATAAACCTCAATAGGTCTTCCATAAGGGTCGGGCACATTCAAAACTACAATTTTTTCTTCAGCACAACGTCTTAACAAAGCTTGTTTGTGCGAACCAGTCATACAGAAGAACATGTCAGTTGTAAGTAAATGTTCAGGGTTGATATTTCTTGCTCTGTGACTTGAAATATCAACTCCACGATTTCCTGCAACAAGAATTGAATTTATGCTTACTCCGTCCCCGGGGAAAGCACCAACACCGGCACTCGAAACCTCAATATCAGTTATATTATTCTCTTTTAAATATTTCTTGAACAATCCCTCCGCCAAGGGACTTCTGCAAGTGTTACCACTGCAAATAAACATTATTTTTTTCATAGATTTATGTTTCATCCATGTACACATTGATTTTTTTGATTTCTACATTTTTGAGAGATAAATATTCTTCTGAATTTCTTATATAACCAAAAATATCGCTTTCTCCGCCAAAGTTCCATTCACTTTGATTATAATTCACAGTCAGTTCAGTTGGAGCATATAAAATATCAAGATGTATTTGGTAAAATTCTTCATCTTCATTTGGGAATTGTCTTACCAATGAGAAATAAAACAATGGTTCACCTGTAAAATCGAATGTGCCTGTTTCAAACAAAATACCATCATCATCTATATCCACATTTTCAAGTGGAACATTGCACATATCTTCAAATGCAGACACAATGTCTTCTAACTTGTTTTTATTAGCAATATTATTTTTTAAAACATTAAGCATATTCATTTCCAGTTCCCCTTAAATTATTTAATACTTTAATTGCGGGCGATTCGTGAATCACCCCTACAAACAACCATTTTGATATAATGTAGGGCGGGGGCTTGCTCCCGTCGAAAAAGTTTGTTCACATACGGGCGGGCACGGAGACCCGCCCCTACATTTTTATAATTATTAACCTTTTGCGTCGTACCAAGTGCGACCTGTATTGACATCAGCTCTTAAACGGACTTTCATCCGGCAAGCGTTTTCCATTTCTTCGCTTAAGATTTTTGCTGCTTTTTCAATTTCATTTTTAGGTGCTTCAACAATCAATTCGTCGTGCACCTGAAGAATAAGTTTTGCATCCATTTTTTCGTCTTTAAGTCTATTATAAACACGTACCATAGCGATTTTGATAATATCCGCCGCAGTACCCTGAATAGGCATATTTCTTGCAACTCTTTCACCGAATGCACGAAGCATTCCATTTGATGAATTGAGTTCGGGAAGGTATCTTCTTCTGCCCCAGAGGGTTGAAACATAACCTTTTTCCTTTGCGTCCTTTGCAACTGTTTCCATATACTTGTCAACACCTGCATAGTGACGAAGATAGCCTTTTATATAATCATCTGCTTCTTTTCTTGTAACTCCAATGTCTTTTGCAAGAGAAAACGCACCAATACCGTAAACGATACCGAAATTAACAGCTTTTGCACGGCTACGCATTAAAGGTGTAACCATTTCCAAAGGCATATTAAACACTTGTGATGCAGTAACTGTATGAATATCCACCTCATCATTAAAGGCTTTCAGCATTTCTTCATCGTCAGCAATATGAGAAAGCACACGGAGTTCAATCTGTGAGTAGTCCGCATCAGCTAAAAGACAGCCGTCCCTAGCAACAAAGAACTTACGCATTTCTCTGCCGATTTCCTTGCGGACAGGAATATTCTGAAGATTTGGTTCAGTTGATGAAATTCGTCCTGTTCGAGTTTCTGTCTGAATAAATGATGAGTGTATTCTGCCGTCTTCACCGATTACCTTGAGCAGTCCTTCACAGTATGTTGAATAGAGTTTAGAGAGAGTTCTGAACCACAAAATTTTATCAATAATCGGGTTTTCGTTCTGCAGACTTTCAAGAACATCTGCATTTGTTGAATAACCGCTCTTTGTCTTTTTCTTTACAGGTAATCCCATTTTTTCAAAGAGAATTACACCCAACTGTTTCGGTGAATTGATGTTGAATTCTTCTCCTGCAAGCTCATAGATTTCTTCCTGAATTGTTTTGAGTTCAAGACTTATTTTCTGTGTGAATTCTGCAATACCCTTACGGTCAACCATAAAGCCAAGGTGTTCCATGCTTGCCAGCACTTCTGCAAGTGGCATTTCAACTTTATAGAGCAAATATTCCTGTTCATTTGCTTCAATTTCCGATATAAGTCTTGTGCTTACGGATTTCATTACTGCACATTCCTGTGCAAGTGACAAATCAGTCTTCACCTTTGGAATTGGTGCTTTGTATTCCTCACAAAGCCTTAACGGGTTATAGCCATTTGCGGACGGATTGAGAATATATCCGGCGAGCGATGTATCAAGAGCCATACCCTTAATTTTGATATTATTGAGAAATGCAAAACGATATAAAAGTTTTGAGTTATCAGTATATTTTTTGATGTTTTCATCTTCCAAAAGGGACTGAACAAACATGAAATATCCGAAATTCATTGGTTCAAGGTGATAAACTGCGTTATCACACAAGAAACAGAATTGAGGATTATCCAAATCCTTGTAATCCGCAGTAAAATATGCCTTTCCTTCTGCCTTGATTTTATCCGAGAGTTCGTTTGTATCAAAATCTGTTACAAAATCCAATTCCTTTGTCTTTTCTTCTTTTTTCTCCACAGCTGTTGGTGAAGCAAAATTAAGTTTTTCAATGATTTTGAACATTTCAAGGTCGGCAAGCATAGCACGAGCCTTGCCCTCATCTGCATTCTGTGGAATTAAATCTTTAAATGTATATTCTATCGGCACGTTGTTGATAATTGTGCCGAGAGTGTAACTTAAAAATGCTTTTTCCTTATCATTAAGGAGTTTATTTTTAAGATTTTCTTTAATTTCAAGAATGTCGATATTGTCGTAAATATTCTGAATTGTACCGAATTTTTGAATCAAGTCCCCTGCTGTTTTCTGTCCTACACCTGCAACACCCGGAATACAGTCAGATGCGTCACCTTGGAGTGCTTTAATATCAATCATCTGTACAGGAGTTACTCCATATTCCTCTTTAATTCTCTGCGGAGTATAGGTTTCAGTTGTGGTTGTCCCCATTTTTGTATGTGGAAGTAGAACTGTAACGTTGTCACGAATAAGCTGGAATGAGTCGCGGTCACCTGTTGCGATAAAGCATTCGTCACCATCTTCACACATTCCTGCGACTGTGCCTAAAATGTCATCAGCCTCGTAGCCCTCAAGGGATATGATTTTATAACCCAAAGCAACTAAAAGTTCCTTGAGTACGGGTAATTGCTGTGCAAGTTCAGGTGGCATTCCGTGACGATTAGCCTTGTATCCGTCATACATTTTGTGACGGAATGTTGGTGCTTTAAGGTCAAATGCAATTGCCACACCGTCAGGCTTAACCTCATCACGAAGTTTCATTAAAATCGTCAAAAAGCCATATATACCGTTAGTAAATCTACCGTCTTTCGTGGATAAAGCACGGATACCGTAAAAAGCTCTGTTTAAAATGCTGTTACCGTCAATTGCTAAAATCTTCATATTGCAACTCCAAAAAATTGTAATTATAATTTAGTATAACATAATTGTGAAATAAATACCATATATAGAAGATAAAAAATTCCCGTTCGGTATTAACCAAACGGGAATTCTATCAATTATTTAAAGCTTGATGTACTTGTCATTTCAGTTTTAAACTGTGGTCCCTGTGGTCCTCCATTCATAAAAGGCGGATAAGAGGACTCATTGCCCCAGTAAAGAGTAGCCATACTGTCGGGGTTTTCATAATCATAACTAAATACCTCAGCCCACTTTGAACCTGCCAATGCACGACAGCTTTCTTCGGGCACAAGTTCAAATGTTTCAAGATTTCCCGGCTCCCAAAGGTCCCAAATCTCACCTTTCGAACACTCATCCTTGAGTTTTACCACGCCGAAATCCATATAAACATATGTGCCTACATGAGGATATAATCCGTGCGTACCCGCAGCACAGTAAATTATACAATGAGTATCATCGTACTTTTCCATATCCTCCCAAGACACAATTTCAGCAAATGTATGGGCTGCAAAAGCCGATTTTACAGGTCGGAGGTATGTTTTTCCGCCTTCTTCGTATTTCAAAAATCTCAATGTGAAATGCTCCCAATCACCGGGATGTCCTCCCACATTGTTGCCAACAATCCAGATGTACTTACCGCTATCATAAGGACAATAAATAAAGTACACAATATCAACGTAGTTATTATCCTTTTCCACCCAAAAGGCATAAGCAACCGCTGAATCCTGGTCGCCGTAAAATGTTTCACAAATGTCATGCGGTCCATCAATAGATTCTTTCATCACAAGACGAGAATCACCGTTTTCATCTATAACACGGTCAAAACGTTCAAATGTCCAATCCATTGAGACCGCCTCATACGGGTCACCCTCTGCCATATGTATCCTAGGTGCAAAATCTGTCATTATCTGATTTTTCCGTGCATCATCAATGTTAGTTATATCAACTGCCTCACTCTCAATGAGCACAACTTTCATGCTTCTGATTCTTAAAATTGAGGTTAAGCCTCTGCCAAAGTCATATCTCAGATATGAACTTTCACTTTCATTAAGAATATATTCTCTGCCTTTAAAATTCTCTCTTGTATATACATACACAATATATTCTTGCGGAATCGAAATACTGCTTGAACGTATGTCGAGGGAAGGATACTCTCCAATGCCATATTCCACGCTTTTACCTTTGTAGTCTTTTCTTGACCAGATAGTTACCACATTCTCCGTTTGGTACTGCATACCTGAATCAAGGGTTTCCGCATTAACAGGAATATTTGCGATAACTAATGTGGTAAAGATAAGAGTCACTGTCAAGACAATTGTTGTTAATTTTTTCATATAAGGACCCCCTTTTTGTATCACTATAAGCCAAATATACGAAATTTTTATTTTAAAATCAATAGTTTTTGGGATAATGTACTATTTTTTTGAAATCTGTCGAGTTTTGTACAAGCTTTTATTTTAAAAAAATTATTGACATTTGTTTTAACGGGTGCTAAAATTCATATAAGTTAATATTTAACCAACAAACCGATGAGAAAGAGTAGTAGTTGATTTTAACTTATTTTCAGAGAGTCGTTGAAGGTGTAAATACGGCAGTAAGAATTTCAATGAATGGACTTTTGAGGGCAATCCGATATGTAGGTGCGACGGAGGGCAACCGTTATTGTGCTATGTGTATGAATGTACACGGTGAGTGCGTATCTTTGATACGAATTTGGGTGGTACCGCAGATTTTACAGTCTGTCCCATATTTTTAGGGGACGGGCTTTTATTTTTTGTAGGTGGTTTTTATGATTTTATTAACAAAGCGATGGCGTAGGTAACAGTTAACGAATTACAAAAATATACTAGTTTTAGGAGATATAATTATGATTTTAAACAATGTAAATTTTGATACTTATTTTAACAATTATCCTGACAAAAACGGTTATTTCGGCAAATACGGCGGCGTTTATATTGACGACAAATTAAAGAATGCTATGGCAGAAATTACCGAAGCATATTTTTCAATTTGTCAATCAAGAAAATTTATTGCTGAACTTCGCAGAATCCGTAAGGAATTTCAAGGCAGACCAACTCCTGTTACACATCTTGAAAGACTTTCAGATGCACTGGGCGGTAAGGTTCAGCTCTATGCAAAGCGTGAAGATTTAAATCATTCAGGTGCACACAAGCTTAATCACTGTATGGGTGAAGCACTTCTTGCAAAATATATGGGCAAGAAAAAGGTTATTGCAGAAACAGGTGCAGGTCAGCACGCTGTTGCTCTTGCTACTGCAGCTGCATATTTCGGTCTTGAATGCGACATTTATATGGGTTCTGTTGACATTAAGAAGCAAGCTCCAAACGTTGCAAGAATGAAAATTTTAGGTGCAAATGTTGTGGAAGTTACTCACGGTTTACAGACACTTAAAGAAGCAGTTGATGCTGCATTTGATGCATACAGTAAGGAATACAACGATTGTATTTACTGCATCGGTTCAGTTCTTGGTCCTCACCCGTTCCCGATGATGGTTCGTGATTTCCAGAGTGTTATCGGTATTGAGGCAAGAGAACAGTTTCTTGAAATGACCGGTCATCTTCCGAATGCTGTTGTTGCTTGTGTCGGTGGTGGCAGTAATGCTGCAGGTCTTTTCTCAGGATTCTTAAATGACCCGGTTGACATTTATGGTATTGAACCACTTGGTCGCGGTCCTAAAATGGGTGACCATGCAGCAAGTCTTAAGTATGGTACAGAAGGCATTATGCACGGATTTAACAGTATTATGCTTAAGGATGAAAATGGTGACCCTGCTCCTGTTTATTCAGTCGCAAGCGGTCTCGACTATCCTTCATCAGGACCTGAACACGCCTTCTTACAGGAAATCGGCAGAGTTAAATACGATGTAATCGACGACGAAGAAACAATCGATGCTTTCTTCAAACTTTCACGTATGGAGGGTATTATTCCTGCTATCGAAAGCTCACATGCGGTGGCTTACGGTATGAAACTTGCAAAGACAATGGAACACGGTTCAGTCCTTATTAACCTTTCAGGTCGTGGCGACAAGGATATGGATTACGTAATCGAAAACTACGGAATCAGATAATTAAATCGAGGTAAAAAAATAGTGCAGAGAATTTCTTCTCTGCACTATTTTTTTAGAACATGTCGCCGTAAACTTTCCACTTACCGTCTTCTTTAAGAACAATGAGTTCGCTGTGATTTGTTACGGTTTCTTTATCACCCTTGATTGTGATTGTGTAAACAACAACCTTACCTTTGAGTTCCTTACCGTATTCAACATCCTTATCGTCAAGGCGGTCCTCGTAGTATTCACGGTTGTCTTTAGATAAATCGTATGCACCAAGAATATCGTAACTGATTTTTACATCCTTACCATATTCCTCTTCACATGATTCGTATACTTCTTCAATAGCTTCACTAATAAGTTCCTGGTACTCGTCGTAATCTTCCTCATCGTCAGGGAGCTGAAGAGCACTTGTTGCCTTAAGCATTTTTTCAGGGTTATTCTTGATAAAACCCTTCATATACTTGTCAACTGCTGAATCATAACCTGTATTTGATGCAATCAAAGCCACGATTACAATTACGAGTACAAGCACACCTGCAAGTGCAATTGGTGCAAACTTCTTAACCTGTGGGTCTTTTAACAGTTTTTGAATGTCAACAGGTGTTTTTTTTGCACCGGCAACATTTGCATTACCTGTGTTATATGCAGGAGCACCGCAAAAGCTGCACACTGTGTCTCCTTCGTTCATTGGTGAATTACATTTTGTACAAAACTTTGCCATATTTCTCTCTCCTCTTTCTTAATCAGTTAGCAATACGGTTGCCGCATGATACGCAAAAAGCAGCATCTGCAGGACAATCAGCATTACAAACAGGACATTTTACAACTGCGGGTTGTGGCTGAACAGGTTGAACCGGTGGTGCTACCTGAACAGGTGTTCCGCATACGGTGCAGAAGTTCACCCCATCTGCCACCATACTGCCACAAGTCACACATACTCTGTTAGCAACAGGCTGGAATGTGTTGAACTGTGTTTTTGGCATTTCTGTTCCACAAACATTACAGAAGATAGCCTCTTTTTTCATTTCTGCACCACAATTAGGACAAGGAACAACTGACTTTAACGCCTGAACTGTCTTCTTCATTTCGTCAATTCTTGCCTTTGATGCACGAATAGCATCAAAATATGATGCATAAGCCTCATCAGGTGTTTCACAACTATCAAAAAATGCCTTACCAAGCTGGAAATATATGTCATTAAGAGTCTTTTCCTCATTGGAGATTGCTGAGTTATATTTTGTAATATCAGCTATATCCTTTGTCTTTTGAATTGCACCCTGACCGGCCTGTGTAAGTTTTTTGCTGACTTCATCAAAAAACGCCATATTATCTTCTCCTTTCAATCCCTTTTTCCTTTTGTCAATGTTATGACTTTTAAGATAAATATATGATAACAAAAATTAAATTTAATTGCAATATCTATGCTGAAATAATTGTCAATGCAATTACTGTTAAGCATTGATATTACTACAAAAAGCAAATCTTCCGGAATGATGAAATTTATATTGTTTAATTATGGATAAAGGGATTGAAGCATCTGAATACGAGTGATATAATGGCTATAACAAATCTGATTTAACAGGAGTATTATTATGAACAAATTCCGTTGGTGCTTTATCGGATGTGGCAACCTTGCAAAAACAGTTGCATCACAGCTTAATAAAAGCGGTCGTCACGAAATAGTGTCCTGCTATACGCGAAACTACGAAAAGTGTCTTGCATTCGCCCAAAAATTCGGTGGTGTGGCTTACGACACCGCTGAAAAAGCAATTACTGCCGGTGACGTTGACGGTGTTTATATTGTAACTCCTCACAATGCTCATTACAGATACGCCAGACAAGCTCTTGAATTAGGTAAACCTGTTTTCTGCGAAAAAGCATTCACCGTAACTGCAGAGGAAACAGACGCGCTTATTGCCCTTGCAAAAGAGAAGAATTTGTATCTTTGCGAGGCTATGTGGACTTGGTTTTCTCCAACTGCAAACCAGACCAAAAAATGGGTTGATGAAGAAAAAATCGGCAAAATCCTTTCAGCAAATTTCACATATCACATCCGTACAATTGATGGAAAGGGTCGCCATACCGACCCAAAAAGAGCAGGTGGAGCACTTCTTGATATTACAATTTATCCCATAACCTATGCTTATCGCCTTTGGGGTATGCCACAGAAAATCGAAAGTCATGGTGTAATCAAGGACGGTATTGATTTGGGTGAGGATATTGTGTTCACATACCCTGATTTTAAAGTAAATATAAGTGCATCAATTGCCGATTTCAAGGGTTTTGAGAAAATGTCAATCAAGGGTGAAAGCGGTGAAATCAAAGCGAATTTTTACCACGCATTTAACGGTGTTACATATAAAAAATCTGCCTTTAAAAGAGAAACCTTCAAGGGTAACGGGCCGAAAATGAATTCATACCTTGATGAATTTGACACCGTAGCAAAAGAAATCCGTGAAGGACTTAAAGAAAGTCGGATGGTAACACTTAAACACACATCAGATGTTATGCATATTCTTGACCAAATCCGCCACCAAATCGGATTGAATTATAATGAACTTGAATAACAAACTGATTTTCAACAAACTTCGTATGAGGTGATAGAATAACGCAAAAAAGCAGGGCGGGGATATATCCCCGCCTTTGTTATCAATTGCTGTTTTCTGTAATCTCCACATTACCGATTTCACCGCTTATATACTTACCGTTTTGGTAATAAGCCTGTGAATTAATATTCACAGTCGCTCCCGTCGGCACGTATACGACAGCTTTCATGTCTTGCGGTATGGTGAGATTGATAATATAGTTGCCGTCAACTTTTTCGTACTCCAAAGTAACTAGGCCTTTCACACTCGGAACGGTACAAGTAATACTGTCATACAGGGTATATTGAGGGTCAATTTTAACTTTTTCGTACCCTGCCGTGAATGGAGTAATACCTGCAAAATGTTTACTCATTATAACAAGCGGTCCGCCACTCCACGCGTGATTCTTTGTTCCTCGCCAAGCATCCCAGAACTCCCAGAGGGTAGAGTAATCTTTGTTTACCATATCCTCATATCTGTCTTTAATTCTGTCCCTTGCAAATTCATATTCTCCCATTTTGCAAAGAGCTTCGAGGACGTAATATTCCATATACGGACTTGAATTTTGAGTGGTTGAAAGTACATTCTTTATTGTTGCGTACTGTTCTTTTGTGGCAAGTCCTGACAAAACTGCAAGTGCATTTGCTCTGTCGTCAGGTTTTTTCACATCTTCACTCTTAAAGCCATCCTCTGTCCAAAGTGTTTCATATCCCTTTGCGATAGTCTCTTTTCTTTGAGCAATAAAAGAAATATCCTCGCTTCTGTCCAAAAGTTTTGCCATTTTCTCAACAGTTGACAGAGCGTAATATACCCAAGCATTTTCGATAGCGGTCATATCCGCCTTGTCACCCCAGTCAGCCCAATCCCATGAGCCTTCACGGTGAACAACGAGATTATTTCCACCCATTTCCCAAAGTTTAAGATAATTAAGAGAAGAATCATAAACTCTTTCAATAAAGGTTATATCGCCGGTATATTCGTAATAAGTATAGAAACCTACTATTCCTGCAAGCTGTTGCACGGGAAGTTCGAAGTAGTCCCCACTTATAGGTACAACGGTTTGAAGGACATTTGTACTATCAACATGGGATAGCATTGCCTGAACACCCTTTTGATACAGTAAATATGAATTACTGTCCATAGAGTACATGGCCATAATCATTTCACTTGTGACATCACCCCACCACTGTGCTCTTTCCCTGTCAGGACAATCCATAAAATTATCACGCATTGTAACATAAAGAGTACGCAAGGATTTATGCCACAAGGAATTCATAAACTCGTCGTCACATTTAAAATCACCACAAAAAGAACTGTCATAGCCTGTTTCACGATATTTAAGACAAACAACCGTAACACCTTTCGGTATTTCATAAGTAATATGTTCTCCGTTAATCCACCCCAAAGACTCAAATTCCTGTTCGCCGTCCTTGGTTACATAAGTTGTTGAAACTGCACCAATCAAGGTATTTTCGGTAGTTATACGGATTTTCTTTCCTGCAGGTGCTATGACCTTAAGATATGGTGTAAGTTGTGCATTATACGGAATATCAACAGTGATTTTTTCTCCAAAAAGGCTCTTTACGGTGTACCCTTCATAAACATCTGAGTTTTCATAATCCTTAAGACCGTAATCTTTCAATAGCGGTATACCCCTCGGGTAAAGTTTTCCGTAAACACCCTCCCCGCCTTTTGCATATTCAGTTGCATTTTTCCAGGAAGAAGTATCGTAGTCCGCATTTGTCCAATCACCTAAATCTTTTCTTGCATCAAAATAAATGCTATGCTCTGCAAGTCTGTAATTAGGCTGATTAAACGCACTGTCCTTATAGGCATCGTTCTTCTTTACCTTCCAACTTTGGTCGGAAAGTAAAGAAATCTCCTCATTAACGGCTTCAAAAATGAATCCACCTTGACCACTGCTGTTGTAGGAATAGTTTTTCTCATCACCCCAGAACCATACCAAGACGCAAATAGAATTTTCACCCTCTTTAAGATAAGGCGCAATATCTACACTGTCATAATATCCGCTGTTTTCGTCAGGACCACGCTTCACGTTTCCTTCAAAAACCACATTTTCCCCATTTATGTAAAGCCAGTATTTTGAATCAGCTGAAATATGTGCAATAAGTTCTTCAGGCTTTTTTTCGAGAACTGCAGTTTTATTAAAACACATCCAAACATTCTTCTCAGTAAGGTTATCATTATCCCAAATCCAATTAGCCTTCCAATCAGTTTTCGCCTCAGTAGAAATCACTTTATACTCAGGAATGCTTTCAGGAATTATGTAATCATTTGTAAATGCCATTGTCGATGTCCCCAATACAAAAAGCGGTGAAAAGTAAGAAGCGACAATAATTCCCACTATTAAAACACATGAAATAACAATCTGTGCAATTTTCATAGCAACATCTCCTTTATAAGATGATTATAGCACTCGTTAATATAAAAAGCAAACGAAAAGAGGATGTAAAAAAATTGATTTTTACATCCTCGATTTTTAGATTTATACAATTGAAAGTGAATTATTCCGTTTTATATTTTTCTGCTTGGAGATTAAACATATAGGCATAGGTACCGTTTAATTCCATAAGCTCTGTATGGTTTCCACTTTCAATAATTCTGCCGTTTTCCATAACATAAATTCTGTCGGCATTAACCGTGGTTGAAAGTCTGTGAGAAATGAAAATAACAGTTTTCTTGTCCGCCGCTTCAATCATGGCCTGATTGAGATTATATTCTGCAACGGGGTCAAGATTTGCACTCGGCTCGTCAAGAATAACATAAGGACAATCCTTATAAAATGCTCGGGCAATAGCCGTTTTCTGTGCTTCGCCACCTGAGAACATAACACCCTCGTCGTCGAATTCTCTTAAAAGTTCGGTTTTTATACCATTTTTAAGTTCCTTGCTAAATCCACTATGCTTAAGTGCATCCCATACCCTTTCCTCGTCGGGATTAACATCAAGTGCAACGTTTTCACCGAGATTGCAGGAGAAAATCTGGAAATCCTGAAAAACGGCTGCAAATCGGTCACGGTGTGAGTCTGCAGTAGCATTTTTAATGTTTTCACCGTCAATTAAGATTTCGCCCTCTGTTGCATCATAAAGCCTTAATAAGAGGTTTGTAAGGGTTGTTTTACCTGCACCGTTATAGCCCACAAGAGCAATTTTCTCATAAGGCTTGATTGTAAGATTAATATCCTGTAACGTCGGCTTATCGTTATTGGGATAGGTAAAGGAAAGATTCTTAATAGTAATTTCCTTTGGTTCAGTCTTTCTGACTTCCTCCCCACCATTTTTAATTTTAAAGTCAGCACTTAAGAATTCACGATATTTTTCTATCATTTTTGCCTGTTCAGAAAAACGTGCCAATGCCCAGATTGTAAGGAATTGAAAGGACATAGCAACCGAATGTGCTCCGTTGAAGGTTGCCACGAAATCGCCTGCAGAAAGGTCACCCTTGATAAGTACACAATAACCGAGATACAGCGGAAGAATAAACATAAATCCAAGTCCCTGAACGCCGACCTTTTGCGTACAGTTAAGAGCGGAAATCTTGTTCCAATACTTCTTTTGATTATTGATTACATCGTCTGCAGCATCGTTGTATCGGTCGATGAGCAAAGGAGAAATATTATTCATACGTACTTCCTTTGCATAGTCCTGCAAATAGAAAATTCGCTGAAAATAGTCTGCACGTCTGTGATATTTGGCATTGTCAATACGTCTTTCCATCATAAGAGTGCCAACTCTTTTACTTATTGGCAGAAAAACACAAATCACAGTGAGAATAATCACAAGACACCATGGGTCAATGGTAAGCAGTACAGAAGAAACTGTAACAAGTGAGATAATGTGTCCCACATACATTCTCACAAGTCCAAGAAGATTTTGAATATTACCCGATGAGTACTCAATTGTGAGAATGAAGTTATTGTAAAATTCGGGGTTGTCGTAGGACTCAAGGTCAAGACTTCTTGCCTTATCATAGAGCTTTTTGTTAAGCCCGAAATACAATCTTTCTCTTTCTGTGTTCCAATAAAACTCGCGGAAAAGCCATGAGATAACAGTTGAAAGAATTAAAATCAACCCGATTACCGCAACCGCGTAAAAAATGCGTTCGAGATTTGTTCCCTCGGTCACAACGTCAATAATATATTTAACACCGATAACACGAATAAGGTTGTTGGGAAGAATCATCAAAAGACCCCACATAAATTCACCCAGCACAAGAAAAGGAGAAACGCTGAAAAGCAGTTTTATAAAGAAGAAAATATTGGATGGCATTGAGTGTAATTTCTTTTCCTTTTGCTTTTTCTTAAACATTCTCTGCCACCTCACTTTCACCCTTATAACTTGATGCCTGTAAAGTAAACATTTTGCTGTATTCACCGTTCTGTGCCATTAATTCCTGATGAGTTCCTGACTCAAGAATCGTACCGTTGCCAAGAACAATTATTCTGTCAGAAAGGACAGCACTTGAAAGCCTATGTGAGATATAAATAACAGTTTTATCCTTTGTAACATCAATTAAGTTTTCATACATTTTGTACTCTGCAATAGGGTCAAGGGCAGAGCTTGGCTCGTCAAGAATTGCAATCTGGAAATCCCTTGCAAAAAGACGTGCCGCAGAAACCTTTTGATTTTCACCACCTGAAAGACCTGCACCGTCAATTTCAAACTCTCTGGTCAAAACTGTGTCAGCACCTTTAGGAAGACTTTGGATTTTATCCCATACACCGCTGCGACGAAGAGCCTTTTCTGCAATTTTCTTTTCCTCGTCATTACATTCGTGACACATAATATTTTCATTAACAGAAACTGCAAAGTTTTTGTAGTCCTGAAAGACGGTTGCAAAAGCACCACGGAGGGAATTGACATTGTATTCCTTCAGGTTTATTCCGTTATAAAGAATTTCACCCTCATCAGGGTCATAAAATCTTAAAAGTAATTTAACGAGTGTTGACTTACCTGCACCGTTGACACCAACAACGGCAATGGTTTCGCCTTTTTTAATTTTGAATGAAACATTTTTAAGAATTGTTTTGCTTGTGTCGGGATAACCAAAAGTGACATTTTTGAATTCAAGGCTTTCAAATTCTTCTGCATCCTTGCCACCATCAGTAATTTTGGGCTCATAGTCAAAGAAATCCCTTAAATTCTGGAAGAAAAGAGCCATCTGGCTCATTTCATCAAAAGCCTCTGCAATACTTAGTGTGGAGTCACGTACAGAGTTGATTGATGAAAGCACAACGGAGAAATTTGAAATTGAAAGTGCCCTTGTGAAAATAAACTGATATCCTGCAAAGGCATAAGTACCGATAATAGGGATAAAATCACTTAAAAGTGAACTTAACATACTATAAATAAAAAGCTTAACACCATAGTTTTTGAGAATAACAACATTCGCATCAATTGCTGCCTTGAATCTGCCGATAAGCACCGCAAAGATGTTTGATGTTCTCATATCCTTTGAATATTCCTTTAAAAACATTGTTCTTTGAATATATGCCTTGATACGATTGTTAGTCGTCATTTCGAGGTCACGTTTATAGACCGCCTTACTCTTATATATTTCAACAACAAAAACCAGAGTAACAGGCAAAAGGAATAAAAGATACATAGGATTAATAACCGTAACTGTTGTAATAACGCAGATAAGAGCAATAACACCACCCACAACAGCCGCAACGTCCCAACAAATCAGGTCATAGTAACTTGACGAAAGTACCAATGTAGCCCTTTGATATTTGTCGTAGAATTCGGGGTTTTCATAACAGCTTATATCCAACTGAGTCGCCTTTTCAAAAATCTTGTTATTTACCTCTTTAAGCACAACCTTTGCAGAAATTAACCTTGTCCTTTCAGCAAAAGCGGAAATTACATTAACTGTAAAATATGTACCGAGGAAGAGTAAAAGATATGTAAAATATGTCTTGAAATTTGCGTTACCGTCAATGATGCTCAACAGTACCTTCAAAAACAAAATATTCTGAACATACATGGACAAAACCTTATTGGATATTTCTGTAACAAAATAACCTATCAAGAGTCTTTTATCAGCTTCCCATACAAGTTTGATGGCATACATAACATTTTTAAAAACCGGAACCTTTACCGGCTCGTGAAGCTTAATCCACCTCATTTAATAACCTCTCTTTCGATAAAAATAAAAACCGTAGGTGCATATCTACCCACGGTGACGTAATACAATATCCTCAATGATAAAATCAGTCGCAAGAAAAGGGTACGTATTGAAGAAAAGGGCAGAAAAAATCTTTTGTATCAGAATTTCGATTATACCAACGGTTTGACATTTGGTTTCTGCCTCCTTTCAAATTAATGTTGACTGAGATTTTGTAACAGAAAAATTATAATACTCACATATTTGTATGTCAAGAAAATACAGTAAAAAACAAGGGGAAAAAGATAAAAAAATCGCCCCATTGGGACGATAATCAACAAACTATAAAAACTATTATAAAAATGAAATAACCCTCGGAGCCGATGTTTCTTTACACATCTTTCACTGACTCGGAGGGTTATTTCTGTTCACTCTTGATATCTAACATCTTTTTATCTACCTCTCATTCTACAGATTCTTTGTCTTCCGTTTCTTGATTTCAACTCCGTCACACTCTTTACAGTCATCAGTCATTCTCGAAAAGCGAGACCTTTAATGCACCAGAACCTATTTTACAATTTTCAGAAGACTCTTACGGAAGGTTCTCATTTTAAAAATAAACTTTAGTTTGCAAACATTTATCTATATCAAATTTACGTTTCCTTTCAAAGAACTCGTTTATTATTTACGTCTGTGCTGTTTGCCACACTATCTTACTTCTTAAAACTAAGTTTTATTTTTTAAGAACCTTTAAGTTTTACCTGTACATTGGTATCACCGTTTCCTTTCTGTGTCTATAATATAACACAGAAAAAAGCAGATTTCAATATGTAATTTTGTACAAAGTTTATATATTTATATTATTTATTTCGCAGATTTTGTGTATTGTGCTAGTAAAAGTTTGGAAAATCTATTGACTTTTGGATTTGTTTTTGATATTATTAATCTGTTGGGTGTTTGATAACACTCATATTTTTTTGTCAAAAAAGGGAGTAGATTGCTACTCCCTTAATTTATTTTACAAGTTTCTTTTTCTTATTGTAAGTAATAAAGTATGCTATAGTCTGTGCAACGAAAGTTATAGCCCACGAAATTGTGTATGACAGATATAAGCATTCAAGGGTGTGGAATTCCGGAATCCGGAAGATTGTGTATATCCACGCAATTCTGAATCCACAGACACCAACAACAGAAATAACCATAGGCACAAAGGAAACACCCATACCACGCAAGGCACCGCCTGAAACATCCATAAGTCCCAAAAGACAATAAGGCAGGAAAAGGCAACTCATTCTCACCATGCCCCACGTAATGGCTTCAGCCGAATCCGTAATATAAATCGACAAAAGCTTCGGCCCAAGGAAGTATAAACAGAGGGAAAGTGCAAGTCCGATTACCAGGACACAGGCAAGACACATAATAAACACTTTTTTTGCACGCTTATATTTGCCGGCACCGATATTCTGTCCTGTAAAATTAAGTGCAGATTGATGAAAGGCATTAAGAACAATATACATAAAGCCTTCAATATTAAGTGCTGCAGCATTTCCCGACATAACCGCAGAGCCAAAGGAATTTATTGAGGATTGTATAATTACGTTGGATGCCGAGAAGAGTGAACCCTGAATACCTGCAGGTAAACCAACCTTAAGAATCTGATATAATTCGTTTTTATAAATCTTTAATTGCGAAATATGCAACTGACAAGCATCATTTCTTCTAATAAGAGCAACAATAACAAGAGTTGCCGAAACACCTTGTGAGATAGTTGTTGCCAACGCAACTCCTGCAACATTCAAATCAATAACAGTTACGAAAAACACATTAAGTCCCACATTTATGACGCCTGCAATTGTAAGGAATATAAGCGGTGATTTTGTATCCCCTGCCGCACGAAGAATTGCTGCACAGAAATTGTAAATCATCATAAAGATGATACCTGCAAAGTATATTTTCATATAAAGTGCAGAAAGGGGCAGAACGTCGTCAGGTGTACCCATCCAATGTAAAAATGTTTCCGAGAACAAAACGCCAACAAAAGTGAGCACAATGCCGCCAACAAGGGCAGTGGGAATTGCCGTATGTACTGCACGATGAACCTTATTACTATCACCTGCACCGAGTCCCTGTGCAACGGTAACACCTGTTCCTACTGAAAGTCCGACAAAGAGATTAACAATGAGGTTTGTAATAGCACCTGTTGCACCTACTGCTGCAACAGAAACGCTTCCGCAAAAACGACCTACAATAATCAAGTCAGCTGCATTGAAGAACAACTGTAAAACTCCTGTAAGTATTATGGGAATCGTGTACGTTATTACATTTTTAAATAATGGTCCATTCACCATATCAATATTTCTTTTACTCATAAACTCGCCTTCTAAAAAAAGAAACTGCACACATTATAACACAGAAGATTCATGTAATCAAACTACTTTTCAAAAAATACTTGATTTATTATAACAAAAGTATTATAATCTTTTAGCAATATGATAGAAATATCGAGATGTGGCTCAGTTTGGTAGTTTTGAGCACGACCGCTGCCTGTGGCAGATTGAGAGAGTGCGAAATGGGGCGAAACAACGAGTTATGCGAAGTGGTAACCAGCAGAACGACTATGTTTCAACCGTAAGCCACGTAGTGGTGCGATTTGAAACACACCGCTAAAAACCAACATTAATATTAGTAAAAATATCGAGATGTGGCTCAGTTTGGTAGAGCGCCACGTTCGGGACGTGGAAGCCGCAGGTTCGAATCCTGTCATCTCGACCACAACGGAAAAGGTACCCTCCAGGGTGCCTTTTTTGTTGCGCATTGAAAATGAGTGCATTTTTGTTTTTATGCTACAACCGTAATTATAATAGTGTACGGAGTATGGGGAAAGGTGTGCTGAGTATAAAATACTGTTCCTTATGCATTTATAATATTAAAACTATTGCCTTTTTATATATGCAAGTGGTATAATTATTTTTAATATAAAAATATATTTATTACAGACATCCGCTGTGTCTGACAGGTGCACCAAAGCAGAATTAACACTATGAGTTGGTGCATTAGTAACATAAGCAAAAAGTATTAATTAAACAAAAACAAAGGAGAAAAGACTATGTTTACACCCGTTATCCGTTATATTACCGCCATTATTATGGTGGGATTTAACCTTTTCAATTTCCTTTTCAACGATTATGCCTACCCAGCATTATCAGTAAAGGATGCTTATCTTTTTGTTTATTTCACGGGAAATTCCGTTGAAGAGCAAAGAATAAGCATGGCAATAAGTTCTGACGGTTATCGTTTTCAGGCACTCAATGACAACGAACCTATTATTGAGCAACAGTTTGGTACAGGTTGTTGCCGTGACCCATATATTCTTAAGGGTCAGGACGGTTGCTACTATATTATTGCAACGGACATGGATGCAAATCTTGGTTGGACATCAAATCATGCTCTTGTGACTTGGAAATCTGAAGACCTTATTAACTGGACTGACGAAACTGTTATTGACATCCGTGACCTTGGTGGTGAATTTACAAACACAAACCGCGCTTGGGCTCCTCAGGCAATATGGGACCCTGAAATGGAAATGTATATGGTTTACTGGGCTCATTCAACCACCGATAATGATATTGCAGGTCATTACTACGCATATACAAAGGATTTCAAGACATTTGAAACCGAACCGAAACCGCTTTACGGTCGTTGGGACGAGGGTATTCAATGTATTGATGCCGACATAGTTTATAACGAGAATAACGGTTATTATTACCTTTATTTCAAATATGATGAAACACAGAAAATTGCTTATGTAAGGTCTAAAAATCTCACAGGACCTTATGATACGGAAGACCCTGTAATTGTTTCCCTTGGGTATTTCGGTGTTGAGGGAAGTACGATGTACAATATCAACGGAACTGATGAGTGGGTAATGATTATGGACGAATACGGTACAGGTCACTTCTACACACAACAGACTGACGACTTCGAAAACTTTAAACGAGTTAATCGAGACATTACCGCTATGGACCACTTAAAGCCACGCCACGGTTCGGTTGTAACAATCACATTGAAAGAGTATAACGCACTCAAGAAAGAATTTGGTGTTCAGCCAATTCCGGATAACCCAACAATTAAATAAGAATTTATAAAGCAAATAATCAAGGCGAGGTATTCACTACCTCGCCTTGATTTGTTTATCAACATAATTCTATAATAATTCTTTCTGCTTTTATATGCCGGTTTTCTTTTATTATGACAAAATATATGTCAATGCCAAAATAAGTCCTTCATCGGCTTTTTCACTTTTCAACAACATAATAAGACCTAACAACAATGCTCTGTCGGGTTCCTTAAACAGGCCTTCAAGAGTGTTTTCTTTTTCGCTTTTAAACACCTGTTTAGTCTGTTTTGTCTCCGGCAATATCTTTTCCCTTTCATTTTCAAAAACCGTCTTAAATGAGGGGTATGCGGTTTCCTTTGGGAAATTAGGTGGCATATTCGTTATTTTGGGCTTAACTTCTTTTGTTGCGGAATAGTTTCTGTCTGTAGCATCAAAATCCCTTTGTGCAGACTGAGTAACAATATCGGAATTTCGCTTCATTTCACGCACTCTTTCCATAGCCTTTCTTTGCATATCCTGAATTTCTGAATATGAATAATTGCTCATTAGAACATCCCCTTAAGTAGCGGTAAAATTTCCATCAATTGCAGAAATTTTACGGCTTCATCTGCTTTTTTCTGTCGCTCATCGCTGAGCATGGGCTTAAGGTCTGTAATAAGCCGTGTTCGATAGTCCTCCTTGCCCATTTTTCCCATAACGGACATTATTTTGTTCATTGTATTCAAATCAATAGGAAAGTTGTTTTGTTCTTTTTCCGGTTGTTTTTTCTCTTCATTTCCTGAAAGGCTGTTTGCAAGGTCTTTAATCCTTGCCATATCTTCATCACTTATTGACGACAGTAAATTTTCAATATCAAGCATCTTTGTCCTCCATAAATTTCTTTAATAATGCCTTTGCCTGAGGAGTTGACAAAAGTTGCTCCAAAGCCCCTCTGTCACTCATTACCTCTTGCAATTTTTTGGTCTGTGACGGATTTAATTTCTTTTTAAGAAAATCCTCCGTCTCCTGTTTGTTGTTATTTGATTTTACAGAGTTAATTATTTCATCAAAATTATTGTTATTCATTGAAAACACCACCATAATCATATATAATAATACTATGCTTAACGAAGGAGTGATATGCTTGAGAATACTTGTCTTATCAGATTCCCATGGTGATTTCTTTTCTATGAAAAAAGCAATTGAGGCACAACCTACCGCAGAGGCTGTTGTATTTTTAGGCGACGGACATATTGATTTTGAACGTGCCAAGCCATTTCTTGAGGGAAAACGCATATATGAGGTTCAAGGTAATAACGATTTCCATTGTAAGTACCCTAAAAATCAATTCATCAACGAGGGCGGACTTAAAATTTACATAACACACGGACATTATGAGTATGTTAAAAGTTCACTTATGCGACTTATTTCCATATCAAAACGAAATAATTGTCAGTTGGTTCTTTACGGACATAATCACAGGCAACAGGAGGATACTGTTGACGGAGTAAAATTCTTCTGTCCCGGTGCATTGATGCAGGATGAATATGGAGTTATTGACATCATTGACAATGGATTTATTTGTATTGGGATTAAATTGCGATAAACAGAAAAAAAGGATGGTTTTGAACCATCCTTTTTTTATACATCATCAAATTTTTCTATGTCTTTAATAAAAAAGATTGTAGTTAGAACAAAATGGAGAATACAAATTGCATATGAGGTTAATATGACCCATTCTAAATGGTCAAACATTTGGATAAGTGACACATAAATTAGCGGAGGCATAAGCATCGTGGACGCAAATACCAAGGTTGGTTTTGTTATATATTTCCCATAGAATGCTATTGTTATTATAGTCATTATTCCCAATGCAATCATAGCAAGTATAAATCCTATTCCATTTGCCTCTGGATAATATACTTTTTCTAAAAATTCAACAAAACTGTTTTCTGGAAAGCTAATATTGTATTTATACATACCGCAAATAGTAAGAAATCTCCCAAATAAATAGTACACACAAGAAAATACATACCACCCTATCAAAAAAAGATATGGGTCCCGTAATGGGATATATTCAAGAGATTTTACCAGTAATTCATCTGTTGCTGCATTCATGTTTTCTTGTGAAATTTCTTCACCATTAAGTAATTCTGTCACTGAAACTCCAAACAAATTTGCAATAGGAATTAATAGTGATACATCTGGCATACTTCTACCTGTTTCCCATTTAGATACCGCCTTATCTGTAACGTTCAGTTTCTCAGACAATTCCTTTTGACTATACCCTAATTGCTTTCGCTTTTCGGCTATAAAATTACCGATTTTCTTATTATCCATAAATCCACCTCCCATCAATAATATATCACAAAACTAAAATTATGTCATCCTACCGACAGTAGAATGAAGCAACTAACATAAAAAAACACCTTGGATTTCTCCAAGGTGTTAATTTTATGGTTTTAAAGCCTTACCGCATTAGTCAGCGATGAGTTCGATGATGCACATTTCAGCAGCATCGCCTCTTCTTGGGCCGGTCTTGATAACACGTGTGTAGCCACCGTTTTTGTCAGCATACTTTGGTGCTACTTCTTCCATCAACTTCTTAGCTACAGACTCTTTTGTGATGTAAGAGTAAACCTGACGCTTTGAGTGAAGGTCGCTTGATTTAGCGATTGTAATCATTTTTTCAGCCATAGCCTTTACTTCTTTGGCTCTTGTTACAGTTGTTTCAATCTGACCGTTCTCGATAAGATATGTTACCATACCTCTGAGCATAGCCTTGCGGTGATCGCTTGTTCTGCCGAGTTTTCTTGTTCCTGGCATTCAAAATCACTCCTTTATTATTCGTCTTCCTTACTTAATGAAAGTCCCAATGATTCGAGCTTTGCGATAACCTCTTCAAGAGATTTTCTACCAAGGTTTCTTACTCTCATCATATCTTCCTCTGTTCTGTTTGTTAAATCTTCAACTGTATTGATACCTGCACGCTTGAGGCAGTTGAAGGAACGAACTGAAAGGTCAAGTTCTTCAATTGTCATTTCAAGAATCTTACCTCTTGAATCGTCGTTCTTAACAATCATTGTCTCTGTCTCTCTTGCCTCGTCTGAAAGGTCAACAAAGAGGTCGAGATGGTCTGTAAGGATTTTTGCGCCGAGAGAAACGGCCTCTTGCGCTGAAATTGTACCGTCTGTCCAAGCTTCAAGTGAAAGCTTGTCGTAGTCAGTAATCTGACCAACACGGGTATTTTCAACCGTATAATTTACCTTTAATACGGGTGTATAAATTGAATCTATTGCGATTACGCCGATAACTGGCTGCATAAGTTGCTTGTTTCTTTCTGCTGAAACATAACCTCTGCCCTTATCGCATGTAAGTTCCATTTTAAGAACTCCGCCATCTTCGAGGTTTGCGATAACGTGGTCAGGATTAAGGATTTCAACATTAGCATCAGCCTTAATATCACCTGCAGTAACCACACACTTGCCACTTGCATCGATATAAATTGTTTCAGGTCCGTCGCCGTGAATTTTAAGGATTACTCCCTTCAAATTCAATACGATTTCTGTTACATCCTCTTTCACACCGTCAATGGTTGAGAATTCATGAAGAACACCGTCAATTTTTACCGAAGTAATAGCATATCCCGGAAGTGATGACAAAAGTACACGACGAAGGCTGTTGCCAAGTGTTGTACCGTAACCACGTTCAAGTGGTTCAACAACGAATTTGCCATAAGTTCCGTCTGCTGTTAAATCAAGTGCTTCAATGCTGGGCTTCTCAATTCCTATCATTCAAAACCCTCCTAACTGAGTACAGAAAAATATTTTCCGCTATTGTTATTATTGTTTCAAGCCTATTATTTAGAATAAAGCTCGACGATAAGATGCTCTTCAACCGGAACAGCAATTTCTTCTCTTTCCGGAAGCTTAACAACCTTAGCTGAAAGCTCTTCTGCATTCTTATCAAGCCATGCAGGAACCGGACGAGATGCGTTAGCTTCAAGAACTTCCTTAATCTTAACGCTATCCTTGCTGTTGTCCTTAATTGATACTACATCGCCTGCTTTAAGAAGGTATGATGGAACGTCAACCTTCTTACCGTTTACACGGAAGTGAGCGTGAATTGTGAGCTGTCTTGCTTCTGCACGGGATGAAGCCCATCCGAGAAGATAAACAACGTTATCAAGACGGCTTTCACAAATCTTCAAAAGGTTTTCACCGACAATACCCTGACGCTTTTCAGCCATCAAGAAATATTTATAGAACTGTCCTTCCTGAATACCGTAGTAGCGCTTAGCTGTCTGCTTTGCACGAAGCTGCATACCATATTCAGAAACTTTTTTGCGGTTCTGGCCGTGCTGTCCAGGAGCGTATGAACGTCTCTCAAGAGCACATTTACCAGTATAGCAACGGTCGCCTTTGAGGAAAAGTTTCTTTCCTTCACGACGGCAGAGCTTACAAACCGCACCGGTATATCTTGCCATAATCTGTTACCTCCAAATTTCTGTTATACACGTCTTCTCTTAGGTGGGCGGCAGCCGTTGTGAGGGATTGGAGTTACGTCTTTAATCATTGTAACTTCAAGGCCTACTGTCTGCAATGCACGGATTGCAGCTTCACGTCCTGAACCCGGACCCTTAACGTATACTTCTACGGTTTTCATACCGTGGTCAATCGCAACCTTAGCTGCTGTTTCAGCAGCTGTCTGTGCAGCGAATGGTGTTGATTTTCTTGAGCCTCTGAAGCCCATTTCACCAGCGCTTGCCCATGATACAGCGTTACCCTGTGTGTCAGTAATTGTAACGATTGTATTATTGAAGGTGGACTGAATATGAACTGCGCCTTTTTCAATGTTTTTCTTTTCACGACGTCTGCGTGTTACAGCGCCTTTTTTAACTTGCTTTGCCATTATTTAGTCCCTCCTTCTTACTTCTTCTTGTTAGCGATTGTCTTCTTTGGTCCCTTACGTGTACGAGCATTTGTCTTTGAACGCTGACCTCTTACCGGGAGATTCTTGCGGTGACGAACGCCTCTGTAGCAACCAATTTCAACAAGTCTTTTAATATCAAATGCTGTTTCTCTTCTGAGGTCACCTTCAACTGTTACGTTGTGTTCGATGTACTCACGAAGTTTTGAAACGTCTTCTTCGGTTAAATCCTTAACACGTGTGTCCGGATTGATACCTGTTGCAGCAACAATGTCGCTGGCTGTTTTTCTGCCTATACCATAGATATATGTGAGACCGATTTCGATTCTCTTTTCTCTTGGTAAGTCAACACCTGAAATACGAGCCATTTACAGTTGCACCTCCATTTTCAAAATGTGGCTTTTATAAGCCGTTTTTTTACAAATTCATCGTTCCTTAGTACTTTAGAAACGATTGAGCGAAAGTTCTAAGATAAATTCAAGCTGCTCTGCAGTTGCAGCTCATTGCGATTCATCTTAGCCCTGACGCTGCTTGTGCTTAGGGTTTTCACAGATAACCATTACTTTACCCTTGCGCTTAATTACTTTGCACTTTTCGCAAATTTTCTTGACAGAAGGTCTAACTTTCATTTAATTTACCTCCTCATAAAATGCTGTCAATTTTTTCTTACTTTGAACGCCATGTAATTCTGCCGTTGTTAAGGTCATAAGGTGAAAGTTCAACTGTAACCTTATCTCCTGGAAGAATTCTGATGTAGTTCATACGAAGTTTACCCGAAATTCGAGCGTGTACCTTGTGACCGTTTTCAAGCTCTACAATAAAGAATGTATTAGGAAGAGCTTCAACGACTGTACCTTCAACTTCAATCATATCTTGTTTTGCCATAAGTTTAAACCTCTTTCGATAATGCTTTTCTCAATGCTCTGTCCGTTAAGAACATACTGTCGGGAAGCTTTCTGTCTGTTTTTATAAGATGTTTCGGATTTTTCCTTTTGGGATTGTGCAAAAGTCTTTCCTTACCATCACAAACATATACATATTTCCCATCAGCTTCTGTAACACACATAATACGGTCTTTTTCTCGACCTGCCGTACAAATGACTAACTCACCTTTACGAAACTCCATAAGTTACACCTCATTAAAGTTTTGTCAAAATGATTGGTTCGCCTTTTGTAATAGCGATTGTGTGTTCAAAGTGAGCGGACAGTTTGCCGTCAAGCGTTTTGACGGTCCAACCGTCAGGCAAACATTTTATTGCCTTTGAACCCATATTTATCATAGGCTCAATTGCAAGTGTCATTCCGGGGAGAAGTCTTTGACCTCTTCCCGCTGTTCCGTAATTTGGAACTGACGGGTCTTCGTGAAGATGTGTTCCTATACCATGTCCCGTGTATTCACGGACAACTGAAAAACCTCTTTCCTCACAATAGGATTGAATCGCAAAGGCTATATCACCGATTCTGTTGCCTGCGACAGCTTGTTCAATGCCTAAATACAGGCTTTCACGAGTTGTGTCGCACAGCCGCTTTGCTTCGTCAGAAACCCTTCCGCAAGCAAATGTGGCAGCATTATCGCCATTATAACCATTAACCTTCGCACCTAAATCGATACTGACAATATCGCCTTCCATCAGCACTCTCTTCTTTGAAGGAATGCCGTGGATGACCTCGTCGTTTATGGAAATACATGCTGTTGCCGGAAATCCGTTATAGTTTAAAAAGTTTGGCTCTGCACCTTGCTTCTTAATATAACGGTATGCGATTTGGTCAATTTCGTATGTTGTTACAC
The DNA here is from genome assembly GCA_045532175.1 of Candidatus Fimenecus sp. Taxonomy (GTDB): domain Bacteria; phylum Bacillota; class Clostridia; order Oscillospirales; family Acutalibacteraceae; genus Fimenecus. The sequence continues at coordinate 711 of JAZSFK010000054.1, read as the reverse complement.
CCGGCTTGACCGCCTCACCCGCCAACTGTAATGCTTCTGCGGAAATCTGACAAGCCTTACGCATCATCTCAATTTCCTTAGCAGTTCTAAGCACTATCATGTTAATCCTCCAACACTTTAAAGACAAGAGCTGTTGTATCTGCAACCTCTTCCTGTCCTTCTACTATTACAAGCTTACCTGTCTTTGAATAGTAGTCCTTAAGTGGCTCTGTCTGTTCGTGATAAACATTAAGTCTGTCAAGAACAGTTTCAGGACTGTCGTCCTTACGCTGAACAAGTTCATCGCCACATACATCGCAGATGCCGTCTTTTGATGGTTTCTTATATTCGAGATGATAAGTAGCACCGCATTTAAGACAAACTCTTCTGCCTGAAAGACGAGCTGTAATCTTTTCATCAGGAACCTCGATATCAACAACCTTGTCGATAACGATACCCATATTATCAAGAGCCTCTGCCTGTGGTATTGTTCTTGGGAAACCGTCAAGAATGAAACCGTTCTGGCAATCATCCTCAGCAAGTCTTTCCTTAATAATACCTATAACAACTTCATCAGGAACCAATTTTCCGGCATCGATATAGGACTTAGCTTTAAGTCCCATATCTGTACCGTTTTTAAGAGCTTCTCTGATGATATTACCTGTTGACACAGCAGGGATATTGAATTTTTCACATATCTTTTCTGCCTGTGTACCTTTTCCTGCGCCCGGG
>JAZSFK010000053.1:0-43272 GCA_045532175.1 Candidatus Fimenecus sp. | reverse complement strand
GCCTCAAAAATGCAACTGTAAATCTATTAAATTCAATCTCCCCATCGAGAAATCGGTGGGGATTTTTTATGAATGCAACCGTCGGTTGACAAAATTCAAGGTATGCTTGGTAGAATGTAACCGGCGGATTTGTTATATTTTTATTGACAAGTAAAGGCTTTTTACCGCATAATAAATATATGGATTTGTAGGTGATGAAAATGACAATCGGTACAAAAATACAAACACTGCGTAAGCAACGCGGTTTGTCACAGGAACAGCTTGCTGAAACCTTAGGTGTATCCCGACAAGCTGTCAGCAAATGGGAGGCGGAACAATCCGTACCCGATATTGATAAAATGGTTTTAATTTGTGATTATTTTGGTGTTACGACTGATTATATTCTTCGTAATGAGGAATTGCCTAAAACGGAACAAGAGCATGAACCTCAGCCTGATAATCTTGTGCAGGATAAATATGGTATAAGCGAAAATGAAGTTAACACAGAAAATGAAGAAAAAAAGAAAAAGTCCGCACTTCTTTTGGCAACTTCGATTATGTTATATATAACCTCGGTTGTTCCGCCGATACTTATTGATGGTGCGGTAGGACCGGCGCTTATGTTTGTTATGGTTGCGGTTGCGACAGGAATTATTGTTTACCGTTCAATAGTCAATTCAAAAAACAAACGAGAAGATGAGGAAGAAAAGAAAAAAGAGCCTGAAAACCCTGTGCTTAAGGCTGTAAAAAGCTGTGTTTGGGCAGTTGCGGTAATTGTTTATTTTTTAATAAGCTTTTTAACCGGTGCGTGGTATATTACATGGCTCGTGTTTCCGATAACAGGTGCAATTACAGATGTTATTGAAGCTTGTTTTGATTTAAAAGGCGGTGGTAATAAATGAAAAAGTCAGCAGTTGCGAGAATAGTTATATGGTCCGTTGTTGCATTAGTCCTTATGGGAATTCTGATTGGTGTGTTGGTTTTCAGAGAAAACCCTAATTCACCCATAATATTTGGGAAAGAGCAAGGCTATAGATATAGCGACGAAAAGGAATACACTGTCGGTGCGGTTGAATTGCCAAAGACTGAATTTACAAGTATAAGTATTGATTGGATTAGCGGAAATGTATTTGTGTATGCTTATGACGGTGATACTGTTAAAATTGAAGAAGCGTCAAACGATGTTATTGAAGAAAAATATGAACTCCGTTGGCGAGTGAAAGATAATATGCTTTATATTAAGCCGTGCCAATCAACAAGTTCTTGGAACCTGTCAAATAAAATTCCCGAAAAGGATTTGTTTGTTTATCTTCCTGAGGCTTTAGCGACAACAATGAACACAATCTCGGTTAATACTGCAAGTGCGAGTATCGGAATAACCGGTATTACTGCAAAGGAGATTGACACAGCGACAGCTTCAGGTGATACTCGGTTTGAAAAATGCGGTGCAACGGATATAAATATTGAAAATGTCAGCGGATATGTAAATATTACTGAAACGAGTGCAGAGAGAATTGATGCTGAAACAGTCAGCGGAAATGTAGAAATTACGGGTGCGGTTAAAGACCTGGAAGCAGACAGCGTATCAGGAACAGTTCTTTTGTGTGCAGACGAGGTACCTCAATCGTCTGATGTTTCAACCGTCAGCGGTGACATTAAATTTGAGCTACCCGAAAACGACGGCTTCTACATTGATTTCGATACTGTCAGCGGTAAAGTCACAAGCGAATTTTCATTGACTACTAATGATGGTAAGCAGGTTTACGGTAACGGAGAAGGACGCCTTGACTTTGAAACCGTCAATGGTAATGCTTATCTTGAAATAAGGGAATAAAAGTTTTATAATTAAAGTTAAATTAATCTCCTTGGAGCAATCCGAGGGGATTTTTGTGACTATTGCAATTATTATGTCTTATGGTATAATGAAACAAAAAAGGTGATTTTATGGGATTGTTTGATGTATTTAAGAAAAAAGAGGTTGAATTAACCAAGGAAGAGCTTCAATGGAACAAAATGTGGGATTTGTGGACAGAAGAAAAGGCAGAGTCACCACACGCTGAACTTATGACTTATCAAAGTGAGGTCAATAATGGCGGACACGACCAATATTTTCTTAATGTTGAAAACAATGGTGATTTAGAACAGGAAATGTCTGTATTAGAGCAAATTCTATCAGCAAAATTAAAAGAAAATTTAAGAAAAGCATATCAGGCATATTTGGTGTTAGAAGAAAATGAAGACGACGAAGATGCTGAAGAAATATTAGAACAATGCGATGATACATTTTGGGAAAACGAAGAAGAAATCAATCAGGCTTTAGAAGAATATGCTTCAAGAATTGAACTGTAAAATTTTTTAACTAATTTTATAAACATTATATATGTATTGGTGGTATTACAATGTTGGCTTCAAAAGGTGTATTGTTAACAATTCGTTCGGTGTGGGCAATTTTCAGTTCACTCATTCTTTTGCTTTCAGGTATTATAAACGGTGGGGAAATCAGTTCTTCCCCAAATGCTGAACTTGTGAAAAGCGAACAGTTTACCCTTGACGAGGCACTTTTAATGAGTCAGGGCATCACAACGGACGGTGAATATTTCTACACAGCAGGCTCTATCGCAGCACTTGACCTTGTTGGTATGGCAAAGTGGACCGCAGACGGATTCCAAAAGGTGATTTTTACCCATAATGCTATTCCAAAGGAAATCAAGGAAAAGTATAACAGCGACCACATCGGCGGTATCAGTTATTATAACGGAAAAATTTATGCCGCAACGGAAGACGATACGGATACATATAATTTAATCCTCATTTATGATGCGGAAACACTTGAATTTACAGGGGAATACTATGACCTTGGTACAGAATATCTTGATGACGGTATCCCTTACTGTGCGGTTGACGGCGAAAACGGTTATCTTTACACATCACAATTCCACGAAACAGATTGTATTTTAGCATATAATCTTGACGATATGACTTTTTCACATAAAATTATGCTTTCTGAGCCAATTGACAGAATTCAGGGTGCAGAGTATTATGACGGACTCCTTTATATGTCCTATGATGTCAGCGGTTCAGCAACAGAAAAGGTGCAGACGGTTGATGTGAAAACAGGCAAGGTTGAAACACTTTTTGAAAGAACGGTAAGCGGTCGTGACCACGAAGCAGAGGACTTAACGGTTTATCCTATGGCGGACGGCTCGTTCATCCACGTGGCAGATTATGATAAACTCGTTTCCGTCACCATAAGACATTATGCGTTGACAAAATAAATCAGAAAACCCGCCTGAAGAAAGGGCGGGTTTTTGTGACGAAGATAATAATAAAAATATGTAATGCATTTAATTCCGAAATACGAATAATTTATCCGTGGTATTGCATCTGTCGCTTGTATTTGTAAAAGATGCAATAATACTATGGAATATTATTGTGCAAAGCGACGATAAATGTTAATTTTTCTTTAAAAATTTTACAAATACAATATTTTGTGTTATAATGGCTACAGTGGATTACTGTGGCCACATTTTATTTGGTTTAAAAAGTATTCAAATCCAAAATCAATATAAGGAAAAGGTGCATATTGTGATTGAATTTAAACACGTTTCAAAAACATATGATAACGGTACTAATGCCCTTCGTGATGTTTCAATTACTATCAATGATGGTGAATTTGTATTCATTGTTGGTTCATCAGGTGCAGGTAAAAGTACATTTCTTAAAATAATTATGCGTGAACAGGTGCCAAATGCAGGTTCTGTTATAATTAACGGTTATAATCTTAATAAGATGAAGAAAAGGGATATCCCCAAGTTCAGAAGAACAATGGGAATAGTTTTCCAGGACTTCCGTCTTATTCCTAATATGACAGTTTACGATAATGTTGCTTTTGCAATGCGTGTTATCGGTGCAAAGGAAAAAGATATCAGAAAAAGAGTTCCGTACGTGTTGAGCCTTGTGGGTCTTACTTCAAAGGCACGTCAGCTCCCGACTCAGCTTTCGGGTGGTGAGCAACAGAGAGTTGCCCTTGCACGTGCTCTTGTCAATAATGCGGGCACAATTATTGCGGACGAGCCTACAGGTAATATTGACCCTGAAATGTCTTATGAAATCGTTGATTTGCTTAACCATATAAATGCAAACGGCACAACTGTTGTTATGGTTACTCACGAGCATGAGCTTGTTCGTCGCTTCAATCACCGTGTAATAACAATCAATCAGGGTGAGGTTGTTTCTGATACTGCCGAAAGACAGGTTGAAGAGTATGCTGAAATCACTCCTTCTGAGCCTCCGGTAGTTTATGAAACACAGGCGGAGCTTAAGGAAGCTGTTGAGCATGAGCTTGAAGAGGATGTAAATCAGCTTCGTGACGAGGTTATTGTTTCTCTTCTTGAGCTTGATGAGGAGAATAATACTTCGCCTTCCTTCTATCATCAGCCGAACAGCGATGATGACCTTGAGGCATTTATGAAATCTTACGGGGTAGAGGATACTACCGTTAGTTTTGAAGAAAAAACAAACGGAGGTGATGTTCAATGAAGGGCGCAAGTTTAGGCTATCTTACAAAAGAAGGCTTCCGTAATGTCTGGGTAAACAGACTTATGTCATTGGCATCAATAACCGTTCTTATGGCTTGCCTTGTTATTATAGGACTCGGCACAATGCTTTTCTTTAATATTAATGCTTTGCTCGATAATATTGAAAGCCAGAACGTTATTATGGTTTACATAAAGGACGGCACAACAAGTGAACAGATTGATGACCTTGAAGATGACATCAAGTCTATAGATAATGTTCAGAATTGTATTTTCGTTTCTAAGGAAGAGGCTTTTGAAGCACAAAAAGCATCAATGGGTTCTGATGCAGCACTTCTCGAGGACTTGGAAAATCCGCTTCCCGATGCCTATAAGGTAACTGTTGCAAATATGGAAGAGTTCAACACCACGGTTGCATCACTTCGCAGTATGGATGCCGTTGAAACAGTCAGAGAAAACAGTGACGTTGCGGATAAACTTGTTAATATCCGTCAGGGTGTGACAGTCATTATCGCAGGTATGGTTATCCTTCTCTTTATTGTTTCGTTGTTTATTATTGCTAATACAATTCGTATTACAATGTTCTCACGAAGACTTGAAATCAGCATTATGAAGGCTGTTGGTGCAACAAACTGGTTTGTACGTTGGCCGTTTATGATTGAGGGTATGGTAATAGGAATTATCTCAAGTATTGTTTCATTTGGCGTACTTGCAGGCTTGTATCAGGGTGTTGTATATGTGTTTAAGGATTTACTTGCCCTGTTTGAACCAATTCCGTTTACAGGATATGCATTGTACATTTTATTGTTATTCGCCGCTATCGGCATCTTCACAGGCTCAGTAGGTAGTCTTATCTCAATGGGCAAATATCTTAAGGAACAAGGGAGTGTAGTAAGTGAAGATTAGTATAAAGATTTTTTCAGTGCTGTGTGCGGCTATTCTTCTGCTTACAGCAATTCCGTTTACAGCTTCTGCAAAAACAATGGCAGAAATTGAAGCTGAAATCGACAGATATGAAAAAGAACTTGAAAAAGCCCAACAGGGTCAGATAGATGCTAAACAGCAATTAAAGGTTCTTCAGGAGCAGAGTAAGATTCTTGACGAGAAAATGGCTCTCATTGAAGCAGAAATGGCTCCTATTCAGGAAAATATCGATACGCTGACAGCTCAAATCAACGAGTTTGAGCTTCGAATCCGTACTCTTGAGGTGGAAATCGCAGACACCAATTCCAAAATGGAAGTGCAGGAAAAAGAAATTGCAGAAACTCACGAGGTTTTAAAGAAAAGATTAAGAGCCGCTTATATAGCAGGTGAAACATCTGAGCTTGAAATTTTCCTTAATGCAACTGATTTTTCGGATTTCCTTGCAAGAACAGAACTTCTTCGTCAGGTTTCAAAGCACGATACTGAAATTGTTGCCACATTACAGGCTCAGGTTGATGAACTGAATGTAATTAAGTCCGACCTTGACGCAAAGCGTACCGAAACAGAAGAGAAAAAGGCGCAGATTGCAAAGGACCGTGCTGCACAACAGGCTGATATGGCTGTTTTACAGGGACAGAAGGCTGAACTTGAAAGAACTCAGAAAATCAACGAGGACAATATCAATAAGCAGAATAAGATTATTGCTACCTATAACCAAAACAGTGCTTATTATCAGCAGTTGTTAGCACAGGCTGAAAGAGAAAAAGCAGAGTTTTCAAATTCTTTGGATAACGATATTGCAAATAACGGTTCAACAGGTAACGGTACTGTTAATAATGGCGATGTTAACCATAATTTTAAAGTTTCATCAAGGGGACTGATTGCCCCGATTCAGGAAAAATCGGTCTATTACTCAGCGGACTATGCTTCCCACTCTGCACGTGGTACAGCATCAGTTGACTTCTGTGCTCCTGCTAACCGTGTAATCAATGGTAAGACATATTACACATCAAAGGGTGCAAAGATTTATGCTGTTGCATCAGGTAAGGTTACAAAGTCAACCTTTGCCTCATCAACATACGGTCACTATATCAATATTGACCACGGTAATGGTTTAAGTTCACTCTATGCTCACATGGATGCACGTTATGTAAGTGTTGGTGACTATGTTGTACAGGGTCAGGTTATCGGTATTTTAGGTAATACAGGTAACTGTTGGCCACGTCCTTCTGCATCAAATCCTGTTGCGGGTTCACATCTCCACTTCGAGATGCGACTTAATGGTAACCGTGTTAACCCTGAAAACTATTTGCCATATATACCTAAAAAATAAAGGGTGATTTCCTTTGAATAAAAAAGTATCATTGGGTCTTACCGTTTCTTTGATATTTCTTGCAGTGGCTTTGACTGTTACAATAACAATGTTGGTTGCCATGGGGATTTACAATTCCATCATCAAGGATGTTTCAGAACGTTCAGGTGTTTATTCAACTATTTCTGAAATTGATGATTTAGTGCGTGAAAACTATTATGGTGACATCAACGAGAACCTGCTTAACAATATGATGTCCGAAGGTTATATTGCGGGTATCGGTGACAGGTACAGTTATTATATGTCTCCTGACGAGTATGTGAAGTACAAGGAGGAGGCAAAGGGAAATAAAAGCGGTATAGGTGTTGTTGCAGTATATGACAGTATGAATAATAACATCTATATTTCGGAGGTTTCCCAAGGTTCACCTGCACAGCTTCAGGGAATTGAAAAAGGCGATGTTATTACAGCTGTTGACGGTGTTGCCGTAACAAATGAAAATCACATGGATTTACTTGCAAGTCTTGAAGGTGAAAAGCTTACAAATGTACAGGTAACATTTGTGCATGGGGAAGAAACGAAAACGGTTTCAATTGCTCGCGGATATGACGTTGAAACAGTTTATTACAGCGTGAACGATGATATAGGTTATATCAGAATTACCGCTTTTTACAGTACAACTCCCGAGCAACTTCAAGAGGCTTTAAGCTATATGACCCAAAAGAATGTTGCTTCCGTCGTCTTTGATGTACGAAATAACAGTACGGGCTCAATTTCGGATGCAGTTAAATGTATTGATATGCTTGTGCCGGTTGCTACTGAGGGGACATCTGCAATAGCCACGGCGGTTGACAAGGACGGCAATATAATTGAAACATTTACATCAGACTCACAAAGTGCAAAATTTGCAATGGTGGTTCTGATAAATTCCAATACAACAGGGGCAGCGGAATTGTTTGCCTGTGACCTTCGTGACTTTGGAATGGCACAGCTTGTAGGGGTAAGAACTGCAGGCAACGGAACAATGCAAAAGGTTTTTGAGTTAAGCGACGGTAGTGCGGTTGTTTTGACTGTTGCAAAAATTCTTCCTTATAAGAGTGATTCTTATAATGGCATTGGTGTTGAACCAACCTATACGGTTGAGCTTACACCGGAACAAAATTCAAGGCTTGAATTGCTGACACTTGAAGAGGATGCACAATACCTTAAGGCAGCAGAGCTTTTAGGAAACTGATAAATAAAACATTATCCCTCCACATAGAATTAAGGTGGAGGGATTTTTATGTTTACGATAATCAATGTACATAGAAGAAAAGATACACTTGTCGAAAAAGTTTTTGGTGGCTTGAGAAGGGACGATTATCAGCTTAAGACTGTTGCTGTATATAAAGGTGCACCGTTTTACGTTATGGATATAAGGGTGGGTAAAAAGGGGATAAACACCGAAAAAATTATTGTTTCCGTCGGAAAATGTGCAAGACGTATTATAACAAACGATTATAATCTGTTTCCGCAAAGTCGCGATATAGAATTCTTTAAAAGTGATTTGCTTTATAAAAAAATGTTGCACAACACCTTTACAGAACTTCTCAAAAAGAACTGTGTTAATGAAAATCTTGTTTCAATTTGCCTGATTGATAAATGTGGTACGGAGGTTGAATTTGCGGAAAAATTGTCTGCATATTCTTCGACCTTGACCATTGCTACGGACAGGAAGGAAAAATACTCCGATACTGTGGAGCTGATAACGGAGGAAACGGGCTTGTGTCCTGTGCTGCGCAAAGAACCCGAAGATGCTGAAATTATAATAAATTGCGATATGGATTTTATGAGAATAAAAAGTTCTGACCAAAGGATTACCGTTATTGACAAAGAAAGCTTTACGGTTCCCGAGATATATAATTATCTTAAGCCCGATGGCATTGATAAGTATGATTTTTATTCTGCTTTATATGAACTGTCCGGTGTTTTTTCACTTGCAGAAGGAGTTTTTGAGAACATAACTGTAAATAATGAAAAAAAGAGCCTTGAGGATATTCATTTCTCTTGACACGGCTTGAAATATTTAATATAATATATGCTAATTGGGGCAGTATAACTGCTTGTTTAGTTATGCCCAAAATCCGAATTTAAAGGAGTTTTAAAAATGGCAGAAACATTACTCACAATAGAAGCACTCAAACAGCTTGAAGCTGAACTTGAGGATTTAAAAGTCAATGGCAGAAAAGAAGCTGCTGAGAAAATTAAACTTGCAAAGAGCTTTGGTGACTTGTCAGAAAACAGTGAATATGACGAGGCTATGAATGACCAGGCTAAGCTTGAAGCACGTATCGGTGAAATCGAGTACATTATCAAAAATGCAAAGATTCTTGACGTTGAAACACTTGGCAACGAAAATGTACACATCGGCTCAACAGTTAAACTTACTGATAAAAAGAAAAAGACTTACACATACACAATCGTTGGTTTTGCACAGGCTGACCCGGCTGCAGGTAAGATTTCAGACGAATCTCCTGTTGGTAAGGCACTTATAGGCCACAAAAAAGGCGATAAGGTTACAATTGACGTACCAAACGGCACACTTGAATTTAAAATCGTAGAAATCACAAGATAAGGTGAATAAAATGGCAGATAATATTAAGCAGAATCAGCCTGAACTTGATTTGGGTGAACAGCAAAGAATCCGTCAGGAAAAGTTGAAGGCTTTGCAGGAAGAAGGCAAGGACCCATTTGTAATTACAAAATATGACCAGACACATCATAGTGCTGATGTTAAAGATAACTTTGACGAGCTTGAAGGCAAGACAGTACGTGTTGCAGGTCGTATGATGTCAAAGCGTGTTATGGGTAAAGCTTCATTCTGCAATATTCAGGACTTAAAGGGTAATATCCAGTCTTATGTAGCCCGCGACAGCATCGGCGAAGAGGAATATAAAGGCTTTAAGAAGCTTGATATCGGTGATATCATCGGTATTGAGGGTGAAGTTTTCAGAACAAAAACAGGCGAGATTTCAATTCACGCAACTAATGTAACACTTCTTTCAAAGAGCTTGCAGATTCTTCCTGAAAAGTTCCACGGTCTTACAAATACTGATATGAGATATCGTCAGCGTTATATTGACCTTATTATGAATCAGGAGTCAAAACAGACTCTCATTAACCGTTCAAAGATTATCAGTGCAGTCCGCAGATACCTTGACGGTGAAGGCTTTATGGAAGTCGAAACACCAATGCTTGTTTACAATGCAGGTGGTGCAGCAGCAAGACCGTTTGAAACACATTTTAATGCTCTTGATACAGACATCAAACTCCGTATTTCTCTTGAACTTTACTTAAAACGTCTTATCGTTGGCGGTATGGAAAGAGTTTACGAAATCGGTCGTGTTTTCCGTAACGAAGGTCTTGACACACGTCATAACCCGGAATTCACACTTATGGAACTTTATCAGGCATATACTGACTACCACGGTATGATGGATTTGACAGAAAATCTCTATCGTTATGTAGCACAGGAGGTTCTCGGCACAACAAAAATCGTATTCAACGGAATTGAAATGGATTTAGGTAAGCCGTTTGAGAGAATCACAATGCTTGATGCAGTTAAGAAATATTCAGGTGTTGACTTTAACGAAATTCATTCAACAGAAGAAGCTCATGCAGTTGCTAAAGAGCATCATGTTGAATTTGAAAAGCATCACAAGAAAGGTGACATTCTCAACCTCTTCTTTGAAGAATTTGTTGCGGAACATCTTGTTCAGCCAACATTCGTTATGGACCATCCGATTGAGATTTCTCCGCTTACAAAGAAAAAGCCTGAAGACCCGAACTATGTTGAACGTTTTGAGTTCTTTATGAACGGTTGGGAAATGGCAAATGCCTATTCAGGGCTTAACGACCCGATTGACCAGAGAGAAAGATTCAAGGCACAGGAAGAACTTTTAGCCCTCGGTGACGAAGAAGCTAACACAACTGATGAAGACTTCCTTTATGCTCTTGAACTCGGTATGCCACCAACAGGCGGTATCGGTTTCGGTATTGACCGTATGACAATGCTCCTTACAGACAGTCAGGCAATCCGTGACGTAATTCTCTTCCCGACAATGAAACCACTTGACTAATAGTCAAAGACTCTTACTTGAATTAGTAAGAGTCTTTTTTTACAGAATTGCAGTAAAATATATGCAGTTTTGCATTTTTCTTGCTATTGAAAAAGTCTTTTGTTAGAATTAAAGTGAGTAGTACCGTAAATTTTTATTGCGAAACGGATGGTGAATGTATGACAATTAATGCACTAATCTGCGATGATGACAGCAAGTGTAGAAATGTCATTGTCGAGTATTTATTTAAATACTGTGAAGAAAAAAATATTACGTGCTTTTATGATTTGTTTGATGATGGACAAAAAGCAAAGGAATCCGCCACAAGTTACAATATTGCTTTTTTGGACATAGAAATAGGCGATATTTCCGGTCTTGAAGTTGCTAAAAAGCTAAAAGAGAATAACAAAAACATTATAATTTTCTTCATCACAGAATATGAAAAGTATATTGACGACGCTATGGATTTGTTCGCCTTAAGATTTATAAAAAAGCCATTAGATTATCAGCGATTCTACACCGGTCTTGATAAAGCGGTTGAACTAATCAATGACAAAACAATAGAACTGTTTTTAAAAGATGATAACATAGTGAGAAAAATTAAAGTTAAAGATATTATTTATATTGAAACCGATGGTCGTAAAGTTAAAATTGTAACTGTTACGGGAAATTTTTATTCACCTAACCTTATTGACTATTGGGAGAAGAAATTAACCCATATAAGCTTTTACAGAGTTCACAAGAGTTATATATTGAATTTAGACTATATAGACCAATACAAACGTAATGAAGTAAAATTAACAACAGGCGAATTAATAAGTATTTCATATAGAAATCAATCTTCTTTCAGAAAATATTTCTTTAACTATCTAAAAAGGAGGAAATAGTATGCATTCAATATCTTTGAATATTATTCTTCAGCTTATTGAGGCTTTTGTATTTATTTCTTTCTACGAAGGTATGCAAAAAACAGAGTTTAAAATTAAGAATCCGATTGTCATAGTGATAGGTTATATGATAATGTGTATATTCAATTTGATATTTAATTATAATGTCATAATTAACATTATCCTTATGCTGATATTTCATTTTGCTTTTGCCAAGGTATTATACAAGCAAAACATTGTATTTTCATTGTTTTACTCGGTTTTAAATATATGTTTAGTTCTGTTAACAGAGTTTATTGTTCTGAACATTCTTAACTTTATCAATGGTGACACTATGCGTGATTTTATTGAAAACACATACACTTATATTCTGTTGATTGTTTTCAGTAAATCCCTGTTATTTATACTTTTGAAAATAGTGTCCGAGATAATAAACAAATCACGTTCCGATGAAAAAATAAATTTTACCTTTTTCGTTTTTCCCTTATCATTATTATTAATTTTAGTGAATTTTGTAATAATTTGCAGTTATTTCACTCTTCCAAACAATATATTGTTAACATTAGCATGTTCAAGCATATTTTTGATTATAGCTGTTATAACAACTTGCATATTACAACAGAAACAAGCAAAAAAAGAACAAGAACTGCTTGAATTGAGAGCTTTTCAACAAGAGCAGGAAATCAATAATACATATTTTGAATTGTTGGAACACCAAAATGACGAACTGCAACTTTTTGTTCACGATACAAAAAAACATTACAGAGCATTGTACGATTTGTCCTGTGAACCGGAAAAAATAAAACAATATATTGTGGGAATAGTAGATGATTTAGAAACAACTAACCAAATTGGGAAAACATCAAACAGGTTATTGGATTTAATACTAAGTAAATATGATTATATCTGTGAAAAAAACAATATCATATTCGAAAAGAACATTCATAATTCCGATGTTTCATTTATGGCAGATAACGATTTGACGTCAATTTTAAATAATATGTTGGATAATGCGATTGAGTCCGCTACTCAAAGTAACGGCAAAATTATAATCATAGGTATTAATAAACTTGGAAAAATGCTGGTTGTTGATGTAACTAATTCGTCGGATACTCCTCCATTGGTGAAGAACGGTAGGCTTATTTCAACAAAAAAGACTGACGGGCTACACGGGTACGGCTTCAAAAGTGTTTGTCGCACAGCCAAAAAATACAACGGAGATGTAGAATGGGAATATAATCAAGAAACAAAAGAATTTACAGTTTCAATAATTTTTCCGTTAGAAAGCAAATAACACAATAAATGGTAAAATGTTTCTGTAGTGATAATAAAGACGGAATTTGTTATATTATATAATGCCGATTAACCTATACAGGAGATAATTAAAATGTATAACGAGCAGGAAATCAGAAATGAATATGCAAAACTGACCAAACTGTTAACAGAGAAAAAACTTACGATTACAACAATGGAAAGCTGTACTTCGGGACAGTTGGCATCCCTTATAACCGATATCAAAGGTGCATCTGCCGTGCTTAAAGGTGCATTTGTCACATATTGTAATGAGGCAAAAATCATGCAGGGTGTACCTGAGGGAATTATTGAAAAATATACAGTTTATTCAAAAGAAACTGCTTGTGCTATGGCAGAAACTTGTCGAAAATCTTATGATGCAGATATCGGTGTCGGTGTAACAGGCTCACTGGAAAATGTTGACCCTGAAAACGAAAACGCATCAAAACCGGGTAGCGTATGGTTTGCATTCAGTTTTAAAGATAAAATTTATGATTATTACTTTGAATTCCTGCCACAACCAACACGATTTAGGTGCAAAATGACGGTGGCAAAAGAGATAGTCGACGAACTTTTGAAAATATTATGATTATACTAAAAGACTTTTACAGTAATTGTAAGAGTCTTTTTTCTTGCAAAAATAAAACTGTGTGTTATAATTTAAATATAAGGAATCAAGGGGGATTGTATTATGGCAGAGAATAAGGGAAAAGCAAAGCTTACACCTAAAGAAACTGCAATTCAGGTTGCGAAATTCGTAGCATTCTCAATGGGCGCAGGTATTATTCAGACGGTTACGTTCACTCTCTTAAACGAGGTTGCACATCTTGAATACTGGGGCAGTTATCTTACAGCACTTGTGTTGTCCGTTCTTTACAACTTTACTGTGAATCGTCGTTATACATTCAAATCCGCAACGAATGTGCCTGTTGCAATGCTCAAGGTGGCAATTTATTATCTCATTTTCACGCCTGTTTCAACATACCTCGGCAATATGGCGGAAAACAACGGAGTTAATGAGTATATTGTCCTTGCGGTAACAATGCTTTGTAATATGGTAACAGAATTTCTTGTTTGCAGATTCTGGGTTTACGGCAAATCAATCAACACAAACGATATTGCCGAAAAAGAAAAGAATAAATAGAATTCTTCAGCGTGGTTTTATACCACGCTTTTTCTTTGCTTGAAGATTATATAAATTAGAATTTGCCCGTATGTTTTCTATTACAAATAATCATCAAAATCCGTATTAACAAATTATTTACAATTAATCCCTTGACATTTTTTAGAAAAGAATGTATATTATTTAATAGAGTTAGCACTCTAATAACGAGAGTGCTAAACAGCACAAAAAGGGGTGACAAAATGAAGCTCAGCGAGAGAAAAGAAAAAATCCTTGCTGCCATTATAGAATGGTATATCGCAACGGGTGAGCCTGTGGGCTCAAAAACCTTGCTTGAGTTTTTACGCATCCCTGTATCGTCAGCAACCGTTCGTAATGAAATGGCAGAATTATCCCGTCTTGGCTTCATTGAACAACCCCACACATCGGCAGGTCGAATTCCATCACAGATGGGTTACAGATACTATGTTGACAAGTTGATGAACAGATATGAACTGCCAATCAATGAAAAAAGACTTATCGAGGCTCGTCTTTCTGATGCAGGCGGTGAACCTCAACAGATTCTTGAACAGGCAGGTCAGGTTCTTGCTGAACTTACAAACTGTGCAGTTGTTTCAACAACACCGACTGATGAAAATGCAGTTATCCGCAGAGTTGAGTTAGTGCCTCTGGGTACACATACCGCTATGATGGTTATGCTTTCATCATCGGGAATTCTGAAAAGCCGAGTTTGTCGAACAGACAGCGAATTGAACCTTGAACTTATTGAAACGTTTTACAATATAGTTTCAAAACACTTTATCGGTAAATCGGCAAGTGAGGTAAGCATAGCACTTATTCAGACTCTTGCACTTTCATTGGGCAGCAAGTCACTTGCGATTTCACCGTTGCTGGTAACACTTTCGGATTTGGCACAGCTTACCGAGCAGACACAGTTGTTGTTGCAAGGTCAGTCAAATCTTCTTCATCACAACGATTATCCTAATGCCTATGAGATTATGGAGTTTTTAAGAAGGGGAGAACCTTTAACAAATCTCTTTGCAGGGCATAAGGCAGAGAATAACACGAATGTGCTTATCGGTAAAGAGAATTTTTACCGTGAGTTGCAGGATTCAAGTCTGATTTATTCACATTATTCCGTTGGCGGAAAAGACAGTGGTGCGTTGGGGCTTATCGGTCCGACAAGAATTGACTATGCAAGACTTATTCCGAGTATAAAATATTTAACAGAAATCGTGGGCAAAATAATGTCCGATACATTGGAGGATTAAAATGGCAAGAGATAAGAAAAAGGAAAAGAACGAAGAAGTTGTTGAAGAGGTTGCAGAAGAAACAGTTGAAGCAACAGAGCCGACAGCAGAAGAAAAATTGACTGCCGAACTGTGTGAAACAAAGGACAGACTTTTAAGAGTTATGGCAGAATACGATAATTTCCGTAAGCGTTCACAAAAAGAAAAGGAAATGGCTTACGGTGATACAAAGGCAAGCACAATCGGTGAATTTTTACCTGTATATGACAACTTTATGAGAGCAATGAGTGCAGAGATAACTGACCTTGATTCTTTCAAAAAGGGTATTGAAATGATTTTTAATCAGTACGGTGAAACATTCAAAAAGCTTGGTGTTGAATCATTCGGTGAAAAAGGTGAAACCTTTGACCCGAATATCCATAATGCAGTAATGCACGGTGAGGACGAAAATCTTCCCGAAAACAGTATTTCAGATGTGTTCTCAACAGGATACAAAATGGGCGACAGAGTAATCCGCCCCGCAATAGTTAAAGTAGTTAACTAGTGTAACTACTAATTAAATCTTAAGCACAATTCTCAATGGCTATTTTTCCGCCACAGCTCGTCTAAAATACTCGTTAATACACAAAGTATTGCCTGCGTTTTTTGACGGCTCTGACAAAATAATATCTCATCGTTAATTGCACTTCGATTTAATTAGCAGTTACTAAACTGTAAAAACAGTTAATAATATTATAAACAAACCTATTAGGAGGAATAAATTTATGGCAAAGGTAATTGGTATCGACTTAGGTACAACAAACTCATGTGTAGCAGTAATCGAAGGTGGCGAACCTGTTGTTATCGCTAACGCAGAAGGTGCAAGAACAACTCCGTCAGTTGTAGCATTCTCAAAAACAGGCGAAAGAATGGTTGGTCAGGTTGCAAAGCGTCAGGCTATCACAAACCCTGACAGAACAATCGCATCAATCAAGAGACATATGGGCTCAAACTATAAAGTAAACATTGACGGTAAGGACTACACTCCACAGGAAATTTCAGCAATGACACTACAGAAGCTGAAATCTGATGCTGAGGCTTATCTTGGTGCTCCTGTAACAGAAGCAGTTATTACAGTTCCTGCATATTTCACAGACGCACAGCGTCAGGCTACAAAGGACGCAGGTAAAATTGCAGGTCTTGAAGTAAAGAGAATTATCAACGAGCCAACAGCAGCAGCTTTGGCTTACGGTATCGACAAGGAAGAAGACCAGAAGGTTATGGTTTATGACCTTGGTGGCGGTACATTCGACGTTTCAATTATCGAAATGGGCGACGGTGTTCAGGAGGTTCTTGCAACAGCAGGTAACAACCGCCTTGGTGGTGACGATTTCGACCAGAAGATTATCGACTGGCTTGCAGACGAGTTCAAGAAAGAACAGGGTATCGACCTTCGTTCTGATAAAATGGCTATGCAGCGCCTTAAGGAAGCAGCAGAAAAGGCAAAGATTGAACTTTCAGGTGTAACAACATCACAAATCAGCCTTCCGTTCATCACAGCAGATGCAACAGGCCCTAAACACCTTGAAACAACTCTTACAAGAGCAAAGTTCAACGAAATGACAGCAGACCTTGTTGAAGCAACAATGGGACCTGTTCGTCAGGCACTTGCAGACTCAGGACTTCAGCCGTCACAGCTTAACAAAATCCTTATGGTTGGCGGTTCATCAAGAATCCCTGCAGTTCAGGAAGCAGTTAAGAAATACACAGGTAAAGAACCATTCAAGGGCATTAACCCTGACGAATGTGTTGCAGTTGGTGCTGCAATTCAGGGCGGTGTTCTCGGCGGTGAGGTTGAAGGACTCCTTCTCCTTGACGTTACTCCACTTTCACTCGGTATTGAAACAATGGGTGGCATAAGCACAAAGATTATCGAAAGAAATACAACAATCCCAACAAAGAAGAGCCAGATTTTCTCAACTGCAGCTGATAATCAGACATCTGTTGAAGTTCACGTTCTTCAGGGTGAAAGAGAATTTGCAAGAGATAACAAAACTCTCGGTATTTTCCATCTTGGCGGAATTCTTCCTGCACGTCGCGGTGTGCCACAGATTGAAGTAACATTTGACATTGATGCTAACGGTATCGTTAACGTATCTGCAAAAGACCTTGGCACAAACAAGGAGCAGTCAATTTCAATCACATCTTCAACAAATATGTCAAAAGAAGATATTGAAAAGGCAGTTCAGGATGCTGAAAAGTTCGCAGAAGAGGATAAGAAACGTAAGGAAGCAGTTGACACAAGAAATGCTGCTGACCAGATGGTATATCAGGTAGAAAAAATTCTTGCTGATGAGGGCGACAAGATTCCGGCAAACGACAAGGCTGATATTCAGGCTAAACTTGATGCTCTTAAAGAAGCACTCAAGGGTGAGGACACAGAACTTATCAAGTCAAAGCAGGAAGAGCTTACACAGGCTTTCTACAAGATTTCAGAAGAACTCTACAAACAGGCTCAGGCTCAGCAGGGTGGTGCAAACCCGGGTGCAGGCTATGACCCTAATGTAGGTGCTGCACCAAACAGCGACGGCTACTATGATGCAGACTTCAAGGACGTTGAATAATTTATAGAATATGCGGACAGTCTGTAAAAAAGGCTGTCCGTGAATCCGTATTATTTGGAGATACTTATGGCAGAAAAAAGAGATTATTATGAGGTCTTGGGTGTTGATAAATCCGCCTCTGACGACGAGATTAAGAAGGCTTATCGTAAGGCTGCAAAAAAATATCATCCCGACTTGAACCCTAATAATAAAGAAGCAGAAGAAAAATTTAAAGAGGCTAATGAAGCCTACGAGATACTTTCCGACAGCGAGAAAAAGGCAAGATATGACCAATTCGGCCACGCAGGTGTTGACCCTAACTATGGTGCAGGTCAGGGTGGCTACGGCGGTGGCTTTGGCGGAATGGACTTTGATTTAGGCGACATTTTCGGCTCAATATTCGGCAACGGCTTTGGCGGTGGTTTCGGTGGTGGCAGAGCGAACCCGAATGCTCCGCAAAGAGGTAGTGACACACAGGCAAGTATTACTATTTCCTTTGAAGAGGCTGCAAAGGGTTGTGCTCGTTCAATAGACACAATGCGAATTGAAACCTGTGACGAATGCCACGGTAATGGTTGTCAGAGTGGTCATTCACCTAAAACTTGTCCTGAATGTAACGGTCGTGGTCAGGTAACTGTACAGCAGAGAACACCTTTTGGTGTTATTCAGTCTTCAAAGCCTTGTACACGTTGTAACGGCAAGGGAACAATCATTGAAAATCCTTGTAAAAAATGTAACGGTGCAGGCCGTGTGCGTAAGAGTGCAAAGCTTGATATCAATATTCCTGCAGGTGTTGATGACCGTCAGATTTTAACAGTCCGCGGTCAGGGTAACAAGGGTGTTAACGGTGGCCCTGCAGGTGACCTTAATATCGTTGTAAACGTTCGTCCTCATCCGATTTTTGAACGTGACGGCTACAATGTATGGTGCGACGTTCACCTTTCATTTATGCAGGTTGCATTGGGTTGCACAATTCAGGTGCCGACTCTCGATGGTAAGGTTGAATACAATGTTCCTGCAGGCACACAACCGGGGGATGTGTTCAAACTCCGTGGTCGCGGTATTCAGGGACGAATGGGCAAGGGCGACCAACTTGTTCGTATTGTCGTTGATATTCCAAAGAAACTTACTGATAAGCAGAGTGATTTAATCAAACAACTTGCAATTGAGTTTAATGTTGATGACGGACTTGGCGATGGAAAAAAAGGTTTCTTCGGCAAGAAAAAGAAATAAGAATTTAAGGGCAAATCAGTTGATTTGTCCTTATTTTTTATATTATAATGGTATTTGTAAAGGTGGTGACAGAATGAAAAATCTTGACTCAATTGAATTTGTGAAATATACGAAAACAGAAGAAATTCTGAACTCTGCAACTCATATTATTGGTGCAATTCTTGCCATTGTAGCATCTTTTCTGTGTGTTGAACGCTCAATATCGCTTCACAGATGGGATTATCTTGCCATAGGACTTGTTTATTGCATTTCAATGTTAATAGTTTTCGTCTGCTCATCCGTATATCACGGCTTACCACTTTCTAATGCAAAAAAGATGATGCGTGTAATTGATTATACAGCAATTTATTTTATGCTAATGGGTACAATTACACCGTATATGCTTTTGTCCGTGGCTACAATCAATTATACCCTCGGATGGGCATTGTTTTTAATCTGCCTTGTGGCAACAATAATTTCAATTATCCTGACATTGACCTCGTTCAGCAAAACCAAAGCAATAAGAATGGTATTATATATTGTAATCGGCTTTTGTGCGTTTTCATCCATATTCGTAATAGGGGATAAGGTTGACCCTGTGGGAGTAAAATATGTCCTTGCAGGTAATGGTGCGTATATTGCAGGGCTTATTCTCTTTGCAATCGGCTCAAAGAAAAAATATTTTCACACAATATTTCATATCTTTGTAATCATAGGTGCATCAATTCATTTTATAAATTTATATAAATATGTGTTCATATAATTCATCCCGACAAATTTTGATTAGTTGAGCAATTTTCCGCCATTTCCAAACCTTAGACTTTAATTTGTTAACAACTTGAAAACTTTTGAAATATGAGGCTTTTTCGAGCCTCTTTTTTCTTGCCATTTATAATGTAATGTGTTATAATTAATCGATTATACAATGAGGTAGTATGCTATGATAATTTTAGGCATCGACCCCGGCTATGCAATAGTGGGTTGGGGAGTAATTGACTATACTGCAAATCGTTTTCAGGTAATCGCTTACGGTGCGGTTACAACCGAGGCAAAAACACCCTTTAATGAGCGACTTGAAACGGTTTATGACGGTATTTGCGATATTATTTATAAATATAAGCCTGAGGCATTGGCTATTGAAAAGTTGTTTTACAACACCAATGCAAAAACGGTTATTGACGTAGCACAGGCAAGGGGAGTGATTAACCTTGCGGCACAGAAGAATAACCTTGATATTTTTGAATATACTCCTTTGCAGGTGAAACAGAGTGTTGTAGGTTATGGTCGTGCCGAAAAGAAGCAGGTGCAGGAAATGACAAGAGTTATTCTGAATCTTGAAAAAATCCCAAAGCCCGACGATACTGCCGATGCTCTTGCTATGGCAATCTGCCACGCACACGCAAGTGGCTCACTTATGGGTAGATTAAGAAATTTAAAATAAGGAAATTTTACTATGATTTATTCAGTAACAGGAAATGTAGTTGACTTTGATGCTAATACCGTCTGCGTTGATGTAAACGGTGTTGCTTTCCGTTGTATGACTACTTTTACAACTTCACAGAAATGTGCTTCAATGGGAATGAAAGTCACTTTATACACATATCTCAATGTCCGTGAGGATGCTATGGAGCTTTTCGGCTTTTACGATAAGACCGAAATGGACTGCTTTAAAATGCTTATAACAGTTAACGGTGTCGGACCTAAAATGGGACTTGCAATTCTTTCAGAACTCACACCTGACAAGGTTGCATTGAGTATTGCGGCAGGTGACCACAAAGCACTTACAAAGGCAAACGGTGTAGGCCCGAAACTTGCACAGAGAATTTGTATGGAACTTAAAGACAAGGTTGGAAAAGCCTTTGCAGGAGTTGAATCTTCTGTCGATTTAACTGCAGTAAGCTCAACACTTACAAACTCAAATACTTCCGAAGCAGTTGCGGCACTTGAAATGCTTGGTTACTCACAGAGTGATGCAAGTGTGGCAGTAAGCAAAATTGATAACTCACTTTCAGTCGAAGAAATTATCAAACAAGCATTAAAAATGCTCTCGTTAGGTTAAGGGGGACTAATCAATGGATTTTGATAACGAAAACAGAATAATGACTCCCGGTTTTACAGAAACTGACCACGATATAGAAATTTCCTTGCGACCAAAGGCTTTAACAGAATATATCGGTCAGGAAAAAGTAAAAGAAAACTTAAAAATATATATTGAGGCTGCAAAAAACAGAGGAGATACTCTTGACCACGTACTTTTGTACGGACCTCCCGGACTCGGTAAAACAACTCTTGCAGGAATTATCGCAAATGAGATGGGTGTTCAGATTCGTGTAACCTCAGGCCCTGCAATTGAAAAGCCGGGTGACCTTGCGGCACTCCTTACAAACTTAAACGACGGTGACGTGCTTTTCATTGACGAAATTCATCGTCTTTCCCGTGCAGTTGAGGAAGTTTTATATCCTGCTATGGAGGATAATGCACTTGATATTATCATCGGTAAGGGTCCTTCGGCTCGTTCAATCCGTCTTGACTTACCACGTTTCACACTCGTTGGTGCAACAACCCGTGCAGGTCAGCTTACAGCACCGCTCCGTGACAGATTCGGTGTGATTTTAAGACTTGAACTTTATACACCGGAAGAGTTGGCACAGATTGTAAAACGCAGTGCAGGAATTCTTGATATTTATGCAGATGACGGCGGTGCTCTTGAAATTGCATCCCGTTCACGCGGTACACCTCGTATTGCAAACAGACTTTTAAAAAGAGCAAGGGATTTTGCACAGGTTATGAGTAACGGTATAATTACCGAAGATAACGCAAAAATTGCCCTTGGCAGAATGGAAATTGACAATATCGGTCTTGATAACATTGACAGACTTATGCTTACAACTATGATTCGCAATTTCAACGGTGGCCCTGTGGGACTTGAAACAATTGCGGCTACAATAGGTGAAGAGGCTGTCACAATTGAGGACGTTTATGAGCCATATTTAATGCAAATCGGCTTCCTTGCAAAAACGCCTCGTGGCAGAGTGGTAACACCTTTGGCATATAAGCATTTAGGTATAGAATTTTCAAATACAAACAATAAGGCAAATTCCCAAACTTCATTATTTTAAGGAGAAATAGAAATGGGCAGACTTTTCGGAACGGATGGTGCAAGAGGAGTAGCAAATACAGAGCTTACCTGTGAATTATCAATGCAAATCGGTCGTGCAGCAGCGATGGTGCTCAGTAAGAATTTAAACGGTAAAAGACCGAAAGTGCTTATTGGTATGGATACCCGTGCATCTTCAGAAATGCTCGAAAGTGCAATTACAGCAGGTCTTTGCTCCGTTGGTGCGGATGTTTTGCAGTTAGGTGTTGTGCCGACTCCTGCAGTTGCATTTTTGGTTCGTGAATACTCTTATGATGCGGGTGTTATGATTTCTGCATCACACAACCCTTGCGAATATAACGGAATTAAGATTTTCCAGTCAACAGGCTATAAACTCCCTGATGCACTTGAAAATGAAATCGAAGAAATCATTCTTGATAATGTTATGGAGATACCCACTCCAATCGGTGGCGAGGTTGGTAGAGTACAGAGAAAGTCAGATGCAATTAACGACTATATTGAGCATCTTCTCACAGCAACAAATATGAGCTTCAAGGGTTACAAAATTGCACTTGACTGCGCAAACGGTTCGTCAAGTGTTTCTGCAGAAGAGGTTTTCACACGTCTTGGTGCAGAGGTTGTTGTAATCAGTGCAGAGCCTGACGGCGTTAATATCAACAAAAACTGCGGTTCAACACACCTTGAAAATTTACAGAAATGTGTTGTAGAAAACGGTTGTGATTTAGGCTTTGCCTTTGACGGTGACGCTGACAGAATGTTGGCGGTTGACCATACAGGTGCAGTAGTTGACGGTGACAAGTGCATAGCAGTTTGCGCAAAGCACATGAAACAGCTAGGTAAACTCAAAAAGGATACCGCAGTTGTTACTGTTATGAGCAATATGGGCTTTTTCAAATTCTGTGAGGAAAACGGAATTAAATGCGAAAAGACAAAGGTCGGTGACCGTTATGTCCTTGAAAATATGACTGCTAACGGTTACAGCATCGGCGGTGAACAGTCGGGTCACATTATTTTCTTGCAGTATGCAACAACAGGTGACGGACAGCTTTCAGCAATTCAGTTGCTTGCAGTTATTAAAGATACAGGCAAAACACTTAAAGAGCTTGCCGACGAAATGGAAGTTTATCCGCAGGTGCTTATAAATGTCAGAGTTTCAAACTTTGGTAAAGCACAATTCTCTAAAGATAAAGAAGTACAGAACGCAATCAAGCAGGTTGAGGAAACTCTTGGTAACGACGGACGAATTCTTGTTCGTCGTTCGGGTACAGAGCCACTTGTCCGTGTAATGCTTGAGGGCAAGGATTATGATAAAATTAAGGAATTGGGCGAAAGTGTCGCTCAGGTTGTAAGAGAAAGGTTAGTATAAAATGCGAGTTGCCGATAATTGGAAAGATTATGAGCTTATTGACTGCTCCTGCGGTGAACGACTTGAACGTTGGGGAAACATTACTTTAATCCGTCCCGACCCACAGGTTATTTGGAAAACAGAAAAGAAAAATCCTCTTTGGAAAAAAGCGGATGCCATTTATCACCGTTCACAGACAGGTGGCGGACAATGGGAAATTAAACATAAAATTCCCGATTTCTGGACTATCGGCTACCGTGATTTGACCTTCAATATCAAAACAATGGGATTTAAGCACACGGGTCTTTTCCCTGAACAAGCAACAAACTGGGATAAGGTAGCGGAGATTATTAAAAATGCAGGCCGCGAGGTTAAAGTTTTAAATCTTTTTGCTTACACAGGCGGTGCTACAATTTCTGCACTTAAAGCAGGTGCTTCTGTGTGTCACGTTGACGCATCAAAGGGTATGACACTCTGGGCAAAGGAAAACGCGGTGAGTTCAGGTGTTGCCGATAAAAATGTAAGATGGATTGTTGACGATTGCATCAAATTTGTTCAGCGTGAAATCCGTCGTGGCAATAAATATGACATCATCATTATGGACCCACCATCTTATGGCAGAGGTCCGGGCGGTGAAGTGTGGAAGCTTGAAAATGAGGTTTACGGTTTCGTTGAGCTTTGCAGTCAGGTTTTAAGTGACGACCCACTTATGGTGCTTATAAATTCCTATACAACAGGTTTAAGCCCATCAGTTATGGAATATATTTTAGGTGCAGTTGTGAAAAAACGTTTCGGTGGTAAAGTAACAGGTAGCGAAATCGGACTTCGTGCTACTGAAAACGGATTGGTTTTGCCTTGCGGTGCATCTGCGATTTGGAGTAAATAATGGCAATTATTGAATTTAAAAATGTAACATTCCGATATGACAGCGACGAGGAGGGTGTTGTTTTAGCACCTGCAGTCAAGGATTTTTCACTTTCAATCAATGAGGGTGAATTTATCGCAATTCTCGGTCATAACGGCTCGGGTAAAAGCACCTTGGCGAAACTTGCTAACGGACTTTTGCTTCCCGAAAGCGGTACAGTCCTTGTTGACGGAATGGATACAAAAAATGAAGATGACGATATAAAAATTAAACAGACTGTGGGTGTGGTTTTTCAGAACCCCGATAACCAGATTGTTGCAACTATTGTTGAAGAGGATGTTGCATTCGGTCCTGAAAATCTCGGAATCGAACCTGCTGAAATTCGTCGCAGAGTTGACGAAGCTTTAAAAATCGTTGGTATGTATAAATACAAAAACCACGAACCGCACAAGCTTTCAGGCGGTCAGAAACAGCGCGTTGCAATTGCAGGAATTATCGCTATGGAGCCTCGCTGTATTATTCTTGACGAGCCGACTGCAATGCTTGACCCTGAGGGCAGACGTGACGTAATGAATGCGATTAAACGTCTTAACCGTGAGCTTGGAATTACAGTCGTTTTCATTACTCACTATATGGAAGAGGCTTGTGAAGCCGACAGAATTATTGTTATGGATGACAGTCGTCTTTTACTTGACGGCACACCAAAAGAGGTTTTTGCCGATACGGATAAAATCCGTAGTATCGGTCTTGATGTTCCCCAGACCTGCCTTTTGGCAAAAATGCTTAAAAAAGACGGAATTAACTTAAAAAATGATTTGTTGAGTATCGACGAATTAGTAGAAAATATAGATGATTTATTGAAAGGTCAGTAAGATATGTCCCACCTTGAAACGCAAAATTTAATATATGTCTACGGTGAGGGTACTCCTTTTAGAATTACTGCACTTGACAATGTGAGCATAGATATTGAGAAGGGCGAATTTGTTGCCATTATCGGGCATACAGGTTCGGGAAAAAGCACTCTTGTTCAGCATCTTAACGGACTTTTAAAGCCGACTGACGGCAGAATTTTCCTTGACGGAAAGGATATTCATCAGTCAAAATCAACCCTTTTTGATACACGTTTTCGTGTTGGACTTTGCTTCCAATATCCCGAATATCAGCTTTTTGAAGAAACCGTCTATAAGGATATTGCTTTTGGCCCTACTAATATGGGACTTTCAAAGGCAGAGATTGATGAGAGAGTTCGAAATGCCGCAAAATATGTTGGTATTCCCGATGATATGCTTTCTAAGTCACCGTTTGATTTGTCAGGTGGCGAGAAAAGACGAGTTGCAATTGCAGGTGTAATCTCAATGGAGCCTGAAATTCTCATTCTGGACGAGCCGACAAGCGGACTTGACCCCATGGGACGCGAACAAATTCTCGACCTCATAAAAAATTATCGTGAGCAGACGGGAAAAACAGTTATAATTGTTTCTCACAGTATGGATGATGTTGCACGATTTGCCACAAAAGTTATTGTGATGAACAGTTCAAAGGTTGAAATGTCAGGTACGGTTGATGAGGTTTTTGAAAAGGCATCCCGACTTCGTGAAATCGGACTTTCCGTGCCACAGATAACCGAAATTTTCATAAAGCTTCGTGAAAAAGGTTATCCTGTAAGCGAAAAAGTATATACAGTTGAGCAAGGCTACCTTGAACTCAAAAGACTTTTTGAGGGGAGGGGGATTTCTTGATTAAGGATATCACAATCGGTCAGTATTTCCCGTTTAACTCGGTAATTCACCGACTTGACCCCCGAACAAAATTGTTGTTTACAGTTGTTTTTATTGTGACGGTATTTTTGGCAAACAACTTTATATCCCTTTTCTTCTGTTTGCTTATTTCAGCAGTTGTAATCGGTTTATCAAAAATCCCTGTTAAAACCGTTATCAAGGGACTAAAACCAATTCTTTTGATTATTGTAATTACATCAATACTTCAAATTGCCTATGTTGAAACGGGTGTAGTTTTGATTGCTGTATGGAAAATTAAAATCACAAGTGGTGGCATTTTAACAGCGGTGTTTATGGCTCTCCGTATTTCATTACTTATTGTAATGAGTACAATGCTTACCTATACAACATCCCCGACGGCACTTACAAACGGTCTTGACCGTGTGTTTGCTCCGCTAAAAAAACTGGGCATTGATTTTCATACAGTAACGATGATTATGACAATCGCACTTCGTTTTATTCCTACTCTTATTGAGGAGGTTGATAAGATTATGAGTGCACAAAAGTCAAGGGGTGCATCCTTTGACCAGGGCAACCTTATGAAAAGGGCAAAGGCTCTTATTCCTTTGTTCATCCCTTTGCTTTTCAATTCGATAAGACGTGCCTATGAATTGGCAAACGCAATGACCTGCCGTTGTTACAATGGCGGTGTCGGAAAAACTACAATGAATGCACTTAAATTTTCCTTAAGAGATTATATGACACTTCTTGTAATGGCATTTTTAATCGCCGGAATTATAGTGCTTAACATTTTCTGTGGTGAGTATAATGCGGAATTTACTTTTAACCTTGCGGTATAACGGTACTTCCTTTCACGGTTGGCAGATACAACCTAACGGAAATACTGTTCAGGAGGAGCTTTGCACCGCTTTAAAGAAATTAAGCGGAAAAGATGAAAATATAATAGGGTGCAGCCGTACTGATGCAGGTGTTCACGCAAATATGTTCTGTTGTAATGTGAGAACAGAGTGTAATGTCCCAAGTGAAAAAATTCCCGATGCACTTAATTTTTATCTTCCGCCTGAAATTTCAGTCTATGGGTGTGAGGAAGTGGATTATGAGTTCCACGCAAGATATGATTGCAAGGGCAAGGAGTATGTTTATTTAATATATAACGGCAAACACCGTAATCCTTTTTATGAAAATAAAGCTATGTTTTATCCCTATGAGCTTGATGCTGAAATGCTTGATAATGAAGCGAAGGATTTTATAGGAATTCACGATTTTTCAGCATTTTGCAGTGTCGGAAGCGAAGTATCGGACAAAACAAGAGAAATATATGATTGTAAGGTAACCCGAAACGGTGATATTGTGGAAATTCGTGTCAGCGGTAACGGATTCCTTTATAATATGGTACGAATTATTGTGGGAACTCTCCTTGATATTCAAAAGGGAAAAATCGAAAAGGGTAGTATCCCAAGAATTATTGAAAGCCGTGACCGTGCAAGTGCAGGAATTACTGCCGAGGCACAGGGCTTATATCTTAACAAAGTTTTTTATTGATGTGTGGTGATTTGGGTGGCTGAAAAGAGAACAAAAACAAATATTAAAAAGCAAAAAAAGAAATTCACAATCAGTGCAAAAAATGTCAAGCACTTAAAGTTAGCTTCAATTATAATCGTGGTGCTTTTGCTTGTAACCTTGGCGGCGGCACAATTCGGAGGAGTAACCTTTTCAACGGTGATTGACTCTATTTCAACGTTTTTTGCAGGACTTGGTTCGGGTGACGGTTATCCGTATCAGCTGAACGGAATAACAATAGATGACGGCGATATAACCAACTCTGACCTGGTGCTTGTTTATGATGACAGCGTTAAGGTTCTTGACTCTACTGCAAAAGAGCTTTCAAGCATTACCCATACTTATGACCACCCTGTAATAAGCAGTAACAGTGGCAGAGTCCTTCTCTACGACGAAGGCGGAACAAAATTCCGTGTTCAGTCAAAAACAAGGGTTATTTATGAAAAGCAACTTTCATATATGATACTTACAGGTGCAATGGGCAAGAACGGTACGGTTGCTATTGCTTCACGTGCAGAGGATGCACAAAGTATGCTGACTGTTTACAATAACAAAGAAAAAGAAGTCTTTGTATGGAAATGCGCACAGGAAAACATTATTTCCTGTGATGTTTCGGATAACGGTAAACTTTTTGCGGTTTCAGTTTTAGGCGTGAGTAACGGTTCTGTTTACTCAAAGGTTTATATCTTTGATAAAAAGAGCAGTAGTCCTAAAGTGACATTTGATTATCCTGACAGTGCAGTTTCATCAGTAAGATTTTTGTCAAACGAAACACTTTTTGTCTTAGGAAACAATATGTGTTCTGTTATAAATGAGGATGGTGTTGAAAGAAAAATTGATGTTTCTGTCAATACACCGTATAAGATTCATATTTCAGACAACAATACAGCCGTTTTGGTGCTTTCTAAATACTCAAGTACAACCCAAAAGATTATTAATGTGTATGACAAAACAGGTGCTGCTTTGTTTACAAGGGAAATAGACGGATTTGTCAAATCTGTTTCCACAGACGGTAAATATGTTGCAGTGCTTACAGATAAAAATGTTCAGATTTATAATATGAAAGGAGAGTTGAAAGGCTCTGCTGACGTGGATGCTGATGCCGAGGAAGTAATGGTTTCAGGCAGAAAAACTTATGTTTATTCAGCGGATACAATCGAGCAGTTTTCATCGGTTGGAGATAATAAGAAAAAATAATTGAGGTGAAACTATGTTTTTAGTTATCGATATTATATTAGTTGCAGTTTTTGCATTATTTGTATATACTGCTATGAAAAAAGGCTTTATGCTTTCACTTTTAGAATTCCTTGCAGTTATCATATCCTTTGTATTGGCATACAGCTTAAGTCCTGTGGTTGCTGAAGCAGCCTATGACGGCTTTGTCGAGAAACAGCTTGTGGAGTCCGTTGAGGAAAAAATTGACGAGAATTTCTCCCTTGAAGAAACAGGCGAACAGGCTGAGCAGCTTCTTGATGCCATTCCTGATTATATGGTAATTTTTGCAGAATCCTTTGGAATCAGTGTAAACGACATTAAGCGTGATTTGGCAAAGGAAGACCTTTCAAATGAAAATCTTGCAACGGAGTTGGTTGAAAATATTGCCCAACCAATTGCAATTGGTGCATTGACAGTTGTTTCATTCCTGATTCTTGCAGTAGTGTTGCAGATTATCTTAAAGGTGTTGGCAAGACTGATTTCAGGTGTATTCAAATTACCTGTTATCGGTTCTGCAAACAAAATTCTCGGTGCAATCCTTGGTGCTTGTAAGGGTATTGTGGTCGTGATTTTTATCTGCACAGTTTTGACGGTGGTATTTTCATCAGGGGACAACGAAATTGCCGATGCCGTTAATGATTCACTTGTAATAAATGCTCTTGATGAGATTAACCCATTTATTAAATCTTTAAAAGACAGTTTTTAAATAAGGAGTAGGGAAAAATGAGCGAAAAAAAGACTTTAAAAGAAAATCTCCACGAAATATTTGACGGATGTCTTACAATCCCCAATCTTATTTCGGTAATAAGAATTTTGTTAATTCCTGTAATCGCGGTGCTTTATTATAATAATTACATCTGGTGGGCAGTATTTGTGATTTTTATTTCAGGAGTTTCCGATGCAGTTGACGGAAAAATCGCAAGAAAATTCAATCAGGTATCAGCACTTGGCAAAATGCTTGACCCGGTTGCAGATAAACTTACAATTTTTGCTCTTGCCATTGTTCTTTTCCTGAAGTTTAAGGAAGCACAAAGCGAATCAATGCAGGCATTTGCTTGGGTATTCTTACTTTTCATTATAAAAGACGTTATTATGATTTTGGGTGCAGGAATACTTATAGCATTGGGAACACGTCCTGTTGCAGCAGAAATCTGGGGAAAACTTGCAACCTTCGCTTTCTATGCAGTAATGGTTGTAATTATCGGATTCGGACCTGAAATCGGTGCAATCAGTGCTTATTATCCGCAGTACACAATTCCGGAACCACTTATGTTTGTACTTGTAATAATAGCTGTTATTCTTACATTCCTTGCATTCTTCAGCTATTTGCCGGGTGCAATCAAACAGATTATTGAAAATACAAAGAAAACGAAATAAAACCAAACAAAAAGAGGACACATAATGAACAAAAATATGATTTGCTGTAAATGCAAACAAAGACCCGCTGTCATTTTTGTAACAAAAATGGAAGGGGAAAAAACAACTAATGAGGGCTATTGCATCAAATGCGCTATGGAAATGAATATCGGTCCAATCAAGCAGATGATGGACAATATGGGTATTACAGAAGACCAGATTGACGATATGACCGAGCAGATGGAGCAGATGATGGAGAGTATGGGCGACGACTTTGAGTTGGGTGGTGCTTCTACATTCCCTTTTATGCAAAATATGGGTATGATGCCAATGGATGTTCCTGAAGAAAACATAAAAGACCTTAATGGTGATGGCAAAAAGACCGACAAAAGAGGAAAGAAAAAGCAGGGCATGAAGAATGACAAGAGAAAAATGCTTTCTCTTTACTGTACTGATTTGACAGGCAGAGCAAGGGAGGGTAAATTAGACCGAATTATAGGTCGTGATACCGAAATTGCTCGTGCTGTGCAGATTTTGTGCAGAAGAACAAAGAATAACCCTTGTTTAATCGGTGAACCCGGTGTTGGTAAAACTGCTATTGCAGAGGGACTTGCACAGCGAATTGCCGAGGGTAATGTTCCTGCAAAGCTTATGGATAAGGAAATCCATCTTCTTGATTTAACGGCACTTGTGGCAGGTACACAGTTCCGCGGTCAGTTTGAAAGCCGTATCAAGGGACTTGTTGAAGAAGTTAAGAGTGAGGGGAATATCATTCTCTTTATCGACGAGGTTCATAACCTTGTTGGTACAGGTGATGCTGAAGGCTCAATGAATGCGGCAAATATCTTGAAGCCTGCACTTTCCCGTGGCGAAATTCAGGTTATCGGTGCAACAACCTTCAATGAATACCGTAAGCATATCGAAAAAGATGCTGCTCTTGAACGTCGTTTCCAGCCTGTTAAGGTTGACGAGCCATCAATTGACGACACATTCAGAATGCTTGTGGGTATTAAAGGCTATTATGAACTTTTCCACCGTGTACAAATCAGCGATAATCTTGTTTACAAAGCAGTAACGCTTTCTGAAAGATATATTACAGACAGATTTTTACCCGATAAGGCAATTGACCTTCTTGACGAGGCTTGTACTTGCGCAAATCTTCGTAATAAAGCAATAAGTGAAAACGAAATCAACGAAAAGAAAATAGAAACTCTCAAAAAAGAGCTTGAGCAGTTGGAAGAAAAGATTGCAAATCCTGAAAAGGATGAGGATTTAAACCCTGTTTATGAAGAACTATATAAAACTAAGGGTGAACTTTCTGTCTGCGAGGCAAAGGCTCCTGAATTACAGGAAAAAGCAAAGGATAACAATGTGACCGAGGAAGATTTGGCAAAGGTTATCAACCTCTGGACAGGTATTCCCGCAACAAAGGTTGTTGAAGGGGACGTAAACCGATTAAAAGGTCTTGAAAACAGACTTATGGAAAAAGTAATCGGTCAGGATGAGGCTGTAACTCTTGTCGCAAATGCAATCAAGCGTAGCAGAATTCAGTTGACACTTCAAAAAAGACCTGCATCATTCATTTTTGTAGGTCCTACCGGTGTTGGTAAAACTGAACTTGTAAAACAACTTTCAATGGAGCTTTTTGACACTCCCGAAACACTTATCCGTCTTGATATGAGTGAGTTTATGGAGAAACATTCCGTTTCCCGTCTGATTGGTTCACCTCCCGGATACGTTGGCTATGACGAAGCAGGTCAGCTTACAGAAAAGGTAAGAAGAAAGCCATATTCAATCATTCTATTTGATGAAATCGAAAAGGCACATCCCGATGTTATGAATATTCTTCTTCAGATTCTTGATGAAGGCAAAACAAATGATGCTCACGGCAGAACAGTAAGCTTTGCAAATACAGTTATCATAATGACATCAAATGCAGGTAGTCAGAAAGCCGAAACATCATTGGGATTCGGCAAGAGTGCAAAGGATATTTCAAAAGAAAAGGTTCTTAAAGCACTTAATGAGTTCTTACGCCCTGAATTTATCGGTCGTGTTGATGAGATTGTTGTGTTCAATCCTCTCGACGAAGAAGATTATAAGAAGATTGCTGTTCTTATGATGGACGAAATGAAAACAGTTCTCAAGGATAAGGGAATTGAGTTCATTTATGACGATAATACACCGTCAGCAATCGTTTCAAAAATGGACGGTAATGTTCGCGGTGCCCGTGATTTGAGAAATGTTATTCGTCGTAATATTGAAGACAAAGTTTCAACCCTTATGATTGATAATCTCGGCACAGTAATCAATAAAATCCTTGTAACATCAACAGATAACAATATCCAAGTGACATTTGAATAAAAAGATATGGCGGGGTCTCTCGGCTTCCCTGAAAGGGGAGCTGTCACCGATAGGTGACTGAGGGGTTTCCGCCATTGCTATTTTGTCTTACAAATTTGAATTTGTCGAATTGTTTGAAATGATGAATTAACCTTGTAGGGGTCATTCACGAATGACCCGCTTCAAAAGTTATAACATAAACTTATTCGGGCGATTCATGAATCGCCCCTACGATACACCAAATTAGTTTCGTTTACAATCGCAACGCAGTTCCGACATTTTGCACTTTGCACTTTGCATTTTGCATTCATTCAGGCAAACCCCAATTTGTCGAATTGTATTATTTATTAAAATCATTAATTTCGTAGGGGTCGGCGTCCCCGACGACCCACAAAAATCATCGAAAAGCAACGGGAAGGCACAGAGACCTTCCCCTACAACGCACTAATTTGGTGAATATATAATTTGCAACGCAGTTCCGACATTTTGCACTTTGCATTTTGCACTTTGCATTCATTCAGACAAACTCCAAGTTACATAACCGTTTTTTCACCTCTTTATTCACAACGAATATAATGAATACAGGAGGTGCTGTATGGAGAAATTTGTCATAATGGCGCTGTTGGCAACACTTGGTACGTGGTTTGTTACTGCACTCGGAGCATCAAGTGTTGTGTTTTTCACTTCGCCTAATCAAAAAATACTCAATTTTATGCTTGGCTTTGCATCGGGAGTAATGATTGCGGCAAGCTTCTGGTCATTGCTTCAACCTGCAATAGAACGAGCAGAAGAAAATTCAAACATACCTGCATATGTAGTTGCAACACTTGGCTTTTTATTTGGTGCTGTTTTTATATGGCTGTCAGACAAGGTTGTATCAGTTGCAAGGAAAAAGGTAAATAATACAAAAAGAGACAGCAAAAGCTTCAATCGTATTATAATGCTGATTCTCTCAATTACACTTCATAACATCCCTGAGGGGTTGGCGGTTGGTGTCGCCTTTGGTGCGTTACGGGAGGGATACACAGCAGAGAGTATGATGGGGGCAATCTCTGTAGCCGTGGGTATAGGCTTGCAGAATTTTCCCGAGGGTGCTGCCGTTTCCATTCCGTTAAGACGAGAGGGATATTCAAGAAAAAAGAGTTTCTTTTACGGTCAGGCATCGGGAATGGTAGAACCGATTGCAGGAATAGTCGGTGCATTGTTGGTGATTTATGTCGAAACGATTTTGCCCTATGCATTATCCTTCGCAGCAGGTGCTATGATATTGGTCGCAGTACATGAACTAATACCTGAATGTCAAAAAAACCAAAGTGAGCAACCGTACTTTGCAACAATGGGAATAATCCTCGGCTTCGCAGTTATGATGCTTCTGGACGTGATGTTGGGGTGAGAATAATTCGTAATTCATAATGCGTAATTCGTAATTATTAACAGGTTCGAATCCTTTTCTATCTAAACTAAAACAAAAAAGGCACCAAATGGTACCTTTTCTGTTTTGGCTGGGGTGGCAGGATTCGAACCTACGAATGCAGCAGTCAAAGTGCTGTGTCTTACCGCTTGACGACACCCCAATATTTAATTGTGGTTGATAATCAAAACTCCGCCCTAACTTTGGCGGAGTTCTGAATTAGTGGGGTGGATAATCGGATTCGAACCGATGGTCTCCAGTGCCACAAACTGGCGCTTTAACCAACTAAGCTATACCCACCATATAAATCAGCGCACAAAGGCTAATTATCTATAAAAACTTCATGCGCTGTGGCACGCTGAAAGGGATTCGAACCCCCGACCCTCTGCTTAGAAGGCAGATGCTCTATCCAACTGAGCTATCAGCGCTGGAGCGGGTGATGGGAATCGAACCCACACGACCAGCTTGGAAGGCTGGGATTCTACCATTGAACTACACCCGCGTTTCAAATGCTTGACTATTCTAGCACAATCGCTACTCTTTGTCAAGAACTTTTTTGCTTTATTTTTAATATTTTACACTTATAAATAGTGGTTTATAGTCCGTTATTTTACCCACTCTATTATTTACAAAACACATATAAAATGATAAAATATATTCAATTGATTACGAGGTGAATTTTTATGGATAAAAACAAATTTGCAAAAACTCCTCCTATGGGTTGGAACAGTTGGGATTGCTACGGTGCAGCCGTAAACGAAGAACAACTTATGGGTAATGCGGAATATATGGCAAAATACCTTAAAGATTACGGTTGGCAGTATGTTGTCTGCGACATTCAATGGTATGAGCCAAAGGCAAAAAATAACGATTATAATAACTTTACAGAGCTTTGTATGGACGAATATTCTCGTCTTATTCCTGCTGTTAATCGTTTCCCATCTTCCGCAAACGGTGTCGGATTTAAAGCGATTGCAGACAAAATCCACGCTATGGGACTTAAATTCGGCATACATATTATGCGTGGTATTCCTCGTCAGGCTGTTCATCAGAATACTCCTATTCTGGGTACTGATAAAACTGCCCGTCAGGTTGTTCATCATTTTTCAGTTTGCCCTTGGAATACTGATATGTACGGTATGTACACCTGCGAAGGTGCACAGGCTTATTACGATTCAATCTTCCAGATGTACGCAGAATGGGGCATTGATTTTGTCAAAGTAGATGATATCTGTGTTACTGAATTTCGCAAATGGGACAATCCATATTCTGCCCGTGAAGAGGTTGAAATGATTAGAAAAGCCATTGACAAAACAGGCAGAGAAATTGTGTTGAGCCTTTCTCCGGGACCTGCCGAATTATCCGTTGCCGACCATCTTTGCGAGAATGCCAATATGTGGCGACTTACAGGCGACTTCTGGGACTGGTGGGGCAAGCTCTACGAGATGTTTGAAAAATGTGAAAAATGGGCTCCTTTCGTAAAAGAGGGTTGTTGGCCTGACTGCGATATGTTGCCACTCGGCAATATTTCACGAAACGGCTCCTGTCACGGCCCACAGGACAGATACACACAGTTTACAAAGAATGAACAGATTACACTTATGACACTTTGGTCAATTTTCCGTTCACCACTTATGTTTGGCGGCGAAATGCGAAACAATGACGAGTGGACACTTTCTCTTATGACAAACGAGGAAGTCCTTGATGTAAACCAACATTCTCACGACGGAAAACAGGTTTACCGTGACGAAGACATAATAATCTGGTCAGCAGTTTCTTTTGATAACAAACCTTTGATTGCAGTTTTCAATGTGTCTGAAAAGGAAAAAGAAATCACAGTTGACCTGACAAAATATAACTTGGCAGGGGAATACACTCTCCGTGATTTGTGGGCAAAGGAAGATACAGCAACAATAAAAGATAAACTTACCTGCACAGTTGCTTCACACGGTGCTAAATTATACAAATTAAAATAAAGGGGCAAAAAAATATGCTCAACATTATTACAGGACGAACTGGAAGCGGTAAAACCCGACTTATCCGTTCAAAGGCTTCTGAAATTGCAAAAGTGCAGTCAGGAAAAGCCATAATAATTGTTCCCGAACAGTTTTCCTTTGAAACTGAAAAAGGAATGTTAAGCCTTTTAGGTAACGAAAAAATAAATAATGTTGAAATTCTAAGCTTTTCACGTCTCGGTGAAAGGCTCTTGTCCCAATACGGAAAAATCGACAAAAAAATTGCCGACGACGGTGTCCGTGCCGTGCTTATGAGCCGTGCAATCGAAACATTGGAAGATAAATTAACTGTTTTCAGCCGTTATAAAAGGTTTCCGCAACTTCTCCAAGAGATTTTAAGTTTTCATAGGGAAATGAAAAAATGCGGTGTCACAAACGATAATTTAGGTGAGCTTTCAGACAAGGTGAAAAAAGCATCCTTCTCATCAAAGCTTTCCGAACTTTCATTGATTTTTACTTGCTATGATGCTCTTTTGTCACAGAGTTTTACTGACAGCAACACCCATCTTGACTTGCTTTACGATTTGCTTTGGGATGTTGATTATTTCAAGGGTAAAACTGTTTTTTTAGATGCTTTTTCAGGCTTTTCAGGTCAGGAATACAAGGTTATTGAACAGATTCTCCGTCAGGCTGATGATGTTTATGTGACATTCTGTTGTGACACCTCTAAAAATAACGGCAGATACGAGCTTTTCTATAATGCCAATGTGGAAATCAAAAAACTCAAAGGGATAGCAAATAAAATAAGTGTTAAAATCGCACCTGAAAAGGTTTTGTATTCTGACAAAGAGTTCAAAAAGGACGAACTCAATTTCCTTGAGGAGCATATTTTCTCAACAGATAACGAAATTTACAATGAAAATGCAGATGCAATAACAATCATTCCTTGCAGAACAAAAACGGAAGAATGTCAGATTGTTGCATCTGAAATTAAAAGACTTGTAAGAAAAGAAAATCTTCGCTATCGTGATATTGCTGTAATTGTACGTAACGAGGAAAATTACAGAAAGGATTTGGCATCCGCTTTCAGAAAATATGACATTGATTGCTTCCACGATAACCGTCAGCCCATTGACTCTCAACCCCTTGTTGTGTTTGTTAAATGCCTTTTGGATATTCTTGTAAAAGGCTTTGAAACTGAAACAGTATTGAGATTTTTAAAGACTCAACTCTACGGCTTTACGGTTGAAGAAATCGCCTTGTTGGAAGACTATTGCCTTATGTGGAAAATCCGTCCGTCAACCTGGAAAACTATGTGGACAGAAAATCCGAAAGGCTTTGGCGAGGATTTTGACGAATTTTCACAAGCAACGCTTGAAAGCATAAACAATCTTCGTGAAAGAGTTGTAGGGCCGATTCTTTCCCTTAAAAACAAAATAAAAAATGCAGACGGTGAAACAGTATCAAGAGAACTTTTCGCCTTCTTGCGTAATGCCCGAATTGATGAAAATTTAAAGATTTTTACAGCAGTTTTAAATAAAAACGGTGAGATTGATTTAGCACTTGAACAGGGAAGAATCTGGAAAATGCTTACAGAAATTCTTGATGGGCTTTACTTTGCTCTTGGCAAATCAAGTATAACCATTGAACGCTATTCCGAACTGTTTACAATTCTTGTTGCATCAAAGGATATGGGTGTAATCCCAAACGGCATTGACGAGGTAATCGTTGGCTCTGCTGACAGAATTCGTGCGTCTGCACCAAAAGTAGTGTTCTTAATGGGTGTAAACACAGGCATTTTCCCCGGCGAAAGCTCCTCGGGTGTGCTTTTTAACGATATTGAAAGATGCGAGCTTATTAAAAACGGTTTGCCTATAATCAGCAATCTTGAGTATAACTCCGTCAGCGAGAATTTTATCGCTTACCACGCAGCAACTCTTGCAACGGACAAGCTTTATTTCACATATCCTGCACTTGGCAGTGATTCTTCTTCACTTACACCGTCAGAAATGGTGAGCGATGTTATTAAATTGTTCCCAAAATGCAATGTAAGAACAGAGAATGCTAAATTTGACAGAGTAGAAAGTCGTAATTCCGCATTTTCCGTAATGGCAGGGGAAAATGTAAACGGTTCTGTTTTAGGAGAAACCTTAAGGCAATATTTCAATGAGAATAACGGTGAAAACGAACTTTCAAAGCTCCAAAAAGCAGATAAAAAGGACTTTTATATTGCCGACAATGACCTTGCAACAGAATTTTTCGGCAAGAATATGTATATTTCCGCATCACGTGTTGAAAAGTTTTATAAATGTCCCTTCAGTTATTTCTGTGAATACGGACTTAAAGCAGTTCCGCGAAAAGAGGCAGAGGTGGATGCGGCACTTTCGGGTACACTTATTCACCACGTTTTAGAGGTGTTCTTATCAGAAAATCCAAAGGATAAGCTGAACACCTTTGACGAAAAGAATATTAAATCAAAAATCAATATAATTATTGATGAATATATAGCAGAAAATATGGGTGGCTATGAAAATAAAGCACAGTCATTTATGCGAACGGTATCCCTCCTTAAAGAAACCTCATATAAGGTTGTGAAACAGCTTATTGCAGAGTTTTCACAATGTAAATTTACCCCTGCAGATTTTGAACTTAAAATCAATGTGGACGGTCAGATTCCGCCTTATGAAATAAAGCTTCCGAATGGTGGATTTGTAAAAATCGTTGGCAGCATTGACCGCGTTGACACCTACGAAACAGAGGACAACACCTTTGTCAGAGTTATCGACTACAAAACAGGCGGTAAGGAGTTTAAGCTCGGTGAGGTTTTCTCAGGGCTCAATATGCAGATGCTCATTTATCTTTTTGCAATCTGGCAAAACGGGGGAGAGTATTATAAAAACGTAACTCCTGCAGGTGTTCTCTATTTTCAGGCTAAAAACCCAAGGGTAAAATCTGATAAAATCACAAGGGATTCCGACGAACATACTTCCAAAACAGCATCAATGCAGGAACTTCGGATGCACGGAATGGTGCTTAATAATATTGATGTTGTAACTGCTATGGAAAATAGCTGTGAGGGACTTTTTATTCCCGTTTCCCTCGATAAAAATGGTGCATTAAAGGGTAATGTAATTTCCCTTGATGCATTGAGTGAGTTAAAAAACAGAGTTAACGATTCTGTCAGAAATATGGCACAAGAATTGCAGAGTGGCTACATTTCTGCATTTCCTGTTGACGGAGGCTGTACCTGGTGTAATTTCAAGGACGTTTGCAAACGTGAGGAGTCCGACCCTATAAAGGAACTCAATGTTCCATCCTTTGACGACGCAATTTCTATATTAAGGAGTGACGAAGATGGCAAGACAATGGACTGAGTCTCAAAAACAGGCAATCGACTCAAGAAACGGTACTGTCCTTGTGTCTGCTGCTGCAGGTTCGGGTAAAACTGCCGTCTTGGTTGAACGTGTAATCGGGCGGATTACCGATACTCAAAACCCCGTTGATATTGAAAAATTGCTTGTAGTAACTTTTACAAAAGCCGCTGCGTCCGAAATGAAAGAACGAATTTCTGCTCGTCTTTCCGAAATGATAGCAGATGAGCCAAATAATACATATCTCAAACGACAGAAAATGTATCTTCCCAATGCACAGATTTCCACAATGGACAGCTTCTGTGCAAGACTCGTTAAAGAAAACTTTGAAAAAGCGGACATTTCACCCGATTTTACAATGATGTCGGATATTGAACACGACATATTGAAAAGGGAAACCGTAAGCGAGGTATTAGAGGAGATTTATAATCTTCCCGAAAGTGAAACAAAGGATTTTCTTAACCTTTTTACCAACGGCAGAAACGACGAAAACCTTATAAATTCAATTTTCGCTCTCTACGACTTTGCTATGGCGTCGCAAAACCCTCTGCAATGGGTTGAAAACGCTTTTTCCGACTATTTTGATAACTTATCTGTACAAGAAACAAAGTGGGGTAAATTCAGCTTAAACCGCCTTGCTGAGGTTCTTGAATTTATTAAAGTCAAGGCAAATGATATTATAGATGATGCACCGGAGAACACCAATCTATCGGGTGCTGTTACAAACGATTTGACACCCATTATTGTGTCAGTTGATACAATCCTCCACGCAATTTACAATCATCCCGAAAAATGGGATGACATCAAGGCTATGACCTCACTTTTGAAATTCAACACATTCCCAAGAGTGCCGAAAGAGGAAAAAGACTGCTGTTACGACGAGTTAAAAGGTCGCCGTGACTCAATAAAAAAATATTTAGTCCTTGCAGATTCTGTTCTTGTTTGCAACGAAAAGGAATATAAAGAGGATATGGACTATCTTCGTCCGATTATGAATATTCTCAAAAATTCAGTAATCAGATTTATTGAACTTTTAAATGCTAAAAAGCAAGAGGCGAATTCCTATTATTTCTCCGATATTCTTCATTTTGCATTGAAGATTTTAGTACAATTCAATGATAATGGTACATACGAAAAAACTGCGTTAGCAAAGGAATTGTCCGAGAATTTTGCCGAGATTTTAATTGACGAATTTCAGGACACCAATGAAGCACAGGATACCTTGTTTTCTGTTATTTCTGACAACAACGAGAACAAGTTTATGGTTGGTGACGTTAAGCAAAGCATCTACCGTTTCCGTCAGGCTATGCCGGAAATCTTTATGAGGTATAAGGATGGTTTTGAACCATATAAGGACGGGAATTACCCTGCAACCATAAGTCTTGACAGGAATTTCCGAAGCCGAAAGGGTATTGTTGAGGGTATAAACTTCTTCTTTGATTTTCTTATGACAAGGAGTACCTGTGGCATTGACTACAAGAATGGCGAAAGTCTTTGCTTTGGGGCAGATTATGAAGCCTCTGACACAGCCGATGTGAAGGTGCATATTGTTGAAACCGATAAAACAAAGGGTTCTGATTTGGTTGCCGAGGCTCGTCATATAGGTAACACAATAAAAGACCTTGTAGAGTC
Source organism: Candidatus Fimenecus sp. (assembly GCA_045532175.1). Lineage (GTDB taxonomy): Bacteria > Bacillota > Clostridia > Oscillospirales > Acutalibacteraceae > Fimenecus. The sequence continues at coordinate 2,171 of JAZSFK010000053.1, read as the reverse complement.
AGGCACTCTTGTAGGTAAAAAAGGCAAGGAAAGACCGATTAAATACAGCGACATCTGTATTCTTATGAGGGCTGTTAAGGATAAAGCACCAATTATTGCACGTGAACTCAGCGAAATGGGAATACCTGCTCATTTCCAAAAGCAAGGCGGGTTTTTTGAAAGTCGTGAAATTGTAACACTTATGTCGATGCTTAAGGTAATTGATAACCCCGTACAGGATGTACCGCTTGTATCCGTTATGCTTTCTCCCTTGTTCCCGTTTACTGAGGATGATTTGGCAAAATACCGCTGTGACCAAAGAAAAGGCAGTTTCTATTCCGCGTTAAAGGAACAATATGATAAGGACAGTAAGGTCAAGGATTTTTTTGATTTATTATCTGTTTTTCGTACATTGTCCGTCACAATGGATATAGGCAGCCTTATCCGTCGGGTTCTTGAAACAACATCCTACGACAGTATTGTTGGTGCTATGGATAACGGTGATAGACGAGTTCTCAATATTGAACTCCTGATAAACTATGCCGAAGGCTATGAGGCATCAGGTGGCTCGGGACTTTCGGGCTTTATCCGTTTCCTTGATAAAATCCGTAAGAATAATAAGGATTTAGAGGGTGCAAGCGAAATTTCCGAAAAGGATGATGTTGTACGCATAATGTCAATTCACAAGAGCAAGGGATTGGAGTTTCCTGTTGTTTTCGTGGCAAACTGTTCTTCTTCAATGAGTGTCCAAGATTTTAGTAAGGTTAAAATCAACAGAAATTTAGGCGTTGGCACATCAAGATATATTGCCGAATTGCACAAGGATTTTACAACCCTGCCAATCAATTCAATAAAGCTTTATGACTCAATGGAGGACTCAGCAGAGCTTATTCGTGTTTTGTATGTTGCAATGACACGTGCAGAGGAGAAACTCTATCTTGTAGGTTCAATGAATAACTGTGAAAAGAAAATAACGGACCTTTATCAGAAATGCTATGTTAATTTCACAGACCCCGCAATTCCGCTTTCAATGTGCAGTAGTTTTATGCAATGGATTTTACTTTCTATGATGTATCATCCCTCAATGAATTGTGGCTTGATGCTCAACAATTGCAAAAAGCCCCACAGTCCGCAGATTGATTTTCAGATTGTAGAAAAACCTGATGAATTTCTTGTTGAGGAAAAAGAGAAGAAAGAATATGCCGTTGATAATGAAATGTTAACGGAAATCGGTGAAAGACTTTCATTCAGGTATCCCTTCGCAGATATTTCATCCGTGCCAATCAAATACGCTGCATCATCAATGGACAGAGAAGAAAATCTTAAGTATTTAGCAACCGAAAACCCCGCATTTTCAGGCTCGGGCGAGTTAACTCCTGCACAACGAGGAACATTACTTCACAGATTTATGGAAATCTGCGATTTAGCAAAAATCAAAACTGATTTGGCAGGGGAGATAGAAAAGACGGTTGAGAATAATATTTTCACTCAAAAGGAAGCGGATGCTTTGAATATATCTGCTATTGAAAAATTCCTGTCAAGTGACCTTTGTCAAAGAATTCTGAATGCGGAAAGATTTGTACGTGAACAAGAATTTTCAATGTCAATTCCTGTTTCTCTTATCAATGATTCGTTATCCCGTGAAACAAACGAAAATGTTATTGTTCAGGGTGTTGTTGACGGATTGATTATCAACGGACAGTCAGGCGAAATTGTGGATTATAAAACCGACAGAGTAGCAACACAGGAAGAGCTTTGCGAAAGATATAAAGGACAGATGAGTATTTACAAAAAGGCAGCCGAGGAATGCTTCGGATTGCAAAATGTGACAGTAACTCTTTATTCCTTCCATCTTTCAAAAGAAATTTCTGTAAAACTTTAAAAAAACTCTTGATTTTTAAAGAGTGTTGTGCTAAACTTATTAGGCTATGTAAATAAGTACTGAAAGAGGTGACAATTGTCATGAAACAGGGAATCCATCCTGAGTACAAAACTGTAACAGTTAAATGCGCTTGCGGTGCAACATTTGAAACTCGTTCAACTAAAGATGATTTAAAGGTTGATATCTGCTCAAATTGCCACCCATTCTTCACAGGTAAGCAGAAGCTTGTTGATACAGGCGGACGTGTTGACAGATTTAACAAACGTTACAATCTCTCTAAATAATTTTAGACGACATTACGGTGGTACAA
>JAZSFK010000004.1:0-4598 GCA_045532175.1 Candidatus Fimenecus sp. | reverse complement strand
TTCGATTCCGACCGGAGGCACCATGGATGAGTCGTCCTCACGGCTCATTCATTTTTTATGCGGATGTAGCTCATCTGGTAGAGCGCCACCTTGCCAAGGTGGAGGTAGCGAGTTCGAGCCTCGTCATCCGCTCCATTTTTTAATATGGCGACATAGCCAAGTGGTAAGGCGTGGGTCTGCAACACCCTGATCACCAGTTCAAATCTGGTTGTCGCCTCCAAAAAATTCCAAGTCTTCGGACTTGGAATTTTTTTATCCATTGCGAAAGCAATGGCATATCATCAACAATGGCAAAATTGCCATTGTTGTATCTCATCAGTCCGTAGGACTGTATATCATCACGCATAGCGTGTATCAAAAAACTTTCGCAATGATGATATACAACTTCTTACGAAGCTGATGATATGCAATTCCTTGCGGAATTGATGATATACAAGGCTCACGCCTTGATTTTTTACAAAACTTTATAGTATAATCGTTGCAAGGGAAGTGATAATATGCCCAAGAACTATTTGCTTATTTATTCGGAGCAATTAGCAACTGATATTGAATTGCTTTGCCAAAATATTAAAGCACCGTCAAATACATTGTTTCAAATCCGTAAAAGTTCAAGTAGTGTATATGCAAATATTCGTGAAGCAAATTACGGACAAAGCAGGGCAGATATGCTTTCCAAGTTTGAAATTGCATTAAAAGAATGTAGCGAAACAGAGGGTTGGTTACAACTTTTATTCAATACAAAATCTATTGATGAAGATACATTTAAAAAGAATAGAAATCTTTGTGGGCGTATAAGAAGAATGTTGATTTCGAGTTGTAAAACTTTAAAAGAGAAAGTATAGGCGGTGATTATATGGAAAAAGTGTTATATGAATATGGTTTTAATCTCGAAAATTTGCTTTTGTGCCTGATTCCTCTTGCTGTTGGTATTGTTTTTTTAGCAAATTCCATTGCACAAGTTCGCAGTAAAGAGAAAAGTAGGGGTTGGGACGGTTTTGTTGAAACGTTCTTTAAGTTTTTGGGTTTTATAGTTGGACCTATTGGAATTATTATGTTCGTGATGAGTGTTGCAGGACTAGTGTTTGAATATAAAAATTATAAGGAAATACTGAAAGCAGACGAAATGTTTATAGTTGAAGGGTACGTTGAAAATTATCATCCAATGCCATATGAAGGTCATGATACTGAACACTTTGAAATTGAGGGTGTTTACTTTGAATATTCTGATTACATTATAATGAATGGTTATAATACCAGTGCATCTCACGGTGGAGTAGTAACACATAATGGTCAATATTTGAAAATTAAATATGTAACCGAAGAGTACGACGGAGAAGATAATAATATTATTTTATACATATCCGAAATTGGCGAAAAAACAATAGATGATGATGTAACACTTAATGATGGAAAATTTATCCCAATAAAGTAACTATTTTAGTGAGAATTATATTTCCAAGCATTTCTGCTTGTTAATCTGTTAATTAATTAATAAACTGTGGTTCAAAAGTGAGACGTACTGCCAAAAAATTCCTGTTCGCAAGAACAGGATTTTTTTTATCCAAGCCGTCAGGCTTGGTATATCATCACGCTTTAGCGTGTATATCATCAAATGCGACAAGTCGCATTTGTATCTCATCACACCTTTAGGTGTGCATTTCTGTCGGCTTGATGATATACAACTTCTTACGAAGTTGATGATATGCAATTCCTTGCGGAATTGATGATATACAATGCTTCGCATTGATTTTGTTTGTAACTTGTAGTATAATCACTTAAAAGGGTGTGATTATATCATGCTTTCTAAGCATCTCAAAATCCTGATATTAAGATATTAGAACCAAGGATATCTAATCATGATACCCCACTAATATACTTTTCTACTAAAAGAGAATCTGTGATGCTATTTCAACTTCAAAGCCTGTCTTGGTGCCAGGCGCTGAGTTTGTAGAAGATGCGTATTCAGAAATTCTTAAAGTAGCCGATGTAGGTCTTATTAAAATCTGCAGATATGAAGATATGAGTGATAAGATGTTATATTGGATTGAGGAAACAATTAAGAAGGAATATATTTTGGCAGAAAATGAGCCTGACTATAAGTATTTTTTAAAAGAAAATTTGATTTTTTAAATTATTACTTTTCAAGTTTAAAAATTATAACTATGTTTCTAAAATAAGATGTACTGCCAAAAAATTCCGTTCAAGATAGTGGTCGGATATTTTTCGGTTATGGCGGGACAGCCGCACCCGATTGTAAATTCAGATTATGTGTGATATAATCAGTTTGATAAATAAAAAGTTATAGGTGAATTTTTATGGCATTAGTAGTAAATATTTACTATTTGGGCAAATCAGGTGGCTCTTGATAAGCACCACGCTTCACCAATGATGCAGAATATTATTGAGTTGCGCGAAAAGTATAATCTGACTATGAAGGTTGAGAGATATATTACCGATAAATTTGGTGTCCCTGATAAGGATAAAGTGTTTATAAAGGAATAATCTGCATCTTTTTCACGAACGGTGCGGATTGCAGTCCTGTATACGAAATGTATATCAGTATGAGATATAAAATGTTGAGGTCTAAAGTTTTTTAAAGGAGATAATTCAATGCAAGCTATTATTAAATTTTTCTTTACAATTTTCACAACTGTTTCAATTTTTTGTTCAAATCTGATGTTTCCTGCAACGGTTTATCCCGAAAGTGAGAATTTTAATTTTTCGTATCTTGAATATCCCGATCAGGCAATAATCACTCTTGAAGAGGCAGGGCTTACCGAGCAGGAGCTTGTAGGCAGAGCATCGGCTCAGCTGCCTGAATATGTGCAGTCCGGCGGATATGACGATATAAACGGTATAACAATATCGCCTTATTACACCGCAAAGGTAAGCGGAGAGGAAATTCCTGTTTATGCTTCGGTGGTTTTCATACGTGTTGACGATACGGGTACTCTCCACTCCTTCTCTGAAATTTATGTTGATTCAAGTGAAGAGTTTTCCTTCAACATTGAGATAACCGGTGCTGATGTTGTGCTTGAAAATGCCATTGTGTTACCTGAATCATACGGTGTAAAGGCACAGTGTAAAGACAACACCGTAACAGCATCAATCAATAAAACAGGCATCTATACCTTCCTTTTCAACGACGCAAACCAATATTACGGCTATACTCTCATGGTGCGTGAAAAGGTTGATGAGGAAAAAGAAATTGCAGAATACATAGATAAATACGGAGAGGATAATGTCTGGGTTCTTGATAAAGGTGTATATCAATACGACTATGTTAACATTGTTGCACATAATAATCTGGTGATTTATCTTCGTGAAGGGGCTTATGTGATTGCAAATCACCTTTATGATATTGACTGTGCCGAGGATGAAAACAAATATCTTGAGCCTACTGCACCTGGAGATAATGCTATAGGGCTTACAAGGTATCCGTTTATAAATTTTTACAACTGTAACAACATAACCCTTGCAGGTAGGGGTGTAATAGATATGACCCGACTTGACAGACGAGAGAGAAGAGGCGTTGTTTTCACCAACTGTAATAATGTAACTGTCAGCGGAGTGAAAATCATAAACTCGCCCGAATGGTCGTTTATCTCTTATTGTTGCACCGATGTCAGTATTGACAATGTAGATATTATCGGCAACCGTGGTAACTGTGATGGATTTGCCATCTGCAACAGCCATAATGTAACCGTTGATAACTGCTTTGCGAGAGTGGCAGATGACACCTTCGAGGTAAAGGCTCTCGGCGGTACAATGGACAGTAAAAATATCGCTTTCACAAACTGCATCGCCTGGGGCGGATATGCAAGATGCTTTGGTATCACGGGGGAAGTCAATAAGAAAATTTCTGATGTAGCTTTCCGTGACTGTGCCGTAATTTACCGTGACGGTATATGGGATAACGACAGAATTGGCTCTCTTGTTGTTGTAGCAGAGCAGACCGAGGGCAGTATTGACGGAGTTCTTTTTGAAAATATTGAAATATTCCGTGATGAAGGCAGACCGATTCTTGTGAAGATTTATGATGAGGATGCAGAGAATTTTGAGATTAAAAACATTGTTTTTAGAAATATTTCTTACACTTCATATATGAAACCGAAAATCGCAGGTACAAACAGCAACACAAATACAGTTCAGGTTGAACTTGACGGTATTACAGCTAACGGAAAAAAACTGCAGTCCCCGAAAACAAGATTCATCATCGGTAATTATTGTGAAGTGACTTCTGAATAATTTGTGAGTCCGGTTTAGAATTATAAAACATAAGTAATCAGACAAAATTATTTGACATTCAAATAGACAAATAAGAATTTGTGTGACAGAAGAACAAGTTTGCTTTTTCTTTTGTTTCTACAAATTCTTATTTGTCGAGTCTTTTTAATTACTACAGCTTTTGCCTTGATATAAAAAACAACATTTTTTACAATTTTTCTTACAAAAACCTCTTGACAAAATAATGTAAATAGTGTATATTTATGTCCGTTGCGAATGAGCAACCAAATGGGAGCATAGCTCAGCTGGGAGAGCATCTGCCTTACAAGCAGAGGGTCATAGGTTCGAGCCCTATTGTTCCCACCAAGAGG
>JAZSFK010000006.1:0-43392 GCA_045532175.1 Candidatus Fimenecus sp. | reverse complement strand
TTGAAATGATGGGTCTTATCGGTATGGGTAACAACCCAATGGTAGGCGCAACAGTTGCATGTGCAGTTGCTGTTGAAGAAGCTTCTAAATAATTTGATTATTTAATAATTAAATAGAAATAAGAGACACACTGTATCGGTTTTCGATATAGTGTGTTTTTTTATTTTGAACAAAATTAACAAAAATAAGTTTGACAAAACCGGAAATCTGTCAGCGTTATGCTTCTGAATCAAAAAAATACTTTTTAAAAGAGAGTAATTTTTTGAAGATATATGTAAAATCTTAACAGTAAATCAACATTTTGTTCAAGATTGTTAATTAAGTTTCCGGGTATTTATTTTGTGCAATTTTCACATAAAAGATATAAAATAGTCTCGTTTTCAATAAAAAATAAATAAAAAAAGATTGACAAACAGATATAGGAGCAGTATAATTTATTAGTAAAATAGTATTATTGTTACTATGTCTAATTGTTTCTAATTTTAAAATATTCAAGGAGGGCAATATAATGGCAGAGTTTATTATAAAACAAGGAAACGAATACGAAGAGTTTTATCGCAATAAGGATACAGGTTTTGAGGTTGGCTATTACACAGCCAAAGAAATCAAAGCTGCATATCCTGATGGTGGTGTCCGTGTAGTAGGACAGTTGAAATACGGTAAAGATGATGATGAAACCGGAGTAATCATCGTAAACGGAATTGAGGAAAAGGTTTACAAGGCAAAAAGCTCAATCCGTTATAAGATAATCGGTTACATAGAACTTATTGACGGTACTTTTATTGCTGTTAAGAAGGACAGACTTGCATTGCTTATTCTTCTTTTCCTTTTGGGACTTCTTGCTTTGGCAGGACTACTCTTTGGCGTGTACTATACAATACAGAGTGGCATTTTTGACAAAACTCCTGAACCTGTAACAACACCAAACGGAATGGTTCTTGAAGGTGTCGAGGGTGAAGGTGTATGGGATAAGCTTGACGAGGAAATAGATGTCTCCACAAAGAATATTACAATGAGAGGTATCACTCAGATTAACTTTATCGCAGGACAGAAGGAACAGAATTTCGTGCTTGCAAACGATAAAAAGAATGCAGACATCTGCTTTATGCAGTATTCAATTTATCTTGATAAAAACGGTAACAAAAAAGCTGATGACGGTGATGAACTCCTCTATGAATCAGGACTTGTTCAACCCGGATATGCAATTTCAAGATTCTCAATCAGCAGACCTCTTTCAGAGGGAACATACAGTGCAGTTGTTGTTGCACAGCCATACTCATTTGACAAGCAGTTGTCAAAGCTTAACAATATGGTATTTGCAACGGAAATCATTGTAAAAGCTCCTGCAAAATAATACTAATTATATATACAGTACTTTCAGAGGAAAGGAAGACTGAGGATGAAAAAGACAAAATCATCTAAAAAAGTAGTAGCTGTTGTCTTGGCAATAGCACTTATAATAACATCACTACCGTTTATGTTGTTCAGTGCGGCTGGTGGTGCTTATGACCCCGCGCCAAAGTTTAGCGATGCGGCAATCAGAGAGGGTGCAAGAGCTTGGCTCGACGACGATGGCAACATTCAGGTCGAATATCCTGCGGCTGAAGCTGAGCCAACATTCACAGGCAAGCAACTGTCAATAGCATTTTACATACTTGAACTTGTGGATATGGGTCCTAAAAACGCAGTTCATACAGATAAAGTAATCGGTACTGTTAAGGCTACAGGTACAAGCGGAACATTCCTTGCAGCTGACATCGGCGGAATTGACCTTACAAATCGTCGATACAGCGTAACAATAACTGCAGTTGATACACAAAACTGGTTCTCGCTTCCTCTTTATACAACTGTTACAGATGTTCCTGTTGCAGAAATTGATGCAAGTCGATTTGCGAACTTCTCAACAAGTGCAACAGCTGTTCGTGAAATGGCAACATTTGATGGTGCAACAGATTCTGATAATACTGCTACAGCTACAGGTAACGCACTTCTTTATATGGGAACTGCTGCTGAAGCAGGTACAGAAGACCTTTCTGATAACGTTGGTGATACAGCGGCACTTCGTTTTATTATGAATGATATGCCGAATGGCACACAGAATTTCTATACATCATATTCTCGTCAAACTTGGGACTTCAAGGGTGCGGAAGAAGTTTGGTATTGGCTTGATTTCTCAAAAGTAAGTATTCAGGGTATGGCATTTAACCTTGGTGCACAGTGTAAAACCGTTTTAGGTAAGGCAAACGGTGAGGATATCGAAGTTAATGAAAACGAAGTAATTCACTATTCAACTAAAGGAACTACATACAGTGCATATACCGGAGAGGCTCCTTATGTTCATGTTCAGCGTGCAGACGGTGGCTGGAATAAGGTAATGATGACAAACGGTACAATTGACCTTGCAAACTTTAAAGGTTATGTGAGAGTTCCTGTTAAATTCTTCTGTTCAACAGAAGACAGATACATTACAGCGACAAATGCTGAGTTTGGAACGGACGTAAGAGGTCAGGTTGTAACTTCAACAAACAACCCCTTCGCAAGCAGTAGTGACCTTAGACCTAAAACACAGGCGAATGGTGATGCTTACGTTAAAACTTTGCAATCATCTACACCGATTTTGGCAGACCCTGCAGGTACATGCATTACAGAAGCTTTAATGTTGCAGTTCCGCAGATTCAATTGTGCTGAACACAAAAAACTTGGTGTATATCACGGCTCAATGGACGGATGGAATGTTGGTTATATGCCAGCCGCAGCAGTTGGTGCAGATGATGCTGATGATTTGTACACTCAGACATCTGGCGAAGCAGCCGCAAAGCGAGCAACAGTTAACCTTTCAGCAGGAACAATAACAAGAAACGAAAATACATATCGTGCAATCGAAGACTTAAAGACAATGGGCTTCTCATTTGAGAATTGTAGTGCAGACAGTCTTCAGAACAGTTTCTATGTTGATAATATTTTCTTCTATCGTTCAGACGGTGGTGCTTATCCTAGCAACACTCTTAATAACAGTCCTAATACCGGTAGCCCAATGTCAACCTATTACGATGAAGAAGCAGCAATTTCTAAAATTATTTTTGATGAAATTGATAAACATATTTCTGACCCTGACTGGGCAGACTATCGTCAGCTTGAGTATATTCTTGAATTGATTGAAGAATATAGGGCTCTCTATGTTTCACAAGGAAAAGACACGTCATTCCTTAATCTTACAAGACAGCCCGATACAACAGGCTTGGCAGGTATGGCAGCAACCCATAACCGAACAGAAACATGGGAAAAAGCATGGCTTGCTTATGAGGCTTGTGCGACAGAGGGAACAATAGATGCATCTCAGGCTAACGTTACGGATTGGTTTATTTCCAACGGTGACAAGTATGACCTCGTTCCGAGTATTGTTAATACAATGGAAAAGCTTCCTCATCCGGACAGCATTACAGCGGTAAGTGAAGCATTAAGAAAAGAAATTGTTAAGCTCTGGCAGGCTTATTCACTCCTTAACTTAGGCCAGCTTGAAATGCTTGGTGCAGACCAGGAAGCAACACTTATTAAGTATTTTGCACTTGTAGAAAATCTTGAAGAACTTGACGGTGACGAATTTGTTGTTGGTCAACGACTTGCCGACAATCCGTTCATTGTATTTAATGATTTTGAAAATTATAGGATTGGCGAAACCGCTTGGCAGTTAGAGAACAACAAGGATGCTTACACAACAGGTTTTACAAGTAAAAACGGCAGTGTTGCAGGTACGAGTAACCTTGCAAATGACTGGCGACATACCAAGAGCCTTGTAACATATACCACAAATGGTAGTACAAACATTACCGATAAAGATTATTATGGATATGTTACAACGGACAGTGATAAGTCACAGGAAGCTTTGGACGGCAAGGTTCATTATAATGCTTCAACAGCAACAATTACTAATGATGGTTATCTCCATTCAAAGGGCGTAAATCTCTATTCAGACAGTTCATTTACAACTTCAGAACAGAACGGTGCTTTCCACACTATTACAATTACAAAAGATGGCCAACCTATAGGAACAAATTACGAGAACAATATGGTAAGTGAACAGCTTGGAGGCCTTGCTCAGGCATATACAGCAGCCGCAAGTACAAGTGTTCCTCTTGCATTGATTTTCTATGTTGACTTTACACAGATTGAGAATTTCTACTTTACAGTTAACGTTTTCACGAGAGATGGTGACGGCAATCATGTTAAGTGCCGTGTTAATACAGGCCTTAATAATGCTGACCGTAAATACTGGATTCTTGATAATGAAACAGGCGAGTGGGAAATTATTTACACAACAAACCAATGGGTATTCAACTCTGCAGGTAACCAGGAGGAATCCGCAAACCAAGGTGTTGACTACAATAAAATTGAGGGTTATAAGGGATACCTGATGATTCCTCTTTACCATATTAAGAAGTATAACAGTCTTATCAGTGAAGATAAACTGGATGAAAATGCAACCCTTCTTAACAATATTTTTGCAATTCAGTTCTGTGTCGGCGGTGCAAACGCAACTGATATGGACGAAAAGTCAATTATAATTGACAATGTCGGCTTTACTTATTCCAAGGATTCATATTCAATGGCATCAATCAGAAATGACCCGTCCTATGCACAGGTTTTCGGCGCAAAGTCACTTCCTGCATTGAATTTTGAAGCAGCAGTTGATGCGATTGACCCTTATGATGAAGCAACAATCGCATCTTCAGTTCAGGCAGCACAGGCAATTTATGACACACTTCCTGAATACCAGAAGAAGGTTGTAGAAGATGCTTATAAAGAGCTTCAATTGTATATTACTTATGAAAATAACCCTGCAAGTATTCCTCCGCCGCTAGTTTCGGCTGCGGATGCGGTGACATGGATTCAGGCTAACCTCGATTCAAAAGCAACCGGAGCTTCCGTTACAGGTGAATATGACCTTACACATCCGGGATTTGTGGTTGACAGTAATGGTCAGGTTGTTCCTAATTACGCAGCTTATGGTTTAACCGCAGATTTGGCTGCAACCCTTAGAGATTTTTATAATAATTCTTACATTTATTACTCGAAGGCGGAAAAACAGCTTGTAAATGAAGCAGGTTTCCTGAATGCTTACAATGCAGCGATGAGATGCTTGGTAAGCTTGGAGGATATTAAGTCAGACTCGTTAACATTCTTACCTGAGATTACAAAGCTCTACACTGTCAAGTACGATTATAATGATGATGGTGTTCTTGACGATGTGGATGATACTGTAGCAGATGGTGACAGTTACAAGATTGGTAACTTCATCAGTATCGAGGGCAGAGCTGAAGTAGAAACCTTCAAGACTGATAAATACGACAAGTTGCAGTATTACTCAAAGACTTCAATTGATGACGGTTCGATTTATCCGCAGCTTACAAATACTTCTCGAGGATTTAACTATTTCTTAAATAATACAAGAACATTCGACTTGGATGGCGACGGAACAGTTGATGTTCAGGGCGGTATTATTACCTTCAAGAACAAGCTGCAGGAAATTTACGATAATGCAAGTACAAAGATTGCAAACAAAGAGAGATTAACTGAAGAAGAACTTCAGGAAATCAAGGATACACTTGAGGAGTATAACAACTTTCTTCCTGCATATTACAATATCGAGGAGCTTTATGAGCTTGAACAGAAGATTCTCAGATTGTTCCCTGTAAGTGATATGGCAATTATGGATGCTGAAACAGGCGGTAATCAGTTAACGTCAGTCGCACTCAATAATGATGACGATGCTTCAATGATGAAGACAGTTTATCTTGATATGACATATATCGCAACATTACTTGAGTCATCTGAAATTGAGGATTTAGTTGATGTTAATACATCGGTGACCTTACAAGCAGTATCCGATTTGAAGCTTACACAGACCATGGGAACAACGTATTCAGCGCTTAATTCGTTTACAGCAAGCGGAATGAAAGCAGACACGGTGCTTGATTTAGGCGAATACGACAATCTGGAGCCGAACGAGACCTTCACAAGATTACCGTTTGATATTGCTGTCGATTCTGAAATTGCAGCAAAAGCTCCGACAGGTTCAGTATTTGAGGGCTCAATTACCTTTAATATTTACAAAACAGAGGATATTGAAGCAGGACTTACAGGCGACGACCTTGTTCCTTTAACAACATTAGAGCTTCCTGTTGTATTTACTTCTACAAACGGTTCGAATCCGATAACATACAAGGTTGAAATTCCTATGGAAACAACTATTGGTTGGGATACAACAGCACCAAAGGATATGTCATATACGATTATTGAGGCTAATCTTGAGGATGGCACACTTTTAGTTGGTGTCGATGACTCAAATGATGATGGCAATGACCTTACTGATATGACATCAATAAGAACTGATGGTGAAGGAGTTTCATATAAACTCGATTATGATGAGGCTAATTTCAAAACATCAGAATTTACAGGTTCTATTACAACGGAAACAAAGCCACAGGATATTCCTACAGTTACTATCAAACAGGAATATTGGGATGCAGTTCCCGTTGGAGAATATAAAACAACATTAACTTATACTGTTGCCTATGAAGAAGCAGACAACAGTACACCATAAGGGGGGAGGATAAACTTATGAAAAAACTCTTGTCAGTAGTGTTAGCTCTTATGATATTTACACTCTGTGTTATGCCGGTTTTTGCGGAAAGTCAATCAATGGCTATCTCGACAGAGGGTGAGGCCGGTTATGAGTTAAGCTACCCTGCGGACATAGAAATTCCTTGGGAAACAAAATCTATGGGCATTGGCGAAATTCGAGCAGTGGTTTTGAACATTGAACCATCAAAGGCGGTTAAGGTCGGAGTTTCTTCAGCTAATGACTACAAGTTGGTTAATGAAAAAGCAACAAGCAAAACAATTGCTTATACATTATCCGGTGGCGACAATATTGTTTTTCTCCCCGGAGATTACGGCAAGGCTTTTAATCTTTCCGTTGCGATTGAAGAAGAACAATGGAATAAGGCAGCTTCAGGCAAACACAGTGATTTCCTTACATTCACTGCTGAGTATGTAGATGCTTAAATCATACAAAGGAGAAAAAGGTTATGAAAAAGATTATTGCTATTGTAATGGCACTTGTTATGATGATGGCAGTTACAGTTCCTGCTTTTGCAGAAGACCTTTCAGGTTCATCAAATAATGGTGATGTTACAATCTTAACAGACACAAAAGATGCTGATGGTAATGATGCGGAAAGATATACTGTTACAATTCCTGCTGACACAACAATTCCGTGGGGTCAGAACGAAACTGCAGTTGACTATTCAATCACATCACAGCTCAGAAGAAATCACCGTGTAAGTGTTTCAGTAGCTGGTAGTGGTTCAATGAAGACAACTGATGGTGTTTACAGGATTGCTTATACACTTGTTGGCGCTACAGACTATACAACAACTCAGCCCACAATCGTAGCTCCTGATGTACAGTCTCTTGACGTTGTAATTGCTGAAACTGTTTGGGCAGGAGCAGTTGTTGAGGAATATACAGATATTATCACATACACTGCTGAGCTTGTTACAGTATAATATTTAGAAAAAAATAACTTTAAAAGGAGAAATAAAGTATGAAAAAGATTATTGCTATCGTAATGGCACTTGTAATGATGATGGCTGTTACAGTTCCTGTTTTTGCAGCTGACCTTAACGTAAAGGATACAGATTCAGGTGAAGTTACAATCACAACAAGCACACAAAAGGATACTGATGGTGACGGTGTTCCTGATGCTGATGGTGACTGGTACGTTGTTACTATTCCTGCTGACACAACAATCGCTTGGGGCGAACAGGCAACAGCATTGAGCTATTCAGCAGAAACACACCTTCTTTACGGCAAAACTCTTGATGTTACTGTTACAAGTTCAGATTACATCATGACTTATGAACCGGAAGCAGGCGTTGCTCTTGACCTTGCTTTTGCACTTACAGGTGACACAGATGTAAACTTTGCAACAGTTACATACCCAGCAGTTGAAAAAGCAATTTCTGTTGATATTACAGAAGAAGCTTGGAACTATGCAGTTGTTGGTGAGTATTCAGACATTCTTACATTTACATCAGCTATTGTTTAATTCCTGAATTGTAATAAAAAGGAGAAATAAAGTATGAAAAAGATTATTGCTATCGTAATGGCTCTTGTAATGATGATGGCTGTTACAGTTCCTGTTTTTGCAGAGGAACTCAATGCAACTGCTAATTCAGGTGATGCTGTTGTTAAGACAAACACATCATCTGTCGTAGGTGACGGTGAATATGTTGTTACATATCCTGCAACAATGGACCTTGTTTGGGAGACAGAATCAACACAGTTCACATATTCTGTTACTTCACAGCTTAAAACAGGCAAGTGCGTTAGCGTTAATGTTGCTGACAAGGATGCAGCTTATGTTATGACAAATGCAACAGGCGCAGAGCTTGCTTACTCACTCTCAGGCACAACAAACGGTAAAACAACAGCTCCTGTTGTTAACGGTGCTTCATTTAACTTCAATGTTGATGTAGCAGCTGGGGCATGGGCAGCAGCATCTATTGATGAGTATCAGGATACACTTACATTTACATCAGCAGTAGTTGACCTTTAATAAAAGAGTTAGTTTTTAAGGAGAATAAGTTATGAAAAAGATTATTGCTATCGTAATGGCTCTTGTAATGATGATGGCTGTTACAGTTCCTGTTTTTGCAGCAAACACTATAGACAACACAACTGCAAATAATGGTGAATCTCTTGTTAAAACAGATACATCAGCAGTTGGTGCAGGTGAATACACAGTTAGTTATCCTGCAGAAATCGTTATTCCTTGGGATGCTCCAACTTATGACGCAGAATATACAGTTGACACACAGCTTGCAGTTGGCAAGAAAATCAATGTTTCAGTTGCTGATAAGACATCAGGCACTCTTACAGGTACAATGACAGCAACAGGTACAACAGATACACTTGAATATACACTTTCAGGTGCAGTTGCAACAGAATATGATGAAGTTTCAAGCGCAACAGAAACAATCACATTCACAGTTGCTAACTGGAACAAGACAATTGCAGAGTATTCAAACTATATTACATTTACAGTTGTTCTTGGTGACAAATAATTAAAAGTTTTTAAGGAGAATTAATTATGAAAAAGATTATTGCTATCGTAATGGCACTTGTAATGATGATGGCTGTTACAGTTCCTGCATTCGCTGCAGAAATCAAAAAAGATGATGCAAATCAGTTCGGTCAGGCAACAGTTGCTACAACAACCTCTGATACAGACGCTACTTATACAGTTTCTTATCCTGCAACTTTCACATTTGCTTGGGATGATACAACACCTCAGGTTGCTAACTATTCAGTTACATCACAGCTTCCAATTGATGCAAGCCTTACAGTTTCAGTTACTGCTGACAACGGCGGTGTAATGACAAGTACAACAGCAACAGGTTATGACCTTACTTATACTCTTGCAGGTGGTGTTGGTGCCAAAACATTCAGTGAAATTAACAATGGTACAGGTCCTGACACAGATATCACAATTGCTATCGCACAGAGCGAATACGATGAAGCAGTTCCTGCAGTTTATCAGGGTACAGTTACTTATAATGTTGCTTATACACCAGCTCCATAAGTAAAACAGATTTAATTCTATCTATTTGAAGGAGAAAAACACTATGAAAAAGATTATTGCTATTGTAATGGCTCTTGTAATGATGATGGCTGTTGCAGTACCTGTATTCGCAGGTACATTGGATTCAGCTACTCAGGCAGGCGATACAACAGTTCTTGTTGATGGTACAGCAACTGAGGGTGACGGTACTTATACTGTTACTATCCCGGCAACAATCAACCTCACTTGGGGTGACACAGAAAAAGCTGATGATTATGAAATCACAAGCCAGCTTGCAACAAACAAAAGAGTAAAGGTTACTCTTGCAAAATCAAAGGATTTGACAAATGCTAACAACGAAACAATCGCTTTTACAGCAACTGATGATACAGATGGTATTTCTGATGCTCCTGTTGTAAATGACGAAGTTCATGCTTTCAAACTTGCTATTGAAGCAGATGCTTGGACAACAGTTTCTATCGCAGCATACGAAGGAACAATTTCTTTCTCAGCAGAACTCGTTGACGCTTAATTGAGATTTAAAATGAGGGCTTGATATGAAAAAAGTAATTTCACTGGCTCTTGCTCTTGTTATAATGTTTGCAGTTTGCGTTCCCGTTTTCGCGGTTGATTTGAATTCGGGAAATACTGCTGGTAATACAACGGTTCTTGTTGATGGTGCCGCAGATATGGGTGAAGGAACTTTTACCGTATCTATTCCGGCAACAGTCGACATTCCTTGGGGGAAAACAGTAACAGATGTTGAATATTCGGTTTGGTCACAGTTGCAGACAGGGAAGCTTATTAAAGTATCTGTGCATTCAACTGACCAAGGAGTAATGTCAAATGCAGCAAAAACTGCAACACTTAATTACACTTTAAGTGATACAACATATACCACAACAAAATCTGTGATTTTAGCAACAAATCCTGAAACCTCAGCAGTTAAGGTGAATATTCCCACTGCTAATTGGAATGGTGCTTCAATCGACAAATATAGTGGTACATTAACATTTACAGCAGAGCTGGTATAAAAAGGAGAAATAACTATGAAAAAGATTATTGCTATTGCTATGGCTCTTGTAATGATGATGGCTATTGCAGTTCCCGCTTTTGCAGCAGTTGAAGGCGGTTCAAATTCAGGTAGCGATACAATCATTTCAACTTTGACAACAAAAGAAGATGGTTCTGATCCGGTTTGGTACACAGTAACTATTCCTGCAACACAGGAAATCTTTTGGGAAGCAACAACAACAGATATCGAATATGTAATTAACAGCCAACTTGCAACAGACGATTTTGTTAAGGTTACAGTTGCCGGTTCAGGTTTACTTAAAAAAGATGGCAGCACAGCTACTCTTGCTTACTCAATCGCAGACGATGAATACACAGCTACTGCAGAAGTTGTAGTTGACGAAGCAGACACAGTTACAATCGACACAACAAACGCAGCTTGGGCAACAGTTCCTGTTGATAAATATTCAGATACACTTACATTTACAGCAGAAATCATCTGATTGTTTGCGTAAAAAGGAGTGCTTACTATGAAAAAAATTATTGCTATTGTAATGGCTCTTACGATGATGATGGCTATTACAGTACCGGTTTTTGCAGCTGAGATTACAAACGAATCTGCAGATAAAACAAGTACAGTTGATGTTAAAACTACATTTGATGAAAATGCTGATTGGTCATACACAGTAACAATACCTGCAGGTGTTGAGATTGCTTGGAATGATAAAACAGAAAAAGATATGACATATTCTGTTGAATCACAGCTTTTAATCGGTGCATCACTTGACATTTCTGCTGTTGCAGATAACAATGGTGAAATGACAGCCGGTGCAGACGTAAGCGAAAAATTGAAATTCAATGTTACAGGTGGCGGTGTTGTTAATTTTAAAGAAATTAACGCTGCAAACACAACAGCACCCGGTGTTGTAGGTGGAAAAAATGTTAAAGTAGCAATTGAATCATTTGAAAGCAAACCGGTTGGCGTTTATGTGGGAACACTTACTTTTACTGTTGTTTATAATGCTCCTACAAACGCATAATATTAAAATTATACTTAATTAACGACAAACACCTCCTATGGCGAAATAGGCCAATGGAGGTGTTTTTTATAGTGTTTCTTCGTTATTGTCGTAAAGCTCATTGTTGATTTGGCAGACATTTTTGCCGTTGGTTATTCCAAGGATGATTACACTGTCACGTTTTGATTTAGGGTAGAGCGGAGCAAACTCTGCAATTTTAAGCGTTGCCTGAACCTCATCAAGGGTCATTTTTGAGGATATGCAAAGGCTTAAAAGTGTATTTCGTGAGGGATTTCTTGTGCCCGAAAGCACTTGAAAACCAAAAATTTCACTAATTTCAGCATTCTTTATAACCGCTGACTTTGTTAACCCTTTAATGGATATGTATTCGCTTAAGAATTGCGATATTGTCAGGTCGATAAAATGTTCTTCATTCTCCTTTATGTATTTTTCAATGTTATTTGATTTCAAAAGATTTTTTAATAATTCTTCTGTGGGTATCTTAATCATATTTTTCACTTTCCAAATCTCTTTTTTCATAGTATAATAAATAAAGTAAAATTTTGCAAGGGGTGGTACAGTTGGTTTTCCTTGAAGATATTTTAAAAGAACAGTATTCAGTTGTTAAGGTTTTCAAAAAGACTGATGAAAAATCAATTGTATTACTGCGTCATAATCAGTTGCAAAAGAATATTATATGCAGAAGATTTAGAGGTAATTGTGAAATATATAAAGTATTACAGGGCATTAGATTTAAAAATCTGCCCATTGTATATGAAGTAATGGAAAAAGACGGCACTGTTTTGGTTTTAGAAGAATTTATCAAAGGAACAACGGTTGCGGATATTCTCTCGAATGGGTTGTACAGTGAAAAAGGAGTAAAATCAGTTGTAAAAAGCGTGTGTGATGCCCTTTCCGTGCTTCACTCTTATGGTATTGTTCACAGGGATATTAAGCCTGAAAATATTATGATAACTGATGATGGTACAGTGAAACTTATTGATTTTGATGCTTCAAGAGTTTTTAAAAACGGTCAGTCAAAAGACACGGTAATAATCGGCACTGCGGGATATGCGGCACCTGAACAACTTGGCTTTGCCCAAAGCGATGAACGGACGGATATTTTTGCCCTAGGTGTTCTTATGAATGTTATGCTTACGGGAGAACATCCCACCAACAGACTTTACAAGGGCAAAATGAGAAGAATTATAGAGAAATGTATTCAGCTTGACCCACAGAAACGATACAAAAATGTGGATGAATTAAAAAAATCACTATAAAACTAAAAACTCTATGCAGTCAGCATAGTACAAAAAGACCACCCAAGGTTTACAATAATCAAGGGTGGTTGTTTGTTTACTTATCAGATTTCAGCATATCGTTAAGAGCATATTCGCAGCATTGAACAACTAACTGATTAAAAGAAACATTGTTTTGGTCGGCAATAGTTTGTAATCGGTCAATTAGTTCATTTGGCATACGAATAGTTTTATTTGATTTTTGCTGATTTTGAATTTCAAACATACAATCACCTCTACATTATAAATTTTAGTGCAAAAAGCATTAAAATTATACAAGTAAAATTGCAAGTAAAAATATCTTGCAAAATACAATGCATTGTGGTAATATTGAATTACCAAATAATTAAGGAGAATGGTTATGGAAAGGTTATTGAGAAACAAAAAAGCATTGATAATAGCAATTGTTGCTATTATAGCAGTTGTCGGTATAGTGATTGGTGTTTCAGTGGTAAGTTCAAAAGGAAACAACAACGATACTACAGTAAATCCATCTGCGAGTAATGAAGAGCCTAAGATTGTTTCAGTAAAAGAATATCTCCCTACAGTAAAAGAGATGGATGAACGTTTAACAAATACCGGATTATCTGTATTGTTTACTTCAGGTAAGCTTTCAGGCATTCAAACGGATGAAGACGGAATGACTCTTCTTATGAATAAGAGTGAAGTTACATTCAGTCAAATCTTTAGTGTTATTTACGAATATATGAAAGACATTCCGGGTTTTAGTAAAGAATTAGAAAATGCTTTCATAAAAGAGATAGAGAATGGAGAAGTGAGAGAGGCACCTTTAAGTGTAATTGTTACATCTGAATTTGAGTTCTGTGGTGTGAGCATTAAAGTAGATTATATGCCATCCAGCTATTCAAAAAATATGCAGGAAAATGGTTTTGATAAGTATATTTTCTATTTCACCTATGGGACAATAACATTAGGAGAAACACCCGAGAATCTAACGGAAAAAGAAGAAACAACATATCTTTCAGCAGAAGAGCTTGTAGAAAAGCTGGATACCACATTTCAAAATACTGTTGAACTTAAATTCGAATTCTCAATTGAGAAATTGAGTGGAGATAGTGCGATTATTCACGTTAAGAGTCAGGGAAATGAGATTATGCATATCACCTACATGCCTGCTGGAAGTGTTTTAGGTATAGTTAGGACAAACGTTGATTTGAAAGCATTAGGCAAAGAAGTTACCGGCAGTATTGATGAATTGCAATATGTAGCAACCTGCGTGGCAGCAATTCCAACACTTGTTGTTATGGAAAATCAAGGTGGCACAGGTTATACAGCAAACGATTGGCACGAAGTATCAACGGATTTAGTTTCTTCATTAAAAGTTGAAAATTCCCTTACATACAGTTCGGTAAAAGCATTTAATAATTGGGAATTAACTTTGGAAGTAACTGATTATCATGTGAATTTATCTGCAAATACGAAAGATTAAATAATTTAATTGAATATGAGAAATTTAGTTATTTGTTTAGCAATTGCTATATTTGTTGCACTTTTTTATGTTGTCTTTATTGAGGGTCCACCAATATCAGGGGCCACTCTGGTGCTTTGCTTATTACTTTTTGCTTTGTCAGGTATCAGATTATTCAAAATGCTTTTTGGAAATAGTGATGAAGAAAACACAGAAGATAAGGATTAAAGAATTGAAAGACCTTGGGCTCAAGGTCTTTCTTGCTTTTTTAATAGTGTGAAGTTATAATATTCTTGGTGATAAAAATGGGCGTTATGAATTGTCCTTTTTGCGGAAAGGAATTACCTCAGGAATCTAAATTCTGTCCCTACTGTATGGAACAGATAAGTGTTCCGGTGAATGTAAGTGTTCCCAAAAAGAGAAATGTTAAAAAAACTGTAATGGTTACAATTATATTACTTGCAATTGCACTTGTTATTGGTGGAATTTTACTTTATTACAATGGTAAAAATGAAGCTAATCCTAATAGCGGCACGGCAAACACGCCAATACAGAATAGTCCTGTAAATAATGAGATAAACAATCCTGCGGAGCCGGAAGAATCGGAATCCGACAATATAGAAAATGATAAAGGGAACACCGAACTCTGTATAAACGGACACCAATGGGTGGAGTTGACGGATATTGTTCATTATGACGAGGTAGGTCATTATGAAACAGTTAAAAAGCAACGTCAGGTTACGAAGTATAAATGTCCTGTTTGTTATAAGGTCTTTTCAAGTGAAAATGATTATTACAGG
The DNA here is from genome assembly GCA_045532175.1 of Candidatus Fimenecus sp. Lineage (GTDB taxonomy): Bacteria > Bacillota > Clostridia > Oscillospirales > Acutalibacteraceae > Fimenecus. The sequence continues at coordinate 28,207 of JAZSFK010000006.1, read as the reverse complement.
CATTTTGACAGTAATCATAAACCGAGCTATGACGGTGACCCGATTACAATGTTAAGGGAAAAGTACACAACTGAAAACGGATATGAGTATTACGAGGTAAAAGAGTGGGTTGTGGACAAGGAAGCCTACGATGAAAAAACTGTTATCGGTTATAAATGCAAAATTTGTGGTGAAGAAAAAGAAAACTAGCTATGATGCACTTACACTTGTTTGTAAGTGCATTTTTTATAGTTAATATTTCCCATTACTTTATAATCGAAATATTAAAAATGTGTTGAAAAAGACAAAGGAAAGGTGTAAAATAGATAATAATGGTATGGTATATCTATAATTATGCCCAAAAGTATATGTTAAAGGGAGGCAAAGCGAAATGAAATACTTCAGAATTATTATTTGTACTATTTGTGCGTTGTCGATTTGCCTTTATGCCGTGTTTTTTATAAGAGGAAAGTTTCAGGATAAAACATGCCCTGTAATCACTATTGATGACGAAGTTATTGATGTAAGCATCAAGGTTACTGAGGAGGATTTACTTGAGGGTGTCACTGCTTATGATGAAAAAGACGGTGATATAACGGATAAGGTTATTATAGAGTCAATCTCAAAATTTGTAGAATACGGTGTTTCAATTGTTACTTACTCTGTGTGTGATAACGATAACCATGCCGCTTCTGCAACGAGAAAAATTCGCTTTACGGATTATACCGAACCTGTTTTTTTAATAAACGAGTCACTCGTTTTCGGACTTGGGCAAAAAGTGAACATTCAATCTTGTATCGGTGCGTGGGACTGTATCGACGGTGACATCAGCGACCGTGTTATTATTACTGCTACTGACTACAATACCAACGAGGTCGGAGCCTTTAATGTTTCACTTATGGTTACAAACAGTATGGGTGATACTGTTTATATGGAAGTTCCTGTTTATATCAAGGATTTAAGCCTATCTGCTCCTAAAATTGACCTTTCACAGCATATTGTATATAGTAAGGTCGGACAGGAAATTGATTTGGTCAGCTATGTCCGCTCGGCTGTTGATAAGTACGAACAGCCTGTTAATGTTCTTATAGATACAAACCTCGACATCAGTAAGCCCGGCACTTATGAGGCTCATTATGAGACTCAGGATACGGATGGCAGACGAGGTTATGCAATAATGACAATTATCGTTGAAGAATAATCCGGAAGGTTTTTGATATGAACAACAAATCGGTGTTTGATTTCTTTACATTTGAATGGTACAGCGTCTTAAAAGACGTGTTGCTCAACTGTTGGTTGCTGATTCTTGCTACAATCATCGGTTTTGTATCCGTGTTCGTATATGAAGAAGTGTCATATAAGCCTGTTTATACAAGTTCAGCAACCTTAATGGTTCAGGTTAAAACCGGTACATATCAGGCATATACAAATCTTTCCGCTTCATCTGAAATGGCAGTGATTTTTTCAGAGGTGTTCACTCAACCCTCTATGAAGGAAAAGGCTGCCGAGTATCTGGATGAAGAAAAGTTTCAAGGTACTGTAAGTGCTTCACCCCTTACAAACACAAATATCATCAATTTAAGTGTTACCGCAAAAGACCCTGAGACAGCTTATAACGAAATTCGGGCAATTCTTGAGGTCTATCCCGAAATATCCGACACTATTTTCTCTAATGCTGTGTTGGATGTGGTACACGTTCCCGAAGTTCCAAAGGCACCGTCCAATTCCAAGGCTTTTCCTCAGAAGAAACTTGTTGTTCTGGGTGTTGTTGCCATGACATTGGCCGGAATCGTTTTCATATCCCTTCTCAGAGATACAGTAAAGGATGAAAAATCCTTTAAAAAGAAAATCGGTAATAACCTTGTAGGTGTTGTCTTAAAGGAAAATGATTATCGTTCATTTAAAGACTTCATAAAGAATATCAAGAGAAAAAAATTAATCACAGATGCTTTTTCAAGTTTCACATTCGTGGAAAATTATCAGAAAATTGCAACCAAACTGGAATATATGAGACAGAAAAACGGCGACAAGATATTCCTCTTCACAAGTGTTGCTGCCCACGAAGGTAAAACTACGGTTTCTATTAATACCGCATTAACGCTTGCCCGAAAGGGTCATCGTGTTGCATTGTTGGATATGGACCTGCTGAAGCCAACTGTTACAAAATACCTCGATATAAACGATGAATATATTGACTTGGCACATTTATTGACCGGAGATGTTGCGCCAAATCATTACTCTTTGTATCCTTATAAGGATTTTGGATTATCCATCGGACTTACAAGGAGAAGGCATACTGATTTTGCAAATTGGATAAATCGTCCCTACGTTAAAACCGTTATAGAAAAAATAGCGGCAGATTATGATTTTGTAATCGTTGACTCTATGCCTATTTCAGCATCTGCTGACCTGACGGCAATATCGGGTCTTGCCGATAAAACAATGCTGGTTATTAAGGCGGACTATGTAAAAACAGGCGATATTAACGACGCAATTCTTATGTTGGATAAAAGAAATCGCTTTGCCGGATGTATTCTTAATGAAGCTCACATGGAATTCACCTTCTTCGGACAGGTTGGTACTGATGAGAGCTCCTATACCGGCAAGTATGGTAAATATGGCAAATACGGTAAGTATAAGCAAACAAGATAAATTCGTTTTTTTAAAACAGATAGTGGTGTGTTATGGCTGAAAAGGAATTAACAACACAACTTAATAATAAAAAGGATGTAAAGGATAAGGGTATTCTTGAAATCTATCTTAGCGACATTTGGCGAGGGGCACTCAAATTTTGGTGGGTTTGCCTTCTGATTATTGTTGCTTGTTCGGTTTTAATGGCAGCCTTTAGCTTTGTGAGTTTTGAACCGGTGTATACCGCTTCAGCGACGTTTACTGTCCAAACGCAGGATATTGCCGCAACCGGAACAGGTATAACCTCTTATTCGTATTATTACAACCGCACAACGGCTGAACAGTTGTCAAGCACCTTCCCTTATATTTTAGAGAGTAATCTTCTTCAGACCTCCGTCTGTGAGGATTTGGGAATAGAATCCCTACCTGCCACGATTACTGCAACCTCTGTTGAGGGAACAAATATGTTTACTATGAAGGCTGTTGGAAAAAATCCGCAAAAAACATACGACGTTCTTGTTTCAGCTATGGAGAATTATCCGTCAGTTGCAGAATATGTAATCGGTTCGTCAAAGCTTGTTGTAATTACCGAACCCGTTGTGCCTCAGACACCTTCTAACAGCAGAGGAACACTCAGATATACTTTCTACGGCTTTGCGATTGGCGTTATGTTAAGTTGTTGTCTGGTTGTTCTCTATGCTCTTGCACGAGATACAATAAGAACAAGGGATGACATTCAGGAAAAAATCAATCAGAAATGCATTGGTATATTACCTACGGTTACATTCAGAAAGCATAATAAGGAATTTAACAGTTCAATTCTTATTGATAACCCTCTGACGGGAGAAACATTTATAGAAACAGTTAAGCATTTGCGAAACTCCGTTGTCAGTGAGCTTGATGAGTCTTCAAAATCCATTCTTTTTACAAGCGCAAGTCCCGAGGAGGGTAAGACAACGGTTTCAACAAACCTTGCAATAGCTCTTGGAAAAATGGAAAAAAGAGTCATTATAGTTGACGCGGATATCAGAAATCCAAGTGTTGAAAACACCTTGAATAAGTATGAAAAACTCATTAAGAGCGGATGCGATTCTTTATCCCAATTGAAGTCTGTTCCTGCCTTGGGGATTGATATAATGACCTTCACGGTTTCGCAAGAGGATATGTGGCAGGTTATCAATACGGAATACCTCGAAAAAATTCTTGAAGAATTAAAACAAAAATATGATTATATTATCATAGATGCACCTCCGTGTGCTCTTGTTTCAGAACCAATGACTATTGCCGGTGTTGTTGACACCACAATTCTTGTTGTTAAACAGGATAGTGTCAGAACTACAAGAATAAAATATGCCATTGACAGTTTACAGGCTGTTAATGCAAATATTCTCGGCTGTGTCTTAAATAATGCGGCATCAGGTATTATCGGTTACGGATACTACTATGGCGGATACGGATATGCATATAATCGTTATGGATATAAGAAATATGGTTATGGCTACGGCTATAAATACGGTTACGGAAAAAATAGGATTTAAGAGCGGATTGTTTCTATGAAAAAGAAAGATTACAAAAAAGTCTTAGCCAACATTATTCGTGAGTGTAAATGGTTGACAAAATATATGCGTAAATACTGGTGGAGCATAGTTTTGTATGTTTTCATCGGTGTGGTTGCCATACTTATGGGGCTGGGCTCGAGTGTCGTATCAAAATATCTTATTGACATTGTTATTTCTCGCAATAAATCAAAAATTGTAGGAACAGCGGCATTGGTTATAGGTCTTGCTGTTTTACAAAATGTTTTTCAGGCAATCAGTTCTCTTATTACCTCACGTGTCGGAACAAGAGTAAATAAAGAGATTCGTTCCGACTTCTTCGACCAGATTATGCACACAAACTGGGAAGATATAAGTAAATATCGTTCCGGAGATTTAATTAATCGAATAGAATATGACATTGGAATGGTATCAAGCGGAATTACAAATTTTCTGCCGTCGTTTTTCACAAGATTGACACAGTTTTTAGGTTCTGCAATAATTGTTTTTTACTTTGACCGTACTATGGCATTTATTGCTATTCTGGGTGCTCCTATTCTTATGTTAACATCAAAATATATGTTAAAAAAGATAAGGAAGTATAACGAGAAGACACGTGATATGAGCGGAAAGGTCATTTCGGAATGCGACGAATCCATTCAGAACATTCAAATGATAAAGTCTTTTGGCTTGACAAAGGATTTCTCCGAGAAATTCAAGCAATTATTAAAACAATACCGTGAAGCAAGGTTGGAGCAGGAAAAATTCTCTGTTCTTACAACGCTTTTTATGGGATTAATCGGAATTGTTGTTTCCTATTCCTGCTACGGCTGGGGAATATGGAGATTGTGGAGTGGCGCTATTACCTTCGGCACAATGACTCTTTTCATTCAACTTTCATCAACTCTTACAAATTCATTTAATTCCTTGGCATCTTTAGGCCCGACACTTATTTCAATCGCAACCTCTGCAGGTAGAATGATGGAACTTTGTGAGTTAAGAACCGAAGATGACGCGGATGCTCAAGAGGCTATAAAAATGGTGGAGAATGCTAAAAACAATCCACTGACAATTTCTGCAAAAAACTTAAGTTTTTCATACAAAGGCGCCTCGGATATTGTGATTAAAAATGCGAACTTTCAGGTCAAATCAGGCGAAACAGTTGGCATAATCGGTTCATCCGGTGAAGGTAAAACAACTATGCTACGCCTTATTCTGGGGCTTGTGAATCCTATGGAGGGTGAAATAACCTTCTCAAATGAAACACAGACTCTTAAAGCCTCAATGAGTACAAGACGTCTTTGTTCGTATGTTTTGCAGGTGAACAGTATTCTTTGCGGAACGGTTGCTGAAAACTTAAGGCTTGTTAAACCTGATGCTACTGATGACGAGCTTGTTGAAATACTGAAATTAGCAGGAGCGTGGAAATTCGTTTCCAGGTTACCTAAGGGCATCAATTCGGAAATCAGCGAAAGAAACAATAATCTTTCGGAGGGTCAGGCTCAAAGAATTTCGATTGCACGTGCACTTTTAAGAAATGCACCTGTGTTGCTTATGGATGAAGCAACATCCTCGTTGGATGTGGAAACAGAAAAGCACGTACTCGAAAATATTATGACAACAAATCCAAATCGTATTTGTATATTGATTACTCATCGACCGAGTATGTTGAAGTATTGCTCACGAATTTACAGATTAGGTGACGATGGTTCTTTTGAAGAGGTTTTAAAGACGGAGAAGGAGATGCTTTTGAATGCTGAAGGTTAAAAGCGGTTTTGTATTGCGTAAAATCGGTACTCAAACCGTTGCCGTGCCTATCGGCCAGCGAACAAGCGATATTCACGGAGTTATTGCCTTGAGCGACAGCGGGGCATTGCTCTGGGAAACATTGGAAAAGGGTGCTGAAAAAGAAACACTTATAAACATTTTATTTGATACGTATGAAATTGACCGTGAAACTATCGTTTCTGATTTGGATGACTTCATAAAAGGTCTTTATGAGCAAGGAGCATTGGAAGAATGATAGGTTGTGATATGCCTTTTGAGGAGGCTTTTCTCTATACCGTCGGAAAATATGCGAAAGAAAACAAGATTCCTGTTTCTGCAACAATTGAACTTACACCGTTTTGTAATTTCAATTGTGTAATGTGCTATGTCAGACTTGTTCCTGAACAGGCTGCAAAGCAAGGGGAACTTTTATCGAAGGAAAGAATTCTCGAGATTGCACGTGAGGCAAGAGAAATGGGAACTCTCTATCTTACGTTAACCGGAGGAGAACCTTTATCCAGACCTGATTTTTGGGAGATTTACGGAGAACTCAATAAAATGGGATTTCTTATCTCCATTCTTTCAAATGGCTCATTGATTGACGAAAATGCAATAGAGAAATTCAAAGAATACGGTATGCCATATACGGTTAAGATTTCGCTTTATGGTGCCAATAATGACACTTACAAAAAAGTGTGTAACGCGGATGATGGCTTTACAAAAACAGAAAAAGCTGTTAAACTACTTAAGGAAAATAATGTTCCTCTTACTCTTACTGCAACTATTGTCAAGGAAAACGCAGAAGATTTGAGGAAAATGTATGAAATAGCAAAAGAGTGGAAAGTCCGTTTTTATCATACTATTTCAGTTGTTAAATCCGCACGTGGCAGTATCAATTCTGCTGAGGAGTCAAGATTTGCTTTTGATGAATTTGCTGAAAACCTTTCGTTGGAGCAATTGGAAAAGCATAAGGTTAAAAGCCCTGAATCGCCTTTTTCGTGGTGTTCCTGTTACAGAAATTCATTTTGGTTGACTTGGAACGGGCATTTGCAGTTGTGTTCATTTATGAACGGGCCCTATGCATCTGTTGATAAAGGACTGAACAATGCGTGGCTTGAATTAAATCAGAAGCTTGATAGCCTAAAGAACCCGACAGAGTGTGAGGACTGCGAATACAGTGAATTCTGTCAAAGATGTCCGGGAATGTTGTGTGCAGAAAGCGGTAGTGCGGAAAAAAGTTCCGAATCAGTGTGCAGAACAGCAAAGACACTTTACACAATATATCAAAATAAGTTAAAGGAGGAAGAAAAATGAAAAAAGAATACATACCACCAAAGTCGTATTTATATTCTATCAAATTCGATGAAAATATTGCTTCCTCCATTCCGGGCGAATCCGGTGGCGACCAGATTTCAGGAGCTATGACAATCCTTTTCTCTCACTCTAAGTCCCCATGTCGTGATTGGTATACGGGTGGCGTAGATACAGCGCCGAACTCTGTCGGTTCCAGTGGCTCCTTCGTTGAATACTTTATGGATATGCAGAAGGTCGGTGCACCTATCGGTTGTATGCAGTTGGTGTAGTTTATGAATTATAGCTTTGTTGATTCAACTTTTGAGATAAATTCAAAAAATGAAGAGGTTTTTTATCAGAACTTTTGCACAGCGGAAGGTCCGGGTTCGATACAAAAAATAAATATATGTGATTTTGATGAGATATCAGGCTTTTCCTATGGCGTGGAGTATCTCACACAGGACACGAAATATTTTTTTCGAAACAGAGAAAACCCTACATCAATGATGTTTGCAAATGAGGATTGGACAAATATAAATATTTGCAGAGGTGCAAACGGTGAATACAGTAATGAACTTGTTGTGACAGCAGTGTATTCTCGTCTTTGCATTTTGGGTACAGCACTTATTCACGCTTCCTTTGTGGATTATAATGGTAACGGTATTGTTTTTACCGGTCCGTCAGGTGTGGGGAAAACTACACAGGCAGAGCTTTGGGAGAAATATCGTGGTGCTACGATTGTAAATGGGGACAAGGTGTTTGTTCGCCTTGTTGATGATAGGTTTTATGCATATGGTTCACCGTGGATGGGTTCTTCGCCGTATTGCGTAAACGGTAAGTCAGAGTTGAAAGGCATTGTCGTTCTTTCACAGGGAAAAAGTAATGAGATAAGAAGAATAAATGATATTGAAGCGACTCAATTGTTTCTGCCCCATGTGTTTATGCCTCGTTGGAGTAAGGATTGTATGAACGGGCTTTTTTCAACGCTTAATCTTCTTCTTGAAAAGGTTCCTGTGTGGTTGCTGAAATGCAATCTGGAGGAAGAGGCAATAGCCATTACCGAAAAAGCAATTTTGTAAAACATCTCAACTAAAAAAGTATTTTTTGCAATACAGAAGAAAGACCTTGTTTTCAAGGTCTTTCTTGATTTTTTATTCATATAAAGTTATAATGCTTTCATAGAGATTTAAATTTACATTCAAGGAAAGAGCAGTTAATTATGTTTGAGAAAATTATTGCAATAATCTGTTCAATTGCATCGCTTTTGGGTATTCCTGTCGGGGAACGGAAACTTTCAAATCCAAAAGCAAGTGAAGAGGCGGTTGAGTTATATTCATACATCTGTAATGTGTACGGAGATTATATAATTTCAGGTCAGCAGGAGTCAACCTGGGTTGATGGTGAGCAATACGAATTTGAGTACATCTATGAAAACACAGGGAAATATCCTGCAATTCGCGGGCTTGACTATATGAATGACGATTTTGAGGGCGTTAACAGACGAGCAATTGAATGGCACGAAAAAGGTGGAATTGTTACAATCTGTTGGCACTGTGGCAGTGATTTCAGCGGTAGCTGGAATGAGAGTATGAATACTGAAATTGCTGACTGGGACAAAGCACTTACAGAAGGAACTCCTGAATATGAAAAACTCATAGCAGGTATGGATAAAGGTGCAAAGGCATTACTTCAGCTTAAAGAACAGAATATTCCCGTTTTGTGGCGACCTTTCCATGAGGCGGATGGTCAATGGTTCTGGTGGGGCAAGGGCGGTTATGAGAATTTCAAGAAATTATGGCGACTGATGTATGACAGATACACAGAACATTGGGGACTTGACAATCTTATCTGGGTTTGTGGCCTTTCTGAACGTGGTAAAGATTATAGGAAATGGTATCCGGGGGATAAATATGTGGATATTGCCGGTGCAGATTCATATATAGACGGTCCAAACGATAATCTTTACAGAAAAGTAAGAAGAGTTGTGGGCAGAAAAATGCCTGTTTGCTTCCACGAATGCGGTAAAATTCCTACGGTTGAGGAATTGCACTCCAAAAATGCAAATTGGGTATGGTTTATGGCTTGGCATACGGAATATATGATTGACAGAAATAATGTTGAAGATTTGTATGCAATTTACAATGATGAATATGTAATCACTTTGGATGAATTGCCCGAGTGGAAATAAAAACGGGACAGAGAAAATCTCTGTCCCATAGTTTTTGCTTAATTTTAGTGCTTGAAACAAGCGTTGTACTCTTTTACCCATTTAAGCACAGCTTTTCTGTTATAGGTCTGTGGCATAGCAGCAGTAACAACAGTTGCTTTTGCCAATTGTAAGCCCATTTTAACAACCTTGCCGAGAACAATCTTGTTGTTAATGAGTCCGCTTAACTTAATTTTGATGTCTTCCATACTCATTCCGCCAAGCATAGCGCCAAGGCTTGTTGAATCTGCATCAATTGTCATATCGTCAGCATTGAGAATACCCTTTGCGAAGATGTAGTCAAGCTCAGGACCTTGGAGTCTTGTGAGAAGCAATTTAACACAAGCAAGAGGAGCTAAGGCTGCACCGATTTGCTTGTAAAAGTTTTTTTGATATGTCCAAAGCGTTTCTGCACTGTAGGAACAACTTGCATCACTTGATACTGCATCTGCAAGGATTTTTGCAGCCTTGAGAGAATTTGCGATACCTGAACCAATAACGGGGACTGTCATAAATCCGCTGTCGCCAATTGCAGCATAACCATCTGCAACAAGGACACCCAAAGGCTGACGAACAGGAATATTTGCAAAATCATCGCCACGTAAAATCTCAGTTCCGATACTCGGATTGCCTGCTCTTAATAATTCAATCTGTTCCTGCGCATATTTACGGTCAAATTTGCGGAAACGACCAATAAGCACATCCGTATGTTCTTCTTCGGTTGCAATCCAGGAAATTCCCAGTTCGTTATTCGGAAGAAGAATTACCTTGAATTTGTCGTGTTCAGGCACCTCACAGGCCTTGTTGAAGAAGGCACGGTAAATATAAAACTGCTCATATTCAATCGGGTCATTCTGAATACCTGTTGCACAAGGCATAGCACGTCTTACGGGAGAATTAAGGCCACATGCGTCAATTACGAGGTCGGCGTAGTATTCGCCCTTATCTGTCTTAATACCAACAACCCTGTTACCGAAGAAAATAGGGGAGTCAATATTATGCTCATATTCAAATTTTACCCCCGCCTTTTCAGCATGGGCAATAAGGTGAGCATAGATTTCGCTTCTTTCCATTTGGATTTCTTTTTTATCTTCTTCTGTATGCTGTATAAGTGCAGTCTGCATAGCAGGACCGTAAAAGGTCATATCCTGCTTTAGATTGTATTTGTCTTTTTCAGGAAGTGGAATATCAACGGCAAACCAACCTTTTTTATCAAAAATGTCAGTCCAGTCATACCCCATCTTATCTTCTGCATTTCTTTCGTAAACCGTTACATCAAAGCCACGCTTGGCAAGTAACATACCTGCCGCAATACCACCGTGACCTCCACCGGCAACAATGATTTTCTTTCCCATAAAAATCCCTCTTTCATAGTGAATTTTCCTTAAATAAATATTATCATAATTTGAGTTTTTCTGCAACAGTAAAATGGGATGATGTATGAGACATAAAACGACATAAAGTATGCTAATTCACAAATCTGAAACAGTTTGTTAATAATTTGTTAACAAATTTGAGAGATAATATGCTGAATAATGTAAAAAGGAAGAAAATAAACTATGAGTAAAAAAGCACATAAGAATCAGGTCAAGGTTGAGATTCCTGATTATCAGACCATACGAGAAATCGTAATAAAAGGTGCTGAAAGAGGCGGGGAAAGAAAGCAGTTTATGTTCCTTGACCGTAACAAGCAGTTACAGGAGCTTAACTTTAAACAGTCCTTCCATCTTATCCGTACTTTGGGTACATACTTCATCAGTAAAGGTCTTAAGGAAGGCAAGAAAATTGCCATCGTTTCAGACAACAGCATTTATTGGGGTTTTGCATATTATGCAATAATCGTTACAGGTAACGTAGTAGTGCCAATGGATGCAAAGCTTTCTTATGAGGATATTGAAGACCAGCTTGTTCGTTGTGACTGTGATGCTATTGTTTATTCACCAAAATTCCAGAAGTTTGTGGATGATGTTAAGGCAAACGGAAGAGTTAAGGCGAACGAATATTTCTGCATAGACGATTTTGATGAATTTCACGCAACCGGCGAAAAACTTATTGAAGAAGGCGACGATTCATTCGATAAGGTTGAAATTAAGCCTGATGATTTAGCTGCTATTGTTTTTACTTCAGGCACAACAGGTAAGAGCAAGGGCGTTATGCTTACTCACAGAAACGTTGCAAGTAACTGTACTGCTTCGATGCGTGTGCTTACAGGACGCCATGCTATTGCTTTTCTTCCTTTACATCATACTCTTTCATGGGTTAGTGGACTTTATGCTACATATATTGTTTCTGAATGGGGTTATCTTTGCGACGGTATCAACCATATTCAGCAGGATATTAAAAAATTCCAGCCATATAACTTTACAGGTGTTCCGCTTGTAGTTGAAACAGTATATGACAGAATCTGGAAAACAGCTCGTAAAATGGGTAAGGAAGAATTACTTAAAAAGGGTATTAAAATCAGTAATCTTCTTATGAAATTCGGTATCGACAAACGTCGTAAGATATTCAAGATGGTTCACGATAATCTTGGCGGAAATCTCGATATGATTATCTGTGGCGGTGCATATCTTGACCCTAAATATGAAAAGGGACTTTACGATATCGGTATTGACGTTTTCAATGGCTATGGTCTTACAGAATGTTCACCGGTTATCACTTGTAACCATCCTAAGAAATTTAAGTTTGGTAGCGTTGGTACTCCGCTTGAATGTAACGAAATCAAGATTGTTGACCCCGATGAAAACGGCGTTGGTGAAATCTATGTAAGAGGTTCAAACGTTATGGTTGGTTACTATAACGACCCTGAGGCAACTGCCGCTGCTTTTGATGGTGATTGGTTCAAGACAGGCGACTTCGGTAGAATTGACGAAGATGGATTCCTCTTTATGGTTGGACGTAAAAAGAATCTTATCATTCTTTCAAACGGCAAGAATGTTTCACCTGAAGAAATCGAAGAAAAACTTATGAATAGTATTCCTTACGTTAAGGAAGTTCTTGTATATCAGGAAGGCGATAAGATTACAGGTGAGTTTTTCCTTAATGAAGAAGACTATCCGGACTGCAGAGATAAACTTGATGCGGATGTTAAGGCTGTAAATGCTAAAATGCCTGCTTTCAAGAGAGTAACAAAAATTCTTGTTCGTGACGAGGAATTTCCGAAGACCACTACAATGAAGATTGCAAGAAAATACCATACAAACTAAAATAATAAACAACATTAAAGCAAGTGCAGATTAAGATAAGTTGCACTTGCTTTTTTTGAATTCGTATTTCCTTGCGAATAATTTGATTTTTTACTATAACCGTGATATAATCAGTAAAATGGAAAACGGATGTTTTTCCTTTATGATTTTGAGAGGAAATATAATGGGACATATAGATTTTGCCTTTTATACTGATATAGGCGGAAGAACGGATAATGAGGATGCTTATTGCAATAAAATTCTTGATGACGGATATCTTTTCGCTGTTGCTGATGGCCTTGGCGGTCATAAGGGCGGAGAAATCGCATCGGGAACTGCAATAAGGACAATAGAAAAATACTTTACAGAAACTGAAAGCAGAAACATAGCAGAGTCAGTTGAACTTGCTAATAACCAAGTTTTGAATATGCAAAAGGAAACTGCAACAGGGATGAAAACAACAATTTCCGCAGTTTTTGCGGGAGAAAATGAAACTGTAATTGCCCACGTGGGAGACTCAAGAGTATATGCTTTCAAGGACGGAAAAATTGTTTTTCAGACAAAGGACCACAGTGCCTCGCAGTTGGCGGTTTCCGTTGGTGAGATAGAAAAAGATGAAATCCGCAATCATCCTGACAGAAATGTGCTTACAAGAGCCTTAGGCGTTTCGGATGAGGTAAAGGTTGATGTCGTCACACTGCAAAATTCAGAGTATGATGCTTTATTGCTTTGTACGGACGGATTTTGGGAATATGTGCTTGAAGAAGAAATGGAAGAAACCTTGTGTAGCTGTCAATCAGCAAATAATTGGCTATATAAGATGAGAATTATTCAACTCAACAAAGCGTCTGAGGATTGTGATAATAATACAGCAATTGTTGTTGTGAAGCAGAACTTAAAAATCAAGTGTGATTGATGTTGTAGGGGGAAGAGGAATGTTTGATTTTTGTAATCATTGTATGTCTGAATTAGATAATACGGTGAATATATGTCCTGTGTGTGGAAAACAAAACAACGTAGGGGACGTACCTCCACATCATCTTTTGCCCGGAACAATTTTGAGTGGCAAATTTTATGTAGGAAGAGCCATTGGTGAAGGCGGTTTCGGTATTACATATATTGGTCGTGATACGAAGCTTGATATGAAGGTTGCCATTAAGGAATTTTATCCTAACGGTTGCGTAAACAGAAATCACACAATGTCGCCCCAAGTAAGTAATAGTGTTGCAGATGAGCTGAAGAACTTTTTTGAAACAGGCAAGGATAGATTTCTTAAGGAAGCACGAGTTCTTGCAAGATTTTCAGGAGAACCGGGTATTGTAGGTGTAAGAGATTTCTTCGAAGAAAACAATACGGCTTACATCATTATGGAATATCTTGACGGTGTGGATTTAAAACATTATCTTAAAAACAAGGGCAGACTTACCCCTGAACAGACCTTGGATTTTATGATGCCAGTAATGATAGCCTTGAAAAAGATTCATGCACAGGGTATGATTCACCGAGACATTAGTCCTGATAATATTATGTTGATTGGCAACAGAGTAAAGCTTCTTGATTTTGGTGCGGCACGAAATGTGTCAGCTAATGAGAACAAGAGCCTGTCAATTATGCTCAAGCCCGGGTATGCACCTGAGGAACAATACAGAAGCAAGGGCAATCAAGGCCCTTGGACGGATATTTATGCTCTTTGTGCGACTATGTATAAATGCATTACAGGAATTACACCTGACGATGCAACCCAAAGAGTGTTCAGCGATGAGGTGAAAGCTCCGTCTGCACTTGGAATTAAAATTTCAAAACAGTTTGAAAATACCATTATGCGTGGTATGAGTGTTCATCAAAAAGACCGTTTTCAGAGTATTGATGAGTTATTGGTGTATCTCGACAGTAAGGAGTCCAAGGCGGTAACAGAAGCAAAGACGATTACAGTTCAGGATAGTACTCCGATAAAGAGTAATGTGCAGGTGAATAATAAAGCTGTGCCACCTGTAGTAAATCAACCTGCGAAACAGGCTTCTGCTCCGCAAAACAGAGTTCCTAATCCGGCTTATGTGCAACAAAACAGAGTAGTTCAGACACCACCTGTTCAACAGAATAGGGTTGCTCCGCCACAAGCCCCGATACAACAAAACAGAGTAGCACCAATGCCGCAACCCGTTATTACAGTCCAACCGCAACCACAAAAGAAGAATACACTTGGTGTTGTTATTGGTATTGTGGCAGGTGTCCTTGTTATACTTGGTATTGTTGTTGCGATTCTTTTTGCAACAGAAGCAATAGGGGACAGTACAAACAGTTCATCTGATTCCGCAGTTGAGGAAAAAACCAAGGAAAAGACAACCGAACCGACAACCGAAGATATAACAGACGATGTGCCACTTTTCTTAACTTACGAGATGGATGTGGATTTCTATGACACAGCGGATAATTACGTAGAAACAAGATATGAGTATCTGGATATTCCTTTTACCGAGGATATGAGTGGATATGGTCTGGATAATGTCGATTGGCAGACAGAATACGCTTGGGCAACAGAAATAGAAACGGGATTTTATTGCCTTGAGTTGTATTATATGGATGTAAGTGAAGAAATTGAACTTAGAATTTATCTCTATTATACTAATTCTGATTTTTCAATAGATAATCTTTATGCCCATGAGTTGAATTTGCGTTTGTTAGCAACAACTGATGACCCTGTTGAGTACTCTGAAATTATTTGTTACGATAAAGATGCTAATTTCGTAATAGCCGGTTATTACGAAGATGGTGTAATGCTGAATGGTGCTACAAACAGCGGATATACCTGTGCGGACGGAACCTATTATGATAATGAGTTTAACGTCATTGATGAGGAAACATATCTGACAGAGGAAGATAGGGCACTTAATGAGGTGGCCGATGTAATTTATGGTCGTTAATCAAGGTGAAGACTAAATAAAAAAGCCGTTGAGATTATTCTCAACGGCTTTTGGCTTGTTATTAAAGGTTATAGTATTTATCAAATTCTGCTGGATGAGGAATTGCAGAAAGTTGACGAACTTCTTCACGTTTGCCCTTAATGAAGTTTTTGATGAGTTCTGCCGGGAATACGCCACCCTCTGTAAGGAATTCGTAGTCTGCCTCGAGAGCATCAAGAGCCTCATCAAGAGATGCGGGAAGGTGCTGAAGCTTTGCTTTTTCTTCATCGCTGAGGTGATAGAGGTTTACGTCATAAGGACCCCAACCGTTTGCGTGTGGGTCAATCTTGTTCTTAACACCGTCAAGACCTGCCATAAGGATTGCTGCATAGCAGAAGTATGGGTTACAGGTGGCATCAGGGTTACGAAGTTCAAATCTACGCTTGTCAGGACTCTTTGCATAAGCAGGAATACGAATAACCGCACTTCTGTTTGATGTTGCATAACCAACTGTTACAGGTGCCTCAAAGCCCGGGATAAGACGCTTGAAAGAGTTTGTACTTGGGTTTGTAATTGCACAAAGAGCACCGATATGTTTAAGAAGACCACCCATAAAGTAGTGTGCTGTTTCGCTAAGTCCTGCATAACCTGCATCATCAGCAAAAACAGGTTTTCCGTCCTTGAAAAGAATCATATGAACGTGCATACCGCTACCTGCTTCACCGTAAATCGGCTTTGGCATAAATGTTGCAGTCTTGCCGTATTTAAGAGCAGTGTTGTGAATGATGTATTTAATCCACATTGTAGCATCAGCCATGTGAACAACTTCGCCAAGCTGTGGCTCAATTTCAAACTGACCTGATGCAGCAACTTCAGGATGGTGGTAGTTGATTTCAATACCTGCATCCTTCATAAGCATACACATTTCGCTACGGCATTCATAGGAAATGTCGAATGGCTTTGCAATATGGTAGTTTTTCTGTTTCGGAACAACAACACCTTTGCCTTCAACGTCTGAATTCCAGTATGACTGTTTTGCGTCAACAGTAGCACCGATGTATCTGCCTTCAACATTCCATGTTACGTCGTCGAAGAGATAGAATTCGAACTCAGGCAAAATCTTCATTTCGTCTGCTACACCGCTGTTTTTCATATGCTCAACAGCAGCCTTAATGATGTTACGAGGATACTGTGCAAGAGGACGGTTTTCAGGGTTAGCAATAATCATTGCATTACCGGTCATTGAAAGTGTAGGAATTGTGCAGAATGGGTCGATAACTGCTGTGTCAGGGTCAGGAATGAATACCATATCACTCTTTTCAACAACAGCGTAACCATAGTTAGAAGCATCAAAACCAATACCACTCTTCATTGTGTCCTCTGAGAAGTTTTCAGCAGGAATAGTAACATGGCGGTACTGACCATTGATGTCAACCATTTTAAAATCGACCATTTTAATGTCATTTTCCTTGATGAGATTAAGAACGTCTTGTATGCTCTTAGCCATTTTAACATCTCCTTAAAAAATACTATGTCATAAATATAACATAATTCTTTATTGTTCGCAAGAGTTTAATTGAGTATAGTGGATGTTATTTTCACGGACATTACATTGTTTAGCATATTTAAATCTATCAATACCATGCAATAAAAAAGACTCAAATCAAACACGATTTGAGTCTCTGTTAATGGCTGTTACGAACCATTATGATGCCATTTTATTCAGTAAATGGAATTTGTTCGGATTCATTTTTCTGCAAAATCTTATTTAAAACCCAATTGTTTTCTTTTCTTGTGAATTGCCAGTATTCCACAAAAGAAGTTGCTGATGTGTTGCCGCTAATTTTTAATTGTGTATTGGTATCTATAATATAATCAACCATTTTTCCTTTTATGTAAAACCATATATAATCACGAGAATTATCGCAATCATCGTGCACAGCAACGGGAAGAGCTTGGGTTAATTGGATGTTTTCCAAAATATTTTTTTGATTTCTGTAAGACATCCAATTTAGTTTTGTTTGAAAACTGTCATATAATTCATCAGACATATATTGTGATGCAGGACTCATATCCATATTTGACCACGCAGTTTGAATAGTGATAAAACTGTCTTTTACTGTGGAAGAAATATCTTTATATTTCCAAGCATTATCACTTTGCATCATTTGTTTCATCAATTTTTTAGCTTTTCTTGAGCGTTTTGTAAGTTTGATATAAAAAATAATTGAAGAAGAAAATAATACAAACGGCATCATAATAAACTGAATAATCGATTCAAACAGTGTTGGTTGACGCCCTGTACCGGAATGATGTGAAGAACCGCCTCCAGAGCCACCTCCGCCTCCGCTGCTGGAACCGCCACCTCCTCCAGCGCGCAATGTGGTTACGGAAACACTATTAAAAACTTCGCCGTTCTCTGCATAGGCAGTAAGACCTAAATATGAAAAAAGCATTAAAACAACTATAATTAAAGATATTATTTTTTTAGTCATAGAATCACCGCCTTTAATTTATTATACCATAAAACAAGAAATTAAACAAGAAACAATTGGTTTCGGTCGTTTGAATCCACATTGGCGAAGGGGTTAGTTAATGAAATATTGCTACGCAATATGAAATAATCCTAACGGATTATGAAATTTTCTGCTTGCACAGAAAGTGAAATAAAATTCGTTCCTTCATATGCCGTAGGCATATTTCACATTTGCGAAGCAAATATTTCATAGCGAAGCTATTTCACTCGTTCCGCAAGGAACGAATTTCATTGAAAAAGACCTTGTCGAAAGACAAGGTCTTTTTCTGGTGGAGATGGCGAGAGTCGAACTCGCGTCCGAAAATCTATTCCTGAAACTTTCTACGAGTGTAGTTTATCTATTATAATTCCCTACGTGACAGCCGACAAACAGGCATTCATTTCGGTAGCCCTGTGATGTGTGACGGACTACAAGGCGGTTATCCGTTCACATTTACTGCTAAATGACACTCCGTACCGGGCCGCAGTTCTCCCGGGGGAATGCTCGCCGCTAATTAAGCAGCAAGAAGTACTTTTTCGTTTTTGTCGTTTATTTTTATAAACCGTCCGTTTTATAGTGGCCAGACTCCACTACTCGCTTATCGCAGTTCAAAATCCCCGTCGAAATCCTTTCATCCCCAAATGTATAATTATGAATGCGTAATTCGCAATTCGTAATTATTTGTTTTGAGTTTTAGTGATTGCTATTAGAAGTTTCAACAGTTCTTGACAATCTTTGTATATACTTTCGAATTGTTCTTTTGTAATATATTCGCTTTCGTAAAGAAGTTCAAGCCAGTATTCTGTTTCGCTGGCTTCCTTGAGAGCGATATTAAATTTTGCATAGAAATCAGGTTTGCTCTGAGCTCTTATTGCTTCTTTGACATTTGCACCAATACTTGTTCCGCTTTTTAAAATCTGTGTAGAAATAACACCGATTTTATGATTCGTGTTAAGATACTTATATAATTTTATGATTCTCAAAGCAAAAGATTTGCTTTTTTCAACAACTATATTTTCCATATTTTTAATTCCGCATTACGAATTACGAATTGCGAATTATCTCATTCTTTCTTTTATTGAACGCTCGATTGTTCTTTGTGCTTCTTTTTTAGCAGCAACATCTCGTTTATCGTAAAGTTTTTTACCCTTACAAAGACCGACTTGTACTTTCGCACGGCCTTTTTTAAAGTAAACTGACAATGGGATAAGTGTTAACCCCTCTTGTTTTGTTGTGCCGAAAAGTCGCATAATCTCTTTTTTGTGCATCAAGAGTTTTCTGACTCTCATGGGGTCACGGTTAAATATGTTTCCGTGGTCATAGGGGCTTATGTGCATGCCATTTACGAATATTTCCCCCTCAACAATACTGCACCAGGCATCTTTAAGGTTACATTTGCCTTGACGAAGAGATTTAACCTCCGTGCCCACAAGCTCAATACCTGCTTCAAAACTCTCAATTACGAAATAATCGTGGAGAGCTTTTTTATTCTGTGCAATTGTAGTATTAGTATTCTTCTCTGCCATGATTATTCCTCCTTGTGTGTTATTAACGGCGGGGTCTTGACCCCGCCCTACCGACTATTATAGCAAACTTCTGCCTTGAAGTGCTCTGGAAAGTGTTACCTCATCCGCATATTCAAGGTCACTACCAACGGGGATACCGTAAGCAAGACGACTTACTTTAATGCCCATTGGCTTTAAAAGTCTTGCAATATACATTGCAGTTGCTTCACCTTCGGCTGTTGGGTTTGTAGCCATAATAACTTCGTTGACGTTGTCGTCAGCCATTCGCTGGATTAACTCCTTAATGCGGATATTGTCAGGCCCGACACTATTCATCGGCGAAATAACACCGTGTAGCACATGGTAAGTACCCTTGTACTCGTGGGTACGTTCAAATGCAGTCACATCCCTTGGATTTTCAACAACGCAAATTACGGATGAGTCACGGTTTGCGTTACTGCAAATGGTGCATTTGTCACCTTCGGTAAGGTTACAGCAAACATTACAGGTATGTATATTAGTATGGGCATTATTTATGGCATCTATAAGACTTTTTGTCCCTTCATCATCAAGGCCAAGAATATAGTATGCCATTCTCTCCGCCGATTTTACACCGACAGAGGGCATTTTACGAAATTCTTCAATTAGTTTTTCGAGAGATACAATAGCCATAATGCCTATACTCCAATTTTAAGTTGAAATTAAAAACCAAGACCCGGAATATTCATTCCGCCGGTGATTTTACCCATTTCTCTTTCTGCTGTTTCGTCTGCTTTTCTCATTGCTTCGTTAACTGCGGCAACAAGTAAATCCTCAAGCATTTCAACATCTTCAGGGTCAACAACGTCAGGCTGAATTTTAACTGAAACAAGCTGATGCTTGCCGTTTACTGTAACATCAATTGCTCCACCGCCTGCAGATGCGTTATATTCGGCTTCTTCACATTCCTGCTGAACACGTGCCATATCCTCTTGCATTTGCTGAAGACGTTTCATCATATTTGCCTGTCCGCCCTGATTTGGGATTCTTGCTTTCATTTTTATTCCTCCTCAATTTTTATACCAAGATTTTCTGCCTTTGAAATAAGGTCAGAAAGTGGATTTTTTGGTTTATCCTCCTGTTTATTATTATAAACAGCAAGAGTGTATGCTTTACCCGTTACCTCGGCAACGGCAGATTTTATTGTTTTAGAATAGTCACCTGTTTTAAGACACATTTCCAATACAGGCGAACCCTTGATAAGTAAGTATTTATCCTGATGGATAAAAGCGCTTGAGCCTGTAAGCATGGCGATAAGACTCTTATCCCTTGAGAAAAGTTTTTCAAGAACCTCGGGCCACCTGCTGAAAGGTACTGTTCCCGTATTTTTCGGAAGAATTTTTTCTTCCTGTGGAGCAGGGGGTGGTTCGGGAAGCGGCATTCCCTCTTTCTCCGGTTCTTTCTTCTCGAAAACAGGATTTTGTGGATTTTCAACCTTTTCGGGTTTTGTTTCTGTTTGTATTGGTGAAGGAGTAGGAGTCTCTGCCTTAACTGTGATTTTGCCCGATGCAATTGCTCCTTCAAGTTCACTCAATCTGCGAAGGACGGAAGTCATATCCGCATCAAGACTTGGTGTGCAAAGACGGATAATGCAAAGCTCCGCACTTGTTCTTCTGTTTGCACCTTGCTTCATTGTGGATGCAGAGGCGGTAAGAACATCGATACAGGACATAATTGTAGCCAGTGTGGTTTTATCACTCTGCTGTCGGATGATTTCAATTTCACCCTGTGAACAGATAATCATATCTTGGAAATTCTTAACGGCTTTTGAAACCATAAGATTTCTGAAATGACTTGTAAGCTCTGTAATCAGTCTTTCCATATCGCAGGAGTCGTTGTAAAGTTTGTTTACAACCTCCAAGGCTTTTGCCGCATCTTTTTCTAGAATACAATCACAAAGCTCGAAAATGTATTCCCTACCGGCAAGTCCGGCACTACCGGCAACAACTGCGGAATCAATTACACCCTCATAAGAGGAACAACGGTCTAAAAGAGAAAGTGCGTCACGCATTGCACCGTCTGCAATTCGAGCAATAAGCATTGCACCATCATCAGAAATCTGAAGATTTTCCTTTGCGGAAACCTCTTTAAGTCTTTCGGCTATTGCCTCGGGTGGGATTCGCTTGAAATCAAATCTCTGGCAACGAGAAAGTATGGTTGAGGGTAATTTGTGTACCTCGGTAGTGGCAAGAATGAAAATAACGTGTGCGGGTGGTTCTTCGAGAGTTTTGAGAAGTGCGTTAAAAGCACCGATTGAGAGCATGTGCACCTCGTCGATAATGTAAACTCTGTATTTTGCGTTTGCAGGTGTGAAATTTGCTTCTTCACGCAAATCACGAATATTATCAACACCGTTGTTTGATGCGGCGTCGATTTCGATTATGTCAAGGATGGCACCGGAGTCAATGCCTTTACAAATATCACAGTTATTACAAGGATTTCCGTCGTGGGAATCAATACAGTTAACTGCTTTTGCGAGAATTTTAGCACAGGAGGTTTTACCTGTTCCGCGGGAGCCTGTAAAAAGATATGCATGACTTGTCTTGCCGGTTTTTACGGCATTTTCAAGTGTTTTTGTAATGTGTTCCTGACCAACCACATCAGTAAAGGTTGAAGGACGATACTTTCTATAAAATGCACGATACATAACTTTACCTCCCTGAAAACATATCACAATCCCGAAGGGTGAGTACTCATATTAAAAATGCCTTAACTCAGTCATGTGTCGTGCAGGCAGACTGTGGCGCCCGATGCAAACCGCTTAATGCTGCTCGGTTCCCCGCCTGACATGGTTCACGGCGCTTCGCCGCACAGGACCCACACGGCACACGACTGAATTAAGGCAAATTTATTAACTCAAGTAATTATACTATATATATCCTATAATTTCAAGAGAAAAATATATACTATTTTTGTTGTAGATAAAAAGATTTTGTGTTAAAATCAATATAGAAATAAATTCAATGTTTTACGGAGAGGTCAATATGTTTAACATAATTCCGCAACCTGTCAGTATACTTGTAAATCAGAGTAAAAAAGGTTTTACTCTTCATACGGGTACAACTATATCTCCATATCCTTTTGTTGAAGATATAATAAGTTTTTCCAAAAAGCGATTTGGCAAAAAGATTATTATGCACGAAGATACCGGAGAAGAAAGAAGCATTATCTTAAAACTCGATGACAGTGTTGAGCATGAAGAAGGTTACACCCTTAAATGCGAAAATCGTAGGGTTTTCATAACTGCAAAAACTGAATCAGGTCTTTTCTATGGCCTGCAGACTTTAAAACAGATGTTTTTGCAGACGGAGGGTAAAATTCCTTATGTGGAAATTACTGATTATCCACGCTTTTCCTATCGTGGTTATATGCTTGACTGCGGAAGGTATTTCTATTCGGTTGAAGATATTAAACGAATTGTTGACCTTATGGCGCTTCACAAATTGAATGTTCTTCATTGGCATTTAACAGAGGACCAAGGCTGGCGAGTTGAGATAAAAAAATATCCGCTCCTTACAGAAAAAGGCTCAAAAAGAAGTCACACAAACTTTAATCACAAGCCTCATGGTGGATATTATACACAGGATGATATAAAAGAAATTGTCGCATATTGTCACGGGAGAAAAATAAAGGTTATTCCCGAATTTGATGTGCCTGGTCATATTGTTGCTGCGATTTCTTGTTACCCATATCTTTCATGTCTTGACCGTGACCTTGAGGTTGCAACTCATTGGGGTGTTAAGCACGATATTCTTTGTGCAGGTAAAGAAAGCTCATATCAATTTGTCTATGATGTCCTTGATGAGCTTATGGAACTTTTCCCTGATAAAGTTATTCATATCGGTGGTGATGAGGCAGTTAAAATGCGTTGGAAAAACTGTCCGTACTGTCAGAAAGTTATCGAGGAAAAAGGCCTCAAAGATGAAGATGAGTTGCAGATGTTCTTTATGAGCAAGGTCAATGAATATCTTGAAAACAAGGGTTATTCATCAATTATGTGGAACTATGATACAAATGGTGGCACAGAAAATTTAAGCACAAATATTGCATGGGATGTCTGTGGCATGGCAAAAGATGACCAATTAATAAGAGAAGAGCTTAAACGTGGACGAAAGATGATTAACACAAAATGTTATCCGTATTATTTCGATTTCCCGTATGGGTGGAATACACTTAAAATGGTTTGTGAAGATGACGGAGCATTGACAGAGAATGATGAGGAAACCTTGGGAATAGAGGCGCAAATGTGGACAGAATATGTACCGAATATGAAACGGCTTGAATTTCTCACATTCCCACGACTTGGTGCTATGGCAGAGAATGCTTGGGCAGAAAAAAAGTATCCATCATTTTCAACCTTTGTCTACAAGGCACCGGATTATTATAAAATATTAGATTTCTACGGGGTGCAGTACGCAACCTTGAAAAAGGCGTGTCCGTCTTTTATATATAAACACGCATCTTCACTTTGGTTTAAACGTAGGGTGTTCCACTGGGAAGGACTTCATAATTTAATTGACGATAAGAAAGCCGAAAGGGAAGCGGCTAATCTTAATGCAAATCTAAAAAAATAAAAAGGGAAAATATAGATTTAAGAGGTGTTATACAATGAAAAAGTATGTATTGGCGTTGGACCAGGGAACAACAAGCTCACGTGCGATTCTTTTTGACAGAAAAGGAAATATCTGTTATAAGGCGCAACACGAATTTACTCAGATTTATCCTCATACGGGTTGGGTTGAGCACAATCCTATGGAAATTCTCTTTTCGCAGTTGCAGTCCGTTATGGAAGTAATGGCACAAAGCAAGGCGACTGCCGAGGATATTGCGGCAATCGGTATTACAAATCAGCGTGAAACCACAATTGTGTGGGATAAATCGACAGGTAAGCCCATTTACAATGCGATTGTATGGCAGTGCAGAAGAACTGGTGATATGTGTGAAAAAATCAAGGCGGACGAGGAGCTTACACAGTACATAAAGGACCATACAGGCCTTGTGGTTGATGCTTATTTCTCTGCAACAAAAATCAAGTGGATTCTTGACAATGTTGAAGGTGCAAGAGAATTAGCAGAAAAAGGTCAGCTTCTTTTCGGCACGGTTGAAACCTGGCTTATCTGGAATCTTACAGGTGGTGCGGTACATATTACTGACTATTCAAATGCTTCCCGAACAATGCTTTTTGATGTTGATAAGCTTTGCTGGGATGAATATCTTTGCGAAAAACTCGGTATTCCTGTGAATATGCTTCCTGAGGCAGTTCCGTCAAGTAAAGTTTACGGTAAGGTTGCAAAGAGTGTTATGGGTATTGAGGATTTGGCAGGAGTACCTATTTCAGGAGCTATCGGCGACCAACCTGCAGCACTTTTCGGACAAGGATGTTTCCAGAAGGGTCAGGCAAAAAACACATACGGTACAGGCTGTTTCCTGCTTATGAATACAGGGGACAAACGTGTTGTATCAAACAACAATCTAGTTACAGGCGTAGCTTGGGGACTTGACGGAAAGGTGACTTATGCTATTGAAGGCTCTGCGTTTAATGCAGGCTCAGTTATTAAATGGCTTCGTGACGATTTACAGCTCATCCCATCTGCACGTCGTTGCGATGAACTTGCAGAAAGCGTTCCGAATGCGAACGGCGTATATTTTGTTCCTGCGTTTACAGGACTTGGTGCACCGTATTGGGATATGTATGCACGTGGTACAATTGTAGGTCTTACACGTGGTGCAACTGCTGCACATATCTGTCGTAGTGTCCTTGAAGCAATTGCTTACCAGATGACAGATTTGCTTGAGGCAATGAAACAGGACTCCGACATAAAACTTTCAGAACTTCGTGTTGACGGCGGTGCATCCGTAAGTGATATTATGATGCAGATTCAGGCGGATATGATTAGGACAAACGTGAACAGACCTAAAATGGTTGAAACAACTGCAATTGGTGCTGCTTATCTTGCAGGTCTTGCGGTTGGATTCTGGAAGGATACTGCCGAAATTGAAAAAATTCGTGAAGTTGACAAAGTGTTTGAACCTATAATGGATATAGAAAAACGCGAAAAGAGATACCGCGGATGGCTTCGTGCAGTTGAACGCTCAAGAGATTGGGTAGAACACTAATGGCAAAAATCCTGAAATTCCGCACACCGGAAAAGCTTTTCAGTCATTTTATAGAGCATAGTGAAGCGACAAAATGCGAATCTGCAGAGGAATACCTTATCAAGGCAAATATGGTAATTCAAAATCCAAAGAGTCAATCTAAATATGAAACCGACGAGGAAGATAATGACAGAATCTTTTATCTTTCTGAAACAGGCGAGATAGTTTTTGTGTCGACCGAAGGATATATCAGAACATATTTTGTCGCTGACGATGAGTATTTTGACCGACAATAAACAGCAAATAAAAACCCAAAACCCCATCGGATTAACCGATGGGGTTCCTTTTTCACCTGTCACAGGGACAGGATATAACCTATATAAGACTCGTGTATAATAGCATAAAATGGAAACAATGTCAAATATACAGATACTTTTTATCTATCCTGCATTCTTCTCCAATGGAAAAGATACTGCTGTGCAATACCTTCTGTGCCTTTTGTGCATTCAGGAAGACCGTCAGGGTACATCTCCTCCATAATGCGTTTTACCCAGACATCAATGGGGAAGGCTTCGATTTTGTGAAATCCGTAGAGTAGGGCACATTCTGCGACCTTTGCACCGACACCTTTGATTTTTTGCAATTCCTCTCTGCCAAATTCAATGGGGTTAGCATCAATTTTCTCAAAGTCAACCTCACCGTTTGCAACCTTTTTGGCAGCATCAATTATGTATTTTGCTCTGAATCCGGCTCTTAGCGGGGATAAATCCTCAACAGTGAGTTTTGATAATTTTTGCGCAGTGGGAAAACTCTTTTTGCCACTTTCACCCTCGCCAAATTCTTCACAAAGGCGTTCAATAATTCCTTTAATTCTCGGAATATTGTTGTTTTGTGAAATGATAAAAGAACAAAGTGCCTCCCAAGGCTCCTGACGAAGAATTCTTATACCGTCATATTCCTTGACTGCCAGTTGAAGATGTTTGTCGTCATAGGCAGAGGTGATTTTTTCGTAATCGCAATCGAGGTCAAAGTATATAGACCATATATTTTTAAAATCGTCTGCCGTAGAGTTGTGAAAAATGATTTCATTCTCTGTCTGTTCTATTTCCAGATATTTTCCGTAAGCCACACCTTGCCAGATATTACCCTTATTGGTCCAGCGAAAAGCCTGACCGCAATCAAGGCAAAGGGATAAATCAAAGACTTTTGGACGGAGAATTTTAAAATTATTGTTCATAGCAATTTCCTTTACAAAATAGACAAAAATAATTAAGAATTCTATCTAAAAACACTAATGTGAAAATGCACAAAAATTTTAGATAAAAAGTGAATAGACAATGTTCCAAAATGTATAATATGTCAAGCATTTACAACAGATTGTATTTGACAACTTTTTAACAAATATTTTGTTATAAAGTTGAAAAGTGGGCAAAACCCTATTAAAATATATGAAATTCGGGCAAGTTATAAACATTTTCAACAGAGTTTTCAACAATTTCGATGAAAAGAGTATTATACTATTTGTATATTTTTGATTGTAATAATTTTTGTTGAAAATCCCATATTGACAAAAATTTCTTAAAAAACATATACAAAAAAATAGTATAAAAATAACTGTAAAAACAAGAATAATCACAAAGAAAATTTTGTGAGGAAAAAATTATGGTAAAAGGTGTTAATCGTCAGGTTCTTGAAATTCACGAAACAGGGTGTGAATACTTTGAAAAGGCTTTGTTTTTTGTAAAGCCGGAGTTCAGCGGGGAAAGTGAAAGTAAGTTGAAATCAAAAGCCACAATCTCCGCCTTCAAAGAAACTGCAGTTCCCAAGACAAGGAAACAGAAAATAAAAAGCCGAGTGCTGTATTTTCTGGAAATGGCAGCCTCGGCAGGGGTTGGTGCAATCTTGACTGCACTTCTTATAAAATAATCAGTTCCTTTGGTGCATTGGTAAGGTTTCTGCAACCATCCGATGTGATGTATGCCATATCTTCAATTCGTACACCAAATTTATCGGGAATATAAATTCCGGGTTCAACAGTAACAATATTGCCGACCTGCAAGATGCTGTCAGAAGAAGGGGAAAGGTTTGGGTATTCGTGAATCTCCACACCGACGCCGTGACCTGTTGAGTGAGTGAAATATTGTCCGTATCCCGAATCTCGGATAACCAAACGGGCAAAATCATCACCGATTTTACACGGAACACCTGCCTTAATATTATTGAGGCAGTTTTTTTGTGCATTGAGTACAGCGTTATAAATGTTTTTCATTTCGTCAGTAACAAAACCAACAGCAACAGTACGGGTCATATCACTGTGATAACCATTGATAATCGTACCGAAATCCATTGTGATGAAGTCGCCGTTTTCAATCTTTTTGTTGCTTGGTACGCCGTGTGGCATAGATGAATTTTTGCCGCTTACTGCAATAGTTTCAAAAGAAAGCCCTTCACCACCGTTTCGGAGCATATAGAAGTCAAGCTCAAGAGCTATTTCCTTTTCAGTTACGCCAACTTTTATGTATTTAAGAATATGATTAAAGGCATCTTCAGCAATT
>JAZSFK010000010.1:0-8809 GCA_045532175.1 Candidatus Fimenecus sp. | reverse complement strand
CTGCTGTCCAGATAGTATCCCAAATCTTATCAATCTTTGCTTTTAATTCGCCTGTAATCATCGCTATTCCCCTAAACTAAAAATTACCTATAATTAAATATATTTTACACCAAAAAGTCATGTTATGTCAAATAAAGAGCTTGCTTTATAGGGAGTTTTTACGGACAGAAATACCCTATTAAATATAAATCGAAATTTTACTACATTTTGTGACATTTTTCGTAATTTATAAGAAACACTAATTAGAAACAAACACGCATATTCCCCTTATTTTTCATATAATATTAAGGGAATATTTGCTTAAAAGGTTGACTTTTCCCTTATTTTATACTAAAATATAAGGGAATTAGTAAGGAGGTAAGGGAATGAGAACTTTTAATTACTCCAAAATTAAAGAGCAAAAATGGGATTCTGACATCCTTGGTTTGATTGCTGCTATCTATAAAGAGGCAGGAAAACAAGAATTGTATCTCAAGCAACAGCCTGAAAAGCTTGAAAAGCTTGTTGAGATTGCAAAGATACAGAGTACGGAGGCTTCTAATGCTATTGAAGGTATCGTTACAACAAGCACTCGTGTTAAGCAACTGGTTGAAGAAAGGACTACTCCCAGAACTCGTGATGAGCAGGAAATCGCAGGCTATCGTGATGTGTTGAATGTAATCCACGAAAGCTTTGACGCTATTCCGTTGACTCAGAATTACATTCTTCAACTTCACAAGATGTTATACAGCCATATGAATAATCCAATGGCAGGCAAAACTAAGAATGTGCAGAATTATATAAATGCCACATATCCTGACGGTCATAGTGTAACTTTATTCACACCGCTTTCGCCTTTTGAAACACCCGAGGCACTTGACAAGATTTGCGAGGAATTCAACAGAGTAATCGGCAATATGGAAATTGAGCCATTGATTGCGATTCCGATTTTCATACACGATTTTCTTTGCATTCATCCTTTCAATGATGGTAACGGCAGAATGAGTCGTCTGCTTACAACATTACTCCTTTACAGAAGTGGTTTTTATGTTGGTAAGTACATTTCACTTGAGGCTAAAATAGCAAAGAATAAAGACCTTTATTATGATGCACTTAATCAGGCTCAGGTTGGATGGCACGAAGGAAATGAAGATAATGTGCCTTTCATTAAATATCTGCTTGGAACAATTCTTGCTGCATATAAGGACTTTGAAGAACGATTTGAATTGATTGAAGAAAAACTACCTGCAATTGAAATTGTAAGGAAAGCGACAAAAATTAAAATCGGTCGATTTACAAAGCAAGATATTCGTGAACTTTGCCCATCACTTAGTATAAGTGCCATTGAAGGTGCATTACGAAAGATGGTTGAATCCGAAGAATTAAAACGTGAAGGTAAAGGTAAAAATACCTTCTATTATCGATTGAAATAAATCATAAAACCACACAAAAATGCCTATGAAGTTAGAAAATCAAACTAACCTCATAGGCATTTTGCTTTTAGTTAAGTCGAATAACGAAAAACGGACTTATCTCATGCTGCGTTTCTTGAAGTCCTTGTCGATTTCGGCACTCCAGTCGTCTGCCATGCATTTACTTGCACGGACATTACAAACTGCTTTTGAAACTGTTTCGTACAAAACTGATGTGCCTTGTGCATCGGCATTGTAATTAACTGCACGATTACGGTCGATGCCATAGCGTTTTGCTGTTTCAACAGCGTCGATATTCGCACCGATGAACAAAAATTCCCAACCGTATTTTTCTTTCTGTCTTTCAATCATCTGTTTAACCTTATTAGATGAATAACGATGACTTGCATTTTCCTGACCGTCAGTTGTGATGATGAAAATTGTATTTTCAGGCACATCTTCTTCTCGTGCATATTTGTGGACATTACCGATATGATGAATTGCACCACCGATAGCATCAATAAGTGCTGTGCAACCACCAACAAAATAGTCATCTTCTGTCATTGGCTTGATGTTATCAAGGCTTACTCTGTCGTGGATTACTCGGCTTTCATCATCGAAAAGTACAGTTGAGACGATACATTCGCCATCCTGCTTTTTCTGCTTTTCAATCATTGAGTTAAAACCACCGATTGTGTCACTTTCAAGACCACTCATTGAACCACTTCTGTCTAAAATAAATACGAGTTCAGTTAAGTTTTTCTTCATTGTAAATTCCTCCAAAAAAATAATGTGATTGTGGGTTTCTTCAACCTTACAACCACATTATAACGAGTTATTTACTCCAAAAGGTCTCTTGGCGGGAGACTTTTTTGACGGGTTGCCGAGTCGTCAACCCCTACATTTATACTCCCAACAACTGTTGGTCGAATTGGTACAGTACTTCATTTACATCAAAGATAGTTTTGTAGTTTCCCGTTTCGATGAAATACCGGATGATTACATCGAATTTGTTGCAATTTGAAAGGCTGTATCCTGCTGTTTTGAGCAGATGTGTTGTTTCGTCAAGGTCAAGTTTAAGGCCGATTGCAAAGGATATTGCAGTTAATTTACTTGGCTTGTAATTTGGGTCACACTTGATTTTTGAGAAGGTCTTTTTATTCACATTTGAGAGTTTGTATGCCTCAACATCAGTAACACCTTTCTTGTCGATATAGTAGAAAAGCGTATCTGCAAAACCCTTGTCCATCTGCTTGAGCATATCTTCAAGTGTTGATTCCTTGCTACAACATTCATCAATATCCATTGGCATTGATGCACGAGTTTCTGCTCGTCTTAATCGCCCAAGAAATGGCTCTTTGCGTCTGTGCTCTACCAAAGGTACTGATTGAGAACTGCACATAAAATCGTTTTGCTCAACGTATGTATCGTCGATATATGATGCCACATCGCAGAACAGTTTTTCACTGATTTCGAATGATTTTTTGTCATAGACCACAAGATAAACGAGCATCTCATTCTCAAAAAGGAAATCGCTGATGACACTCGTTGCAATCTTCAAAACGGAGTGTTTTGGGAAACCATAAGCCCCTGATGCGATAAGTGGAAATGCAACTGTCTCGCAATTATTCTCTTTTGCAAGTTTCAAGCACTCTTTGTAGCAAGACACAAGCATTTCTTCAGGGTTTTGGGATTCTTCCCAGACCGGTCCTACTGTGTGTATAACATACTTGCAAGGCAAATTAAATGCAGGTGTGATTTTTGTTTTTCCCACATCACATCCACCGAGTTTTTCGCAGTATTTCAAGAGCTCAGGACCTGCTGCCTCGTGAATAGACAAATCTGTCCCACCACCCGGGTAGAGATGTCTGTTTGACGGATTAACAATAGCATCACATTCTATTTTAGTTATATCCTGACGAATAATTTTAAGTGGCATAAATTTCTCCTTATTTTGGTATGCGATTAAGATACATTCCACCATTTTGTTTTAGCCACAAGTGGCATTGTTTGTAATTAGGAAGGACCTTATCAATTTCTGCATAAAACTTTGCTGAATGGTTCATTTGCTTTATGTGGCACAATTCATGGACAACAATACTGTCAATGATTTCATCGGGCAACAACACCAAAAGGCAGTTGAAATTCAAGTTACCATTTGACGAGCAACTACCCCAACGGGTATGCTGACATCTGATAGTGATTTTATTGTACGTTACACCGATTTGCTTTGCATAATACTCTACTCGCTTTGGAATATCGAGTTTGGCCTTTGCTGTAAAATGTTTTATTTCTTCTTGTGTGAAGGGCTTTAAATCGTCCAAAGCTTTCTGTCTTTCCTTGAGTTTTGCAAGATGCTTATCAATCCACGATTTCTTTGAGTCGATAAATTTGTAAATCTCCTTTTCTTTCATACGAGTAGGAGCACGGGCAATTATTTCATTTGGCTTCAATTCTATTGAAAGTGTTTTTCTGTTGCTACGGATAATAGTAATTCTGGGTTCAACACTCATTCGATTACCTCATACAAAGTTTCTTGGAATTTTGGTAGCCACCAGTCTTTATACCCTGCTTTGGTTGGGTGAATGTGGTCGATGAGATAGATTTTTCGTTGTTCTTCTGTGATATTGTTGATTTCGGCATCGTTCCAGAAGTCAATCACAGTTATATCCCATTTCTTTTGAATTTCAAGTAATAAATCCACCATTTTTGCATAGTGGTAGCTATCGTATTTTGCTTGAGTATAGAACACAACAGGGCAATTCCAAGTGTCTTTTACGTATGCGATTATGTATTCGATTGCACCTGCGACAGTTTGAGCATCGAAATCGTTTATATCATAGCTTTCGCTAATTTCACCAAGTGGCATTTCCTTTGTGGCATCGTTTGTTGAAAGTTGGCAAACGAAGGCATCTGCTTTGATATTCTTGTCGATAGTCCTCATTCGTGACACATAGGAATTGTCTTTAACATCAACAAGAGTAGTGCCTGAAACAGCCTCTTTTATGGCAACAATTCCGTCGGTTTTTTCAAGGAAATCTGCAAAACTTACACCCATTGAACCGTATCCATAAGTGACGGAACTACCAAGGTATATGACGGTTTTGTCTTTGATTGGACTATTCTCAATGGTAGTAGTGTTTTTAAGGGAATACTCGCCGTAATTACCACGATTAAAAAATCCGAACATGTTGCTCACATATATCCCTGACACGAAAATCACCACCAATAGGATTGAGATTACAATTTTGAGTTTAGATTTCATTTATATCACTCCGTAGGTACATAACTATATTTATAATACCACGAATAAATTCATTTCTCAATCAAAAATTGTATTGTGTGATAGTTATTATGCACCGAAAATGGAACAGACTTTCAGTTAATATAGTAGTGTAAAAATTATCTCTTTTATGTTATAATTGTTAAAAGAGGTGATTTTATGGCAAAGAGTCAATTAAGATATGAAAATTTATCCGCTGAAATGGAACAGAAAATTCTTAACGACAGAGTAAATGGCACTTTTAAAGAATTAAGTTTTAAAGATGAAAATGCTATTCGCAGAAATGCTAATAGAGATAAACCAAGTCTTATTCGTCCTGCATTTGCGCGTGATATTGACAAGATTATGCATTGTCCTTATTACAACCGATACGCTGACAAGACACAGGTGTTTTCATTCTATAAAAACGACGACCTCTCAAGACGCAGTTTGCATGTGCAGTTGGTGTCAAGAATTGCTCGCACTATCGGCAAAGCATTAAATCTTAACCTTGATTTGATTGAGGCGATTGCACTTGGTCACGATATCGGTCATACTCCATTTGGGCATGCAGGTGAAAGCTTTCTTGATGAACTTTTATTCTCACACACCGGCAGACATTTCAGCCACAATATACACTCTGTGCGAGTGCTTGATAGAATCTTTCCATACAATATTAGTTTACAGACTCTTAACGGTATCGCAGCTCACGACGGTGAAATGGAGTTGTGCGAATACCACCCAAAACCACTTGAAAGTTTTGAAGATTTTGACAAACAGATTGAGTCTTGTTACATTGACAAATCAAATGTTAAAAAGTTAGTTCCTGCCACACTTGAAGGTTGTGTAATGCGAATCTCCGACATTATTGCATATTTGGGCAAGGACCGTCAGGATGCTGAAAAAGCTAACATTGTTAATAATCGTGATTTTGATGATGGTACAATCGGCGTTTACAACGCACAGATTATCAACAATCTTATTACAAACATAGTTGAAAACAGTTACGGCAAGCCGTATATCAAAATGGACCAAGAGCATTTTGACGCCCTTAGAAAGGCGAAATCCGATAACTACTCACTTATCTACAAGCAAGAAAAGGTCGGAGAAGCGTACAATACAATCAAACCTATGATGACAGAAATGTATGAGAAATTGCTTGAAGATTTAAGGAACCAAAATACATCATCACCAATTTTTACTCATCATATTGATTATGTTAATCAAGCACATTACACTCGTGAAAAGCCTTATGAAGAAACCGAGCCTAATCAGATTGTGGTGGATTATATTGCGAGTATGACAGACGATTATTTTGTTGATTTGTATGCACACTTATTCCCGGATAGTGATAAAAAGATTATTTATAAGGGATATTTCTAATGCTTTATTTATCAAAATCAAAACACTATTAATTTAGGTCCATTAAAAACAACATCTCCGCCACTTTTTTTCTTCTTCAATTTTTTCAATAAGTGAAACATCAAATCTGTAATTCCCTGAAATTCTGTCTGCAACTCTACGAGGATTCTCAATTACATATTCATAGGCTTTATCGCCAAGGAAATTGAAATCATCTAACACAGTTTCATCATCCATAGATTTATACATATTAAAGCCACCGCCACATATTAAAACATTTTTATCCCCAAGATTTTTTTGACAATTTTTCCAACTTCTAAAAGAACCTTGATTTTCATCAATCATCACGAAATTTGGAACAAAAACTGTTTCAAGGATATTTTCCATAGCAAGCATTTCAGTCTCTCCAAGAATCAAATCAATTCCCACCTGCAAATGCTTTGAAAATAGGCAAAAATCCTTGTATTCGATTAATCCGTCCTCACCACGACTATATAAAAATTCCAATTCGGATGTACCTTCTTCATCCATAGCATAACATTTAACGACTATTTCACTAATTAAGCATTTATCAGGTGTTTTTAAACGAAATGTCACACCACAAATAGGCTTAATGCCATATTCCAGACACTTTGCTACAAATTTTGGAAGCTTATACATGTCATCAAACTCACACCAAACAAGTGTATCATATTTACTGAAGTCTGTGTGTGATGTGGTTATGTAAGCAATACTACTGAAAGACGTACTCCACAAATCAATTCTTTTATTTGACATAAAACCACTCCTTATGAGTATAGAATATAATAATCAATGGTGCAAAAATGGTTCATTGATTTATCAACATTCTTTTATCTGTTGACAGTAAAACGGCTTTGTTGGTAAAATAAGAGAGGATATTAAAAGGTTGCCGGAGGTTTACAACAATGAACTATGATGAATATGTAAAACAACTTGACGAAATGTATGATGAGATATACTGTAACGAGAGTTGTGGAAATCGTTGTGAACATTGGGAGAAATGCAAACCTAATGACCCAAATGAACCTGTTAAATTCTATTTCGATAGAGTAAAAGTTGGAAAAGAATATGGTACTATATATCCTAAAATTCTTTTTGCGGGATTGGAAGGAGTACATGGTAAGGTTGTAGATTATAGAATTCCTCAAATAATTGAGCCTTCTTTAACAGCTTTCAACAACCATTACAAAGGGGTTCGTTATGTTTTATCATACTTATTATCAAAATTCACAGACAATACCCCACCTCAAAATTCCTCATCTGACGAATTAAATCAAGAGCAGTACAACGAACATTTGAAACATTATTGTTTAACAAATCTTTATAAGTGTGCTTTTGGAAAACCCGATAAAAACTCTGGATTAACTCATACTGTTGAAATGCAAAATGAATGTTATAAAATATTTCTTAAAGAGATTAACCTTCTACGTCCTGATATCGTTGTTATTCAAGTTGTTTCAAACAGGCCTAAAAATCTTTGGAAATCAATGGTAAAAGCATATGGTAACAAAGAAGAATTATTAAAAAGTGCTGAAAGAAACACCAACACATCAGTTTATCGTCTTATGTATGATGATGGGGCACCATTTTATTGCATATGGACATATCATGGTAATGGAGCACCTTTCGCAAAACAACGAGGTGGTCGATTTGGGAATAATAATATTGAATACATTGAAAATGAACTAAATCCTGTGCTTGATGAAGTTGTTATACAATTTCTTAAAGACAAATAGACTTAACCTCCCCTTATTCAAAGGGGAGGTTTTTCATAATCACTTTTTAAACACATCATATCCTGCGAGTTCGAGGTCCATGCCGAGCATATGCCAATCGGCTTTTGTCATACCTTTAATTTTATCAGGTGACATGGTAATCGGCATTTTATCCGGGTCAAGTCCTGCAAGTTCTTGTTCCTGACGCATCATTCTCCAGTCATTTTTAGTCATCTTGTCCGTGCCTTGTGAATATGGTGCTGTTGTGTTCATAAATGCTCCACCTAACACTAAAAGACCGAATGCCAATGGTGCATATATAATGATTTTCCACACAGGCATATACAACTCTCCTGTAATTGGGTCAAAATTGAAGTACACAAGCATGTACATAATCGGCACCATACTGTCAAAAAAGCAGAGTATTTTTAACAAAACGCCTTTAATCGTGTTGTACTTTGCACCGTTTGAACGATAAAAATCAGATTTCATAAATACAGCAGTCAACATCACACAAGTTACAGTAATATCAATAAACAAAAAACCAAATAGCCAGTCCGCAAATTTTGATGGTTTACAATTTTCGTGTAGTATTGTGAAAAACGTGAAATATCCTACTGCAACTAGGGTACAGATGATTGAGCATTTTCGCCAGTAGTTGTTGTACAAGGTTTTTGTGCGTTCATCAAACTTCTGATTTTCAATAATTTTCTTTGCTAATGCTTTTCTTTTTTGCTCTGTCATTTTGATTTCTCCTTTTATCATAAAAATAAATTTAGTCTTCATTTTCAATATTTGAAAACATTGTAAACTCCTGAGTCCACGCAACTTTTACTGTTTCGGTTGAACCGTGTCTGTTTTTGGCAACAATAATCTCTGCAATATTAGTATCGGCATCATTTACATAATAATCTTCACGATTAAGTATAAGAACAACATCAGCATCCTGCTCGGTAAAACCCGATTTACGGAGGTCAGTTAGCTTTGGTCGATAGTCACCATTATTGTTTGCCACATTATGTGACAACTGCGAACAAACCACAACAGGAATATTAAGT
>JAZSFK010000064.1:0-26621 GCA_045532175.1 Candidatus Fimenecus sp. | reverse complement strand
AAACGAGTGTGTATAAAGCACCGATTTTGTTAGCATATTTCATCTGTGGCTTCAAGCCTCTGCCAACAGTATCAAACTGCACACACATTCCCTCGCTACGAAGATTTGTAGCAATTTCGGCAGCCTTAACATTTGCGTTTTCACCCATGCTTACAATGTAAAGGTCACATTTTTTTTGTTCAGGGAATGGAGTTTTCTGTGCTTCCATTAAAAGAAGAAGCCTTTCAAGACCTAAACCGAAACCGCAAGCAGGAAGTGGTTGTCCACCCATTTCAGCGATAAGACCGTCATAACGTCCGCCACCGCAAACTGTACCCTGTGCACCGATTTCCTTTGAAACAAACTCGAAAACAGTTCTTGTGTAGTAGTCAAGTCCGCGAACGATTTGTGGGTTAACTGTGTATTCGATATTCATGGCATCAAGATATTTCTTAACGCTTTCAAAGTGATTTTTACAATCATCACAAAGGAACTGGAGAACTGTTGGTGCTTTTTCTGCAATACCACTACAAACAGGACTCTTACAGTCAAGAATTCGCATTGGGTTTCTGTCAAGACGACCTAAACAGGTTTCGCAAAGGTCACCTTTATATTGTTCAAAATATTCTTTAAGTGCCTTGTGATAATGCTTTCTGCATTCGGGACAACCGATTGAGTTGATTTCAAGAGCAAGATTGCTGATTCCGAGGTAGTTGAAAACTTCATTTGCAAGTGAAATAACCTCTGCATCAGCACTCGGAGCACCTGCACCAAAACATTCAACACCGAACTGGTGGAATTCACGAAGACGACCTGCCTGAGGCTTTTCGTATCTGTAACAGGATGTGAGATAGTAAATCTTCTGCGGTAAGCCCTCGTTGAAAAGTCCGTGTTCAAGGAATGCTCTTACTGCACCTGCCGTACCTTCAGGACGGAGAGTGATACTGCGACCGCCCTTGTCTTCAAAAGTGTACATTTCTTTTTGAACAACGTCAGTAGTTTCGCCGACACCACGTTGGAAAAGCTCCGTGTGTTCAAAAACAGGAGTTCTCATTTCGTGAAAACCGAAGTTTTCGGCAGTTTCTCTTACTGCGGACTCCACATATTGAATTTTGTAGCTTTCTTTAGGGAGTGTATCCTGTGTTCCCTTGATAGCATTCGTAATTAAAGCCATAAAAATCTTCCTTAATATATGTTTTGCCCCCTCGAAACAAGAGGAGGCATCAATCTTTGATTATTTTGGGTTGACAATATCTCTCCAGTCAAGGTCACCGCGCTCAAGAGCATGAATAAGAGCCTCGGCAGTTGCAATATTTGTAGCAACAGGAACGTTGTGTACATCGCAAAGACGGAGAAGAGTATGGTCTTTTGGTTCGTGACGCTTCGGATTAAGCGGGTCACGGAACATAAGGAGTAAGTCGATTTCGTTACAAGCAATTCTTGAACTGATTTGCTGGTCGCCACCCTGAGAACCGCTTAAGAACTTCTGAATTTTAAGTCCCGTTGCTTCGGAAACCATTTTACCCGTTGTTCCGGTAGCACAAAGATTGTGGCGTGAAAGTATACCGCAATAAGCAATACAAAACTGTGTCATAAGTTCTTTTTTTGAGTCGTGTGCGATAAGTGCTATGTTCATACTTAACCCCTTCTTTCATATTTTTTCATTCGCATAAGGTGAATAACAAATTCGTACATTATAAATAGTACCAAATATGTGAAAAAATTTCAACATTTTTTTACAAATTAAGTTGTATTTCTTTTCCCATAATTCTGCTCGAAATCTTGTTAAAGGCAGAAACTGCGTTGCTTCGTGCGGAAAGTTCCTTTTCCACCACCGAGGAGTACATAAATCCCTGTTCCTCGGGAATGATGCCTAAAAGCCTGATGTATGTAATATCAATAATCTCGTCAATATTCAGATACTTTCCCTTTTTAACGGATTTCTTGTTAAATCGGTTAATAACAAGGTGTAATTTTTCCTCTTTGATACCTGCCTTGATAAGAGAATTACCTGCAATACAGGCACTTCTTGCACTGACATTATCAGGTGTGGCAATTACAATACATTCGTCAGAGGACTGTGCATACATAGTCTGTAAATCACCGATTCCGGCAGGAGAATCAATGAAAATATAGTCGTAATCAGAGGCAAAGCCTTTAACCATATCCTTGAAGGCTTCTTCAGATAAGTTTTCAGGCATTTCGATAGGTGAGGGTAAAAGGTGAAGTTTATCGTTGAATTTTAATACGGCGGAACTTTTGTCACAACGATTTGCAATAATGTCATACCAATCATAAACCAAACCCTCATCAAGGTGAAGAAGAAGGTCAAGACAACGAAGCATAACATCTCCGTCAATAAGCAAAACCTTTTTTTCAGCCCTGCAAAGAGCCTTTGCAATATTTACGCAGAAGGTGGATTTGCCGACTCCGCCCTTGCCTGATGTGACAGTAAAAACTTTTGCCATAAATTCGCCTCATTTCTCTTGTTTTATTCTACCACATTTGCCGAGAATTTAAAAGAATTTTTTTACAAAAGTTTACTTTGTTTCACCGATGTTAAAAATACGCCTGTATATTTTAAAAGCTGTGCTTTTTTGCGGTCCGTTTTCGTCAAAATAATCGAAAGGACAGGAATATAATATTCAATACAGAAAAAGAGGTGAAAAAATGAAAAATCTTGAGTTCGGACAAGCGGTGGGGGACGGAAGAATACAGGTGTCGGAATTTGGAAAATCCGTGATA
This sequence comes from Candidatus Fimenecus sp., assembly GCA_045532175.1. Taxonomy (GTDB): domain Bacteria; phylum Bacillota; class Clostridia; order Oscillospirales; family Acutalibacteraceae; genus Fimenecus. The sequence continues at coordinate 23,897 of JAZSFK010000064.1, read as the reverse complement.
AGACAGAGCGCTTGCTTTATTTTGGCAGGTGCGGTTGCCTCTGCCTCTACCTATGAGTATTTTTCACCGTTGGGAGTAGCATTTTGCAGCGGGATAAACCGTGAAAACACTTTGTTTTCCTGCTTTGGTGCTATGACGGGATATATTATTTCAAATAACTATATATCTTCCTTCCGCTATGTTATGGCATTGATTTTAGTGTATGTTTTGAGAGTGTACATAGGCACTTTTCCCAAGTTAAGACACAGTGCATTTGTTTCACCTGCAATCTCTTTGTTTTCAACCCTGTCAACAGGTCTTGTATCAATGTTTGCAAGTGACTTTACTGTTTCGGCATTGACCTTGAAGATTGCAGAGGCAATTACTTCTTTTGGTGCGGCATATTTTTTTGCAACGGGAGTTAACATTTTGAAAAAACTGATGTCAAAAGAAAAAACCACGTCAAAAGAGATGACGGGTTTAACAGTTGCACTATTGCTTTTGATTTTGTCAATGTCGGGAATATCAATATTGGGAATAACACCTTCAGGAGTGGCTTGTTCCTACATAATAATTATGTCTGCTTATATGGGAAGGGAGTCAGGAGGAGCATTAATCGGAATAAGCACTTCTCTGGGTTGTATTATGATGGGGCGTGTTTCACCCGTGGTGTTTACCTATGCAGGGGCAGGTCTTTTTTCAGGTCTTTTTTCATATTCGGGACGAGTTCTTTGTGCCTGTGCTTATATTTTTTCCTATGGGGGTATATATCTTCTTTTGGGCGAGGACAACAGAGGTCTTGAACCATTGATAGAAACTGCAATAGCATCATTTTTCTTTGTAATAACACCCCGCAACTTCATTGTAAGGCTTAAAATACTGTTTTCTGTATCTTCACTTGCAGACAAAGACAGGAGTTTTAATGAATTTGCTGTATCAAGGGTAAAAACAATCCGTAATGCCGTTTGCGATATGTCTGAAACAGTGCATAGGGTATCTCAACAACTCAAGGAAAAATCTGTTCCGGATACCACCGCCGTGTACCTTCGGGTAAGGGACAATGTATGTAGTGATTGCGGTAATTACGAAAAATGCTGGAGAAGTCAGATGGCTGCAACCATAGGCGAATTTGACTTTGCTATGGAGGAAATCAGAAGAAAAGGTATAGTTACACCCTCCGGTACGCCAATGTCCCTGCAGAGTAAATGTATAAGGATAATGTCTTTGTGTGATAATTTCAATAAGAATTACACATCATATTCCGCACGTCTTGGTGCAGAAGGGAGAATTAACGAAATGAGAAAAGTTACTGCTGACCAGTTTGATACTGTTTGCGAAATGCTTGATGATTTGCTGGAGAGTTTTGAAAAGGATATGAAGCCTGTCAATGAAAGGTCTGTTGCCGTAAAAAACTGTCTTGACGATATGGGCGTGGCATCGACAGTAAATTGCTATAAAGACGGGAGTGGAAACATCTTTGTAAACATAACGGTTAATTCGGATTGCAAGGCAACGGAGGAGGAGTTGCATAACTGCGTTGAAAAGGTGATGGAAGCGGATTTTTCTAAACCTGTGGAGATTAGTAACTCGCAGGAAAGATTATTTATGTTTTATGAAAAGCCACCATATTCCGTAGACTGTGAATTTTCTCAGCTTTCAGGGAAGAAAAACGAAATGTGCGGAGATTATTTTGAATCCTTTTATGACGGAAAAGGTAATTTTATTGCAGTATTAAGCGACGGAATGGGACGCGGAAACCGTGCGGCGGTGGATAGCACAATGGCGGCATCTCTTTTTTCAAGACTTATTGTTTCGGGTTTTTCTTTTCCCTGTGCGTTAAGACTTGTCAACTCCGCTTTGTTAATTAAGGGACACGAGGAATCCCTTGCAACACTGGATATACTGAAGGTAAATTTGTATAACGGAAAAACCATGATTTATAAGGCAGGTGCGTCTTCATCAATTCTGTTCAGGAACGGTAAGGCGGCGGAAATAAAGCGGTCTGCTATGCCCATCGGTCTGTTAAGACAGGCGGAATTTGCAACAGTTCAGGGAAACCTGAAGGACGAGGATGTTGTTATTCTTATGTCCGATGGTGCAACGGAAAACAGCTTTGATGATATAAAAAACTATATTATCCGAAACGGATATGCAGAAAATCTGTCTGAAAAGCTTTGTGCCGTAGCAAAAGGTAAAAATATAAAGCACGGTGACGACGTGACTGTTTCCGTTGTGAAAATAAGAAGGGATATATAAGGGCGACACTGCACAAGGGAGATTTTTTCCTTTCGCCTATTGAAAATGTATTCTAAAAATGTTATTATTCATTTAGTAGCATAGTAAGGGGGATACTTATGGCTAAAGAAAAGAAAGTGAAAGAAATAAACAATCATCCTAATAAAATTGGCTTAAAGGATGTTGCAGGTTATACTATTGCTGAAGCAGGTAATATGTTTAACCTTACATACATTACAAGTTATCTTAAGGTTTTCATGACAGACGTTTTGAAAATTGCACCAAAACTTGTAGGTTATATGTTTATCATCACACGTCTTTGGGACGTAATCAATGACCCGCTTTGGGGTGCTGTTGTTTCCAAAAGAAAAGCGGGTAAAGACGGTAAATATCGTCAGTATTTAAGACTTGTTGCAGTGCCGTTGGGTATTTCAACAGTTATTTGCTTCATTCCTTTTGGTGACCCGAATTCGATTTTCTACAATCAGACGTTGGCAGAAAAACCAATGATTCTTTTTGTTCTTGCAATTGTGTTGTATTTGATTTATTGCACAATGTACACCGCTATGAACATTCCTTTCGGTTCACTGGCTTCTGTTATTACTGACGACCCTAAAGGCAGAACACTTCTTTCAACCGCACGTTCAGTAGGTAGTGGTATCGGCGGTGCAGTTGTTCTCTTGATTGCTCCAATGGTTATCTATGTCGGCACAGGTGTTTTTGACGAGCAGACAGGTAAGGAAATTGAAGTTGCTGACGGTAACAGAATGTTTATCTATGCACTTTTGATGGGTATTTTCTCAATTGTTTCCTACCTTATCGGACATAGAATGGTTAAGGAACGTGTTCCTGCAGTCGATGATGAAAATGTTGACTTAAAGGGTGTTTACAAGGGACTTTTCAAATCAAGACCTTTTGTAATGCTTACTCTTTCAGGTGTGTTAATCAGTGGTCAGCTCCAATTCGGCTCGTTCAATGCATATCTTTATAAGAACTACTTTACAAATACAGGGCTTAGCATTATCGGTACAATCTGCAACTATCTTCCGATGGTATTGCTGATTTTGTTCACACCAAAGCTTTCTGCAAAATTCGGCAAGAAAGAGCTTTGCGGAAGGATGTCAATTATCTCTGCAATAACATCTGTATTCCTTTTTGTAACTGCAAATAACCAGGATTTCATTATGTGGATAAATCCTGAGCAGGGAATTTATCCCGCATGGCTCTATATGCTTTGCTTACTTCTTATCGGCTTCGGCTACACATTTGTCAGCCTTACTTGTTGGGCAGTTGTTATGGACGTTATTGACTATCAGGAATATAAAACAGGTATCCGTAATGAAAGTGCGGTTTATTCTGCATATACATTCGGTCGTCAGTTTGGCCAGGCTATTGCTGATGCAGGCGGACTCTTCCTTCTTCAGTGGGCAAAATATGACAGCCTTACTGCTGGTAACGGCTTTATTGCAGAAAACGATACAAGTAAAAAGATTATGTTTATCTGCACGATTATTCCTGCCATTGTTTACACAAGTGTATGGCTCATTTTCAGATTTGGTTATCCGCTTACAAAAGAAAAGATGGAACCGATTTATGCAGCTCTTCGTGAAAAACACGAGGCAGAAGCAAATGTTGAACAAAATAAAGCATAGAATTAAAGCACCTCACACCGAGGTGCTTTTTGTGTGTAATAAATCAGAATTTATCTGACAAAAATTTTGTTACCGTCAATTTTCAAAAACAGTCCGTCAAAATGGACTGTTTTTATTTTACGGAATTGAAAGGAAAAGGGGAATGTGATAATATTCTTTCGTACAGAACAAATGTTCGGTACAGAAAGGAGGCAGAAATGACTTTGGAACAATTGGGTATGGAATATTTAAAACAGGCGGATGTCCTTAAAGATTTGATTACAAATTATTCTGCCCTGAGGGGGCAAACCTGCGGAATTGCCCTTTATGAGCTGAACAGCAAAATCACCACACTTCGTGAAATGGAACGGGATATCAGAATACTCGGCAAAAATCTTACGGAATACTATTCCGGTAAATCTTGTAAAAAGCAGTATCATCAGCACGGATACAATTGACAAATCGAGTTTTATTGGTATAATTATAGTGTATGATTTTCCATGAGGTGATATAATTGAAAAAGCTTTTTAGCTGTATTCTTGCTATATTGATTTTAGCGGTCAGCATTATACCCGGCTTTGCTGAAAACGAAGGTGTGGCACCTGTCAGCGAAAATGTTTCCCTGTCAGTTTCGGCAAGTTCAACATCAGTTAGTGTTGGCGATACAATTACCGTTAGCGTAGGTGTATCCGGTGCGTTAAGTATGATTAACCTTAATATCAAATATAATTCGGAGTATTTTGCATACTCTTCCTATTCTTCGGGTAGTGCTTTTTCAAGCCACGAATTTTCTCCGAGTACAGGCTCATTGGCCTTTTTGGGCTTTGACGGTGCCGGTGGCACTGTTATGACAGCAACTTTCAAGGTGCTTAAGGTTTCAAATGGCTCAGAGGGTAAGATTTCTGTTTCTGCATCTGGTAGTGATGTGGAGGGAAACAAGGTATCTGTGTCAGGTAGCAGTGTTACAGTAAAATGTGCTCATAAGGATTTGGAAACGGTTGTATCCCAGCCTTCTACTTGTAGTGTGCCGGGAAGGTCTGAAAGCAAATGTAAAAACTGCGGTGCAACAGGACTTAATGTTACCGAAATTCCTACAATTCCTCATTCATATAGCGAGTGGACAATTGTAACAATGCCAACTGAATTTACTCCGGGTGAACAAAAGAGAGTGTGTACGGTGTGTCAGCACATTGACTCTAAAAAGATTGATGTAAACGGACAGGAGACGGAAGAACCCGGAACAGGCACGGAAATAGAAATTCCATCATATCCGTATTACGAGGAAGAGCCGGAAACAAATGCTCCGCAGGTAAACCCAAACAGCAACGGAAACTATCGTCCTGAACAAAAAGACGATGAAGAGAAAAACGAGAAGAAAGGTCTGGCGGCACTTTTCGCATCTTCTTCAGAAGTAAGTGACAGTGACAAGGCAGCGGTTATTGTTATTATACTTGCTGTTATCATAGTTGTAGTATTGGCAATATACTTATTACTTCTGAAACAACGTAAAAAAGGATGATACATAAAAAGGCACTTGCGTGATGCAGGTGCCTTTTTTTATTGAAATATTGTTTGCAATATGATAGAATTAGAATATTAAAGCAAAGGGGATTTTGTGTATGTCAAAATTTACAGAAAAAGTTATTGTTGGCGTAATGAAATTAGGTATGAAAATCGCAGGTGCAGACGTTTCTCAAGAAGAGGCACTTGAAGCACTTGGTGAAGTAACAATCACGGACGGTATGCCTGAAGTTTTGCGTGAGGCTGCCGGTGAAACTGCAATTCTTTTGGAGAATAACGGAGTTCTTCCTTTCAAAAAGGGTGCAAAAGTTTCTGTTTTCGGCAGAGTGCAGAATGATTGGTTCTACACAGGTTACGGCTCCGGTGGTGACGTTAAGAAGCCTTACGGCGTAAACCTTATTGAAGGTATTAAAAACTGTGAGGATTTAGTTCTTAACACAGAACTTTCAGATACATACGAGAAATGGTGCAAGGAAAACCCGATTGACCATGGTGTTTGGGGACATTGGCCAAGGTTTTATCCTGAAATGCCACTTACTGTTGACCTTGTGAAAAAAGCAAAAGAGAATAGTGATAATGCAGTTTTTGTAATCGGCCGTTCATCAGGTGAAGACCGTGAAAACGTACTTGAAAAAGGTAGCTTCTATGTAACGGATGAGGAAAGAACCGCACTTCACAGGATTTGTGAACAGTTCGATAATGTTACACTTCTTCTCAACATCGGCTCTGTTATGGATATGAGTTGGCTTCGTGAATTCGGCAATAAAATCGGTGCCGTTATGATTGTTTGGCAGGGCGGTATGGAAAGCGGTAACGCTGTTGCAGACCTCCTTTGCGGTAAGATTACCCCAAGCGGTAAATTGACTGATACAATCGCAAGAAGATATGAAGATTATCCATCTTCAGAAAACTTTGGTAATCGTGATGCAAATATCTATGCAGAGGATATTTATGTTGGATATCGTTGGTTTGAAACTTTTAATAAGGATGCTGTTATTTATCCTTTCGGCTATGGCTTGTCATATACAAAATTCCAAACAAAATTCACCAGCGCAAAACAGACAGAAGACGGTGTTTTGGTCAGATGTACTGTTAAAAACATTGGCGAATACGCAGGTAAAGAGGTTGTAGAAGTTTATGTTTCAAAACCTTGTGGTAAGCTTGGTAATCCTGCAAGAGAATTGGTAGCCTTCGGCAAAACAAAAGTGCTTGAAAAAGGTGAAAGTCAGAAGCTTGAAATTTTTGTTCCTGTTGAAAGATTTTATTCTTATGATGATAACGGCGCAAGTGGATTTGCTCATTCCTATGTAATGGAAAAGGGTGAATATTCACTCTATGTAGGCAGTGATGTTCGCAGTGCAGAAAAGAAATGGAGTTACTATCAGGAAGAAACTGTTGAAACTCTTAGATTAAAACAATGCTCTGCCCCACAAGAGCCGTTTGACCGTTATGTGAACAGTGAAGATGGACTTAAAAAAGAGCCTGTTGCTTGTCGTCAATATGACCTTAAAAAGGTTATCCTTGACAATATCGGGGAGGGTGTCCCGATTACCGGGGATAGGGGTTATAAATTATTCGACGTTGAGAATGGCAAGGTTTCAATGGAAGACTTTGTTGCTCAGTTGAGTCTTGACGAGTTAGAAGCAATTTCTCGTGGTGACTATAAAATGGATTCACCTTTAGGTGCAAAAGGTAACGCAGGTGCTATGGGTGGAATTCTCGAAAGCCTTCGTGACAAGGGTATCCCACCAATGATTACAACTGATGGTCCTTCAGGTATCCGACTTCTTTCATATTGCTCACTTATTCCGAACGGTACTGCCCTTGCAAGTACATTTAATACTGACCTTGTTGAAAAGGTTTATGCAAAAATCAGCGAGGAATTAAAGACAAAGGGAAGCGATATTCTTTTAGCACCCGGTATGAATATTCATCGTAGCCATCTTTGTGGCAGAAACTTTGAATATTACTCGGAAGACCCCGTTGTAACAGGTCTTATAGGTGCAGCGGCAGTTAAAGGTATTCAGACCTGTGGCGGTAGTGCTTGCCCCAAACACTATGCTTGTAATAATCAGGAAGTTAATCGTACAGGCAACGATTCAAGACTTTCCGAAAGAGCATTACGTGAAATCTACTTAAAAGGCTTTGAAATCTGTGTTAAGACAGCAAAACCAAATACAATTATGACATCATATAACAAGATTAACGGTGTCTGGGGACATTACAACTACGAGCTTTGCGAAAGAATACTCCGCGGAGAATGGGGATTTGACGGACTTGTTATGACTGACTGGTGGATGCGTCCTTCAAAGAGTCAGGAATTCCCCAAAATGCGTGACCAGGCTTACAGAGTAAGAGCAGGTGTCAATGTGCTTATGCCGGGTGGCGACAGAGTGACAAACGGCAAGCCTGACGGTACACTCTTAAAGACTTACGGCAAAAAAGACGGTATCACTCTTTACGAATTACAGAGAAATGCAAGTTTTGTACTTAAACTCTGTATGAAAAAATATAAGGACTAAAAAGAAAACGGTGGAGAATTCCACCGTTTTTATTATTGATTTTTAACACATATTTTATATGCAATTTCCTGCAATTGTTCCATAGTTTCAATAGTGCCTAATTCAAGACGATATTTTGAAGCACCGTGAAGACCTTTTGTGTACCAACCTGCGTGTTTTCGCGCCTCACGCATACCGATATAGTCACCCTTATATTCGCAGATTGTTTCAATGTGCTTAATCATAACCCTCATTCTCTCACTAACTGGAGGATGGGGAATGATTCTTCCGTGGTCTAGATATGCATTTATTTGCGAGAATACCCAGGGACAACCCAAAGCACCACGGCCAACCATAATGAGGTCGCAGTTTGTTTCTTCGAGCATACTTGCAGCAGAAAGTCCGTCAACAATGTCACCATTGCCGATAACAGGAATTGAAACAGCCTTTTTAACCTCTGCGATTATATTTTTGTCAACGGGTGGAGAATACATCTGTTTTCTTGTACGACCGTGAATGGTAATTGCAGACGCACCTGCATTTTCGGCACGTTTTGCCATTTCAACTGCGTTGATTGAGTTTTCATCCCATCCTGCACGGATTTTTACTGTTACGGGTACAGGGGAAGCTTTAACAACTTCTCTTACAATCTCTTCTGCAAGTTGCGGATTTTTAGAAAGACTTGCACCGCCTCCGTTACCTGCAATTTTTGGTGCAGGACATCCCATATTTATGTCAATTATTTGTGGTTTTACCTGCATAACTGATTCGATGCTTTCTGCCATAATTTTGGGGTCACTACCAAAAATCTGCACAGCAGCAGGACGTTCCCGGTCGGATAAAAACATTAAATCTTTCGATTTTCTGTCACCCATTGAAACGCCTTTTGAACTTATCATTTCGCTGACAACGTAGGCAGCGCCATAATTCACACACAATTCACGGAATGCTCGGTCCGCCACACCTGCCATAGGTGCTAAAACGGCTTTTCCGTTTATTTCAACATTACCAATTTTCAAAATACTACCTCATAAAAATTTGATAGAGTAATTTTATCATAATAAGACGATTAAAACAATAAAAAATACTGTTAATTTTTCTTCCGGTATGTTACAATAGTGATAATCTTAATTAAAAGGTGATTTTATGAAAGCATTTATGGATAAAGATTTTTTACTTTCAACTGAAACCGCAAAGGTGATTTTTGAAAAGGGTGGTAAGGACACACCTATTTTTGACTGGCATTGTCATCTTTCACCAAAAGAGATTTATGAGGACAAGCCATTTGAGAATATCACAAAAATCTGGCTTGGCGGAGACCACTACAAATGGCGTGGAATGCGTGGGTGCGGTATTGACGAAAAATATATTACTGGTGACGCATCTGATTATGAGAAGTTTATGAAATGGGCGGAGGCTTTGCCATATTGTATCGGTAATCCACTTTACCATTGGACACACCTTGAATTGCAGAGATACTTCGGCATTTACGAGCCATTAAGCCCAAAAACTGCAGATATGATTTGGGAAAAATGTAACGAGCAGATTAAAGCAGGTGGCTTTACTCCTCGTTCACTCATTGAAAAGTCAAATGTTGCTTGTGTCTGCACAACAGACGATGCGGCAGACAGCCTTGAATACCACAAATTGTTGGCAGAGGACAAGACATTTAAATGCAAGGTTATTCCTGCATTCCGTCCTGATAAATCATTCCTTATTGACACTCCTGCATTCCGCGAGTGGATTGTTGCTATGGAAAAAGCGGCAGAAATGGAAATCAAGTCATATAAGGATTTGCTTACAGCACTTGAGAAGAGAATTGCATTCTTTAACGAAATGGGTTGCCGTGCATCTGACCACGCACTTGAATATTGTCCGTTTGAACCTGCAACAGAGGAAGAACTTGAAGCAATTTTCACAAAAGCCCTTGCAGGTGACACATTCACAAAGAAGGAACTTGACCAATACAGAACAGCACTTTTACAGTTTTTCGGAGAAAAATACGCAGAACTCGGTTGGGCTATGGAGCTTCATTTTGGTGCAATGAGAAACAACAACGCAAGAATGTTTAATTCAATCGGTGCTGATACGGGCTTTGACTCCGTTCACGACCATCAGTTGGCTTATGGACTTTCCCGTTACCTTGATTCACTTGACGTTAAGGGCAAATTGCCAAAAACAATTCTCTTTACACTTAATCCGAAGGACAACTATGTTCTTGGTACAATGCTTGGTAATTTCCAGAGTAGCGAGGCACAGTCAAAAATTCAGTTTGGCTCCGCTTGGTGGTTTAACGACAACTATGACGGTATGAGGGAACAGATGAAGACACTCGCAAACCTTGGCGTTCTCGGCAAGTTTGTCGGTATGGTTACTGATTCACGTAGTTTTCTTTCATATCCTCGTCACGAGTATTTCCGCAGAATCCTTTGCGAGATTATCGGTGATTTGGTTGAGGAGGGCAAATATCCGAACGATACAGAATTCCTTGCACAGGTCGTAGAAGATATCTCGTTCAACAATGCTAAAAATTATTTTGGAATATAAACAGTTAATAAACAAACTCCCTACAAACCGATGTAGGGAGTTTTACTTTGTCTTTTGTGTTTTATATATTCATTCCGCCGTTTACGGAAAGGTTTTGTCCCGTAATGAAGTCTGCATCCTTTGAGCAAAGGAAAGAAACTGCACCTGCAATATCTTCGGGTGTACCGATTCTGTTAAGGGGAGTTTCATCTTTAAGAGAGTTCATTGTTTCCTCGTCAAAATGGCTTGTCATATCCGTTAGAATTACACCGGGGGAGACGGAATTAACCGTAATTCCCGAAAGTCCTACCTCTTTGCTGAGTGCCTTTGTCATTCCGATAAGTCCTGCCTTTGATGCGGAATAATGAACCTCGCAAGAACCGCCTGTTTCACCCCAGATTGACGAAATATTTATGATTTTTCCTGACTTTCTGTTAATCATATACTTAAGTACGGCACGACTGCAGTAAAATGCACCTGAAAGATTGGTGTCAATCATTTTATGCCACATCTCATCTGTAATATCAGTAAAAAGTGCCTGTTGGGCAATTCCTGCATTGTTCACAAGTATTGCTATTTCACCGAAATTCTTTTCTATGTCATCAACAACTGTTTTTACAGCAATGCTATCCGTAATATCAAGTTTATATGCCTTGCAAATTTCACCCGAATCACAACAAAGCTTCAATGCCTTTTCTTCAGAATTATTATATGTGAAAGCAACCTTGTAGCCATCTTGTATAAGCCTTTTTACAATTGCAGAGCCGATTCCCTTTGCTCCGCCGGTAACTAACGCAACCTTTGTCATAATGCACACTCCCTTCGGATTTTATATATTGTAGCACACTTTAACAGGTTTTGCATTAAAATACTTGAAAAAGTTTTTTGAATATCATATAATAACACTTACAAAATAAAATATGCTTGTGTAGCACAGTTGGTAGTGCAGCTCATTCGTAATGAGCAGGTCGCAGGTTCGAGTCCCGTCACAAGCTCCAAATCCCCTGATTTTTCGGGGATTTTTTTATTGCTCTTTTTATTTTAATATGCTATACTTTTGGCAGAATTTTAAAGCGGAGGATTTTTTATGCTTTACTTTTATCCCGAGGATTTTGGTGCATTTGGTAACGGTATTGATAATGACTGTGTTGCTATTCAGTCTGCTATCGACAAAGCAGAAGAAAACGGTGGCGGTACAGTTGTTCTGACAAGCGGAAAAACATATTATTCCGATTCAATCCGTATGAAGAAAAATGTTGAGTTGCACCTGCAAAAAGGCTCTCGTCTTAAAGCAACGGACAATATTGACGGTTATATCCGTCCCTGCAATATGATAAATGACCCTAAAACTGCACTTATCGGTAATCCTGTAACAGGCAAACCGTCATTTGTTTTTATTTATGGTTATGAGGCTGACGGTTGCACAATCTCAGGTGAGGGTACAATCGACGCCAACGGTCACGCATTCGTTGAAAGAAAAGATAAGTATTATGTAACAGGTAATTTCTACCCACGTCCAACAGTTATCTACATTGAAAAGAGTAATAATATCACATTTAAGGATGTTACAATTGTCGATGCTCCGTTCTGGACTTTGCACCCTGCAGGTTGTGATGATGTTCTTATCTCGCAAATCAGAATTCTCAATGATTTGGACGTTGCAAACTCCGATGGTATTGACCCTGACCATTGTACAAATGTAAGAATTTTAGGTTGTCACGTTGAATGTGCTGACGACTGTATCTGCCTTAAAACCTCAAAGGGTAATGCAGAATATGGTCCTTGCGAGAATATTATTATTGCAAATTGTACTCTTGTTTCAACATCTGCCGCAATTAAAATCGGTACGGAAGGTGTTGGGGATTTCCGTAACGTAATTGTTGATAATTGTATCATTTCAAAGAGCAACCGCGGACTTTCAATTCAGATTCGTGACGGCGGTAATGTTGAAAATGTTACGTATTCAAACTGCATTATCGAAACACGTCGTTTCTGTCCCGATTGGTGGGGCACAGCCGAGCCAATTGTTATTACAACTTTCAACCGTGACGAAAATACAAAGTCGGGAAAAATTAAGAATATCCGTTTCCGTAATATCACTTGTAAGGGTGAAAACGGTGTGCTTATTCACGGTACAGAGGAAAATATGATTGAAGATGTAACCTTTGAAAATGTAAGTGTTACAATGACAAAAATATCAAAATGGGATTGTGGTCTTTACGATTTGCGTCCCTGCTTGCAGTATGGCGTTGAAAAGTATAAAAACAGTGGCTTCTTTATCAGAAATGCAAAGAATGTGCTTATCGAAAAATCATCAGTTCAATGGGGTAATCTTTGCGACGACTATAACAAAGCAATTGATGCAGAAAACGCACCGAACCTTGAACTCATAAGATTTAGTGGCACAGATGCACAATGAAACATGTATGGCGGGGTCTGACCCCGCCACTTTTCATTTATATACATAAATTTGAATTTGTCGGATTGTTTTATTTATTAAAATCATCAACTTTGTGGGGGTCGTCGAGACGCCGACCCCCACAACCGACCATACTTGGTATTACATTAAAAATCGCAACGCAGTTCCGACATTTTGCATTTTGCGTTTTGCACTTTGCACTCAATTCGACTAACTCCAATTTGTTAAACAAAACTAATACAACTTGAATATATAACAGATTACCCCATAAATAGTTGCAGAAAGAATACCGTAGGAGATAACGGGTCCGGCGATTTTGAAAATATTTGCACCTGTACCCATTATGATGCCTTCTGCTTTAAATTCAAGAGCAGGAGAAACAACGGAATTTGCAAAACCTGTAATGGGTACTATTGTACCTGCACCTGCGTGTTTGGCGATTTTATCAAACACACCTATTCCCGTGAGAATTGCGGCAATTACGATGAGAGTTGCAGGTGTAAGAGCTTTGACCACTTCCTTTGCAAAGCCGAGTCTTTCAAATCCCCAATTAAGGAATTGACCGAAGGTGCAAATTAGTCCGCCGATAAGAAATGCCTTGATACAGTTTTTTAGTTTTGGTGACGGTGGAGATGCTTTTTCCGCCATCTTGTTGTATTCATTGTTGGTGGTTGACATTTAATCACATCCTTATAAGAATAATTTTCCCGAAAAATGAATGTTTATTATATAATTTGTTCTCAACAATTGAAAATGGAAATAAACTGTGATATACTAACCTGGACTTTTAAAACAAGTAAGAAATGTCCGGAGATAATTCAGTGAATAATAAACGTAAAAACAGATTTGTAAAATTTATCTGCATTGTACTTGCTTCGTGCATAGCTTTTTGTCTTGTTGATTTCGGACTAAGCGAATTAACGGACACCGTCGCCTATGAGGATGCCGTTGCTGACGATGTAAGCTGGAATAAGGTTATGGAAAAGGCGAAAAGTGGCGAAATGCTGAATGATGAGGATTATCTGATAATCCTTTATCAATCAGGGTTGGGAAAACCTGCTTTCGACAGGCTTTTTTCACGAGGACGGATAGCGGATATAGAGGAATACAGAGAGTATTTTTTACAGGATAAGGATTACTATTGTTATCGCAAGGGCGTTTTTGCCTGTCACGAGGTTATAACGGACACGGAAGGCGAAAAAATTAAGAATCCACCCTTTGCAGATATTCAGAACGGTGATATAATAATCACTCTAAGCATACATTCAATCGGTTGGCGACACGGACATGCCGTTATTGTGACTGATGCGGAAAAAGGTCAATGTGTTCAGGCGGTTATGGTGGGTTACGAATCTAACCACACTTACCTTTCTTCGTGGAATGATTATCCGCTGGTTGCAGTTCTCAGACTGAAGGATGCTGATGCGGAAGAAAGAAATCAGGTTGCAGAATTTGCAGAAGAAAATCTGATGGGGTTGAATTATTCCCTCTTTACAGGGATTGTTACAGGAAGAAATCCGGACAAGACCCCTTCTTCGACGCAATGTGCGCATCTTGTGTGGTATGCTTATTATCACTTTGGAATTGATATTTCACCAAAGGCAGGACGGATAATTACACCTATGGATTTTATGAAAAGTGAAAAACTGGAAATTGTTCAGGTTTACGGAAGTATTCTGGAGGTATGAAAATGAAGTATTATATTGTTGGAATTGTTATTGTTGTGTTGGCTGTGCTTTTCTCAGCCTGTACAAGTACCCCTGTTTATGAAAAAGTAAGCGAGGTGCCGGAAATGACAGAGAGGGCAAGTGAAACTGAAACAGAAAACGAAGATGAATCGGAGTCAGAAACCGAGAACAACCTGAAGATTGATGAAAATGCAGAGCCGGAAGTGTCAACGGAGGGAAATAACCAAAATACTCCTGAACCAAAACCCAATGTACCAGCTCCAAAGCCTGAAATCCCTGAAACTCCCGAAACACCTGAAATCCCTGAAGAACCTGAAGAACCCGAAACTCCGGAGGTTCCCGAAACACCTGAAAATCCGGGCGGAGAGGGTCAGGATGAGCCTTCAAATGAAGATGCTTGATGTAAAATAAAAAATATGCTGTCAGAAAGAGATGTTTGCACAAGAAAAAACATCTCTTTTTTGTTGCTTTTCAAGCATTTTTTGCTTGTATTATTACTTGATATTTGGTATAATTAATTATTAAAAACTATTATCCGTAACTATGCTCAAAAGAGGTCTTAAAATGGATTTATTTAACGAAGAAAAAAAGAAGGATTTAATAATCGGAAGAAACGCAGTAACGGAACTGATTAAGTCGGGCAGGGAGATTGATACGCTTTTTGTTCTGCGTGGTGAGAAGAACGGCTCTGTGGGGAAAATTATAGGCCAGTGTCGCGACAAGGGTGCTGTAATCAAAGAGGTTGATAAGAAAAAACTCGACTTTATGTGCGGTCACAGTAACCATCAGGGTGTTGTTGCAATTTGTGCAGCACACGACTATTCAACAGTTGAGGAAATTCTTGCTGTTGCAGAGGAACGCGGTGAAGCACCTTTCATAGTTGCCTGTGACGGTATTGAAGACCCGCATAATTTAGGTGCAATTATCAGAACCGCAGAAGCAGCAGGTGTTCACGGAATTATTATTCCCAAACGCAGAAGCGCATCACTTAACTATACGGTGGGTAAGACAAGTGCAGGAGCACTTGAATATATGAAGGTTGCCCGTGTGCCAAACCTTGCTTCAACACTTGACGAGTTGAAAGAAAAAGGACTTTGGGTTTACGGTGCTGATATGGATGGCGAGGATGTCCGTTCAGTAAATCTTGACGGTGCAGCGGTGCTTGTAATCGGCTCAGAGGGTGACGGAATGAGCAGAATTGTCCGTGAAAAATGCGACTTTATTGTATCTCTTAAAATGAAG
Organism: Candidatus Fimenecus sp.; assembly: GCA_045532175.1. Taxonomy (GTDB): domain Bacteria; phylum Bacillota; class Clostridia; order Oscillospirales; family Acutalibacteraceae; genus Fimenecus. Next base: position 8,155 of record JAZSFK010000064.1, on the reverse strand, counting down.
GGGCAAATCAATTCACTCAATGCATCCGTTGCAGGTGGTATTTTAATGTATGAATTTGCATACAAAAGGTAGGCTTTAAACCTGTTTTCGCAGATATTAACTGTAATAAATAATTTCGGGGGATTTTTATTATGGCAGACAGAATTTCTGATTCTTTGATAGATGATATTCTCAATTCTACAAAACAATATAACATACCTGACATTGATGACTCTCATTCATCCGTTGAAATCGACCTAATTCTTGAGGATTTAAAGAAGACGACATCGACGGAGACTGTGGGTTCGGTCCGCGATGAGAAAAAATTCTCCTTTCAGATTGAAAAGAAGGAAAAGATTAAGAGGAATTTCACCCTTGACATTTCAAAGGTAGAGGATTTTGAAGAGAAAAGCTCGGAGGATACGTCCCTTTCGTTTGAAGAAGACGGACAGATGGAAATTCTTTCAAACGGTGAAGAAATAACAAAGGACGAAGAAAAACCGGTTGAAGAAGTAGTAGAGGTTAAGCCTGTTTCGGGTCAGATTTCAATTGAAAAAACAAGAATGTTTAATGAGGTTGATATAAGAGGCTCATATAATCCTAATATTTCTCATAATTTAGGAAATAAGGTGGCAAGAACTACAAGCGGTGATGCTCAGCCTCTTTCATCCCCTGTAATGAGTGAGGAAAAATATAGAAAGCACTTCTTTAATAAGCCCGTGCAGAAAATTGAAAACACTCAGGAACAGCGTATTGCAAGAGAGTCTTTACCCCAAAGGACAATTGAAACTCCCGGTGTTGTTGTTAAAAACCGTCAGCCGTCACAGAGCACTGACGGAATTGCTCCTGTTCCGACACTTGTACCTGCGGAATATGAGTATGAGCAGGAAAAAACAAGATTTTTTGCCAATATCCAGCGAGAAGAGGAAGACGATAACCAATTAATGTTTGACGGCTTTGTTGAAAACGAAGAGATTTTACAGCAATCCGAGGAAGAGGCAGAGGCAGAGCTTAGAGAAAATCGCAAGGATAAGGTTAAGGATTTTGTTGATGGAAACCTTATTTTCAAGCAGGAGGTTGAAGAGCCTGTTCAGAAGAAAAGATATGAACGTCAGCGTGTTTCGGTTATCCGTGAGTATTACGGCCCCAAGGATTGTAATGCAGTAAGAAAGGTTTTTGAAGCGGAAAAACGAGGTATTCTTTTAAAGCTTATTTTTATTTCTATAATTTTCTTTGTAATGTCAGTTCTTTCCGCTATGGCAGGAACTAACAACGGCAATTTTGAGTTATACGGGAATAACGAGTTTATATACTCATTGGTTCAACTCGTTTTGTTGGTAACAGCATCTGCTATGTGCGTACGTTCATTTAAAAATGCAATTAGCAAGATAAAGAGTTTTATTCTCGATATAGATACAGTCGTTTTTATTTCTGCAGTTGTGGGTATGCTTCAATGTGTTGTAAGTTTTGCATTTACCGACAGCGTGGAATCTGTTGCAAAAATGACAGTAGGTGCAGCACTTGTGCCTATGATTATGTCAAAGGTCGGGGAGTTAATCCGTTGTAAAAATGACAGTGAAAACTTTGAGGTTATTGCTGAAAATACCGATAGTTGTTACAGTGTCGAAAATATTGGTGATGAGGATACCGCCAATGAGATTGCAAGAGGACTTATGCTTGGAAATCCCGAAATTAAGTACTCAGCAAAAATAGGAATTCCTCAAAGATTTATGGAATTGTCCCGTTCAGCGGATATTACAGGCTCGTTATGTAAGATTACCGTTCCGCTGGTTCTTATAACGGGTGTAATTTTAGGTATTATATCAGTAATTACATCTCAGAATATTTTTGTCGGCGTAAGCACATTTGCTGCTACGGTGCTTATGAGCCTTCCTGTGGCTGCAGGAATGGTATCCGCAATAAATCTTCGTGCAACAAACAGATACCTTAATGAGGAAAATGCCTTGATTAACGGATATTCCGCTGTTGAGGATGCAGTTAACTCAAACGGTGTTATGATTGATGCTTGTGATGCCTTTGAGGAAGGCGGATGCAATATTGAAGGATTAAAAACATATCACAAAATGCGAATTGATGAGGCAATTCTCTATACTGCATCTGTGGTTATTTCTTCAGGAGGCGTACTTGCCGAGGTATTTAACGGGGTTATTGACGGTAAAAAAGAGCTTCTCCTTCCTGTTGAAGCTTTGGCTTATGAGGAAAAATTAGGCTGTTCTTGTTGGATTCATAATCATAGAGTGCTTGTAGGTAACCGTGACCTTTTAACTCACCACAATGTTGAAACTCCGGATAAGGACTTGGAGGATAAATACAGAAGCGAGGGTAAAAACGTGCTTTATCTTGCCATCGAGGGTAAGATTTCTGCAATGTTTATCGTTGTATATAAGGCAAATCCTGAAACTGCAGAGTATATGCAGGAATTGGAAAAAGACGGTCTTACAATTTTCTTCAGAACATCTGATGCAAATATTACAGAAAAGTTTTTGGAGGCAGAATTTGGCTTACCTGAGAATGTTGTAAAAATTATCAATCCCGTTGCAGGAGATATGTACACAAAAATCAGCCGTAGCGAGGTTGAACGCAGCGATGCAAGGATTATTCATGACGGCGGTATGAAGTCTATGCTTTCCGCACTCCACGGCTCATTTGTAATAAATTCCTTTGTCAATTCATCAAAACTTATACAGTTTATTGCTTCGCTAATCGGCGTTATTATCATGGCGGCCTTGACCTTCCTTTCAGGAATTTCCCAGATTGGAGTATGGCAGGTTGTTTTGTATCAGGTGATATGGGGTGTAATTCTTACAGCTCCTGCACTTGCAAGAAAAAAGTAGTATTTTATAGGAGGCGGACCAAATGAATGAGGTCATTGACACAATAAAAAATGTCTTTTTGTGGTTGTGGAATAATGAGCAGATTCAGTTTACGTTGGATGCTGCAATAAAACTTGGAATTACAACAATTTTAAGCGGTTTTATCGGTTATGAAAGAGAACATTCACACCGCCCTGCAGGTTTCAGAACACATATTCTTGTGGCAGTTGGCTCTGCTCTTGTAATGCTTACATCCGTTTATGTTTTTGACAGTCAGGGAATGAGTGGCGACGTAACACGAATGAGTGCACAGGTGCTCAGCGGTATCGGTTTCCTCGGTGCAGGTACAATTCTTCGTGAGGGCTTTTCCGTTAAAGGTCTTACAACAGCAGCATCTCTTTGGGCTGTTGCTTGTATCGGTATCGCAGTCGGTGCAGGTTTCTATGCAGGTGCACTTGTGGCAACTTTTGTAATTTATCTGACACTTAACTCACTTAAAAGATTTATTGTACGTGGTTCAGCGGGTAAGCTTATCTTTATTGAGATTTACGACGTAGGAGCACAGATTCCGCTTATTACAAAAACAATCAAACAATGTGGCGGTACAATTCACTCAATGGAGGTTGTTTATACCGAAACAAAAGATTTAAAGTTCAAGCGTCGCAAGGATACATCCGTTATTAAGGTGCTTGTTTTCCCTAAAAATGATGATTCACTTGCTCTTATGATAACAACAATAAGAAGTATGAGTGATGTAGAGGATATTTATGTTGACTGATAAAATTACACTTTTTGATGGTGAACATATTGAAGACTTGGGTGAGGGTGTCGGTGTTGTGGTTTCAAAACAACATACCTTCGGCACAGATGCTATGCTTTTAGCCAATTTTGCAAACCCAAAGAGAAACGATATCGTTTGTGACTTTGGTTCAGGCTGCGGCATTATCCCTTTTCTCTGGCTTCGTGACGGAAAGTGCAGGGAAATTACCGCTATTGAGATTCAGGAAAACGGTTGCAATCAGATGCTCCGTTCAAGGGATTTGAATAATACGGACAAAATCAAAATACTTAACAGAGATTTAAAGGAAATTGATGACCTTAAAGCAGGCAGTTTTGATTTGGTCACAATGAATCCGCCTTATAAAATCCGGAATGGCGGAATAAAAAATGACGAGGAATATGCAACTATTGCCCGTCACGAAACTTTTTGTAATATGAATGATATTGCAAAAAGTGCATCACGACTTTTAAGGTTTGGCGGAAAGCTTTGTATCTGTCAACGACCGGAAAGGGTGTTTGACGTGATGTGCTCAATGCGTGAAAACGGTATTGAGCCTAAAACCCTTCGTTTTGTGTCAAAAAAAGGTGATACTCAACCTTGGTTAGTCCTTGTTGAGGGTAAACGAGGTGCGAAAAACGGATTAAAAGTTGAAAAAAATCTTGTAGCATATAATGATGACGGCACCTTAACTCGTGAGATGCTTGAAATTACGGAAAAATACAGAAAGTAAAGGAGAAAAAATATGAGCGGTAAACTGTATGTTGTAGGCACACCAATCGGAAACCTTTCAGATTTTTCTCCAAGAGCCAAGGAAACTCTTGCTTCTGTTGACTTTATAGCGGCGGAGGACACAAGAGTTACTCAAAAATTACTGAATTATTTTGATATAAAAAAACCACTTGTAAGTTATTATGAACACAATCGTCGTGAACGCGGTGAAATGATTATTTCACGAATTTTAAACGGTGAGGTCTGTGCAATAGTAACCGATGCAGGAATGCCCTGCATTTCTGACCCGGGTCAGGATTTAGTTTATTTTTGTCACAAAAACAACATCCCCGTTGAGTCCGTGCCGGGCCCTACTGCGTTTGCAACAGCACTTGCAATCAGCGGAATGGAAAGTGGAAGATTTACTTTTGAAGGCTTTTTAAGTACAAATAAACCGAGTCGAAAAGAACATCTTGAGGAAATCAAAAACGAAACCCGCACAATGATTTTCTATGAAGCACCGCATAAGTTGAAAGCAACTTTAAAGGATATGTATGCATATTTTGGTGACCGTGAAATTGCCATTGTAAAGGAACTTACAAAAATTCACGAAACTGTAATGAGGACAAGCCTTAAGGATGCAATTGATTATTTTGAAATCGAAAATCCGAGAGGAGAATATGTCCTGATTATTGCAGGTGCTCAAAAGGTAAAAGAAAAACAGCCCGTCACATTGGAACAGGCTGTGGAATTGGCAAAAGAACTTGTAAGTAAGGGTATGAGTATCAATGAAGCATCAAAAACTGTTGCAGGAGATACGGGAATAAAGAAGAGCCTTATATACAAGGAATTACTTTGATTCGTTGTTTGAGTATTTATACATCCTTGCAATTTCTTTATCAATAAGCTTTGTCGCTTCGTTAATTATGGTGTCCATGGATTTCGGAAGCTGTTCACTTCTCTTGGGCTTATTATCCCCCTCAAAAACAAGGGAATTGATAATATGGTCAATAAGATTTGTGGAGATAAACGGTGCTAATTCTTTTTTAGCCTTTTCATGATTGGGGATTGCACCTTGACGAAGTGCAGATATATAGACTTTATAAATGGTAAGGATATAGATACTTCTTATTCTTGAGGCATAGTTTCTTCCGTAAACTCCAAGACGTTCCTGCATATAAACGGAGGAACGGAAAACGGTACTCATTCTGACCTCGCTGTCCTGTGGAATTTCGTCGGAAACAAAAAGAGCGTCCGACATCATTTTCGTATCGGTCATACCGAGAAGATAGTCCGTACTTACATCATAGAAGTTTGATGCACGACAGAGAAAGTCAAGTCCGCATTCCCGTATTCCCTTTTCGTAATGGGAAAGAAGAGCCTGTGAAACTCCAAGAGCAGTTGCAGCATCCTTCTGACTTAAGTTTTTATCCTTTCTCAATTCTACAAGACGAGTGGAGATTGATGTACTCATTTTAATTACCCCTTATACTAAAAGTATAAGAATTATACAACACATTAAACAATTTGTATATTGTATGATATTACAAATTTTCAGGAGCTATAATATGAAAACTTACCAAATTCACTTAATACGCCATGCAGTAACAAAGGGAAACCTTGAAGGCAGATATATCGGTCATACTGACGAGTCTGTCTGCGAGGAGGGTATGGCACAGCTTAAAGATATAATGGAAAATTACGGGGAATATCCCGAGGTTGATGCAGTTTTTTGCAGTCCGTTGAAGAGATGTATTGAAACCTCACAAGCGATTTATCCCGACAAAAATCCGATTATCCTTGATGATTTAAGAGAATACGACTTCGGCGAATTCGAGGGCAAAACCGCCGAGGAATTGCAAAAGGATGAGGACTTCGCAGAATGGTTAGCGGGTACAAATCCCAATAAGGCTGCACCTTTTGGTGATAGTCAGGTAAGATTCAATTACAGAATTTGTGACTGCTTTGAAAAGATTGTTGACGGTGTAATCAAGGCAGGGGTTAAAAACACTGCGGTCATTACACATGGTGGTGTTATTATGTCCCTTATGCAGACCTATGCACTTCCCGAAGCACCAATGCACGAGTGGTTGACACCATCCTGTTGCGGATATACAGTAAGAATTGACCCGTCAATCTGGTCAAGGGGAATGAAGGTCGAGGCAGTCGCAGAATGTCCTGCACTGCCCGAGGTTTTTGAACACGAACTCTGGGATGTTTACGACCCTGACAAGGACCCTTATGATGTTGCGTATTGGGAAGACGATTCTAATTTCACAGATGACCAGTAAAATATTCCTAAAAATGCAATAAAAAATACATTGAATGAGAGATTTTTCAATGATAAAATAAATGTATAAAACCATAAGGAGGATAAACTTATGAAAATGTCATTCCGTTGGTATGGCGAAAGCGACCCCATTTCTTTGCAGTACATTCGTCAGATTCCAAATATGAAAAGCATAGTTAGTGCCGTTTATGATGTAAAGCCGGGTGAGGTTTGGCCTGAAGAGTCAATCGAGAAAATGGTAAAACAATGCGAGGAAAACGGTCTTGTTTTTGACGTTGTCGAATCAATTCCCGTGCATGAAAACATTAAGCTTGGCAGAGATAACGTGGACGAGCTTTTAGAGGTTTACTGTGAAAACATCCGTCGTTGTGCCAAATATGGTGTTAAATGCGTAACATATAACTTTATGCCTGTATTTGACTGGACACGTACACAGCTTGATAAAGAGGCAGAGGATGGCTCAACAAGTCTTGTTATGTATTGGGAACAAATGAAAGGTCTTGACCCGCTTAAGGATGATATTCATCTTCCCGGTTGGGATTCAAGCTATACACAGGAAGAAGTCAGAGAATTAATTTCAGCTTATGGTGTACTTGGGGAAGAAGGACTATGGAAAAACCTTGAAAAATTCCTTAAAAAGGTTATTCCTGTTGCCGAAGAATGTGGCGTTAAAATGGCGATTCATCCTGATGACCCGCCATATCCGATTTTTGGTATTCCGAGAATTATCACTTGCGAAGAAAACATTGACAGAATGTTAAAACTTGTTGATAGTGAGGCAAACAGTCTTTGCCTTTGCACAGGCTCATTAGGTTGTGCAAAATCAAATGACGTTGTAAAAATGATTAGAAAATACAGTGCAATGAACAGAATTGCATTTATGCATATCAGAAACATCTTGATTATGGAAGACGGAAGCTTTGAAGAAAGCGGACATATTTCAAATTGCGGTAGTCTTGATATGTATGAGGTTGTTAAGGCACTTGTAGATACAGGCTTTGACGGATATGTTCGTCCAGACCATGGTAGAATGATTTGGGGCGAAACAGGAAAACCGGGTTATGGTCTTTTTGACAGAGCACTTGGTGCAACATACATAAACGGCTTGTTTGAAGCAGTTGAGAAAGGAAACAAATGATATGGTACACGAAAACTTAAAAGGTAGAGTAGCAGTTGTAACAGGTGGTGGCGGAGTCCTTTGTGGCGATTTTGCAAAAACACTTGCAAAACAAGGCGTTAAAGTTGCAGTTCTTGATTTAAATGAAGCAGCAGCACAAAAAGTTGCTGATGAAATCAATGCTGACGGTGGCGTTGCTATTGCAGTAGGCTGTAATGTTCTTGAAAAAGAGAGTATGGAAAATGCTCGTACAATTATCAATGAAAAACTTGGCACTTGCGACATTCTTCTCAACGGTGCAGGTGGTAACAACCCAAAAGGTACAACTACAAAAGAAACTCTTGAAAAAATTGATTTAATCGAGAAAAATGACGATATTAAAACATTCTTTGACCTTGATGCAAACGGTATTTCATTTGTATTCAATCTTAATTTCTTGGGAACAC
>JAZSFK010000020.1:0-2395 GCA_045532175.1 Candidatus Fimenecus sp. | reverse complement strand
AAGAACGCCGGCCGTTGCTATGTGAAGTATGAAATAAAACAGGCTTGTTTCCATATAACAGCAAGGAAACAGTAGGGGAGGTTATTGCTTATCTACTATGGAGTTGGCGTCTTTTGATTAGCTCCAATTCATCGCAATGTATCACAAAAAAGAGTTCCACTCCTGCTATGGAATGAAACTCTATTTCTATGCTAGTATAAACAGTTTTTATCGAATTACATATCGTCTATAGATAGTCCTCTATAAATAAACTCATAGTTCTTGAATGTGCCAACTGCTTTAAAGAACAACTCGGATTTGGCTCTTAATACAACTTCATCAAAGTTCTTCTCTTGACGCTTAACTTCGATAAATTCTATCTTGTTTTCCAACTCATCTTCGGCAACAATGTCGATTTCGTTTTCTCCCTTGCGGTCATGCCAGTATCCAAGGCGAGTATATTCACCAGACTCTTTCATTACTTCAATAAAGTAGCTTTCGAGAGATTTACCGCTGAATGTGGAAAAGTCACGTTCAACTATCGTTCTCAATCTGTCATTACCACCAGCCTCAATGATGTGTGTATATTTGTATATGAAACGGAACCAGAATTTTAGAAACTGGTCGTTGATGGCATAATGCACATTCTTATTGCTTGACTTCTCGTAAATAGGTTGCATCTTACTTATCAAACCATATTCCTCGCTTAGGTTTTTCAAGTAGCCAGACAGCTCTTTTATATTGAGAGCATTTTCCAATTCATGGCGTGTATTTCTACCTTGTGCAATGAGTGTAAGTATTGAGAAGTAGATACCATAGTCTTTGCCAAATTCATCGACAAGCATATTCTTACCCTCAGGCAAAAAATAAGAGTCTCGCTCAAAGAACATGTCAAGCATCTTATTCTCCGTAAACTTCTTTCTGTCAATAAACAACTCAACATACTTAGCCACACCGCCAGTTAGGGTATAAAGAGCCAACAAGTCAGACTTTTTATAGTCTTGACAATATTCAGACATGATTTCTTTTAGGACTGAGGGCTTAAAAGGTCTAACATGCATTGTTTCTGTCTGTCTACCAAAAAGCGGTTGCTTCTTATCCTTGAAAATCTTATTCATCAAGGTATTCACAGAACCTGCCACAATTAGGTTGATATGAGCCTTATTTTTATAGCTGTCCCATATGTTTTGCATATCGGAATAGATAGATGGATTTACCCTATAGAAATCCTGGAACTCATCAATAAAGAGGTTGATATGCTGAGTCTGAGACAACTCCATGATGAATTTGAATACGGAAGCAAAAGACATTCCCTTGCTGTCAAGCATGGGCATGCCCAGTTTTGTGTGAATCTCATCAACAAATATATCGCATAGATCTGCTTCCGCTTTACGAGCAACAAAAAAGTATAGCATAGTCTTGTTCTCATAAAACTTCTTGACCATCTCAGTCTTACCAATACGACGTCTTCCCGTAATGATAGTAAATTGAGCTACCTCATGAGACAATTCCTCAATTTCTCTAAGTTTTTCAAACTCTTGTTCTCTATCAAAAAATCTCATATCTACAAGTTTTATCGTAATGCATATTACCGTAACGACGGTTACGATAATGCAAAAGTACAAATAAAATTGTCATTCGTGCAAGAAATCCATAGTTTTTATTGTTTTTGCAGCTAATAAGTGCCTCCGACATCCAAAATGTCGGTGATATGTCGGAGACAAAACCACTTGAAAGACAACTGTGAGTAAGCATTAACCATTTAATCTCCGACAAAACAACTTAAGTGAAATGTCGGAGACTTTGACTGGTTCCTTTCATTAGTTTGTTTCGGTTATTATTGGCCCATATGTTTAAGATATAACGCACTCCTAAATTGTTGCAAATGACATTTTTTGTGTATTTTTACCTCATCTCTTGATTAGGGCTTTTATTTTTAGTAAATTTGCAATGTTGTGTGGTGTTGTTACATCGCATGACTTGTTTTATTGTTAAAGGCGTTTACACGCTTTGTTTTTATCTCAGAAATCTAGCAAATTTCAAAGCAAGTTAAAAACAGAGTCTTGTAGATGCCCCAGTTTGATGTTGTTCATCTTCTTCCAACAATGGTTGGATTAGGATGTTATAATATCTGCGTGGGGTTCTACATTGCTCATTTCAACTTGCTGGGTATGCTAGAACCTCTGAGGTGGAGTGGGTATATGTAGGCTTCACGCTTCTTTTGTATCCTTTCAATTCGTGTACCGCCGTTTTTTGAATCCTTAATCTGATTTATTTATGGAAAGGTACACTTTTAAGCCGGAACTTCCTAAAATCGTTACTTTGACGGCAGCTTCGTTCTGTGGTGAGGAGCTGGAACAGATGATTGACAGAATGGTGATGATGCACACTCCCACAGGAGGTATTGTGGAGATTC
>JAZSFK010000057.1:0-36020 GCA_045532175.1 Candidatus Fimenecus sp. | reverse complement strand
TTGCTTGTTATTCCGTTAAAGTCATGATAGGGTCCCTCATAGCCGTTAAGCTCTCCGGGAAGATCAACGTCTGCTCCGTCAAGCTCTCGCATCCACGTACACTCTATAACCTCTATTGCTTCGCTGAGCACCATAGGACGTGTATCCTTCGGATTTTCTTCCTCGACAAGGCTTTTTTCAAGCTTGAAATTGCATTTCGGCATTTTTTCACTCGGCTTATCTCCCGGCCAGGAAAGTTTAACAGCCTCCTTAAAGGTAGAGGGCTTATCATCAATAAAATTGAGAGCGCACTTCCCGTTTCTCAGAATATTCTGTGCGGTGTTAGAAGAGTTTCGGCAGCAAAGCAACATAGCATAATAGTCCTTGCCCGCTACGTAGTAGGGTTGAACCAAGGAATACGGCCCGAGTTTTGTCGTACCGTCCTCGCAGAGTGTACTGATGATGACTGTCGGCATCGGAAAGAACAAGGACGTTTGATAGAAGTTGTCTACTATTCTTAAATTTTCAAAACTACTCATTTTGCATACACCTCAAAGCATAATTATACTTATATTTTAAATGCTTTTATTTTAAGTGTCAACAGTCACTTAAAATTGTTTAAATAAAATTGTGTCTACCTTTCTTGTTTGACTTTTATTAAATATAATGTATAATGGTCTTATAAACTACTTTTTAAGGGAGTTAAAATTATGAAAAAGTTTTTCAAAATCTTTCTTGTTATTGTTCTTGTTGCTGCCATTGGTATAGGTGGATTTTTTGCACTAAAAAGGTTAAATGTTCTGAAATCCCCTGATGACAGTTCGCTCAATAACACCCCCACCGAATCCACAACGGAAAGTCTTTTGGGTAAACCGATAGAATCAAGCGGAAGCACCTTAACAGAAGCGGAACTCAAGGCTCTTTATGAGACAGCAAATGACCTGTACGTTGACTGGGTTATGCCTGCATTCGGTCCGAAAATTGACTGGGACACTATCGTTTATATTGACGGTCAGGAATATGCGCCTGTAATACAAGGAAAATATTCAACCGTTGATGAAATCAAAAACGATTTAAGTAACTATTTTTCCGAAGAGGTATATATCGATTACATCAATGAAAATTTTGTTATGTATGAAGACAAATTATATGCCAATTACAATGTCGGTCAAGGAGGAGATGCCGATTGTGACGGTGTAACCCTGACAATAAACTCAAGTAGTGAAACGGAATGTAAGTTTACCGTTACTCTTGTTTATGACGAAAGCTCATTTACAAAGAAATTCAACTATGAATTAAAAGTAATTGACGGTAAATGGAAATTTGTCAACGAATTTGATTGCAGTATTATCCTTTCAACTCAAGACAATATAAAATGGAATTGAATACATAAAAGGTGGCAGTTTTAAAACCGCCACCTTTTATTTTACTGTTTCGTAAGGCCAATCAATTATTCCGCCGAATTCTTTAACATTGGTATATCCTAAATCCGCAAGAGCCTGTGAGGCGATTTTGCTTCTTCTGCCACTGCGACAATATACTAATATCAATTGCTCCTTATCCGGCAATTCTTTTTCTGCCCTTTGTGATATTTCATATTCAGGAATCATAATTGCACCTTCAATATGTCCCTCGTCAAACTCCTCCTGTGTTCGGGCGTCAATTATTATATACCCTGTTTCGTTATCCATTATTTCTTTCGCCTGTTGAGCCGTTATTTCCTCGTATGAAGCCTTCATTTCTGTTATCCCTTCTTTTTCCTCACTTTTGCAACCGCAAATACCGAGAAGACAAAATGCAAGTATAAGCAAGACCGCAATAACCTTACTACTCTTTCTCAACTGTAATCTCCCCTTTGACTTGTGATTTATACCTTTATTATACCATCTGCATAACTTTTTCTCAACAAAAAGACGACAGAAAATCTGCCGTCTTATAATTTTAATATTCTATTGTATAGTCCTTTTCGAAAGTAACACCCATTATTACATGATGTGTACCAAACATATCAACTATAACATTCATATATAAAGGTGTTGAATAATTTGCATGGGTTACCTTGCCTGTTTCTTTATCAATCTTAACCTTAACAACACAATTATAGTATTCCGTTGAAAATTCTTTGAGGAATGAGGGTGCTTTTGCAGCCATTTCGTATGTTTCAATTACATCAAATACTGAGCCTACACCTGAACCGGCTGTGGGATTTTTTTCACCCTTTACAAGAATATAAATTTCATATTCGTTGCCGTTATCCTTAAATGCTGCCTTTTCAACATCAGAAGCCGTCAAGCGACTTACATAATCCTGATTCGGCACTTGGAAATTCTCTTTAATTTCCTGCTTTGTTGCATATACAATAGGTTCCGTGTCATCCTTCATCACCTCTGTCATAAGGGTGTCACCCATAGACTGAAGTGCATCAGGCAACTCTAACTGATTAATTGTTCTGTATTCGTAATTCTTAGTAACCTTGACTGCATCTGTTTTGATTTTGTTCATTGACGTGTTAAAAAGGTCAACAATTTCGGGAATTGTGGAATAAGGCTTTTTCTCCTCTCCATCCGCTACTGCATTGTCGTCCACAATAACACCATCGCCCCAGTCAGATGTGGGGTCATCCTTATCCTGCTCGGCAGAAGTACTATTATTTGTTACGGCTCCTGTATTGCCGACAGGAAGTAACATCAAGGTCTGTGATATAGAAACCATGCTAAATACTATTATTACTGATAAGAAAATTGCTAAACTGCTCAAAAAGGCTTTTGAAAATCTTTTTCCTTTTTCCGCTTTCTTTTCAAGCTTCGCCTTGTATTCGTCAGGTGTCATAATTTTTTTTGCCATACTCTTTCCCCTTTCATTCCCTATAAAGTAATTCTATCATATAATATGTATATCGTCAATTTTATTTTTTGTCTTTTATTTAATATGAATTTGTGTTATTCTATTATCAGTTAATTATCAAGGAGAAGAATTTATGTATATAAATGGTTTTCAAAAACTTACAGTTTTAGATTATCCCGGTAAGGTGGCTTGTATCATTTTTACGCCGGGTTGTAACTTCCGTTGCCCTTTTTGTCACAATGCCTCCCTTGTGACCCATATTGATAAAAATACATATATAGATGTGGAAGAAGTCCTTTCATATTTAAAGAAACGACAGGGTATTCTTGACGGTGTTGTAATTACAGGCGGTGAACCTTTATTACAAGACGGTATTGAAGAGTTTATCGGCAAAATCAAAGATTTGGGATATGCGGTTAAACTCGACACTAACGGAAGTTTCCCTGACAAACTTATTTCACTTGTTGATAAAGGTCTTGTGGATTATGTTGCCATGGACATTAAAAACAGTAAGGCAAAGTATATGACCACAATAGGTGTAAACAATATTGATATGGCGTCAATTGAAAAAAGTGTGGACTTTTTGTTGCAAGATAAAGTGGATTACGAGTTCAGAACAACTATTGTTGATGGTTTTCACACAATTGACGATATACAAGATATTGTGGTATGGATTAAAGGTGCACACAAGTACTTTTTACAGAATTTTGTGGATTCCGGTGACCTTATTGAGAGTGATTTAGGCGCTGTATCCGTTGATATGCTTAAAGAAATGAAGAAAAAAGCTACAGAAATTGTACCTTGTGTTGAAATTCGCGGAATTTAAGAAAAACACAATATATTGTGTAAAAACCTATTGACAAAGCACAAGATATGTACTATAATAAATCTCGCTAACCAAAAAATGTCGTGCGTAAAGGGTAGCGAGGTTTATTTCTTTTTACCCAAAATGCACAGAAAATTCAAAATAACAGGAGGGGCACAATATGTATAACGTAGTAAAAAGAGACGGCAAAATAGCATCTTTTGACCTTAAAAAGATTGCAGAAGCTATTACCCTTGCATTTGACGCTTGTAACAAGCAGTACAATGCTGACATTATCGATTTCCTTGCACTCAAAGTTACAGCAGAATTTGAGCCAAAAATCGAGGACCAGGCAATTTCCGTTGAAAACATTCAGGACAGTGTAGAATCCGTGCTTATTAAGGCCGGTTATGATGATGTTGCAAAGGCATATATCATCTACCGTCGTCAGAGGGAAAAAGTTCGTAACCTTAACGCAACAATGGTTGACTACAAAGCAATCATTGACAACTACCTCAATGTTAACGACTGGCGTGTTAAGGAAAACTCAACAGTTACTTATTCAGTTGGTGGTTTGATTCTTTCAAACTCAGGTGCTGTTACTGCTAACTACTGGCTTTCTGAAATTTATGATGATGAAATCGGCAATGCACACAGAAATGCTGATATTCACATTCACGACCTTTCAATGCTTACAGGTTACTGTGCAGGTTGGTCACTTAAGCAGTTGATTCAGGAAGGTCTTGGCGGTGTTCCGGGCAAAATTACATCTGCTCCTGCTGCTCACCTTTCAACACTTTGCAACCAGATGGTTAACTTCCTCGGTATTATGCAGAATGAATGGGCAGGTGCTCAGGCTTTCTCATCATTCGACACATATCTTGCACCTTTCGTAAAGGTTGATAACCTCTCATACAAAGAAGTTAAACAGTGCATTCAGTCATTCATCTACGGTGTAAACACTCCATCTCGTTGGGGTACACAGTCACCATTCACAAACATCACTCTTGACTGGACAGTTCCAAACGACCTTGCAGAACTCAACTGTATCGTTGGTGGCAAGGAAATGGATTTCAAATACAAAGATTGTAAAAAAGAAATGGATATGGTGAACAAGGCTTTCATCGAAGTTATGGTTGAAGGCGATGCTAACGGTCGTGGTTTCCAGTATCCAATTCCAACATATTCAATCACTCGTGATTTTGACTGGTCAGAAACAGAGAACAACAAGCTTCTCTTTGAAATGACTGCAAAGTACGGTACACCTTACTTCTCAAACTACATCAACAGTGATATGGAACCATCAGACGTTCGTTCAATGTGTTGCCGTCTTCGTCTTGACCTTCGTGAACTTCGCAAAAAGTCAGGCGGTTTCTTCGGTAGCGGTGAATCAACAGGTTCAGTTGGTGTTGTTACAATCAACTTACCAAGAATTGCTTATCTTGCGAAGGATGAAGCTGATTTCTATGCTCGTCTTGACAAGATGATGGATATTTCTGCTCGTTCACTTAAAGTTAAGCGTGACGTTATTACAAAGCTTCTTGATGCAGGTCTTTATCCATATACAAAGAGATACCTCGGCACATTCAACAACCACTTCTCAACAATCGGTCTTGTTGGTATGAACGAAGCAGGTCTTAACGCAAAATGGATTCAGGCTGACATGACAAATGAAAAGACACAGCAGTTTGCAAAGGATGTTCTTAACCACATGAGAACAAGACTTTCCGACTATCAGGAAATGTATGGTGACCTTTACAACCTTGAAGCAACTCCTGCTGAATCAACAGCATTCCGTCTTGCAAAGCACGACCTTAAATATTATCCGGATATCATCACAGCAGGCAGAAAAGAAGGCGAAACACCTTACTACACCAACAGTTCACATCTTCCTGTTGGCTATACACATGATATCTTTACTGCTCTTGATATGCAGGATGAACTCCACACACTTTACACATCAGGTACAGTATTCCACGCTTTCCTTGGCGAAAAGCTCCCTGATTGGCAGTCATGTGCAAGTCTTGTTAAGAAGATTGCCTCTAATTACAGACTTCCTTACTACTCAATTTCACCAATTTACTCAATTTGTAAGAATCATGGTTACATCGCAGGTGAAGCATTCACTTGTCCACACTGTGGTGAAGAAGCAGAGGTTTACTCAAGAATTACCGGTTACTACCGTCCTGTTAAGAACTGGAACGATGGTAAGGCTCAGGAATACAAGGACAGAAAAGTTTACGATATTGCTAACTCACACCTTACACACGATGTTACAGAAAACGAAGTTTGTGATTGTGTAAAAACAGAAACAGAAGCAGTTGTTGAACTTGCTGACAGCACTTATCTTTTCACAACAGCAACTTGTCCAAACTGTAAGATTGCTTGTTCTTTACTTGACAAAGCAGGTGTTGCTTATGAAAAACTCCTTGCTAACGAATACGCTGATTTAGTTAACGAATTCGGTGTTAAGCAGGCTCCGACTCTTGTAGTTGTTAAAAACGGTACTTTCGAAAAATACACAGGCGTTTCTGATATTAAGAAATTCCTCAACGCATAATTAAAATTAAGGGATTATAATTTATGTATGACATTATAATAATCGGCGGTGGTCCTGCAGGGCTTACCGCCGCCCTATATGCTCGTAGGGCAAACAAAACAGTTCTCGTTATTGAAAAAGCTAGTTTTGGCGGACAGATTACTTATTCTCCAAAGGTTGAGAATATCCCGGGCTTTCAAGAAGTAACAGGCAATGAATTTGCAGAAAAGCTTGTTGAACAAGTGCTTAATCAGGATGCTGAGGTTGAATGTGCTGAAGTGCTTGAAATTCGTGACGGTGACATTAAAACTGTTGTTACTGATTCAGGTGAATTTGAAAGCAAATCCGTTATTGTTGCAACAGGTGCAAAGCACAGACTTTTGGGACTCGAAAATGAACAGAACCTTATAGGTGAAGGCATTTCATTCTGTGCAGTTTGTGACGGTGCTTTCTATGAGGGTAAAACAGTTGCAGTTATCGGTGGCGGTAACTCTGCTTTACAGGAAGCAATTCTTCTCTCCGACCTCGCAAAGAAGGTTTATGTAATCCAAAATCTTGATTTCTTCACAGGCGAACAAAAGCTTGTGGAAAAACTTCAAAGCAAGGATAACGTTGAGATTATTCTCGGTACAGTTGTAGAAAAACTTATTGGTGATAATGAACTCAAGGGTATCACCATAAAAAATACAACAACCGATGAAAGTTCAGATTTGACACTTGACGGTATGTTTGTCGCAATCGGACTTGTTCCTCAAAATGAGGCTTTTAAAGATATTATTACTCTTGATGGTCGTGGCTATGTTGATGCTAACGAAACCTGTACAACTAATGCAAAAGGTATTTTTGTTGCAGGTGACTGCAGAACAAAATCAATCCGTCAGGTAATAACCGCAGCAGGTGATGGTGCAGTTGCCGCTCTTGCCGCTTGTGATTATGTTGATAGTTTCTAATTGATATATTCCTATGGTAAAGGAAGGATAACTTTTTGTTACCCTTCCTTTTCTCTTTGTTGCAATTATGGAATAATTGTAGTAAAATGTAAAAAGCAAATACACAAAAGGGAAAACCAATATGAAAAAAAGAAACAAAATTAACAAACTTGCATTATCGGGAATGTTTCTGGCAATCAGTTACATATTACCCTTTATAACGGGACAAATCCCCGAAATCGGCAATATGCTTTGTCCTATGCACATTCCCGTTCTTATATGCGGATATATCTGCGGAGCACCGTGGGGACTTGCAGTTGGCTTTATTGCTCCTCTGCTTCGTTCTCTTACACTTGGAATGCCTACTCTTTTCCCAAGGGCTGTGGCTATGGCATTCGAACTCGCAACCTACGGTTTTTTCACAGGGATGTTATATCATTCATTGCCTAAAAAGAAAAAATACATATATGCAACACTCGTTATCTCAATGGTTATGGGGCGCCTTGTTTGGGGAACGGTTCAGCTTGCCTGTTTAGGCTTTGACCTTAACAAATTCACCTTCTCTGCTTTCTGGACAGCCTCCGTTGTAAATTCTATACCCGGAATAATTATTCAAATTGTCCTTGTGCCCATAATTGTAATGCTTTTAGATAAATCGAAGATTATAAAAAAGAAATGACTGTATCTCCAAAAAGATACAGTCATATTTTTGTCTATAAGTTCTCCACGCTTTCAGGCAGAATATCACTTTTTATCTCAATAATATCATCAATGAAAAGTTCTGTTTTGTCCGTAAAACAAATTTTCCTCTCAACGGTGTCATACCTTTTTAAATTTCCTGTAAAATCAAGATACATTCCGCCCTCTTTGTTATTATCGGGAATAAAATAAGTGACTGTCATTTCAGGCTGGTCACCAATATGCTTTAATATAAAATTCATTTTATTATTCAACAGCATCCGGTCGTAATCGTCAAGTTCAATTTTCTTGTCCGTAAGTCTTGCAGTTTCTTTTATTGCATCGTCATGCCCCGTAAGAGCAGAAAAGGGTGCAAATTGTGCCGCACGGTCATAAAGTGACATACGAGGTCTTCTGTCGGACTGATGATGGGGAAGATTTATAATATCGTCATAATCGCCTTGCATATGTCACACTCCTTTTTATGCTTTGTGCCCACCAATCTGTCTGTTTCTTTCCTTTGCAGTTGCACCTTCTTCAAGATTCATTCCCTTAAGAATTGCATTTTTTCCATACTTCTTTTTAATACTCAGAACTGCTTCCTGCATCTTTTTTTCTTTTGCAAGTGTTTCTGCCTGTTTGTTTTTCTCCTCGTAATCGGTGAAAAGGTCAAGCTGTTCGACCTGATTCTCTCTTACATCATTTTCCCGTTGCAATTTACAAGCAGCGATAGTTATTCTTCGTACAAGAAGGCTTTTGTTAACAATTCTATCGTAAAGCTCCATTGTTGCATCCACAATCAATTTGGATGATGCCGTGTATTGACCTATATTGCCCGTACCATGAGCATGTTTCGGCACTTTTCGGCCATAGAAGTCGGTTACAACATCTCCACTGTACTGAATATTGTCATCTGTAAGGTTATCGATATCATATCCGATAGTTAAAACAATCTGATTAGTAACGAGTTTCTTCGCTACAAGATCAAGAACCAAAGCCTCAGCCATTTCTCTTGTTACAAGCTTTGCTTTATCAAAATAATAAGGTTCCTTCAAAACCTGACCCGAGCTTAAGCTGTTTGTCGATGGTTTATAGGCCTTGATTTCCTTTATTGTGCAGGGTTCCCAACCCCAAGCATGGTCAATAAGCAATTCTGCATTGACACCAAAAAGTCTGTAAAGCAAATCCTCGTCATAGAGAGAGCAACGTGCAACATCACCCATCGTCCGCATACCGTATCTTTCAAGCTTGTTTGCGTAACCTTTTCCCACACGCCAGAAGTCAGTTAAGGGCTTGTGTGACCACAACTTTTCACGATAACTCATTTCGTCAAGCTCGGCAATTCGCACTCCGTCCTCATCGGCAGGGATATGCTTTGCCTCGATGTCCATAGCAATCTTGGCAAGATACATATTAGTCCCTATTCCCGCTGTTGCTGTAATTCCCGTTGTAGCAAGAACATCCTTGATAAGCTTCCTTGCAAAGTCGTGGGCTGACATTCTATAAGTCGCAAGATAATGAGTTATATCAATAAAAACCTCATCAATCGAATAAACGTGAATATCTTCAGGGGCAATATATTTAAGATACACATTGTAAATTCGTGTGCTGTACTCCATATAATATGCCATTCTTGGTGGTGCTACAATGTAATCAATCTCCAATGTCGGATTATTATTCAACTCTGTTGAATTGAATGATTTATCCGTAAAAGTTCTTTTTGGTGCATTGAATCTTCTTCGGTTGTTTTCTTCCCTTACCTTTTGTACGACTTCATAGAGTCTTGCTCTGCCTGAAACACCAAGAGCCTTCAGGGAAGGTGTTACTGCAAGACAGATAGTTTTTTCCGTCCTTTCCCTGTCAGCAACAACCAAATTTGTGGTCATGGGGTTAAGTCCCCTCTCTACGCACTCAACAGAGGCAAAAAAGGACTTTAAATCTATACAAAGATATTTTCTTTCCGTCATTTTTCTGCCTCCTACTTAGTATTTATCCTAAAATCGGTGTATCAACAAACTCTATTTCTGCTTCGCCTTTAAGTCCGTCGGACTCAAAAACAACAATTTCATTTTTTCCTTCTTTCAAAAGACAAGCAGGTACATAAAGTGTCTGTTGTGGTCCGATTTCCCAATACCTGCCTATATTAAATCCGTTAATAACCACAAAACCTTTTGTGAAACTATCAAGTTTTAAGAATGTATCCTCTGGATTCTCTATATTGAAATAGCCACGATAAAAGGCTGATTTTTCATTGAAAGCCTTATTATCAAATGATAATTTATCAAGATTATTCATAGGCAATGTGTAAACATCCCAATTAAAGTGTATTCTCTTATCTATCAAGCATCTTCCTGCGATACCCTTTTTATACATCATCTTCGGGCCGAAATTAGTCCTGCCCATATTTTCACAAAGGACAGTAAGAACATCTCCTGCTTTTGCGGAAATCCTTGTTTCAAGTCTGTCATTAATATAAAGAATGTCCACAAGGCTATCGTTTATGTAAATCTGTGCACGGTCACCGATTCTCTCAAAGGAAAGGGATACATCTTCATAATCTCGATTTAAAACTGTTCTGTATGCAATAAATCCGTAACCGTTACCGTATTTTTCCATACATCTCGGCACATCGGAATGAACAGGAGTAGCAAGTTTAGGGAGTGCAGAGAAGAAGCCTTCACTTTCTGTCAGCTTAAATCTACCGTAAGCCTTTTTCTCACGATTTGCCGGAACAGGCGGTAATTCCTCACCTATATGTTTTTTAATCACTTCTCTTACCGCCATATATTTAGGTGTAATGTCACCACATTCTGTAAGCATAGCATCATAGTCATAGCTTGTAACGTCAGGGCAGAATCTTTCATAATGATTTGCCCCTGATGTGAAGCCGAAATTGGTTCCACCGATGAACATATACATATTAAGGCTACCACGAGTCAGCATATCGTCAACGACTTTTGCGTAGTCCTCCGCTGATATTGTATGATGATGCTCGTCGCCCCAGGAATCAAACCAACCGTTCCACATTTCCATACACATTTTAGGCGTATCAGGGTAAAGTTCGTCGTGAGCTTTAAAGTTTTCCTCAACACGGCTACCAAAATTCAATGTCGGCAAACATCCCTCAATAGCACCGTCAAGCAAGTCACTCTTGCTTGTACCGTCAGATGTAAACAACGGCACGTCAATTCCGCGGTCAATGAATCCTTGCTTCAAGTAGTTAAGATACTCTTTGTCATCACCATAATATCCATACTCATTTTCACATTGTACCATTATCACATTTCCACCATTAGTAGTGAGGTATGGTTTGATTTCTGCACAGAGTTTGTCAAGATACAAATCAAAGCGTTCGATATACTTTTCATTCATACAACGGATTTCCATATCTTCATCCGCCTGAATCCACCAAGGAAGTCCGCCAAATTCCCATTCTGCACAAATATACGGTCCCGGTCTTACAATAACCATAAGGCCCACCTTCTGTGCTGTTTCAATGTATTTTGCAATATCTAAAATTCCTGTAAAATCATACTCTCCGGGTACTTTTTCATGCATATTCCAGGCACAATAGGTTTCAACGCAGTTGCATCCCATAGCCCTCATTTTCATAAAAATATCTTCCCAGGTATCGGGCATATTTCTGAAATAATGTACCGCACCTGAAATAAGCTTTATAGGCTTTCCGTCTTTTACAAATTGATTTTTAATAATTTCGAAAGTCATAACATCACTCCTATATGGGTCTATTTTACTATACATAAATCAAATTATCAATCACCTACATAAGATAAAGTCTAAAACTTTAATATATTAAAGAAGAAAAGTGAAAAAATTATCTTTACATTTTATAATAAAAGGAATATAATTTAGTATATATTTGAAAGGAAGGATGGTTTCCCCATGGAAAATGGAAACGGACTTAAAAAGCAATATGGGCTTTTAATGGCTATCTGCATGGTTGTAGGTACTGTTGTAGGCTCAGGTGTCTTCTTCAAGGCACAGGCAATTCTTCAAAAAACAAACGGCGATATGCCAATGGGTATTATTGCATGGATTATCGGTGGTGCAGTTATGATTTGCTGCGTTCTCGCTTTCTGTGTAATGGCTCAGCAATATGAAAAGGTTAACGGACTTGTTGACTATGCCGAAGCAACTGTTGGCAACAAATATGCTTACTTTATGGGTTGGTTTGCAACAACAATCTACACTCCTGCTATGACATCTGTTCTTGCTTGGCTTACAGCAAGGTACTTCCTTACCTTCTTGGTATCTGTAAATCCTGATTTACAACTTGCAGGTGACCCTGTAACCGGTACTGAAACATTCTTACTTGCAGGATTTATCCTTATCTGCGTTTTTGCAGTTAACACACTTTCTTCAAAGCTTGCCGGTAAACTCCAGATTAGTGCTACATTCATAAAGCTTATTCCGCTTCTTTTAATGGCAGTTGTTGGTACAATCTACGGTCTTACTCATAACATAGCAGGCGAACCGGTAACAATTCTTACATCTAATTTTGGCACAAGCTCAGGCAACTATTCCGTTCTTTTCGGTGCAGTTGTTGCTACTGCTTTTGCATACGAGGGTTGGATTCTTGCTACATCCATCAACTCAGAAATCAAGGATTCTAAAAAGAATCTTCCCATCGCACTTGTATTAGGTGGCATTATCATCATCGCTATTTATCTCTTCTACTACATTGGTATTGCAGGCGGTGCTCCTGTTAAAACACTTATGGACGAAGGTACTGCTCCTGCGTTTACAGCAGTTTTCGGTAACGTTCTCGGTAACATTCTCAACCTCTTCGTTGCGATTTCCTGCCTCGGTACTCTTAACGGTCTCCTTATCGGTTGTATCCGTGGTATGTACTCACTTTCAGTTCGTGGCTACGGTCCAAAAGCTAACCTTATGAAACAGGTTGACCCGGCATCAGGAATGCCTTCAAACTCATGTATCGTTGGTCTTGTAATCGTTGGTGCATGGCTTGTATATTTCTATGGTGCAAACCTCACCGCAAAACCTTGGTTTGGAATGTTCAGCTTTGACTCATCAGAGCTTCCGATTATCACAATCTATGCTCTTTACATTCCAATGTTTATTCAGTTTATGAGAAAAGAAAAGAATCTTCCTGCAGTTAAGAGATTTGTTCTTCCTGCACTTGGAATTATCGGTTCAGCATTCATGGTATTTGCTGCTATCTACTCACACGGCTATATGCCTTATAAAGCAGCAAAAGAAGCAGGTGCCGGTTTCTCTTGCCCGGTTCTTTTCTACCTTATCATATTCGCTGTAATTATGGCAATCGGTATGCTTCTTATGAATCCAAAGAAAAAGCAGTCAAAATAAACTTTAACTTACAAGCAAAGCCTGCAGAGTAAAATCTGTAGGCTTTTTCTTTTGTATATTCTTGAAAAAACAGGTATATTATAATATAATAGATTAAGATTTTAACGGAGGAACTAAAAATGAATGTGTATAAAAATGTATCTGAATTGATAGGTAGAACCCCTCTTTTAGAACTTACTAATATCGAAAATGAATTAGGTCTTAAAAGCAAATTATACGCAAAGCTCGAATACTTTAACCCTGCAGGTAGTGTTAAGGACAGAGTTGCACTTAAAATGATTGAAGATGCAGAGGCGCAGGGTCTTCTCAAAAAAGGTTCTGTAATTATTGAGCCAACAAGCGGAAACACAGGAATCGGACTTGCAAGTGTTGCTGCCTCCAAAGGGTATAAACTAATTATCACAATGCCCGAAACAATGTCTGTTGAACGTCGAAAGCTAATTGCCGCCTACGGTGCAGAATTAGTCCTTACCGACGGCAGTAAGGGAATGAACGGTGCAATAGAAAAAGCCGAAGAACTTTCTCGTGAAAATCCCAACAGTATTGTTGCGGGACAATTTGTAAATCCCTCAAATCCAAAGGCTCATTATGACACAACGGGTCCGGAAATATGGGAAGATACTGACGGAAAAGTGGATATTTTCGTCGCAGGTGTCGGCACAGGCGGTACAATCACAGGTACCGGCGAATATCTTAAATCAAAAAACGAAAACATCAAAATTATCGGAATTGAGCCTTCTGATTCCCCTGTTCTTTCGGGTGGCAAAGCAGGTGCACACCCTTTGCAGGGTATTGGGGCAGGATTTGTTCCTGACGTTTTAAACGTAAATATAATCGACGAAATTGCAACTGTTTCAGGTGATGAGGCTTATTCAGCCTCCCGTCTTCTTGCGAGAAGTGAGGGTGTACTTGTGGGTATTTCATCCGGAGCAGCACTTCATATCGCCATAGAAAAGGCAAAAAAAGAAGAAGGAAAGACAATAGTTGTCCTCCTCCCTGATTTAGGTGACAGATACTTATCCACTACTCTATTCTAAAATATAAAAAAATACGGACTACAAAAAGTAGTCCGTTTCTTTTTTTTGTTTTGAGCTAATCAGCCGTACCACTCTTCATCCGGGTACTCTGGGTTTGCACCAGAACCACCGATTGATACTGTAATTACATCTTCGATTTCATAAACTGTTACATCAAAATCCGGTACAAGATACTGTTTCATCTGTTTAATCCTCCTAATAAATAACTTCCTGTTTATATATGTATATGTTTTTCGATATGTCGCTTTTTAAAGTATACAACATCATTCGTGTAAAATCAAGAAGAAATTCATGGAAAATATATTTTTGTAGTTTATGACAAAAAGCACAAAAGATTAAGCCTTTACTTGTGAAAAATGGCAGATAATTTCGCATTATCTGCCATCAATCTCTAAAATAAAAACTTATTGTATCCCCACGTATCAACAAACTGATACTTCACGTAGGTTCTTTGGGGAGGTATATTTGCTTCCCGTTCAAGAATATTACAGATTTCCTTTGTAAGTGCTTCGCAATTTTCCCTTGATGCTTTACCAAAAAGACTTACCTCCACCATTGCTGCGGTAGATTCATCCCCTTGAAACCAAAGATTTGCTTTATCTGAAATCTTTACCATAAGATACTGTTCACTTTTTCCGGGAATAAGTGCTATTGCCCGTCCGCAAAGATGCTTGATATTATCAAGTTGTTCCTCGTTGAGAGTAGCATTTGTGTTTATATCAATATATGGCATAGCTTTCACCTCAAATTATAATCTTTTATCCTTTTCATAGGATGCCTGAACAGCATTCATAACTGCTTCATCAAACTTCTTGTTTTGAAGAGTTGCAATACCCTCAATTGTTGTTCCACCCGGTGAACAAACGGAGTTTATAAGTGCCCAAGGACTTTCTCCGCTTTCAAGCATCATTTTTGCACTACCCAAAACCGCCTGTGCAGAAATCTTTAATGCCTGTTCCCTGCTCATTCCGTTTTGCTCCGCGCCACGTGCCATTGAATCAATAAACATAAATGCATAGGCAGGAGAACAGCCTGCAATTACACCAAATATTGAAAACTGACTTTCAGGAAGCTCTATAACATCACCAAAGGATTTGCAAAGCTTTTTTGTAAAATTCAGCAGTTCGTCGTCAACGTTGTCGTTTCTGCA
The DNA here is from genome assembly GCA_045532175.1 of Candidatus Fimenecus sp. GTDB lineage: Bacteria > Bacillota > Clostridia > Oscillospirales > Acutalibacteraceae > Fimenecus. Next base: position 20,710 of record JAZSFK010000057.1, on the reverse strand, counting down.
AACAGCACTCATTGAAGCGCCAACCTTTGCGTTAATATTTGGCATAACCCGTACAACAGGTGTGAAATCCTCAAGAAAGGATGCTATATAATTAAGAGTTTTTCCTGCACCAATGGAGATAATTGCAGTATCATTTTTCGCAACACTTTCTTTAATCTGTGGTAAAACAACAGGAAAAACCTGGGGTTTAACGGCTAAAATAACAGCGTATGAATTTTCAGCAACATCACTTGCAGATGGCAACACATTAACGGCAAGATTTTCTCCGAGTGTTTCTGCCTTAACGACATCCGTGTCATAAACGCAAATATCCTCACCCTTAAGAAACCCCGATTTAACTGCACCGTTCATTATGGCAGTTGCCATATTTCCGCAACCGATAAAGCCTAACCTAAAACTCATAAGTTCACCTTATTCAACATCAGATGTACAGTGGCAGCACTTTGTAGCATCAATTGCAATTTCACTCTTACAGAATGGGCAAACCTTTGTTGTAGGTGCTTCTTCTACTACTGGTTCTTCCTTTGCTGTCTTTGCTCTTACCTTGTTAATAACTTTAATCATACAGAAGATTACAAATGCAACAATAATAAAGTCAAGGATAACTGAAATAAAGTTACCATAAGTAAGAATTGCAGCACCTGCTTCTGTTGCTGCTTCGACAGATGCATATTCGCCACCATCAAGAGCGATAAATTTGCCAGCAAAATCAGTACCCTTTAATGCAAGACCGATAAGTGGCATAATAATATCGTTTACAAGTGAGTTGATAATTTTCTGAAAAGCACCACCGATAATAACGCCGACTGCAAGGTCAATTACATTACCACGCATAGCAAACTCTTTAAATTCTTTGAAAAATCCTTTCATTTTTAAATCCTTCTTTCATTTAATTATGATTAATTATTTTAACACTAATTTCTATGTATTGCAATATTATTTTACACCGGTCATATCAAAATCAGGTATGTATTCTGTTTTAGCAGAGGTTTTTTCCTGCATAAAGCCATTCTCCAGACCTATATCAAGAAAATAATCCACAACTTTGTTATATTCCGCAGTTGTAAGTCTGCGATTCAATTCCTTGAATTCTGCTATATTTCCATAAGGTGTGTATTGACTCATAAGGCTTATATATGTATCACTTGGCAGATTATTCTTTATCCACAATAGAATGCTTTTACTTTCCTCCACATTGGCAGGAAGGACTAAATGACGGATAATTAAGCCTTTTTGGATTATTCCGTCCTTAAACTGATTTTCCGATTGTTGTCGATACATTTCAAGAACTGCTTTGCTTGCCCTTTCAAAATAATCAGGGCATTTTGCATATTTCTTCGATTTCTCGCTACTGAAATATTTTAAATCAGGCAAATAGACATCAACAAGTCCCTCAAGTTGTTTTAGAGTTTCAACACTATCATATCCCGAACTGTTATACACAACAGGCACATTTGGTTTATATCTCTTTAATGCATCAATTATGATGTGAGAAAAATGAGTCGGATTTACAAAGTCAATGGTATGTACGCCTTTTGCCTCAAGTTCTATTATAATTTCAACAAGTCTTTCGGTTGTAATTATCTCACCTTTGTTTTCGTGGCTTATGGGGTAATTCTGACAAAAACAACATTTTAAAGAGCAACCCGAAAAGAAAACTGCACCTGTACCATTTTCACCACTTATACAAGGCTCTTCCCATTTGTGAATATCGGCACGTGCAAGGACAGGATTTAAAGGCATTTTACAAAAACCGTTACCAACATATTCAGTTCTTTCTGCATTACATTTTCTTGGACATAAGTTGCAAATCATAAAATCACCACCTTACCGAATTAGCCTCCCTTGTCAAAGGGAGGGGGACCGCCAAAGGCGGTGGAGGGATTCATTATACAACAACAAGAATCCCCTCGCCACTTCGTGGCCCTCTCCCCTTTAACAAGGGGCGCTTTTCACATCACTCTAACCCACAAATATAATCTAATGTTACATTGAAATATTCTGCATATTTTACAAGTACATTTATGGGGATTTCTCTTTGGTCTTTTTCATAATAACTTATGGTTCTTTGAGTAAGTCCTAAAATTTTTGCAAGTTGCAATTGAGTTAAATCACGGTCTTCGCGTAATTCTTTAATCTTTTCGTTCCAAATCATAATATCACCCAATAATATTATACATAGTTTAAATTGTTCTATTGACTTTTAGATTGTTTTGTTCTACAATATTCTTGAGGTGATAATTATGGAAAAAATCTGTCGTAATTGTGAGCATTACATTCGTCATTTTGTTTTCTTGGGCAAGTCATTTTCTCCCATTGACCATGGACATTGTACATATCCAGGACTCAAAAATCGTGATGCTGAATGTAAGGCCTGTAAACATTTTGAAGAAAGAAAAAAGGATGACAGAATACAGGTTACAGAGATAAGAATAGAACATAAAATTATGTAATTGGGCTTCTCCTCGAGGAGAAGCTGTCGAGCGTCAGCGAGACTGATGAGGTGGAATTTGTGCTGACAGCCATTATCAATTACACCTCATCCGTCACTTCGTGACACCTTCCCCTCAAGGGGAAGGCAAAACACTAAAATTACTTGCTAATTATTCGTTTTTGCAGTATAATATTTTCATTGATTTTGCGAGGTGATAATATGCTTCTTACAATGGATATAGGAAATACCAATATAAATATCGGTCTTTTTGACGGTGATGACCTTGCTGTAAGTGCAAGACTTGCAACTGAAAGGCAGAAAACCGACGACCAATATGCAATGGACTTCACTAATATTTTTGTAATGCATAAAATTAACTTTAACGACATTCACGGTGTAGTGATTTCTTCCGTTGTGCCTGAAATTACAGAGTCCGTTACAAGTGCCATTAAAAAGCTTACAGGAAAAGATGCTTTGATTTTATCCCCGGGGGTAAAAACAGGTCTTAACATCTTAATTGACAACCCTGCACAGCTCGGTGCTGATTTAGCGGCAGGTGCAGTTGGTGCTGTTGTCGGTTATCCTCTTCCGACATTCGTAATCGACCTTGGCACTGCTACAAAAATCTGTGCTATTGACAAAAACAGAGGTTTCCGTGGTTGTATGATTGCACCGGGTGTACAGATTTCTCTTAAAGCACTTACTGACACAAGCTCACTTCTGCCGACAATCAGCCTTGAGCCACCTAAAAAGGCTTGCGGTACAAACACCGTTGAAAGTATGCAGAGTGGTGTAGTCCTTGGCACAGCCGCTATGATTGATGGTATTCTCGACAGGTTTGCAGATGAGTTAGGTGAACCTGCATCAATTATTGCAACAGGTGGTCTTTCATACTTCTTAGCACCTGTTTGCAAACGTGAAATCACCTATGACCGTCACCTTATTCTAAAGGGACTTAAAGCAATTTACGAAAAGAACAATTAAATAGCCCTTCCGTCATTTTCTTGCGAAAATGCCACCTCCCCATCAAGTGGGGAGGCTATTATTCATCAATTATTTGCATTGTATCCGTTAGGAACAGTAGCAAGGAGGAATATAAATGACAAACAAAAAACTTGACCGTGACAAAACGGTCAAACTGGCAACTACGGGTATTCTAACCGCAATTGTTGTTGTATTTCAATTCATTGGTGCATCAATAAAATTCGGCACATTTTCGGTATCCCTTGTGCTTATCCCAATTGTTATTGGTGCTGCCCTTGGGGGAAAATATGTCAGCACGTGGTTAGGCTTTATATTCGGTGTTGTTGTACTTCTTTCGGGAGATGCTGCAGCTTTTCTTCCCATCAGCCCCATAGGTACCATTATAACAGTAATTGTTAAAGGTACACTTGCAGGGTTTATTGGCGGAATTGCATTTGAACTGTTAAAAAAAATCAATACATATTTTGCAGTTATTATTTCAGCAATTCTTGTCCCACTCACCAACACAGGAATTTTCCTTATTGGTTGCAGGTTTTTCTTCTTTGATACAATCAAAGAATGGGCCGTCGGTTTTGGGTTCGAAAATGCCTTTACCTATATGATTGTTGGACTTGTAGGGTTAAACTTCATTTTCGAACTGGTAATAAATATTATACTTTCGCCATCAGTCGTAGGGGCAGTAAAGGTACTCGGTAAAAAGAAACATTAAATAACAGACCACTTGACATAATTAAACTTGTCAAGTGGTCTTATTTTATATAACATTATACTTTTTAAGAAATTCGATTGACTGATTTACCCATTGTTCGGCTTCTGTACCTTCAGCAAGGGCAAATCCGTGGACGTTTCCACGATAAATGCGCACCTCATTAGGTACTTTCTTTTCATTCATCACCTTTTTGGCAACAAGACAATTAGTTTCAGGTGGCACAATGGGGTCATATTTCATTGAGAAGAGAAACATTGGCGGATAATTCTCATCAATAAGATTTTGCACACTTAATTTATGGGACAAATCCTCGCTATAATTTTTGCCAAGGAAAATTTTATCGCAAGTAATCCCAAAATCCTTACATTTAAGGTCAATCATAGGATAACCACCGATTACCGCATTTGGTCTTCCGTCGATATGGGACAAATCCCCCGTCATTTCTCTTAATTCATCGTGGACACCGCTGATGCTTGTAGCAAGATGCCCACCTGCTGAAAAGCCCATGGCAATTATCTGATTTTCGATTATCCCCCATTTTTCTGCATTGTTTCTTACCGTCTGAATTGCTCTTATAAAGTCAAGCTGGGGACAAGGATAACGGCAGGGCGACACACGATAGCACACAATAATTGCATGGAAACCAAGTTGATTAAACCTCTCTGCAATATCAACACCTTCATGTTTCATGCAGACGTTGAGGTATGCACCACCCGGAGCAATTACTACGGCAGGAGCTTTTTTATTTTCCAACAAAAAGGGTACTATGTAAGGCTTCCTTTTCCCATCATAAAGAGGAATATCTTTTTCATCCCAAAGGAGTATACTACGAGGGTCATCAACTTTTACAGCATTATCTTTGCCATTAAAAAAGTTTACCAAATCTTCTGTAAAACCCTTTAATCCTTTAGGTGCGAGTTTTTCAAGGGTACCGAATCTAAAAGGCTCCATAAGACGAAGAAGTCTGTTGATTTCAGGTACGGATGAATAACTTTCAAGTCGCAAACTTGCCTCGCTGTCTGCACGGACATCACGAAGTTTGTGTTCCATTGTAATCATTTAAAATCCCCCTTAAAAAACATCAACACTAATTACAAGTCGGTCTTTTTTTGTATGACGAAGCACACCGTTATATATAAATCTGCCAAACCCACGAACGGAGATTTTATCCCCAACATTCACAGTAGTTGACGGACTTGTTTTAACAACACCGTTTACGAAAACCTTTTCCGTGTGAAAAAGCGGTAAAACTTGACTCCGTGACATTTTGTAGATGGATGCAACAATAACATCAAGCCTTTCCGATGATACTATTATTTCATTATTTATAGGTTGTGGCAAAGCATTTTCAGGAATTTTGTCCGTCACTACACACTCAACTGTTGTGTGCCTTACCTGAGTTAAATTTTGGATTATATAATCTGTTATTGTGTCAAGGCAGAAAAGATATCCACAGTTTTCACTGATTATTATATCCCCAAGGACTTCACGACGAATACCAAGTCCCATAAGTGAACCTAAAAAGTCACGATGAGTAAGATTATCAGCAAATTTTTGACTGACGGGCTTTATGCATATACAATCTATCGGATAATCGGAATTATCGTTAAAATAATCTCTGTTACCAAAGCAGACAACACATCTCTCAGCATCCTCATATCCACCCCAAAGGGTTGTGTCAACAGAAAAACGCATAGAAGAAAACTCCGATATCTCTGCAAGACCGAGAAAATCAGAATAAATAGCATATCCTTTTTCATTTGAGCGATTAGCCAATTCCTCAAATCGTTTTTGCTTTTCTGTCATTTTATTCACCAAAGATATTATAGCATAAGAAAAGGGACGATGCAAACCGTCCCTTAAATATTACACGTTATAGAACTTTGCCATTTTCTTTTTCTTTAAAATATGCGCGATGATAATTATTACCACTACCGCAATTACCGAGAAAAATGCAATATAAAGCCCCTGAGCATCATTTTCGCCCTTGACTTTCATCCAAAGTGAATTCATATACTGCAACGTATCCACAGGAAGATTGTGGAATGATTGAGTATTCTCTAACTTTTCAGGATAAACAGCTTCACTATCGATAAGTGAATAGTCTTCATTTTCAAGAACAGCTTTATTAGGTGTTGCATAGTAAATATACTCTGCATTAGCAAGGGCAATTTCCGGCTCCATCATAAAGTTGATAAAAGCCTCTGCACCTTTCTTGTTCTGCGATGCCTTGGGGATACACATAGCATCATAGAAGGTATTAACACCCTCCTCGGGGAAAACAAAACCCAAATCGGGATTATTTTCAACCATCAATTCATAGTCCCCTGCATAATATGTGGCAAAGGCATATTCACCGCTTTCCATTTTAATGAAAACTTCATCCATTACATATTCAGGCTTAACGGTTTTTCGTTGCTCCATTAAAAGTTCTGCTGCAGCATCCCAATCCGACATATTGGTAGTATTAATATCCTGACCGAGGACAAATTGAGCAATCGCAAATGCATCTCTTGGGTTATTGAACATAAGCACTTTACCCTTGTACTGTTCATCCCAGAGAACTTTCCAGCTTGTAGGCTCTTCTTTAACAAGTTTTTTATTATAAATAAGAATCGTTGTGCCTACATTGTAAATTACAGCGTAATCACTTATACCGTTTTCAACAAGGTATCCGTACTTTTCACTGTCGAAATTCTCTGAATAATTCGGAATGTTATTATAATCAAGCGGTAAAAGCATATCCTCGGATATAAGTCGCTCAACCATATAATCTGACGGAATGATAATATCGTAGCTTACACCACCACCTGAAAGCTTTGAGTACATATTTTCATTAGACTCAAAAGTGGTGTAATTCACCTCACAACCCGTAAGACGTTCAAACTGTGTGATTACATCAATTTCTTCATCATCAATGTATTCGCCCCAGTTGTACACGTTAAGTACCGTACCCTGCAAACCAAGGTTTTTATAATACTCAATCGTTTCCTGTGAAAACATTTCATCTTCAGCAGAAACAGGAATAGCACAAGCGGAAAGCACTATCAGTAGTGCAATCAACAGAGAGAAAAACTTCTTCATTGTTTATCCCCCTTTTTTGCTCTTTGCTTTTTATCAGAACGGGACTGTGCCACATTCATAAGTATAAGGAGAATAAACATTGCACCGAAAATGAGCGTTGAAAGAGCATACATATCGGGCTTTACTCGTTTCTTTGTCATCGAGAAAATATGAATAGGCAAAGTCTGGAAATCAGGTCCGTTTGTAAAGTAACTGATTATGAAATCATCAAGTGACAAGGTAAATGCCATAATTGCACCCGAAATGATACCCGGAAGAATTGCAGGGAAAACCACCTTGAAAAATGCCTGTACAGGCGGACATCCCAAATCCTGTGCCGCTTCATAAATTCTGTTATCCGACTGACGAAGCTTCGGCAATACGGAAAGAATTACATAAGGCAACTGGAATGTTACATGGGCAATAAGAATTGTCCAAAAGCCCAGTACATCACGTTTATTGAACATTGCACCTGCAAAAACAAACAAAAGCATCATTGAAATACCTGTAACGATTTCAGGGTTCATCATAGGAATATTTGTAACTGTCATTACAGATGACTTTATGTGCTTATTTCTCATTGAGTTGATACCAACCGCTGCAAGAGTACCAAGCACGGTTGCAATTGTTGCGGAAATCACAGCAAGGACAACGGTATTCTTAAGAGCATCCATTGTAACCTTGTCATGGAAAAGTTTTTCATACCATTGAAGTGAAAAGCCTTCAAAAATATATGTGCTTTCAGTTCCGTTAAATGAGAACACCATCATAACGACCATCGGTGCATAAAGGAAAAGAAAAACAAGTGCTAAATAGAATTTAGATAATGGGGATGTTTTTGTCATATAAGCACACCTCCGTCATCATCATTGTCTGTGAAATAATTAAGGACACCAAGGCATATTAAAATCATAACCATAAGCACAAGTGAAAGGGCCGCACCAAGGTTATAGTTATATGCAGTCTGGAACTGACCCTCAATAACGTCACCGATAAGAGTAATCTGTCCGCCACCCAATTTCTGCGTAATGTAGAATGTACTTACACAGGGAACGAAAACCATAGTTACACCGCTTGCAATACCGGGTACAGAAAGTGGGAAAATAACCTTACGAAGACAATACCACTTATTGCATCCCAAATCCTGTGCAGCCTCAACAAGAGAATTATCCATCTTTGAAAGTGCCGTGTAAAGCGGCAAAATCATATAGGGCAGGAAGTTATAAACCATACCCAGAACAACTGCACCGCCTGTATTGAGCATTTTAAGTGGCTCAATGCCGAAAAGCCCCAAAAAGCTGTTAATTACACCTGACTCACCCAAAATGGTAATCCACGAGTAAGTACGGATAAGGAAACTCATCCACATAGGAAGCATAACAAGCATTGTGGCAACGCGCTGAAAAGAGGCCTTAGTCTGTGCTAATGCATAGGCAAAAGGGTATGCAATAAGAAGGCAAATTACAGTTGCAACTGCACCATAACTGATTGAAAGAATAAACGTTGTTGTGTAATCCCCAATCTGCATGATGTTGTCAAATGTAAAATTGCCGTCTGCGTCTGTAAAAGCATAATACGCAACCATTATGAGCGGCGCTACTATAAATAACACCGACCAAAGCATGTAAGGTGCATTTGACACCTTCTGGAGAAATGAGGACTTCTTCATTCTTCCTCACCCACAGTAGAAAGCTCATCAAATTCATCACTGAACGAGCTGTAATCTCCGTAAAGTCCTGAATACTGGGACTTTTTCATAATATGCATTTCGTCAGGGTCAATAGAAATACCAATAACATCCCCGACTTCACTTTTTTCTGTTGTCTGAATCATCCACTTGAAATTATCAATATCGACGATAATTTCATAATGTACGCCCTTGAATGTAACAGATGTTACAGTACCCTGAAGCATACCGTTTTCGGGAGAAACCACGTCAATATCTTCAGGACGGATAACAACGTCAACAGGCTCGTTATGTTTAAAGCCCTTGTCAACGCACTGGAATTTAATGTTATTAAATTCAACAGTAAAATCCTCTTTCATAATACCGTCAAGAATATTACTTTCGCCGATAAAGTCAGCAACAAAGGCATTTTTAGGTTCATTATAAATGTCAAGCGGTGTACCAATCTGCTGAATGACGCCACCATTCATAACAACAACAGTATCGGACATGGAAAGTGCTTCTTCCTGGTCATGAGTAACATAGATAAAAGTGATACCCAGTTTTTGCTGAATATTCTTAAGCTCAATCTGCATATCCTTACGAAGCTTTAAGTCCAAAGCACCCAAAGGCTCGTCAAGAAGCACAACTCGAGGATTCACCGCCAAGGCACGAGCAATAGCAACACGCTGTTGCTGACCACCTGAAAGTGAATCAATTTTTCTTGGGCCAAATCCCTTTAAGTTTACAAGAGTAAGCATCTCACTTACCTTTTCTTTAATATCCTTTTCCTTCCACTTTTTAAGGCGGAGACCGAATGCAATATTTTCATAAACATTCAGATGTGGGAAAAGGGCATAACGCTGAAAAATGGTGTTCACCTGACGCTTGTATGCAGGAACACCATTGATATTTTTTCCTTCAAAAATAACATCGCCGCTATCCTGCTGTAAAAATCCCGCAATTATGCGAAGAGTTGTGGTTTTACCACAGCCCGAAGGACCGAGCAAGGTGATAAACTCACCGTCACGGATATAGAGGTTAATGTTATCAAGAATTTTATGGTCGTCAAAGCTGACGCTGATGTTTTTGAGGTCAATAATAATTGGGTTGTTTTTCAATTATGCAGCCCCTTTCCAACCGATAGATATAGTTGGGATTTGACGGTAAAAAACTAAACCGCCCCACCCTAATTGGTATGAGTTAAATATAATCTTAATTTACAAAAAAGTCAATAATTTTTACAAATTTCGACTCAAAATTTTTACTGTTTTTCCGTTACAATTTTACGGAGCTTGTCAGGGTGACGGGTTGTAATGTTATCCGGCTCAAAACTCAGGATTTTATACATATTATATTCGTCATTTACTGTCCATATTGACACTAAAAGTCCGTTTTCATGGAAGATTTTTACAAGCTCTTTTGTAGCATTTTTATAGTTGAAATTTATGCCGATTGCACCTGCATTTTTCACCTTATCAACAAGTGAGAGAATGTATTCGCGGTCATCCGCTTTACTTTTGTCAACATCCACATTGAGATAATATTTCACCTGTGGGCTATCGTTTTTTACAGACTCCACAAATTCATCCTTAACCCCTGTATAGAAGATTCTGTCCGCTATTCCGTGCTTTACTGCCAACGGATAAACCTTGTCCAAAGCATCACAGGTTTTGATGTCAACATTTATTCTTATATCCTCGAATTGTGAAACATACTTAAATGCTTCATCAAGGGTAATTTCTCCGCCGACAGGTTCATCGTGGGCAAGCACAGGAGTACCGTCCTTTGTAAAATACAAGTCAAACTCCACTATTGTTGCTCCGTTTTCAATGCCTTTTTTAATAGAATCAAGAGAGTTATCCTCCGTATCCATACAACCGGTATGAGCAGTTATTGTAAACCCTTGTGGCAAATTTATATCTGCATTTTTATACTCGTTAAGTTTCATCTTTCTCACTCCAAAGAAAAGTCCCGTGCCGGAAACAGCCACTACAAGAACTACCGAAATTGCAATTTTTAGTTTTTTATTCATAGAATCACACCCCTGTTATATACCTATATTCTAATATCATTTTTTATATAAATCAAGTTGATTTTACAGTCATTTTGTGCTAAAATTCCCCTTGTAAAGGTTCGGTATCTCGGGGAATCAGGTGAAATGCCTGAACGAGCCCGTCGCCGTAAGCAGAAACGACCTTTTCACTTACTGCCGCAAAGTAAGACAAGCCATTGGACTTAATATCCGAGAAGGCGAAAAGGTTATATTTTTGCAAGTCGGAATACCCGGTACTGAAATTTTCTCTGTTGCGACAGCCGATATATTGAAAAGCCTTTGCAAGAAAATAAAATATCCTATAAGGAGCGAAAGATTATGAAAGAAACTTTTAAAATCAATTTCCGTTCTGTTCTTTCATTGGTACTTGTTGCGGCCATGGTACTTATGTTTGCAGGATGCGGACAAAAACTTGAAAACGAAGGCACAACTGAGCCTTCAACAAATCAACAGAAACTCGAAACGCCACAAAACAATGAGGAGAGTCGGGAAAACTCATTCTTATTTGAGGTAATATCCCTTGATGGCACAAAGAAAGAGTTCACCGTAAAGTATGACAGTGAAAAATCCGTTGGTGAGGCTCTTGTAAATGAAGGTCTTATTTCGGGTAGTGACAGCCAATACGGTATTATGGTTGACACAGTTAACGGTCAGAAATACACTTATGATGACGACAAAGTGTACTGGGCATTTTACATTGACGGTGAATATGCTATGACAGGCGTTGACTCAACACCTATCGAAGACGGAAAAGTTTATTGCTTCAAGGCTGAAAAGGCATAATGAAAAACCACAAGATTCAACAATTGGCTGACCTCATCATTTTCGCCATGCTCGGTGTCATAATGTTCATATCCAAATATCTGACAGAAGCAATTCCCAATGTGCATTTTCTTGGAATGTTAACCATGACATACACTATAGTTTATCGCAAAAAAGCGCTTATTCCTATCTATGTTTTTGTAATGCTTATGGGACTTTTCAACGGATTTAGTCTTTGGTGGATTCCGTATCTTTATATTTGGACAATCCTTTGGGGAATCACAATGCTTCTGCCTAAAAAAATGAGCAGGAAAGTTGCCGTTCCGGTTTATGCAGTAGTTTGTGCGTTACACGGTCTATCCTACGGCACACTTTATGCCCCTGCACAAGCAATTATGTTTGGATATGATTTCAAAACAATGCTTGTGTGGATTGGTGCAGGGTTTTATTTCGATATAATCCACGCAATCGGCAATTTTGCACTTGGATTTTTGATTGTGCCACTTTCACAAGCCTTGCAAAAATTCCACAAAACAGCGAAAAAGGAAAATTGAATATCAAACAAAAAGGCAGAGAAGATTTTTGGTCTTCTCTGCTGTTTTTATTTCTGATAAATTACTGTTGAACCAAAGAGTGAACGGAAAAATCCGCCGATTTTATCAAAGAAGCCGGATTTTGACGTCATCAAAACGGTATCAGAAGCCAAAGCCTTACCATTTACGTCATAAACTGTTGCGGTAATAGTTGTATCGCCGTTGTTCTCAGCAATAACTGTTATTGTTCCGTCGTCATTCTTTATGACCTCAAAATTATCGTTATCCCAAGTCCATTCCACTCTTGAACCGTCAGGAAGCTTACCCTCAACCTTTGTATAAAGAATAATTCCGTCCTTGTTACGGATTTCAGTTATTGACGGGTCCTGAATGTTGAATGTAAAGCTTGTGCTTGGATTTTGTGGTACTGTATTCTTCTGCCATACAGCGTATAAGGTTACTTTTCCGCCATCCGTTGATGTTAAGTTTTTAACGGATTGTTTGTCCGTATAAGTCGCTGTAGTTGCTGTAGCTGATGTTGACCAACCAAGGAATTTGTATCCTGTTCTTGTAAACTTATTTGCATTGAGGGCTTTTGCCACACCATAAATATGAGTGGAGTCTGACATTGTACCGCTACCACCGTTAGCATTGTAAACAACTGTGTAGGTCTTTTCCTTAACTGTCACATTAACTGTTATACTGTCTAAAACCTTGTTTGTTTCAGCCTCAACAACGGAGAATGTCACCTGTGCAGAGCCTGTTACCTGTGGGGTAATTATTGCATTGCCTTCTTTGTCCCATTCGCACTTAACTACATTATTATTTACCTTAAAGTCAAGATTTGTCTTTTTCTCGTTATATCCCTCTGTCCAAACCTTAACAGAATTATCGGTGGTTTGTCCGAGACTTAAGCTAAGACTGTCAACGGAAGTGTGAATAGTGATTGCATCAAGTTTTTTCAGATAGTCCATTGAAACATATCCGCTGATTCCGTTATATGTAATATGTGCCCATTTTCCGTCGGACTTTGTTACCTTAAGGATTGTTCCGTTCGGAACAGAACCGATTACTGAATAAGATGTTCCGTGTCCCTCACGGATATTGAGAGTTGAATTTCCGGTGTCTGTAATGTAATTTCCTGCGTAATCAGTTGAACACTTACACACGTCGGGTTCACTTGAAGATGACCCCGTCAGAACAGGTCTGATTACACCATAGAATTTTCCGTATCCGTAATTATAACTATGTGCCCTTGTATAGCCCTGTGAACCATTTTGCTCAATTACTTTCATAGAACTTGATGTTGCTGAGGTAACTATTGCAACGTGGCCGTTTGAAGATGTGGTGTACGTCCACACGGCTATATCACCGGGTTGCGGTACAAAGCCACTATAATATGCTATTCTTTTCCACCCTGACGGCAAAGACACACTTGCGTATTTATATGCGGTTATACTTGGGGATTTTTCGCCTAAAAACGAATAATAAGCCTGTATCAAATCCACACATTGTGCGCCATAATAACCATCGTGGTCAATGGACCTGCCCACCTGTGCTTTCGCCCATTCAACTGCTTCTGATTTAGTTGTTGCCTCTGCCTCAATATTTGTCATCGGAAAGATTGAAAGTAGCATAAGTGTAGCAAGAAGCACGGATAAAAATCTGTTTCTTTTCTTAATCATATTATCTCCTAAAAACACAATATCTTATTTATTTTACCAAAAAATTACAAATTCGTCAAGTTGAGTGGTTTTTAAACAAACTCAACGATAATATTCGTGTCAACAAAAACCGAAAAAGCTTCTTTCATAAAAAAGAATCACCCTGCAAGAAAGCCTTGCAGAGTGGTTCTTATCTGTAACACAGACCTATATATTTTTCTTAAAGTATGCTAAAATTTCATCTTTTGTACCCGTAATTTTTCCTTGTGCGTAGGTATCTCGTCCGCCACCCTTTCCGTTAAAGGTTTTATTAAGGTTTTGTACCAATTCACGGACATTGTTTTCTTTACTTGACACAACATAAATATAATTATCATTGTCAGTATTTGAGAACAAGTAGCAATACTCATATTCTTCAATCAGTGTGTTTGAGCAGTTTCGCAATTCATCATAAGAAACGCTGTCAATGAACACACAAACCCGATTTCCGTTAAGATGTTTTTCCATTTTCAAGGTTGCAAGTTCGGACATAAGTTTTTTGTTTTCTGCCCTTGCGTTACCCAATTCACCTTGAATTCTCTCAACGGATTCGGCAATTTCAAACCGTTTTGCAGAAAGCATATTCATAACCGATTTATTTGTAGAATGAAGATTACTGTAATCATTGAACGCTAAAAAACCACAGAGCATTTCAATTCTCGTACCCTTTTTATAGGGAATATATCCGATAATTTTAATAATTCCGATTTCACCCGTTTTTGCGACGTGGGGTGCACAGCAAGCACAAAGGTCATAATCCTCAATTTCAATAAGGCGTACACCCTCTGTAATATCAAGCTTACTGCGATAGTCGTAATTCGGTAATTCTTCCGCTGTGGGATAAATCGCTTTTATGTTCTTATTCTCATAAATTGCCTTGTTGGATTTAAGTTCAACTTTCTTTATATCGTCATCATTCAAGGGTCCGTCAACATCAAGAGTCACAAGAGTGTCATTCATGTGAAAACCGACATTGTTGTAACCAAAAAGACTATGAATAACACCCGAAACAATATGTTCACCTGTGTGATTCTGCATTCTGCTGAAACGTTTTTCCCAATCAATACTGCAATCAACTGTTAAGCCTGTTTCAAGTGGTTTTTCGAGCTTATGATAAATAATATCGCCTTTAATCTGCACATCAAGGACATCTACATCTCCTATTTTGCCTTTATCTGCATCCTGTCCGCCACCTTCAGGAAAAAATGCAGTTTTATCCAGCACTACAAAGTATGCACCGTCTTTTTCCTCGCAGGAAAGAACAATTGCTGAAAAATCCTTTATATATGAATCATTTTCGTAAAGTTTTGTTGTTGGAGTAATCATATAAACACCTCACGGATAATTATACTAAATATCCGTCACTTTATCAACTATTTGTTGATTGTATTAATTGTTTTACTATGTTAAAATTAAACTGTACCACAATAAACACGAGGGAAAATTATGTTTTATTGCGACAACTTAAAAATCAGAGATGAATACGGCAGAGAAAGAATATTCCGTGGAGTTAACTTTTGCATTAAAGAACACGATGCAAATAAACACCTTGTTCACAAACAACTTTTAAAGAAAAAGGTCTTCAGGGATATGAAAGACATTGGTGTCAACATTGTCCGTCTCGGAATTACTTGGGCTGCCATTGAGCCTCACGAGGGCAAATATAACGACGGCCTAATTTTCGCACTTAAGAAATTTATTGACAAATGTGCTGAAAACAATATCTGTGTTATGTTTGATATGCATCAGGACTTGTTTTCACATCATTTCCACGGTGACGGTGCACCAAAATGGGCTATTGACCCGTCTTATACCAACCCAAGGCAATATGCAATCTGGGCAGAGGGATATTTCTATATGCAAGGCGTTCAGAATGCTTTTTATGATTTTTGGACCAACCGCAATAACATACAAACAAAATTTATTAAGATGTGGGAATATGTTGCAGACAAGCTTTCCGACTGTGAAAATATAATCGGTTACGACTATTTTAATGAGCCATACATACATAAAGACGGTCGTAAGGTGTTTTTAACCCTTGCATCAAATATAATCCAAACTGCCTATGACAAAGATGTAAGTTTTGAGAATTATTTTAAGAATTGCAAGGATAAAACGGGATTTGCAAAATTTGCTCTGAAAGTCTATTCCTTTTTCCGCACTAAAAAAGGACTTTATAACCTGCTTGCCACAATGGATAGTGAAGAAAAATTCTATGACGCCATAAACGGACTGGACCAATACACAACCGAATTCAACAGTGATTACTATCAGCCGTTTTTTGATAACGCTTGTAAAAATGTAAATAAAAAAGGTATTTTCAATTTCTTTGAGCATAACTATTATGCAAATTTAGGCTTACCTTTTAAAATAAGTACCAAGGAAAACGATATTTACTCCCCTCACGCATACGATATTTTTATTGATTCACCTCTGTACAACAAGTATTCAAGCGATAATCGAGTAAGGTGTATCCTGCGGGAAATCAGGAAAAATCAGTTGAATATGAATGTGCCTGTGCTTTTCGGCGAATGGGGTGGCGGTGCACCCGGTCACGAGTGGCTTCGTCATATTGACTTTATTATGAGTGAGTTTGAAAAGTACCATTGGAGCAGTATTTATTGGGGATATGATTTCAAAAAAGATGAACTCAAGAGTATTTTCAACAGACCATATCCCGTTGCTGTTTGTGGTGATATTGATGAAATAAATACGGACAGCGAAAACCGCAAATTCATATTGAAATGGACTTGTAACAAGGAATATCCTAAAAACATTAAAACTGAAGTTTATGTTCCGAATAAGGGTGTTGTTACATACAAAAACAAAATTGGTAAGAATGAAATAATAATTGAATATTAAAAAATAAGCACTCTTTTTCAAGGGTGCTTTTATTATAAAAAATACCGCGTGTCTGTTGACACGCGGTATTGCGGAAAACTATTCAATCCTACTAATTTGAGTTATCCTTTGTTAGGCAATCTCACGAAACAAAAATCTGTAAAATAGATTTAATTTTTCGCAAGACAATGTGTCAGAGGCGAAGCTGTATAAAAATACCGCGAGCCGATAGACACGCGGTATTGCGGAAAATTAAACTATTTTATGCTTTATTAGCTGAACCGAAAAGCTCAATCTTTTCACGTACTGTAGCCTTGATTGCTTCTACACCGGGAGCTAAAAGCTTTCTTGGGTCAAAGCCCTTGCCCTGAAGGTCCTTGCCTTCTTCAATGTACTTTCTTGTTGCTTCCTGGAATGCAAGCTGACATTCTGTATTAACGTTGATTTTTGAAACGCCGAGAGAAATAGCCTTCTTAATCATTTCTGCAGGAATACCTGTACCACCATGAAGAACAAGTGGCATTGTGCCTGTCTTTTCCTGAACTGCTGCAAGAGTTTCAAATGAAAGACCTGCCCAGTTTTCGGGATATTTACCGTGGATGTTACCGATACCTGCTGCAAGCATTGTAACGCCAAGGTCAGCAATCATCTTGCATTCGTTGGGGTCAGCACATTCGCCTGCACCGACAACGCCGTCTTCCTCGCCGCCGATTGAACCAACTTCAGCTTCGATTGAAAGACCCTTTTCTTCGCAGATTGCAACGAGTTCCTTTGTCTTTTCGATGTTTTCATCGATAGGATAGTGAGAACCGTCGAACATGATTGAGCTGAAACCTGCTTCGATACAAGCCTTTGCACCTTCGTATGAACCGTGGTCAAGGTGAAGAGCAACGGGAACTGTGATGTTGAGGCCTTCAAGCATACCCTCAACCATACCTACAACTGTTTTGTAGCCGCACATATATTTACCTGCACCTTCAGACACACCAAGGATAACGGGTGAATTCAATTCCTGTGCAGTGAGAACAATTGACTTTGGCCACTCAAGGTTATTGATATTGAACTGACCAACTGCATAATGACCAGCCTTTGCTTTTGTAAGCATTTCTTTTGCATTTACTAATGGCATATGTTTATACACTCCTATAAAATTTTATCGCAAATATTATATATCACCTGCATCTAAATGTCAACAAATTAACAAAATTAAACCTAACGAATAGTATAAGTATGAGGTGATAAAATTGGAAAGGTATTTTTCAAGCACTATTTGCAGTTCCGGCTACTGTTCAGCATACAACACCATTTATAAAAGAGACCCTAACGCAAAAATTTACATACTTCGTGACGGAAATGATGTTGAACGGGCAAGTTTCTTCAAAAGACTAATAGAAAACCTTCGTGGATATAATATTACTCTTTTTAACCCCTTTTATGATGAGTCAACGGATGGAATTTATATCAAAAACCTTAACACATACATACTTTCCGACGGTGGCTACAACAAAATTACCCCTATTTTGCCTGAAATATGGGAGAAGAGCATAAGTATTACAAACACAAGAAATTATCCGAGAGATTTGTTACGTGAGGTACTGACTGGTAAATCAAAAGAAAATAACCATTATAAAAAAGCCTGTAAATTACTGAATCAGGCTTCACTTGTGCGAGAAAAACTGCACAATTCACTTTCGCCAAGGCTTGATGAGGATAGAATTGTAAATTTTATTCATCGCCTGTGTTTAAGAAATCTTAACGGAGCAAGTGAAAAGGGCAGAGGGGAAATCCGCTTTCTTTCCTCCCCCACTCCGCTGGGTTTTCATACGCACTATGACACAATTTTCGATATATGCGAAAAGGTTATATGCATCAGAGACGAAACAGGCTTTGCAGGGGCAATAATACTTGGTGTTATAAAGAATTATGCCCGGGTCCGGAATATGAATTTTTTTGCTTCTCCGGCATATTTTGGTAAGGACTTTTTTCAATTTTTGCTGTTTCCGTCCCTTAATCTGTCTGTTTGTATTTCGGACAGCAATCATCAGTTACCCTTTATCCCTCAAAGCGAAGTAAATGTTGCACGATTTTTCACGGACAAAACCATTCTTGCAAGTGAAAATGTCAAAACATTACTCACAGTTGAAAACTCCCTGCTCGATAAAGCCATTCTTTCTCTCTTTGATGGCAGGGATGAAAGATTTAAATATAATAATTGCATAAAGGAATTCACCGATACAGACACAGTTATCGGGTGTGCGGATGATTTTTCACAAGCCTTACTGAATTAAAACATATCATTTTCTGCCTCTATAAGCAAGAAAAACACTACACCTGTTATAAGATTTTTCATACTATTTGCTTTCATAATGTTTTTCTCTTTACTTTTTGCAAAACTATAAATCAACATCAACAGAAAGCAAGAATAGTATAAAGCCTTTTACCGTAACAATCACAATATTTTTCGTGTCATAAAAAAGAAACCCTTGAAAATCAAGGGTTTCCATAAATCCAAATTTGTTATTACCGTTTTTCTCTTGAAGATATTGAATAATACGCAATATCATCTACTTTACCACCAAGATTTGCTTGTGGTAATATACCGTGAAATTCAAAACCCAATTTTTCTGCAAGATTCCTTGACCTTTGATTATCAGCAGATATTTGAGCACTTATTCTTGTAAACCCAAGTGTTTCAAAACAATACTTTAAAACGGCATTTCCAGCATCAAAAGCATACCCGTTATTCCAATATGCAGGGTCAATATACCAAGCAATTTCACCTATTTTGTTTTCAATAACTGAAAAAATGCCTATATCTCCAATAAATGTACCGTCAGTTAGAGTAATGCCCCATGCTGTGTCACCCTTAATTCTATTAATATGCTGTAAGAGTTGTTTTTTATTGTGTGGCATATATGGTCCACTAAAATTTTCAATTTCAGGCTTTAATAGGTATTCTATATTTTTCGCATCACTCTTTTTAATATTTCTCAAAATCAAACGATTTGTTTTTATTGTATGTGCTGACATAATATCTCACCAAAACATAATTATTAAAATATCTTTTTCAAATTCTTCTGCAATTTTTTCTCAATATATCCTTGTGACAAGTAAAATTTATGAGCATTTTCTCGTTCAATACCTGAACAAAGACGAATTCCAACTGCACCATTTTCTTTCGCCCAGATTTCACCTTGTTTTAATAGAGAAGAACCCACACCCATTCGTTTGTAATCATTGTCAACTGCCAGTCCTAAACAATTTTTATATGTATCTGTGTAAATTACATCATAGCTTGTCAAGTGAATATACCCAACAACCTTATTACCAATGTCAGCAACTAAGATTACTTGTGTTTTATCGTCCAAAACTGCTTCAAGATTATTTCTTTGTTTATCTAAAGCGTAATCATAACCAAGACTTGTCTTGTTAATGTAATAGATGTCTTCTGCATCAGAAAGTTTGGCTTTTCTAATAATAAGTTCTTTATTGCTTGTCATAATCTCACCTCAAAATCATTATAACAACTGAATATACAAAAATCAAGGCGTAGCCTTGTATGTAATCCGTTGAAAACGGAATGTAACCATTTTACAAAATGTATGTAATCAATCCGAAGTGAATTAATTAGAAAATTACATACAGCTTCACTAATTACATACTCGCTAACGCAAGATTACATACCAATCCTTCGGATTGGATAAAAATAAAGGACATCATGCGATGTCCTTTATTTTTTGGCTCCCCCAGTTGGACTCGAACCAACGACCCTGCGGTTAACAGCCGCATGCTCTACCGACTGAGCTATAGAGGAATATTTATGTCGGCATTACCTATTTTTCCGGGCCGCTTCCAGCCAAGTATCTTCGGCGCAAATGAGCTTAACTACCGTGTTCGGGATGGGAACGGGTGGACCCTCATTGCAATCAACACCGACTAATCAACCTTTTAAGCTGATT
>JAZSFK010000063.1:0-22386 GCA_045532175.1 Candidatus Fimenecus sp. | reverse complement strand
GAAAGCTAACACAATAAATCTTACTCTTTGTCATAGTGTTTAATATATTAAATTCCAAATGATTTTAACAATAAAACCTTTAATTGTCAAGGCTTTCTGCGCAGTTTTCTTTTATCATCAAACCGTCAATGATGTAATTATGCTTGAATACACCTTAACAGGGTCATTGATGAAATTCTGTTTTACCTGCTCCAACTGCAAACTGTCAACAACATAAATTGACAATTTCATGAGTTCAGTTCCTCTGTCAAAAAGAGTGAATGTGATTGTGTATCCGCCGTCGTCCTCTTTTTTGACTTCGATTTTATTCTCTCGTTCAACCTTTGCACGTGTAACAAGTCTTATTGCAGAATTAACCGCTTTTTCACGAACTGTACGGGGAAGGCTTGTCTGCAAGAGTTCTGCGGCCTCACGTCCCTTATCAGTTACGGTAATCACTTCTTCATCGTCAAGAATATCAGCAGTAATGTTACCCGTTTTTAAAAGTTCCTCCATCGCCTGACCGACTTCAAAGAAATTTGCAAGTCCGTCCTCCTGCATAGCATCGTTGAGCATCTGTCTTGTCATTGGTGCATCAACACTTTTAAGCAAGTAGCAGATAAGAAGTCTTATATCATCACGGCTACGAAGTCCGCCAAGTTCAATTCCCGCATCAAATGCATCGTATTCCATAGCTTTTACCCCTGTAATTCTTTAAGTATTTCTTTAATATCCTGACGGACATAGGTTGGTTTGATTTCGCTGTTTTCGATGTCTTCCATTGTACTTTCGCCACTTAACACGCAGATTGTATCCACACCCGCATTGACGCCTGAAGCAATATCCGTATAAAGTCGGTCACCGATTACAACAGTTTCTTCCTTGCTAAAAGGTGAACGTTCAACAGAGAAATCAATCATAAAACCGTCGGGTTTACCGATGTAAAGCGGTCTGCGGTTTGTTGCATAATTAATTGCTTCGCACATTGCAAAACAGTCTGGCACAAGGCCAAATTCGGTAGGACAACCCCTATCAGGGTTTGTTGCGATATATGGTATATCCTTTTTTGTCTGAAGAAGATATGACACATCCCAAAGTTTTTTGTATGTAAGCTCAGTATCATATCCCACACAGATACAATCCGTATCTTCATCGGCTTCAGTAGTGATTTTTACACCGTACTTTTCCATTTCGGCAATCATGGACTTTGTACCCATACAATAAATCTTTTTATTGGGAAAATGCTTATTAAGATAAAGTGCAGTTGCCTGTGAGGATGTGAAGAAATTATCTTCTGTCACCTTAATACCCATATTTGAAAGTTTTATAACATAATCCTTGACTGAACGTGATGAGTTGTTTGTGATAAACACATACTGACCACCCACGGACTCAATATGTGCCAAAAATTCATTGACACAAGGGAAAAGACGAGCACCCTCATAGATTGTTCCGTCCATATCAAGTAAAAATAACTTTTTGTCCTTTAACGACATTTTATAAATCATCCTTTTTTGGTTTTCTTCTTTACAACACCTAAAAGCAGGGTAATTAAATCCTTAAACTCCTGTGTTCCTGCAAAAACAATAACATTGAGAAGATTCGGAATTGCAACGCAAAGTACTCCTCTTACAATCAACTCAACAAAAAGATTGTCGATATTTGTTGTAAGTTTATTGGCAATAAGGCTTGTTGCAACATAAAGTCCTGCTGTCATAGCAAAATAAATCACATATCTTACATAATAGCCGATTAACTTTGCTTCTAAAACATATTTGTAAACCAGATATGGTTGAGTCCATAACGGTATTATAAGCATACTTAAAATATTTGCAAGGATTATTCCGTCAACGGATTTGAACCAATACACAAAACCGACGGACATTACAATATTGAGAACTGCCTCCAAAATTGCAAACCACTGGTCCTGACGATAAAGTCCTGCACTGTCCTTTGCCATAAGAACTACTCGACGAATACCGAAAACATAGAAATAGCAGAGCAAAAGCACAACTGTTCTGTCTTGGAAAAGGCTGTTGGGGTCGCCATGCATCCAAAGTTTCATAAACGGCTGAACAATAACTCCGACAGACACGGTGAAAAATGAGAAAACAAGATAGTTGAAGAAATATAATAGTTTAAATCTTTTGTAAATTGTTTCCTTTGACTCAACTGTAATAATATTACCGAAACTTGCAGTAACACCATTGAACACCTGAGTTACAAGTTGCATAAGTGCAGTTGTAATAATGGTATAGTTACCATAAATGCCTGCTTGAACAGTGCCGAGCATTTTTGAAATAATTGCAGAGCCTGTTGCAGTAACGCTGACACCACCGATTCTGTGGCAGAGCATAGCACTCATATTTTTAATAAGTGACTTTTTCTCGTCACCCGTAATTGTTTCCCTTGATTTATCATTTGCGATTTCAGGATACATCTTCTTGAATTTATTGCCGATAAGAGATGCTCCGATAAGTCGACACACAATTTTTACAAGGGCATAAATAATAAAACTCTTTGTAAGATATAAAAGTGTAACCTGGCTTATAAGAGTAATAAGAGAGATAAACGCATCATTTCGGTTGACAAGATAGTTGTTCTGGTCGGCAACAATAAGTGCCTTACGATTTGCAAAAAGGTAGGACGCAACTGTATCTCCTGCATAGAGAATAAACAAGAATGAGATATACACCGGGGATTTATCCGTATCCTCAATAAAGAAATTCACCACAAAGGAAAGAATGAATGCACCACCCATAAATACAGATGCAATTACCTTGTATGCCTGTTTGTAGAAATTAAGTACCTTCTTGATTTCTCTGTTATCTTTTTCTTCAATCGGTTTGTAAAGCTTATAAAGTAAACCTGTACTAAGGCCTAATTCAGCAAGGGACAAAACCTGCAAAAAATTCTTGAAGGTGGTGTCAACACCTGCCATACTAAGTCCTAACTGGTCAACAAAGACGGAACGGGTTATGAAATTACTGAGCATAAGAATGGCATAACCCGCCATACCGAATATTGAATTAATTAAAACCTTTTTACTTCTCATAGTTATTTTTGTTTAAATACTTTTTTAAGTTTTTCGTCCATATTCTCAAGGAAAAGAGTTCCTTTCCCCTTTTTCTCGTCATCAAAGAATGACTGAATATAACCTAAATACATCCAGAACATAAACATTGCAAATCTTGTGATAAAGAGAATTGTTACCTCTGCCATAGCGTTCACAAGCAACATTCCAAGGAATGCAAACAAAGCCACTGTCACGGCATAATAAGGACTACCCTCTTTTTGCTGTTTGAAAAGATGTTTGAGAATGCATAAAAATACAATAATGAAAAATCCGAAAATGAATACTGAACCAACCGTGCCAACACTTACAAGAGTCTGCACAATTACATTATGGAAGTGACGAAGATAATTATCTACAATGAAAACATCACGGTGTGAGTTTGGTCCGTGGCCAAAAATCGGCTTTTCCATAAATTCCTGCAAACCGAACTTCCAGATAATTGTTCTGCCTGTAAAGAATCCATAGCTTTCAGGAATATCACGGTCAATATTCACCTTATCCATTTCATTTTCTTTTTCGTCATCAGGATTTTCAGGTGTTGTTGTTTCTGTTAAGTTCTTGTAAATACCGGGAACATAGGAAAGAACAGGTCGTGTTATGTATATCGCACCTATAAGAATACCTGCTGCAAGTCCTGCTGCAACCACAGAAACCACATTTGCCTTAATAACTCCCCAACCCTTTTTAACTAACACTCGTCCGCAATAGAAGAAGGTTGCAAAAACAACGAATGCAGCAAGGGAAATGAATGCACCCTTCGCATTTTCAAGGCACATTGAGAAGAAATTAAGTACGGAAGTCACTATGAGGAACACCTTATAAACCGGCTTCATTTTCTTGCCCGAACTTTTATAAACTGCCACCTGAATTACTGCAATCGCAAGTGCTATGGCAGTAATCATATATCCTGTATTAGCATAAATACCGAAAAGTCTGTTATGTGACCAACCAACAACATATGTCTGGTCACCAAATTCAAGTGCATCGTGGTAAAGGACAACATACATTCCAAGGGAAACTGTTGAAAATACCGCTGTCATACCAAGAAAGATATTGTTTATAATCTCAAGCTCTTTTAAATTTCTTTCCTTTGTTTTATCAAATGAATCCGGATAAAGCACTAAAAGAGCAATTGCTGTATATGCCCAGTTTGAAACATTGAGGTTAAATCCCGTCCTGAAATTAAGGACAACGGACAATGCAAAGCACACCATAAAAGCAATAAGCCACAGCATTCCTCTTGCATGGACAAATCTGCGTCTGATTATAAAGTCATAAGCGCAGATAACAGCACCCCAACCAAGCATTACAAAAAGCAACTTGTAATTATAGCTTACGCAATACACCAAAAGTGTCGGGATAAGGAAAAACATCAATGCAACCTTGTAATAAAAAACATTGAATATGCAATCTCCGATTTTTTTAACCATATCCATTCTGTTCACCTCATTCAACAAAAGTAAAGGTCTGAAATAACCTTTGCCTGACCACGAAGAGAAAAACCTTTTTCCTCGATTTTTTTCGTTTGGTCAACTCTTTCACATTTTTCAAGCTTATTATTTATTTTCTCCGCCCACATTTCAGGCCCGCTGTTAAGTGGCATAAATTCCACAAGACCTGTTAAATCGCTGCTTTTCGTAACTGTATCACTTACAAGGGATTTAAGTGAATTTGCCTGTGATTCAACCAAGGTTATGGGCAACCCCTCAAAAAGAGAGGGCATTACGAATAAATCCATAACAGAATAATACCTGTAAATATCTTCTTGGAAATCAACGAAAACTACCTTATCTTCCAACTGCAAATCTCTTACGTGTTGCTTGACACTGTTTGTCAATTCTCCGTTGCCTATTAAAAGCAAGGTGCAGTCGTCACGCTTTTCACAAAGCATCTTAAAAGCATCTACCAAGAAACTCTGATTTTTCTGCACGGAAAATCTTCCTGCATGACCAATGACATATTTGGTTTTTATATCAAGACTTTCACGAAGGTCATTTCTGTGCTTTTCGCTATATATAAATTTGCTTACGTCAACTGCATTGTTCATTATAATCGCATTTTTTCCCTTTGCCTTACCAAACATCCACTCTGCGGCAACCGGTGAACAAGCACACTTGTAATCGCTGTACTTATTTGCAAAAACACGAAGAATTTTATGAAGATTTCCAAAAACAATTCTACGAAGCTTTGACGGTACATCTGTAAAGCTGTTGTGGGAATGGACTATAATTCTTTTTGCTCCGCCTCTTTTTGCGAACTTAAAAATTCTTAAGTCAGAAATCGAAGAAAGGTGAAAATGTACCACGTCATAACTCTTTGAAAAAACCTTTTTTAAAAATGCCTTATAGCCTTTAGGGTCTTTGTATGGCGAAATATCAAATTCAAAATACTCTGTGCCATATTCCTCTGTCCATGCTTTAAGACGATGATTTTTAAAAGAGAGGATGTCAAAATGAACATTTTCTGTATCCATAACACTCAACATATTAAGAATGTACTGTGTGATACCGCTTGTAGGAGCAGTAGGCGCAAAAATCAAGACATTTTTCATTTTACTGACCCAAATCCTTTTTGATTTGTGTTGTGGAAATTTCAGGTGTTCTAGGAAGATAAACTACCTCACAATATTCTTTAAGGAAGTCGAATTTACCTTCCCAGTCGTTACCCATAACAAAAGTGTCAACTTTGAACTCTTTTACATCACTGATTTTCTGTTCCCAATTTTCTTCAGGGATAACCAAGTCAACATAACGGATTGATTCAAGAAGCAATTTTCTCTGTTCATAACTGAAATAACATTTTTTCTGTTTTTCGTTCCAGTTAAATTCGTCTGTTGAAAGAGCAACAATCAAATAGTCGCCACGTTCCTTTGCACGACGAAGCAACTGAATGTGCCCATAATGAAGAAGGTCGAAAGTGCCATAAGTAATTACTTTTCTCATAATAAATCTCCTTTAAGCATATTTACCGAAATCGAGTTCAGTAACGCTGTGGCGATTGTATCGCTTATCCTCCGGCGGAGGAGTCATATAATCACCATAGAAGGTTTCAAGATATTTTATGTAATCAACAGGGGCAGAGATTGTCATATCCTCAAAGGGAATTTCAACCGTATCTCTTACCCAATCTGCTTTGATTGTTTCTTTTTTGTAGCCGTAAGCGCCGCCGATATTGACAATATCTTCTGTCTTACTGTTATTGTAACGAGTAATTTCACTCTCAAGTTTTTTAACAAGCTTATCGTGAGAGTAAAACGCAGACATAATTTTTAGGACAAAATAAATTGCACGCTTTACATAGTCGTTTTTAGCACAAACGTTGTAATTGAGCTTTGCAAGTAAAAGTCTTTTGTAGAGATATGTTTTCTTGTTGTGATTTTCTCTGTCTGCTTCATTTTCAGGAGCAACATCAAATGGGAAAACATCTACAAAAATGCCTTTTTTTGCATTACTGCCTGCTGTTGCTTCAACAAGGACTGTACCGTTAAGTAAAATCTTCGCGAACGGAAGACCATAGTTTTTATCTGTTTCGGGTGTCTGGAGGAAAAATTCCTCACCCAATTCCGTTTTTGCAACCTTTAAAAACTTTTCATAGTCTTCACGGAGCATTCCAACGTCCATATCGTCATCCCATGGAATAAATCCACCGTGACGGACAGCACCCAATAAAGTACCCGCAATAATAAAATACTTGATATTGTGCTTGTCACAGATTCTTTTGATTTCTCGGGCAATTATAAGTTGGCAATTATGAAGTTTTGGCAAATAATCAAATTTTTCCATATCTCTTTCACCCTAAAATTTCTTTATACAAATCAACATACTCTTTATATCTTTTTGACGCATCAAAAAAGTCCTTTGTAGGAGTTTTGCAACCGTCAACTTTTTTTATTGCATCGTAAATTCCTTTAACATCACCTTGAGGCACGGAGAAACCGTTTCCCTCAAAAACACTTTCGGGACTGCCACCTGTAATGTATGTTACAACGGGTGTGCCACAGGAAATTGCTTCAAGATTTGTTGTAGGATAATTATCTTCATAGGTGGGATTTACAAACACATCAGCAGAGGAGTAAATCTCCGCCAATTCCTCAATACTGCTTGTACGCTTTATACCAATAATATCTTCAGGTAATGTGGCAAGCTGATTGTCATCAAGCCCAACCAAAACGATTTTCTCGTTTTCGGAAAGCATCTCGTTAAGCTTTATAAAATCCTTAAGACCTTTTCGCTCTTCCCAAATACTTGCAACACCTAAAATTATGAATTTATTCTGCAAGTTGTTCTTTTCACGGAAATCACTTTCTGTCGGCTTGAATTTAGTCAAATCGATTCCGTTGTTAATGACTTTCACGGGATATTTCCCTAAAAATGACTTTTCCGTTAAGACTTTAAGCCATTTTGACGGAGTTACAATTGTGATGTTGTCGGGCTTTGTGAAAAGTTCTTTTTTTTGTTCGTAATTTTTCTTTGAGTTATCCATCACAAGGCTTGTGGGATACTCCTTCTTTAAAGGACAAGTGTTACATTCCGTTTTCCACTTTTCACATCCGTTGAAGCTGAAATATGCACAATGTCCTGTAAATGCCCAACAGTCGTGGAGTGTCCAGACTATTGGCTTGTTATATTCTTTTAAAAAGTCAAATAAAATCGCAACATTAAGGTAATAGCCGTGAATATTATGAAGATGAATTATATCAGGGTTGTAGTCCTTGATTTTTTCGATAAGTTTTTTTGTTGCAGATGTCCCGTAAAAACCCTGACGGTCTGTGATTCGGGAAAGTACGCCGTGGATTTTAACATCCAAATCCGAGCCTATTCTGTAAGAATTCACATTCTCGGGAGCAGAATTTCTGCCGTAGGCAATAATACCCTCGCCACCGTTTTTCTCAAGTTCTTTTAAAATATCAACTGCAATTCTTCCTGTACTGCCGAAGCCACAGGTGGAATTTATCTGAAAAATCTTCATAAATTTCTCCGTTTATCTCATAATGCTTCGAAAATGATTTTCAAGGTCAGTAATAAATTTTTCACGAGTAAAATTCTCGTTGAAATATTTTTTACCGTTCTGCTCACAGGAGCCAAATTTTTCACGGTTTTCCACAAAGTACTTCATAGCATCTGCCAGAGCCTCATGGTCGTCAGCCGGAACGCAAATTCCGCATCTTGACTCCTCGATAATCTCTTTTGCAGCACCGTCAATGGATGCAATAACAGTACGACCGCCCGACATATATTCCTGAAGCTTTGCAGGAACAGTCTGTCCGATAATACCCTCAGGTTTAAGGGTAAGCAAAAACGCATCTGCATTGTTATATCTTTCTTTAAGCTCACCCCATGAAACTCTGCCGAAGAAGGTGATTTTTTCGTCTGTACCCAATTCTGTCGAAAGCTTTTTACAATTCTGTAATTCGCTTCCGTCACCGTAAATCTCAACTGAATAACCGTTTAAATCACGGATTTCCGAGACCGCACGGATAATACACTCAATATTCTGCACCGCACCGATATTACCGCCAAATGCAAAAACTACATTGTCGCTTTTTGATTTTTCTTTAAGGTCAAGACTTTCAGCGTGCTGTGGCAAATAAACTATTTTATCCATCGGCACATTGTTTACCGTGTGAAGATAATTCATAAAAGGCTTTGAGGTCACACCCACCAAATCAGCGCTGTTATAAATGCTCATTGAATATTTATTCATAAGCTTAAATAAGGGGTTACCTTCGCCAACGTGCCAAGCCTTCAAGGACTCCGGCCACAAATCGAGGCAGTAAACAAAGAACGGAATGTTGTGCTTTTTAGCATAAGCCCTTGCACCGTTTGCCATAAGGACAGGGGAAGTCTGATAGCACATTACAACATCAAACGCATCTTTAAGAGTAAGTGCTTTAAGAGTGGATGACAAGAAGAATGAAACATAGTTTAGCATTCTGAAAATCAATCCGCTTCTTCGGGAAACGGAGAATGTACGGATAACCTTTACTCCATTCCATTCAACGACTCTGTTTTTAAGTCCCTTGCAGTCGGCAGGAACTTTTCCCGTTGCATAATCCGGCAGAGAGGTCAGCACAGTCACTTCGTGACCCTTTGACACCAACTCTTTTGCTATATCGTTTACACGAAAATTGTCCGGATAAAAATGTTGTGATACAAGTAATATTTTCATGTTATCAACCCTTTTTTAAGTGCAGAGTGCAAAGTATAAATTGCAGAATTGCTTTAAAAATAGATGTAGTTTTGCTTCTTGAGAATTGCAGTTATTTTTGATGAAATTTAGTTTTTGAGAAAATTGAGAATTGCTTGGAATTTGGATGTAGTTTTGTTTCTCGAGGACGAAGGAATACGAGTGTATTTCGAGTCCGAGAAAATGAAACTGCGCCAAATTACTGCAATTATCCTTCGTAGTCGTCTTCGTTTTCCCAGTTATGATACACATTTTGAACGTCGTCGTTTTCCTCAAACATTTCAAGCATTCTGCCCATATTCTTGATGTCGTCAGGGTTTGTGAGTGTTGTGTATGTGCTTGGCACGTATTCAACCTCTGCTGAAACGTATTTGTAGCCCTTTGCTTCAAGGTCATCACGAACAGCACCCATATCGTTTGCTTCTGTACGAACATCATAGATTTCGTCTTCTGCGATAAAGTCAACAGCACCTGCTTCAAGTGCATCTTCCATAAGCTGGTCTTCGTCAATACCCTCTTTTTCAAAGAGAATTACACCCTGACGGCTGAACATGAATGAAACGCAACCACTCATACCCATATTACCACCGAACTTGTCAAAGTAGTGACGAACATCGGCTGCAGTTCTGTTTCTGTTGTCTGTAAGTGTTTCAACGATAATTGCGATACCTGATGGGCCATAGCCTTCATATACGATTTCGTCGTAGTTTTCGCCACTACCCTCGCCTGCTGCCTTTTTGATAACTCTTTCAATGTTATCGTTTGGCATATTTGCAGCTTTAGCCTTTGCAATTACGTCCTTGAGCTTTGAGTTACCTGCAGGATCCGGACCGCCTGATTTAACAGCAACAGCGATTTCACGACCAATTTTTGTAAACACTTTTGCTCTGGCGTTATCTGTTTTTTCTTTCTTTCTTTTAATTGTACTCCATTTTGAATGTCCTGACATAAAATCATACCTCTCGCATTCTAATTATATTCGTACCATTGTACCACACAACGCTATATTTTTCAACAATTATTACATTTTTTTAATCATTTTGAGCGGTGGTTTTTTAACAATTTTGCACTTTGCATTTTGCACTTTGCATTTTATGTAAGCAACTCGCATACACTTAACTGAATAGTCAGGCTGAAAAGGAGCGAGAATGATGGAATTTAATCTTATAAAGGACAGTGTTAACCTTTGCGAAACGAGTTTCGGAGGAAGTGGAGAATGTGCTGTTGACTGTGACATTACTCTACCTGAATATCTGCCGGATATGGTGAGGATTTTAAGGTGCAACTGCATTCCGAATATCCAGTCCCATCGTGTAAACGGTGACAGACTTACTGTCGAGTGCGAATGTAAAGTCAGAACGCTTTACATCTGTGAGGAAAACAAAATCCGTTGTCACGAGCAGAACATTCATTTTTCCAAACAGATTGAAATAAAAGCAGGCGATAATCCAACAGATTTTCTTGTTGGTGCAAAGACCGATTATGTAAATTACAGAGTTTCAGGGCAAAGACGATTTGAGGTACACGGTGCAGTTACCGTTTTCGCAAAGGGAAAATCACGAAAAAAATGCGAAATGGTTACAGGTGCAACCGGCGACGGAATAACCTGCAAGAATGAGAATATATCTCTTTGCAATCTCGTCTGCCTTGTAGAGAAATCTTTCAATGTGAGTGAAACCTGTGATGCGGGGGTTTTGAATGAACCCATCGGAGCAATAATTTCTTCCTGTGGCTACGGTATAATTGAAGAACTGAAAACTGTTAGTGACAAGTTGTTTTTAAAGGCTCAACTGGTTTTACATACAGCCTTTACAGGTGCGGATTCCTGCAGTGTACAAATCCTTGAAAACATTGTCAATATAAATCAGATTGTTGAAGCCTCTGACATTAACGAAAACTGTCAGATTGACTCGTTTCTTACCCTTACAGGCCTTGAAATCAAGCCTCGTTTTGACTCGGCAGGTAATAAAAATCTTCTTGATGTTTCTGCAACTCTTAACCTTTCCGCATATTGCTATGAAAACAAAAATATCACCGCTGTGCGTGATGCCTATTCGGTGAAATACGAAACTGATTGTAAAAAGAGTGTAATATACCTTTCAAGTCTTAAGGACAAAATTCAGGACACCTTCCTTTGTCGTGGTGTGGCAGATTTAAGCAACACGGGTGTGGGAAAGGTAATGAGTCTTACCTGTCCTGAAATCTCGTCAACATTTACACTCACGGAAGACTCCGCCTGTATCAACGGTGAGGTTACTGTGGAAATTATTTACGAGGACTCAAAGGGTGAAATGTGCTTTGCACAACGAATGGTGCCTTATGAATACAAAAAATCCGTTGAAAATGACGGTGCTGTTCTTACCTGCAAACCAAATTGTACGGTAAGTGCCCATAGCTTTATTATTGCTGATGCAAACACACTTGATATTCGCATTGAAATCAATGTAAACGGTTTTATTTTCTGTGAAAACGAAAAATTGATTATTACGGATTTAAGTGTAAACAAGGATAAACCGAAAACCGTAAAAACCGCTTCTCTCACCGTTTATTTCTGTGAAAAAGGTGAACAGCTATGGAATATCGCCGAGAGATACAACACAACTGTTGATGCAATTATGAGAGAAAACAAAATTACGGAGTCCACAGTCAAAGAAAAATGCAAATTGCTTATTCCAAAAATGTAAAGCGAGGGATAAAAATGAACAATTCAAGTATTTACAACGATATTGCCACTCGTACAGGTGGCGACATTTACATAGGTGTTGTGGGACCTGTAAGAACGGGAAAATCTACATTTATCAAAAGATTTATGGACTCTGTTGTGCTTCCCAATATGGAAGACGGCAGTATGAAGGACAGAGCCACCGACGAATTACCGCAATCCTCGGCAGGTAGAACAATTATGACCACCGAGCCGAAATTCATTCCCGAAAATGCCGTAAAAATCACTCTGCCCGACAATGCTTGTTTTAACGTGAGAATGATTGACTGTGTTGGTTATATTGTTCCTTCCTCATTGGGATATATTGAGGGTGACCAACCACGAATGGTACGTACTCCTTGGTACGAAAACGAAATTCCCTTTAATATGGCTGCAGAAATCGGCACAAAAAAGGTAATTACGGAACATTCTACCATAGGACTTGTAATCACAACCGACGGTAGCATCAGCGACATTCCAAGAAATGAATATGAAGAAGCTGAAGAAAGAGTTGTAAACGAATTAAAGGAATTGGGAAAACCCTTTGTGGTGCTTTTAAACTGCATGTCACCTCGTAGTGATTCGGCACAGAAACTTGCCGACGAGCTCTCAAAAAAATACTGCGTACCCGTTATGGCAGTTAACTGTCTTGAACTCAAGGAGCAGGAAATCAAAGAGATTATCACACAAATTTTATTTGAATTTCCCGTTAAGGAAATCGGTGTGGATTTGCCTTTATGGTTGGTTACTCTCCCCGAAAATCATCCGTTGAAGCAGGAAACTTACAAATATGTTTTAAAATCCATTGAAGACGTACAGTTTGTCCGTGATATAAGTCAGATGACGGACACTCTTTTGGGGTGTGAACACATTACGGATGCAAGAATCACCACAATGGATTTAAGTGTGGGAAGTGCGTGGATTACTGCACAAATGAATAACGAGCTGTTTTACAGAATTATTGAGGAATCAACGGGTGTAACTGTCGAAAACGAGCAGGGACTTTTAACCTGTATCAAAGAATTTGCTGAAATCAAAAAGGAATATGAACGAATTAAGTCCGCTTTGGAAGAAGTGCAGACAACAGGATATGGAATTGTTATGCCAACCATTGACGAATTGACTCTTGAAGAACCTGAAATTGTAAAACAGGGCGGAAAATACGGAGTCAGACTTTGTGCATCTGCACCGTCAATCCACATGATGAAAGCAGATATAAAAACAGAGGTTGCTCCAATCGTGGGAAGTGAAAGTCAATCCGAAGAGCTTGTGAAATACCTTCTTGACGGTTTTCAGGATGACCCGAGGAAAATATGGGACTCAAATATTTTCGGCAAATCCCTTAATGAGCTGGTCAATGAGGGACTTCGCAACAAGCTTTATCATATGCCGACGGATGCACGAATGAAATTTCAGGAAACCTTGGAAAGAGTCATTAACGAGGGTTGCAACGGATTGCTTTGTATAATTCTATAAACAAACAGTTAGGAATTGTAACCAATTTCCAAATGTTTACTACCTTAACTATTTTGTAGGGGAAGGTCTCCGTGCCTTCTCGCAAGAAATACTGTTGACTACGGGCGGGCACAGAGACCCGCCCCTACGTTTTATCAAAAAGACAAAAAGGCAGAGGTTCATCTCTGCCTTCGTTTTCTTTTTTACATTTTCCGCTTTAAACTTATTGTGTAGTGTTCGCGGAAAAAGAAACTATCTTTATTTCGCTTTGATTCTTATTATTTTATGATATCCCATGCCCCTTATAGTCATCGGAATACCTACATTTTTGAGATATGCACCTGATTTTTCATACTTTGTTTTATCAATTTCAAATGTGTAAACCATATCATCGTCAAGACCCTCAAACTTCATTGAAATCTGCTTTTTCATATACTTTGTAACAACTGAAGAGATAAATGCTACGGACTCCTTTTTATCTTCACTTACATAGTGATTAAAGAGAATTTCGTCCCTTTCGGGGTCAAGTATTCTGTAAAGGTCGCCAAACTGAACAAGATGGCGGATTTTCTTGTAGAGTTCAATATTTTTCTTTGCGCAAGCCAAGTCCTTCAAGCCATATTTTGTGAGGTTTCCGCCAACACCCAAAGCACCCTGCATTGCAACGTGGAAGCGGAAGTCAAGGCTCATTGGCGGGTTGTACCAGTTGATGTCGGTCACCCAGGCACGCATAACCTTTGTTGGTCTTAAATATGTAAACCATTTCTGCATCATCATACGGTCAACAGAGCTTGTGTTGTCACTTGGCCAAACCTGGTCAAAGTGAAGTAATGCACCATAGTCGCTACGACCGCCACCTGATGAACAGCTTTCAATACAAACGTCAGGATGCTTTTCCTTTAACCTGTCCACAATATCATAAACCGCCTGTGTATGACGATACCACAATTCCTGTGGACAGTCTAAATTCTCTGCGCCTGTTTCGGAAAGAGGTCTGTTCATATCCCATTTGATATATTTGATGTTATGATTTGTCAGCATCTCATCCATACAGTTGAAAATATATTCCTGAACCTCGGGTTTTGTCATATTGAGAACCAATTGATGACGAAGAGTGTGTGCTTCCCTTGTGTCATAATGATATGCCCAATCGGGATGATTTCTGTATAAATCAGAATCGGGATTTACCATTTCCGGCTCAAACCAAAGCCCGAAATCCATACCCAATTTGTTTACATTTTTAATAAGTTGGTCAATACCCTTTGGGAATTTTACACGGTTTACATACCAATCTCCAAGACCTGCTCTGTCGTGATTTCTTGCACCAAACCAGCCGTCATCCATAACAAAAAGCTCACAGCCCATATTTGCTGCACGCTTTGCAAGTTGAGTCTGATGAAGGACATTAACATTGAATTCCGTTGCTTCCCAAGAGTTATAAAGCACAGGAAGAATTTTATCATTGAACTGTTTCGGCAACACGTTATTTATGGCAAAACGATTCATCTGTCGGCTCATTTCACCAAAACCGACTGTATGTCCACAGAAGAATTTTGGAGTTGTAAAGGTTTCACCGGCCTTTAATTCATATTTAAAATCGTGGTCATTAAGCCCCAATGAAACCCTTGTTTTATAGAATAAATCACGTGTGCAAAGCACCTTGAAGCTACCTGAATAAGCCAATGTACCGAAATATACATCACCCTGATTTTCGTCAGCATTCTGATGTGCAATGAAATAGGGAGACTGATTGTGCCCCGTTGTGCCACGCTTACTGTCAAACACCAAAGCACCACCCTGAAGCTCGGACTCGGTTTCAACATATTCACCGCCCCAGCTACCATTGGTATTCTTTATTTTATAGGGATACTGTGACGGCAAGGTAAGTTCACCGCTGAAAATTCGGTCAAGAACTATTTTTTCTTCCCCATTATTCGTCACTTCAACCCAACGGGTGATAATATCATCGTTATCATTCACCTTATATTTCAAGGCAATCTGCAAAGGATAAGCCTTGTCCTTAAAAACAACAGTCAATTCATTGTCGAATGTTTCTGCCTTTACAAATTCAAGGTCAATTTCACGGCATTTGTCGGGAAAAACCACCTTCAAATCACTTTCACGATACATTGTACCGCCGAAAACCGTATATTCCTGACATGCCATATCAAGTCTTGTGTGATTGGAATTTTCGTCCCAGATGTCAGTTGCTTCATAATCGTTCACATTGCATTTTTTACCCCAATGAATGTGACGGTTATAGCCATATTTATCAACGCCCAAAACGTAATGGGTATTTTTTGTTTCAAGTACGAAAACATTGTTTTTAAGTATATAAACAGCCATATTTACTCCCCCGTTTTAAAGAGATTTCCTTTGGGTTTAGTATAGCAAGAAATGTGCATAAAAGCAATAAGAAAAACAAAAGGCTCCCTTGTCCGGTAAACGGTCACGTAACGACTGATGGGTAGTCTTTTCAAACGATTCTACAAATTCAATTTTTACAAATGAAATGGCGGAGTTTTTTGACTCCGCCACATTTTTGCATTATAAAGTTATTTAAGAATAGATTTATAAAGTCTGATATATTCGTTTGCTGATTTGCCCCAGCTGTTGTCACATTCCATAGCACGTTTAACAAGAATGTTCCAACCCTCTTTGTTGGAATATCCTTCAATTGCTCGTTTGATTGTGTAGAGCATATCGTGTGCGTTATATGTTGAGAATGTAAAACCGTTACCCTCGTTATCGCCACTATCCTTGATACTGTCACGAAGACCGCCGGTTTCACGGACAATCGGAATTGTACCGTAACGCAGAGATATCATCTGTGAAAGTCCGCAAGGTTCACTCTTACTCGGCATTAAGAACAAGTCACAACCTGCGTAAATCTTCTTTGAAAGTGATGGGATAAATCCGAGTTTAAGACCCATTTTGTCAGGATATTTGTCTGCCATCTCTTTAAAGAAGCTTTCATACTGCCATTCACCTGAACCCAATACCACAAACTGAACATCAGTTGTTGCAAGTAATTCATCAAGAACAGCCTTAACAAGGTCAAGTCCTTTATGACCAACAAGACGAGTAACCATACCAATCATCGGCACGTCTTCACGAACAGGAAGACTGAAATATTCCTGTAACTTTGCCTTGTTAGTCTTTTTCTTTTCTGCAAAGTCCTCGGCATTGTAGTTAACCTCAATATCCTTATCTGTTTCAGGGTTATAG
Source organism: Candidatus Fimenecus sp. (assembly GCA_045532175.1). Classification (GTDB taxonomy): domain Bacteria; phylum Bacillota; class Clostridia; order Oscillospirales; family Acutalibacteraceae; genus Fimenecus. Next base: position 5,761 of record JAZSFK010000063.1, on the reverse strand, counting down.
AGAATTGTGTCGATACCGTTGAGAATACCGCTGAGTTTCCATGAACGCTGATTAAGAATCGGGTCAAGACCGTGTGAATACCAAGGGTCAAGAATTTCGTTAGCGTAGGACGGAGAAACAGTTGTAACTCTGTCGGCACATTCGATAGCACCCTTCATAAAGTTGCAGTCACCGTCATATTCAAGGAGTGATGCCGCACTTTCGGGAAGTCCCACAACATCACCGAGAAGGTCCATACCGTAAGTACCCTGATACTGAATATTATGGATTGTGAAAACTGTTTTGATATTTTCAAAGCCGGGACGGTTTGCATAAAGTGTGTTGTAATAAACAGGAGTCAATGCTGACTGCCAGTCGTTACAATGGATAATGTCGGGCTTGAAATCGATATGTGGGATAATTTCAAGAACTGCACGGGCAAAGAATGCAAATCTCTCTGCGTCGTCATAATATCCGTAAAGAGTGTCACGCTTGAAATAATACTGATTGTCGAGAAGATAGTAGATTACTCCGCCTGCTTTTGCTTCAAAAATACCGCAATACTGTCTTCTCCATGCAACAGGAACAGAAATGCTTGTCACAAATTTCATTGTGTCTTTAAGTTCCTGACTTATTGTGTCATATAAAGGCATTACAACCCTTGCCCCGATAAGGCGTTTGCGAAGTGCCTGAGGAAGGCTTCCTGCAACGTCACCGAGTCCGCCACTTGCTTTAAAGGGAAGTGCCTCACTTGAAACGTATAAAACTTTCATATATTTTTCCTTTCGTAATGCACCATAGGTGCAATTCATGTACGCAGTACAATTCATGATAAAATCAATTCATGCAACGAAGTTGCAATTCATTATCAATTGATGAATTACTTCGCATGAATTGGCTATCGCCATGATTTCTCGCTTACGCTCCATGAATTGAATTCTGCGAATTCATTTTTTATATTACAATTTCTTTGCCGATATAAACAGGGTAATTTTCTGCACCGGAAAGAGTTTTGTTTGGTGTTATAACAACGCTCTTGTCGGCAACAACGCAGTTGAGTGTCGCATTCTGTGCTACGAAAACATCCTGCATTACGATAGAGTTCTTAACAACTGCACCTTTTTCAACTCGAACTCCTCTGAAAAGGATTGAGTTTTCAACTGTACCCTCAATGATACAGCCATCAGCAATAAGAGAATTTTTAACATCTGAGCCAAGGCCATAAATTGCAGGCATATCGTCACGAACCTTTGTATAAACAGGTCTTTCTCTGTTGAAGAGGTCGTCGCAGTTTTCCGGATTGAGAAGCTCCATATTAACTTTAAAATAGCTTTCCATTGACTCAACAACTGCTGAATATCCCTTTGCCTCGTAGCCGTAAATGTTAAGCTTTTCAACATTTCTCTGAATAATATCTGACTCAAAATCCCTGTAATTAAGGCTGATTGCATCGTTAATCAGTCTTTCGAGAAGTGCCTTTTTCATAAGGATTACATTAAGTGAGAAATTAACCTTTTCCTCTGTTACAGGAGAAATTGAAACCTTTTCTGCCTTACCGTCAGCATTAAAATCAAAAGCCATAGCATCTGTAAGGTTTGGCAATTCGCCGTTTTTATAAACAACGGTCATATCGGCATTTTTCTCAACGTGATAGTCCATAAGTGCCTCAATGTCAAGGTTAATAACCGCATTACAGTCTGTGAGAAGAACATATTCTTCATTTGAACGGCTGATAAAGCCCATACTACCCTTTAAGGAAGCAAGTTTGTCACGGTTGCCGCCTGTTTCGTTAGTTGAGAATGGAGGAAGAATGAAAAGACCGTCATTTTTACGGGACAAGTCCCAAGGCTTACCTGTGCCAACATGGTCCATAAGTGACTGATAGTTACTCTTTGTAAGCACACCAACCTTTTCAATGCCACTGTTCACCATATTAGAAAGAGCAAAGTCAATAAGGCGGTAACGACAAGCAAAAGGAACAGAACCCATTGTACGGATACCTGTAAGCTCACTCACACATTCGTCATAAGCATTTGAGAAAATAATACCAACAATATTCTTACCTGTCATTTTATTCAGCCTCCTTTACTACGTCTTCACTAACCTGTGCTTTTGGTGCAACAGACGCACCCTCGTGTACGGTAACACCTGCACCAACAACTGCAACGCCCCATTCATCACGGTTTGCACAATCTTCAGGATTTGCACCTACAACAGCACCTGCTTCAATAACTGCATTTTCCGCAACCATTGCGTACTGAACAACTGCACCCTTTTTAATAACTGTGCCCGGCATTACGATTGAATATTTAACCTCTGCACCCTCTTCAACAGTGACATCGTTAAAGAGGATTGAGTAATCAACATCACCATAAACTCTTGAGCCCTCTGAAATCATCGAGTTCTGCACCTTTGCATTTGCAGAAATATAGTGAGGAGGGGAAGCGGGAGTTTTTGCATAAATTCTCCAGCTTGTGTCGGATAAATCAAGGTCAACTTTGGGATTGAGAAGGTCAAGGTTTGCTTCCCACAAGCTGTCGATTGTACCAACGTCTTTCCAATATCCATCGAAAAGATATGCAAACATCTTTTCACCGTCTGCGTGCATCTTCGGAATTACGTTCTTACCGAAGTCGTTGCTTGAATTCGGGTCATTTTCGTCGTCAATAAGGTACTGACGAAGCTTACTCCAAGTGAATACATAAACACCCATTGAAGCCTTATTACTTCTCGGATTCTTTGGTTTTTCCTCAAATTCACGGATTGAATTATCGTCATTTAAAATCATAAGACCGAAACGGCTTGCTTCTTCCCAAGAAACCTCAAGCATTGCGATTGTACAAGCAGCACCCTTTTCCTTGTGATACTCAAGCATCTTGTTATAGTCCATCTTATAGATATGGTCACCTGAAAGGATAACAACATATTCAGGGTCATAACGGTCAATGAAATTGATATTCTGGTAAATAGCGTTTGCAGTGCCCTTATACCACTCTGTACCCTTAATCTGCTGATAAGGTGAGAGAATATGAACACCGCCGTTGGCACGGTCCAAATCCCAAGCCTGACCGTTGCCTATGTAGTCGTTAAGTTCAAGTGGCTGATACTGTGTTAAAACACCAACGGTTGAAATGCCGGAGTTTACACAGTTTGAAAGCCGGAAGTCGATAATTCTGTATTTTCCGCCGTAAGGAACAGCAGGTTTAGCAATGTTCTTTGTTAAAATTCCGAGACGGCTTCCCTGACCGCCTGCAAGAAGCATTGCAATACATTCTTGTTTTCTTGCCATATTTTTTCCTCCTTAATGGATGATAGTATGTTTAATTATCTTGTCTTTTTAAGATAAATTGTTGACATTGGTGGTAAATCAAGAGAAATGCTTTGCTCGAATCCGTGCATTGACTCTTTTTGCCATTTGATTTTTTCGGGTTGTGCTTTACCTGTTCCGCCGTATTCAGCGTCATCAGAATTGAACACTATTTTGTAATTTGCTCTTGCGGGAACGCCTATTTTGTAATTATCGCGTGCAACAGGAGTAAAGTTGCAGACAGCAATAATCTCCTTGCCTTTTTCGTCAATTCTGCGGAAAGAAATAACTGAATTGTCGTTGTCGTCCGCTGAAATCCAGGAAAAGCCCTCCCAAGAGTGGTCAACCTGCCAGAGTGGTGCATTGTCCTTATAGAAATGGTTAAGTTCTTTAAAGTAGGTCTGCAATTTCTTGTGCATATCATAATCAAGAAGCAACCAGTCAAGTCCTTGCTTATAATTCCACTCAATAAACTGACCGAACTCACTGCCCATAAACATAAGTTTTTTACCGGGGTGAGCCATCATATATCCCATAAATGCACGGACACCTGCAAATTTTTCTTCATAAGTACCCGGCATTTTATTGATAAGAGAGCATTTACCGTGAACAACCTCATCGTGTGAAATCGGCAAAATGAAATTCTCTGAAAACGCGTAGAAGAATGAGAATGTAATGCAGTTGTGATTACCTTTTCTGTAAAGCGGGTCCATTGAGAAATATCGGAGAATGTCATTCATCCAACCCATATTCCACTTATAATTAAACCCGAGTCCGCCCATATAAACAGGCTTTGTAACCATTGGCCACGCTGTGCTTTCTTCTGCAATCAACAAACTGCCGTGATAGTCACGGAAAACATTCATACTGAGTTTGTTAAGAAAATCTATTGTTTCAAGATTTTTGTTGCCGCCGTCTTTATTTGCTATCCAATGGCCGTCATCTCTGCCGTAATCAAGGTAGAGCATTGAAGCAACCGCATCAACACGAAGTCCGTCAATATGATATTTATCAAGCCAGAACATAGCGCTTGAAATAAGGAACGACTGAACTTCATTTCTGCCAAAATCAAAGACTTTTGTACCCCATTCAAGATGCTCGCCTTTTCTGACATCTGCATATTCATAACACGGAGTTCCGTCAAACTCATAGAGTCCGTTTGCATCTTTCGGGAAATGTGCGGGAACCCAGTCAAGAATAACGCCGATTCCGTTTTTATGGCACATATCAATAAGATACATCAAATCATCAGGTGTGCCATAGCGTGAAGTGGCTGCGAAATAACCTGTTACCTGATAACCCCAAGAGCCGTCGAACGGATATTCAGTAAGCGGCATAAACTCAATATGAGTGTATCCCATTTCTTTAACGTAAGGAATAAGTTCTTCAGCCATTTTACGATATGAATAGAAATTCCCGTCTTCATACTGCTTCCACGAACCGAAATGAACCTCATAAATATTGACAGGCTTATCATACTGTGCCTTTTCTCGCTTTGCCTTTTCCCATTTAGCATCAGCCCATTTATATGAACCCAATTCATAATATTTTGTGGCATTGTCGGGACGGGTTTCCATATGGTAACCGTAAGGGTCACTCTTCATAAGTTTTCTGCCGTCTTGTGTGGTAATGCAGAATTTGTATGAATCATACACTTTTACACCCTTAACGAAAACTTCCCAAATACCGCCTGCGGTTATTCTTTCTGCCTTGTTGGCTTCATCGTCCCAACCGTTAAAATCACCGCTGACACTTACCCCCACGGCATTAGGTGCCCAGGTTCTGAAAACCACCGTTTCGTCATCTACACGGTGAGCACCCATATATTCATAAGCTCGGGCATTATTGCCCTGATGGAACAAATAAACAGGCACTTGTGCTTCGTAATTGCTGTTTTTAGAATCCGTCATTTTTTCACCTCACAGTTATAGTTATACACATATATTTTAACACCGCAATTATTTGATTTCAAGTGCTTTTTGCACAAAATACTCAAATCGCTCACAAATTTCATTACAACCATTTGTGCAGTTTGTTACAAAAAATGGCAAGAAAAACAGAAAACAAATCGGATAAATTGTTTTATGGTAAAAAAAAGTCATTCTGAGGCGCTTGCGAAGAAGAATCCCAAACTTTTTAAGAGATTCTTCGCTACGCTCAGAATGACACTGAAAACTTAGAGTTTTTAAAAGCCTCACCCTCGAAGATGGTTTTTGCGAAGCAAAAGACGGAAGGGGGGCTACACTTACAAAAAAGGCAGAGATTTCTCTCTGCCTTCATTTTATGCTTTGCGTTTATTATTGTATTGCGGAAAAAGAATCAATACCTGAAATTGAATTGTCTTGCGGAAAAAGAATCAATTTTCCGAGAAATTGCCCGTGTAGAGCTGATAATACTTTCCTTTTTGTTCAATCAAATCATCATGGTCGCCACGTTCAATGATTTTTCCGTGTTCAAGCACCATAATCGCCTTTG
>JAZSFK010000040.1:0-14234 GCA_045532175.1 Candidatus Fimenecus sp. | reverse complement strand
CCATAAGCGCTCTATGGTCTTTTCTTGTTTTACCGTTGACATTTTGTTTAAGTCGTGATAGAGAACCAAAAGGTTCAATACGACCACCCTTAAGATAATACTGCCCCTCAGTAATATAACCTGTATTATCTGGCACAGGGTGTGTAACATCGTCACCAGGCATAGTGGTAACTGCAAGAACAGTAACTGAACCTGAATTTGCAAAGTCAACAGCCTTTTCGTAACGAGCAGCCAACTGTGAATAAAGGTCACCTGGATATCCACGATTAGACGGAACTTGTTCCTGTGTAATAGCAATTTCTTTCATCGCATCCGCAAAGTTAGTCATATCAGTAAGCAACACCAATACATCCTTATCCTGCAAAGCAAATTGCTCTGCAACAGCCAATGCCATATCAGGAATCATCATACATTCGACCGTAGGGTCAGATGCAGTATGGATAAACATAACGGTTTTACTCAATGCTCCGCCTTGAGAAAGTGCATCCTTGAAATAAAGGAAATCGTCGTATTTAAGTCCCATACCACCAAGGACAATTACATCTGCATCTGCCTGCATGGCAATTCGAGCAAGAAGTTGATTATATGGTTCACCTGAAATTGAGAATATAGGCAATTTCTGTGAAACAACCAATGTATTGAACATATCAATCATTGGGATGTTCGTTCTCATCATTCTATTAGCAAGAATACGTTTAGTAGGGTTAACTGATGGTCCGCCAACAGGTTTCATATTTTCTGTAAGCGCAGGTCCTTTATCCCTTGGTTCACCTGAACCGTTGAAAATACGGCCTAACAAATCATCGCTGAATGATACTCTCATTTCACGACCCAAAAAGCGTACTTCATCACCTGTTGATACACCCTGACCACCTGCAAAAACCTGAAGGGAAACAATATCACCCTCTATTTTATTAACCTGTGCAAGTGATTTACCAAAACGAGTATTAATCTGTGCCAACTCTTTGTACTGTACATTATTAGCTTTTACAGTAATAACGTTACCGGTGATTGATTCAATGCGATTAAAAACTTTATTCATTCTCATTCACCGTCCTTTAATAATACTTCGGCATCAAAGCCTAAATTACCGTTCTTTTCTTTATATAATGCGTCGATTTCATTTTCAACCTTTTTAAATGCATCGCTTTGGAATTCTGTATAGTTCCAGTCGATGAATTTCTGACGCATACGGTTAAGGAAGCTACGAGCATCATCTTTATTATCTATCTCATATTCGCTACCTAAAACACTTATAAGTTTGTCAGTAACATAACGTTGACGCTCAGTTGAGCAGTTTGCATCAACCAAATCAAAGGAGTTCTGCTGAAGATAAACCGCGTCAAGCATTTCTGATTTAAGGTATAATACATAGTCTGAAATGCTTGTACCCTCTTCACCGACAACTTTCATCATTGAACCGATTTCATTTCCGCGATGAAGAATATTTTTACAATATTCTGACTTTTTGCTATCAATAACACTTCTGTATTTTGACCATGAAATAAGAGGGTCAATAGCGGGATATTTTCTTGCATCTGAACGTTCACGGGATAAGCCGTGGAATGCACCAACAACCTTTAAAGTTGCCTGTGTTACAGGTTCTTCAAAGTTACCACCTGCAGGTGAAACTGTACCGCCTATTGTGACAGAGCCTGTACTTCCGTCAGGCAAACGAACATATCCTGCTCTTTCATAGAACGCTGCGATGTATGATTCAAGATATGCAGGGAAGGCTTCTTCGCCGGGGATTTCTTCGGGTCTTCCTGACATTTCACGATGAGCCTGTGCCCAACGGGATGTTGAGTCAGCGAGAAGAAGAACATTAAGTCCCATCTGACGATAATACTCTGCAAGGGTTACTGATGTATAAACTGATGCTTCACGGGAAGCAACCGGCATTGAAGAAGTATTACATATAATAATTGTACGTTCCATAAGTGAACGACCTGTTTTAGGGTCCGTAAGTTCAGGAAATTCTGTCAGTGTTTCAACAACTTCACCAGCACGTTCGCCACAAGCGGCAATAATAACAATATCAACATCAGCATACTTTGATGTTGTGTGCTGTAAAACGGTTTTACCTGCACCGAATGGTCCCGGAGTACAATAAGTTCCACCCTTGGCAACAGGGAAGAATGAGTCAATAAGTCTCACCTTTGTTTCCATTGTTTCAACCGGTGCCAGTCTTTCACTGTAACATTTAACAGCACGTTTTACCGGCCATTTGAATGACATTGAAACAGAAACATCTCGTCCACGTTCGTCAGTCAAAACTGCAACGGTTTCTTTTACGTCATATTCACCTTTTTCTACAATTGACTTTAAAGTGTACTTTCCGAGAAGATAGAATGGTACAAAAATTTTATGAGTGAACGGTCCTTCAGGAACCGTACCGATATATTCACCTGCACGAAGAGTATCTCCAACTTTTGCCGTAGGTGTAAATTCCCATTTTTTCTCAGAATCAAGTCCGTCAGCGTAAATTCCACGTTCCAAAAACCAACCTGCTTGTTCTGCCAATACCGGCAAGGGATTTTGAAGGCCATCATATACCTGACCTAACAATCCCGGACCAAGTTCTGCTGACAACATATCTCCGGTAAATTCAACATCGTCACCACACTTGATGCCATCAGTCATTTCATAAACCTGAATCTGTGCGATGTTTCCTCTGATACGGATAACCTCACTTTTAAGATTTGAGTTTCCTACTTTAACAAAGCAAATCTCATTCATAGAAACATTGCCTTGGAATTCAACTGACACAAGGTTACCGTTTATGCTGACAACCTTTCCTGTATTTTCGGTCATTATATTTCCTCCAACCTATTTCCATTCATAATGGAATTGTAAATATTTCTATATGCGATTTCACCATCATTTGCATCAAATTGCTTTATGTGTGAAATCAACTTCAATTTAAGTCCATAATAATAAACAAATTCCTCTGAAAAACTATCCATTGGTCTTAAGGTTTCTAAAAATTCTAAACGATAAGAATTTAGAAATCTTTCAGCTTCCATAGGGCTTTCAATCTCAATAGCAGTATTTGCTATTTTTAAAAGTTCACTTGATAATACAGTATTTTCAATATCAAAAGGCTTTTTCATCTTGTCTGCTCTTGCCTTCGCAAGTGCAAGACGCAAATTTCGTTCACCATTATTCCAGCTTTCAATTAAAGATGAACTTGATTTTTCATAGGTTTTTGACGGTAAAAGTGTCATTTTGCCAAGCTCATTCTGTATTCTTTTACCTGCAACCTGATTACACAACTCGAAAAACCGTTCTACTGTAATCGGCAACGACATATTTTCACTAACCCCGTCCAAAGACGGCAACTGTGATACCAAATAGTATTCTGACATAATCATTCCGCCTCTTTCAAAAGTTTAACAACCTTTGGACTGAGGTAATTTGACATCATATCCACAACAGCCTCGGTAGAATAATCATAATATGCGCCACCGTTATTAACCGCAATACGGAATCCTCCGTCAAAATTATCGTTAGCTTTAAGAGTCACACCCTTTGTAATTCTCTCTTTGAGAGAAGATAATGCAGTTTTTTCAAGCAACTGTATATCGTTACTGTTCAAAATTACCTCAATATTCTCTACATCAGGCTTCTTTGCCCAATTTTCCACAACATTTATAACAAGTTGTGACAATGAATCAGCTGAATAAACTGAGTCTACCGTTTCACCAACAATAGCATTCAATTCTTTTGTAACACTTTCTCTAAACGAGATGAGAAGGTTGCGTCCTGCCTGACGAATAGCATCATCGCTTGATTTCATCATTCGTTCATTTTCTGATTTAGCATCAACCAAAATTCTATCAGCCTGTGCCTTTGCGTCTGCAATAATCTTTTCGGCTTCCGCTTTTGCAGATTCAACAATACTTTTTGCTTCAGTTTCTGCAACTTCCACACCATCTTTTTTTATCTGGTCAATGAGTTCTTGTAACTGTATTTCCATAGGGTTTACTCCTTTTCGTTTATGCTGAACATAGCAATAATTATTTTGTCCTATTTTTAAAAAATAATGGAACCAAAATCCTCTGCAGTCAGCTGGTTCCACTTAATACAATATTAATGAAATTATTATACCACATCCACTTTTTTTGTCAAGTTTTCGAATAATGAACTTTTAAGAGTTACAACGCACGGTATAAAAATGGCAAATTGTATTAAATAGCATAGTTTATGCCAAATCAGATACCACTATTGATACAATTTGTGTTGATAGTGGTATCGTTGTTTTATATAGTATTTAAGCCATTAAAAAGAATTAAGCGTTGCATTTGAGAAATCACTACTCCCTCTTGCAACGCTTTCTTATTGCCTATTTAGTTGATTACTGAGAAAATCTATCTAACCTATCGTTAAATTACTGATAATCGTTAAACAACTGAATTGTAATTAAACAAATTTGTATTTAGAAAGTAATGCATCAATTATTTCAATTAGAGCATTTATATCTACTGCAATAGCATTAATTTTCGCCGCATCAGGTACAATATCATTATGTTGGAGTACCTCTTGTGCAAGAATACGCACAGTGGTAGCATTAAGATTATTGTTCATTTCATTTATAATAAAATTACTATAATATGTATGGTAGTTTTGGAACAATGGCAGAAATACCGTTTTTAAATTTGCTTGAATGGGATGAGATTCAATAAGCATTGTACCATGTACAGTTCCGTAATAAAGTGCATCCTTACCAAAGGTACTACGAACTCGAATACATTTGTCTGCAGGCTTAGTATCCAAGTAAGCCATTGCAATCCCAACAATGTTAGCACGATAATACTCCTCTTGGATATCACTAAATTCATTAGTAAATTGAACTGCTTGTGTTAATGCAAGATTAAAGATGTAATCACAACCTTTGCAATAATCAAGTTTCTCACGTTTGTCAAATAAGCTATCTAAAAATCCCATATTTTTCTCCTTTAACATTTTTTATTTATTATAACATTATAAATTGAATTTGACAATCTATATAAGTGTTGAATTGTACATAAAAATGGACTTGAACTAATAGTATTCTCAAAACGAACCGCAAAGCAACAGTTTTCACACTGCTGCCTTTCGTATAAAAAATACATTTTACAGTTCCACCTCAACCTCACTACCATTCTTGAAATGGAACAGTAATTGTTCATCTGAGTACACGGTTACATGGTCAACGGTGGTGTGCCATAGTGCCGGATTGAACTGTAATTCAAGCTCATCAAGTTCTATGACAGCGAAAACAAAATAACTCATTCGGTCGTATTGTTGTAATCTTCGTTCTTTCTTTTTCTTCAGGTAATCATATTTGAAAAACGACGAATTGTATTAAATAGCGTAGTCAATGCCAGAAATGCGAACCGAAAAGATATCGGTTCGAAAAACCCCGAAACCACAGCGGATTCGGGGTTTTTCATGCAATTTTTTAGGTGTAATTCAAAAGATATCATTTTCCCCAAATGCCCTTTTGGGAGAATTTGAACTAAAAAAGTTATGTTGCAAGTGCTACTTGACAAAATCAAGTAATATTTTCTTTCATTTTGCGGAGTTTTTTGATATCATTATATTGAGAAAAGGAGGCGACTTATATGACAGTTGGCGAAAAAATTCAAAAATATAGAAAAAATCTTGGTTTATCACAAGAGGAGCTTGGGCAAAAGTTGCTTGTAAGCCGACAGACAATTAGTCTGTGGGAAAAAGGTCAGACTGTTCCGACAATTGATAATTTAATGCGACTGAGTGAAATATTTGAAATATCAATTGATGAAATAGTAAATTCCGAAAACAAGGAAGAAAATGCAGAAATTCAGCCGAATGAATCATATCGGTTTACTTTTTCAAAGCAAGAATTAAATGAAATATATCGTTTGCAGAGAAGAAGTATTTACAAAAGGCCTATCATTTTCACCGTGCTTTGCGTTTTGATGATTGTGTTTTTTATCGAATCATCTGCACCGGACGTTATGATTGGTTTTGTTTTCGGTATGCTTCTAATCGGTGTCGCTTCGCATATTAAAGGAATTCGAGCATATGGCAGGGCATGGAAAAACAGCACAGAACGAATTTGTAAGTCAACCTATGTGTATGAAATCTTTGAAGATTATATAGGTGTTAAAATATATCGTGAAAACGAAAAAATTCGCGAATCAAAAATTTTTTTTACTGATATAGAACAAATACAGCAGTTTGGCAAATGGCTTTTCTTACAATTTGGTGGGCAGTCGTTTATTATACGAAAAAGTGATTTGAAAGAAAACTCTGCATTTTATTCATTTATGTATAAAAACCCATCAAGGACGATGGAAAAACCAATAAATAACACATGGAAGGTTCTCTCTATTATACTTTTTGTGGCATCTTTGCTATCAATATTTGTGGCATTAGTTTTGGTTGGAATTGTTTCTAATGCCAACAAGCTATTTGTTGAGAATATGTGGTTGTTCTTTTTATTTACCCCCATTCCAATTGCATCATTAGTTTTTGGATTCATATTAAAAGCAAAAGGCTATAAATACAAAAAGAATATTATAGCCGGAATAATTATGGTTGCATTACTTTGTATATACGGTTCTTTTTCCTTTATATTTGCAAATGTATATGGCCACGGTGATGAGCCAATAGATAGAGCCGAGCAAATAATAGGAATTGATATTCCTGAACATAAACAAATAAGCACACAGGATTGGACCAAAGGAACGCAATCGGTTTCAAGAGGATATATCTATTACACTAGTGATATTTACTTTCACAATTCAGCGGTAGCAGATTTTGAAAAACAACTTGCAAATGATGAGAGATGGTTGTCTTCTGTATCAAATGATTTAATTGGAATAACTTCGCCTATGAATGATTACGGTATTTACGATTTTGTTCTTGTTTACAATGTAGATACATCTGAGTATAATACATTACCAAACGACAGCGGGAAATATCGCTTTATAAATATCCTATATAGATTGGAAGATAATCAAATGAAAATCGTGGAATATGATATTGATTATGTAAAATAATCAGGATACCTTTTTCGATGGAACTTGCCAAATCAGATACCACTATTGATACAATTCAGGTCAATAGTGGTATCGTTGTTTTATATAGCATTTAAGCCATTTACAAGAATTAAGCGTTGCAAGAGGGGATAGGTAGTTCCCAAATGCAACGCTTTTTTAGTAAGTATTAAATCTAACTTAGATAACAATTAGTTTTATTATCCAATCGACAACAATTCCGACGGGGTAGTGGGCAAGGCAAAAATATTTTCGTCTATGCAATCCAAACCTGTTTTTGAAGTGCTGAGGAGTTTAGCTTTATCGTTTTTGAGTTCATACACACTAAGTGTGAAGTTTTTGCCCTCTTCTTCATTGTTTACGCTGAAAACACAAACATAGCTTTTTCCGTCTGCTGTTCTGACATAATATGGTTCAACATATGAAAACCACTCTATTTCATACTCTGAGGTTTCAGAATTTACGCTGATGGTATGATAAAACTTGGTGTTATCATCATAATCACCCGAAACGATAATCTCATCTGTTTCATTGTTTCCCACAGCATCGCTGTAAAACGGTGCTGATACAGGCAGACTTACGACATATTCATCGGGTACAACAGTATATTTTTCATTGAACAAATCGGAATATTCTGCAAAGGTTACAGTTACAACCTGAATACCAAAATTGGTTGGTGCAATATCACCCGAATTGAAATAGAAAGTTACACCGTTGTAATCGAGAGTCCACGTGATGCTGTCCTCAGGAGTATTCTTAAAATATTCAACAACAGCAGTATCGCCGGCTGATTCATCATCTTCACCTATACGGCTCATAATCTCCTTTTCAACGACTGTAGGAATTTGTGAAGTGTCCGTAAGAACATCTGCAAGTCTAAGCTCTTTTCCGCTTTCGGTATCATAATTGATTCCGTTGAAGGAACGTGAGTCTTTTGTACTGTAATCTTCAAGGATGCTTACTGCAATACTGTCAGCACGTCTTACCTGAACATCAAGAGCTGAAACATAGGTCGAAAAGTTTTCGCTATCCTTTTTAAAATCTTCCGTAGCAAAAGCAATGTAATTATCCTTCTCGTCTTCCATTGCTCGTTTTCTCATAGCAGAGGTTTCAGCAAGAGTTTTTGCAAGAAGGGGATATTGTTTCTCCATAGATTTATCAAGAGTAACATCCGAATACTCACTTCTTACGAGCATTGTAGAAGTATCTTCATACCACTCATAGTGAGAAATGTATTCCTTATTAAGAGAAAGAAATTTTATTTCATCCTTTGTGTTTTCATTGGAAGTCTGCGTTGTTGAAGGATTGTCCTTTACATTTCCATCGGGATTGTCTTTTTTACAAGAAGCAAAGCCGATTATGATACATAATGAAAGTAGAACACAAAGGATTCTTTTTAACTTATCCATATTCATTAAAATCCTTTAACTGTAAATACAACAAGCTCTGTTGCTGATTTGTCTTCACGTTCTTCTGTCATAATTGTGATGATACTACCGTCAGAGAGTAATGCTGAATTGCAGAACCAAGGATAATTTGTGCTGAACAAATCTCCGTCAGAGATTTCAGCAACAAACTTACCGCTGTTGTCCCAAAGAAGTACATCTCTCATATTTCCGTCAAATCCGATATATCCGTTTGCACTCTTTGCCATAAATGTGATACTGCCAAGTCCTTCGCCTTCGGCATCACACAATGTTTTCTGTAATTTGCCATCTGTACTGTAAACGAAAACCTTATGTCCGCTGTCATCTGCTGCACTACCGCATACATATATGTTGTTTTGGTCAACATTGAGATGCATAATTGTTTCAACTTCTTTAAAGTTCATTGGGACAGAAGTGTATGAATCACCGTTGAATGTTACTTTGCTGCATTCACTTGATGTAAAGTAGTTAATACCCCAATTTCCTGACGGATGCATTGCGAGATTGTCAATATCTTCATAAGTTGCTGTAACTTTGTCATTTTTAATGCAGAGAATGTCATTCATTGAGCCGCTGAGCCAGAGTGTGCCGTCACTTGTTGCTTCAACACTTTCATAATCATCTTCAGGAAGCTCTATTACTTTATCGAAGGCTAATGTTCCGTCCACCAATACACATTTTCTCAATTCACCGTCAACAAGAAGATAAATATTGTTGCCAACGGCTGCAACTGAATGGTCAAAAGTTTCATATGTTGAAATGTGCTCATCAGGTTTTATCCATTTTGACTGTATATTTAATGAACCTGCCGTTACACTCTTATCTGTTGCAGAGAAAGGTGTTCCTTCCCATTCCCAAGGACCATCTTCGTTACCTATATCCTTAATATTAAATGTTATGCCGTCGAGAAGTGCCTGAATATGAGCATCTTTGATGTCAGTTGCGTCAAACTTGACATAAACCGTTGCGTTTGCACCTTCAATACGGTTAAAATAAACGAGAGTTTCTTCTCCGTCATCATATTTAAGAAGGTCAACGCCGCCGATTTTAACGGTTTCATAAGCCTTATTCACTTCATATTCATACTGGTTGAAGCCGTAATAAACAAGGTCTTCACGGAAATCGTAAGGTTCGTCAATCTCAACGCTGATTGTTGCCTCGATTAAATAATACTCTTCATCTTCGGGGTCAAGCACCTGAAGAACCGCTTTGGAGTATTCTTCTTCATTCTTGAGGTCTTCTTCGATATTTTTCCAACCGTCACTGAGTCTAATCTCAAAGAACGAGGTTGTGATGTCCGCATCGCCTGAAGGCTGTTTTGCATCGTTTGGTTTATCAGGGTTTTTATCACTGCAAGCTGCAAGTGAAAACACCATTAAGCATGCAAGAATAATTGCAAATATTTTTTTCATAATATTATCTCCTTTACTTTTTATGCCCAAGGGTCTTCCTCTACAGGCACACGTATATCTGCAAGACATTGAATTTCAACAAGGAACCATTGTCCTGTTGAAGGCTTCTTGCGAAGCTTCATTGGTCTTGGATTATCCGCACCACCACTCTGAACATAGAGTGTTGCCCAGTTTTCATTATCAAAAGAATACGGATTTTCAATAACTGTTATTTTATAAGGAACATTTGGTTTGTAGCTGTTCTGTGGAGTTGCACCTTCAAAAAATGAACGTGCTTTATAGCCCTCAGAACCAAGGTGTTCTTTGATAAATTGCTTTTCAAATCCGCTGACTTCACCGGGACCTTTAAGGAAACCCAGCATTTCTATTGTGGCATCAGGATTGTGCTCGTAATTGCACAAAACCGCAAGAGTAAGTGCTGTTGTTTTAAAAGCAGAATCAAGACTTGATTCAGGAAGAGCTTGAAGTTCAGCAACATTTGTGGGAAGTGATGCAAAGGTGAAAGCATCAGTATTATTTCTTCCTTTAGCAACAGATTGAGCAGCATTGTACACTGCTTTGTTTATTCCTTGCGAAACCTCTCTTTTGATTGTAGATTCTGCCTGCCTTTTAAGTGAATCAAAAAGTCCCATTGGTAACCCTCCTTAAAGATTAACATTTATTTTTTGTTTTCCTGCTTTGGTTTTGGTGTTTTAACGAGATTTTTATAAAGGAAATTATCATAACTGCCTGTTACAACAAAACTTCCCGGTCTTGTATATATTGTTGCATTTTTCTGCATTCTCACAGACTTGTTTTTTGATGCTATGGCAAGAATGATAATAAAGCCCATAGCCATACCTACTACAATGCAGAGAACGATTGTTTTTACAGGGCTTTTACTGCTGTCTGTTTTATTACCCGTTGTATATACATCTGCGTCAGTATTCTTTATTTCAGCATCATCGTAACTCAACGAGTTTTCAACAACTGTGTAGAAATCCTCTATACCACCAAAGTAACTGTTGTTTGAATCATAGGCATCCTGCATTTTTATTAAATCAAATGTTGAATTTGCAGATTCGGTTACATAGTAGTGATACATTTCGCTTTCTGTATTGTGAACGAAAATAATACCGTTTTCATTGTCTGTGTATGTATCATAAATGTTCTGCGCGTAGTTTTCATTTGTTTCTTCGTCTGTGATACAGAACATTACACAGTAACCGTATTCGTTTTCAATCTGCTCGGCTGTGCTTTCCAATTCTTGAATCTCGTCATAGGAAAGTGCATTTTCATAATCAAAAACATACTGTTCAGTATATGCCGAAACTGAAATTGACGAACAGATACAAATTGCAGTAATAAGGAAAATAGTCAGTAATTTTTTAATCATATCCGACACCTCCTTAAAGCCATCCGAGCAGGAATGACAAGCCACATAAAACTGCACTTATTCCTGCACCCAGTAACAAAGATGCCATCACAACAGCTTTTTTATCTGTAGGAAGATTACCTACAAACTTACCTGTCTGACCGTTCATTGCAAAAGTGAATTTTTCACCGTTCCACGATGTGTTGAGAATCCACACGGGATAAAGAGCATATTTATAAAATCCGTTTGCAATATTCATATTAACAACACGTGAATCTATTGAGTCATATCCTTTTACGGTTTCTGCAAGTGCATCTCCTACACTTGTACGGATTCTCTCATTCGCTCTGTTCATGCTTTCTTCCGCTGTAACATCATATTTATCTGCAAGATTACCTGCCAAATATGCTGTGTTGAAGTCAGCTGCCTGTGACAAATCAAATGGTTCTACGGATTCCATAAGGTCATCTGCCATTTTTGTTGAACCGTCAACAGGAACATTGTCAAAGCCTACATTTCCGCTTCTGTAAACATCGTAATATGATGTTTCCTTATAATTGTAATTGTTATCAGACCATCGTCTTTCCTTTGTTGCCTTGAAATTGGCATTTCCTACTGCATCACAGGTGAAAAGCCAATGAGGAACATAAACACCTTTGATTTCTTCTATTCTGTTATTGTCAAGAAATGCTTTAGGAACGAACTTTTTATCAGCAAAATGCTTTTTCAATGCTTCCTTGGCGGCTTTTTTGTCAAGCTTGAAAGGAATAACCAAATCGGGACGCAAAGCACCTGAAAACTGACCTTTCATTACTACAGGATTGTCACAGTACGGACATTTTGAAGCACCTGTTGTACTGTCAGCAATTATTTCGCCACCGCAAGACTGACAGGAATAAACATTCATTCCGTCAGTTTCACCCGATGACCATTGATTATCCTGTGCAGACCAGTTTATTGAATCAACATTGTCAGTAGTTTCTTGATTTAACTGATTAATTTCAAATTCAGTTTCACAATAGGGACATTTCAGTTTTTGTGCACCTGCGTCAAACTGTACTCCGCCGCCACAACAAGGACATTTTTGTTCGGTAATTGTTGGCACTGTCAATCATCTCCTTTATCAGAATTTTTATCATTCATAATAACCGGATTTTTGGGTTTATAGACCATTCCGTCTTTATCACGGACAATCATTACATTTTTCACGTAGTATATTACTCCGATTAAAACGATTACAAGAATGATAATTATTGCGAGTATAATTTTATTTTTCATTATTTATCCACGTGGTGTACCACAAGCCATACAGAATCTGCCACCCTCATTTGTAGCATTACAAGCGGGGCAAACCCAAGCTTGGGATACAGGTGCTTGCGGTTGAACAGGCTGACCATAAGCCGGTTGCTGGTTATATCCGTTATTCATAGGCTGATTATAACCGTTATTCATTGGTTGGTTATAACCGTTGTTCATCGGTTGATTATAGCCGTTATTCATAGGTTGATTGTAGCCATTGTTCATAGGTTGGTTGTAACCGTTGTTCATTGGTTGATTGTAGCCATTGTTCATAGGTTGGTTGTAACCGTTGTTCATTGGCTGATTATAGCCGTTATTCATAGGTTGGTTATAACCATTGTTCATTGGCTGATTATAGCCGTTATTCATCGGCTGGTTGTAACCGTTATTCATTGGTTGATTAAAGCCATTATTCATTCCTGCATTACCGTTTTGTGTGAGGTTGTTTATAACCTGCTGTGCAGTCTGCTGATAACGGTTATATTCCATTGTGCCCATACCCTCAACATCGCTGTCATTGAGTCTTGCAGTAATTTCGTCGAAATAAGGATTGTTTACATTGATGTCGATATAGAAATCATAAGTAAACTTATATCTCGGCGGATTGTAGCTTACTCTTTCTCCGTCTTTACCCTGTGTGTAAATTTCTTCACGGTCTTCATCAATTCTGAGATTACAGCCGGTAACACTTGAAAGAGGGATAACATCAGGATTCTCGTCACTCCAGCTTCCGGGATTACGGCGTGAAACAACAAAGCTCTGCTTCATCGGGTCAATGTAGATTTTATCATCTTCACCAAAGGTGAACATCGGTGAAAAGCCGGCAAGAATCTGCTTGTTCTGTTCTCTGTATGCAAGCTGTTGTTTGATTTCGTCAACAGTTGAACTTCTTCTTTCGCTGAAGAAAGGTGAAAGTTTCTTTGCACAATCCTTACACATATTTCCGTCTTCAAGTTTTCTGTTACCTAAAAGACCAATTTTTTCACCACAGATGTCACAAAATTTTTTATCAAAAAGTCCCATTATCTTTTCCTCCCAATATTATTTAGTATCGTTAACATCAAAAATGTCGCCACATTCAGGACAGAATTTTGGTGGATTGTGTGGGTCAACGGGTTTCCAACCACATTTATCACATTGATAAAGAGGTGCACCGGCCGGTTTCTGACTACCGCAATTCTGACAGAATTTGCCTTTATTTATTGCACCGCATGAACAAGTCCACCCGTCGTCAGCAGGCTTTGGTGAACCGCATTCAGGACAGAATTTTCCGGTTGCTGTTGCACCGCAGGAGCATTTCCAACCATCTCCCGCAGGTTTAGGTTCAGGTTTCTTTGCACCACAGTTAGGACAGAAATTGCCCGAAACTGTATTACCGCAAGAACAGCTCCAACCATTCTGTACAGGTGCCTGCTGCACAGCTTGTTGCTGTCCCATTGCAAAAAGGTTCTGTGCATTCATGCCGCCACCTGCATTCATCGCCATACCCATACCCATAAAGCCTGTCATAGCACCTGCTTCATTCTTTGCAGCATCCTGCATAGCCTGAGCCTGAGCACCAACGAGTGTTGCAGCAGCCATTGTCGGGTCACGCATAACAGCATTTCTTTGAAGCTGTTTTATCATATCTTCGTCTTCTTTAGGTGCTGTAATTGAATTGATTGCAACAGACACTACTGAAAGTCCGCGAAGGTTTACCCATTTTTCAGTAAGAACA
>JAZSFK010000035.1:0-49714 GCA_045532175.1 Candidatus Fimenecus sp. | reverse complement strand
ATGGAAAATGCTCGTGCAATTATCAATGAAAAACTTGGTACTTGCGATATTCTTCTCAATGGTGCAGGCGGTAACAATCCAAAGGGTACAACAACAAAAGAAACTCTTGAAAAGATTGACCTTATAGAAAAGAATGACGATATTAAAACATTCTTTGACCTTGATGCAAACGGTATTTCATTTGTATTCAATCTTAATTTCTTGGGAACACTTATTCCGACTCAGGTTTTTGCACGTGATATGGCAGAAAAGGAAAACACTTGTATTATAATGGTAACATCAATGAATGCTTACCGTCCTCTTACAAAAATCCCTGCATATTCAGCGGCTAAAGCAGCAGTTAAAAATTTCACAGAGTTTATGGCAGTTCATTTCGCAGATGTTGGTATCCGTGTAAATGCTATTGCACCAGGATTTTTCTCAACAAACCAGAATAAAACACTTCTTTGGAATGAAGACGGCACACCAACAGCCCGTACAAATAAAATTCTCAACGCAACACCAATGAAGAGATTTGGTGAGGCAAACGAACTTTCAGGTGCATTGTTGTTCCTTTGTGACGAAGCATACTCAAGTTTCATTACAGGTACAAGCATTTGTGTTGATGGAGGATTTTCAGCTTATTCTGGTGTTTAATCAGTAGCTCTTTTTGGAGGTAAAATATTATGAATTTAAATTTAAGAAAAAAAGAAGATTGTATGTTTGATATGATTTCACTTGGTGAAATTATGCTCCGTCTTGACCCGGGTGAGGGCAGAATTAAAACTGCTCGTTCATTCCGTGCTTGGGAAGGTGGCGGTGAATACAACGTTGCTCGTGGTCTTCGTCGTTGTTTCGGTATGAAAACAGCGGTTGTAACTGCATTTGCTGACAACGAGGTTGGTCGTCTTCTAGAAGACTTTATTATGCAGGGTGGCGTTGATACATCACTCATCAAATGGGTTAAGTATGACGGTATTGGCAGAACAGTGAGAAATGGTCTTAACTTCACAGAACGCGGATACGGTATCCGTGGTGCAGTTGGTGTTTCCGACCGTGGTAATACAGCAATTTCCCAACTTAAAGCAGGGGACATTGACTGGGATTACATTTTCGGTACTCTCGGTGTTCGTTGGCTTCATACAGGTGGTATTTTTGCTGCACTTTCAGAGTCAACTGCAGAGGTAGCAATTGAAGCAGTTAAAACAGCAAAGAAATACGGCACAATCGTTTCTTATGACCTTAACTACCGTCCTTCTCTCTGGAATGATATCGGCGGTAAGGCAAAAGCACAGGAAGTTAACAAAGAAATCGCAAAATATATCGACGTTATGATTGGCAACGAAGAAGATTTCACTGCTTGTCTTGGCTTTGAAATTGAAGGTAACGACGAAAATCTTAAGGAACTCAACATTGAGGGCTATTACAAGATGCTTGAAGAGGTTGTTAAGGTTTATCCTAACTTTAAAGTTATCGCAACAACTCTTCGTACAGTTAAAACAGCAACAGTTAACGACTGGTCAGCAATCTGCTATGCAGACGGTAAGGTTCATAAGGGACTTGAACTTCCGGGTCTTGAAATCCTTGACCGTGTTGGCGGTGGCGACTCATTTGCATCAGGTCTTATCTATGGCCTTATGACAACAGAAGATGCACAGACAGCAGTTAACTACGGTGTTGCTCACGGTGCACTTGCTATGACAACTCCCGGTGATACATCAATGGCATCACTTAAAGAGGTTGAAAACATTGTTAAAGGTTCAGGTGCAAGAGTACAGAGATAGTTTCTTTTTCCGCAATACTTCGTGGCTTTCGGCTCGCGGTATACCCGATACAGCTTCGCCTCTGCCACATTGTCTTGCGAAAAAAATTTATCTCAAAAAAGATAAAAATGTAGGGGCGATTCACGAATCGCCCGAAAAAATATATTCCAATTTGGAGATGTAATTATGGATAAAGAAAAAATCATTACCCGAATTCAGGACTGCGGTATCGTAGCCGTTGTTCGTGCAGAAACAGTTGACCAGGCTATCAGAATTACTGATGCTTGTATCGAGGGTGGCGTTGCTGCAATTGAACTTACATTTACAGTTCCGCACGCAGACAAGGTTATTGAAGAACTTGCAAAGAGATATACACCTGAAGAGATTATTCTTGGTGCAGGTACAGTTCTTGATGCCGCAACTGCAAGAATTGCCATGCTTTCAGGTGCAGAGTATATTGTCAGCCCTGCTCTTGACCTTGAAACTCTTAAGCTTTGTAACCGTTACAGAGTACCGATGATGCCCGGAATCATGACCGTTCGTGAGGGCTTACTCGCTATGGAAAACGGTGCAGATATTCTCAAGGTTTTCCCTGCTGACCTTTTCGGACCAAAGATTATCAAGGATATCAAGGGCCCAATCCCTTATGCTAAGATGATGCCGACAGGTGGCGTTGATGCGGACAACGTTGGCGAATGGATTAAAGCAGGTGCCGTTGCAGTTGGTGCAGGCTCGTCACTTACAGCAGGTGCAAAGACAGGCGACTACAAGAAGATTACAGAAACAGGTAAACGTTTTGTAGAAAATATCAGAATTGCAAGAGCTGAGTTAGCGGGCAAATAATGCTAATTGAATAGTTATAAAAGGTGGGTTTTCCCACCTTTTTTAATGCAATAAAATTGAATTTGTCTAACTGTTTTATTTATTAAAATCATCGAAAAGCAACGGGAAGGCACAGAGACCTTCCCCTACAACGCACTGATTTGGTGAATATATAATTTGCAACGCAGTTCCGACATTTTGCACTTTGCATTCATTCAGACAAACCCCAATTTGTTTAAATGTGTTTTTGTTTCTTGCAATAATCTATATTTAATGATACAATAATTTTATGCTTGAAAGGACGGTGCAGAAATGAAGAAAATAATATCTGTTATAGTTGCAGTTGTTGTGCTTTTATGTAGTTTTTCCTTACCGTCTTTTGCAGTTGTTTACGGTAGTTTTTCTTGTGAAATCGTCAATGACGAAATAGTGATAACCAAATATATAGGCACGGGTGCAACAAATGTAACTGTTCCCAAAATATTAAACGGACTTCCCGTAGTGGCAATAGGCGAAGGTGCTTTTAAGGGGAATAATGAGATTACGGCAGTTAAGGTCAACGAGGGTGTACGGGACATTGGCGCGTCTGCTTTTGAAAATTGCACATCCCTTGCAACAATAACCCTTCCGACCACAATCACGCACATTGGTGAAAAAGCAATTTACAATACCGCATACTACAATAATGAAAGCAATTGGAAAAAGCCGATTACAACGGGTTCATCAGGTGGTATAGATTTCGGGAACAGTATTCCTCAGATTCCGTGGGAGGACATTATTGCCCAGAAGCTTACTTATCTGTATTTGGGAACGAATTTGATTGAAATATCATTTTCTGGAACATATTCCCTTAAAAGCGGAACTCGTGTTATTGCGGACGGTGCTTTTGCGGGATGTGAAGCACAGCAGGTGGAGTTGTCATCTTCCCTTGTTACAATAGGTAATAATGCTTTCAAGGATTGTAAAAAGCTTAAACAAGTAATTTTTGATGATGCCCTTGAGGTTATTGGAGATTCTGCCTTTGAGGGGTGTGCTTCCCTTGCAAAAATCAATCTCCCCGATAAATATATAGAAATAAACTCAAATGCGTTTTACAACACGGGCTTTTATAATAATTCGGCAAACTGGGAAAACAATGCTCTTTATATTAACAGCACCTTAATTGATACTCAAGACAACGACGACGTAGTTAGAATCAAGGAAGGAACAAAATATATCATAGGTAAATCCTTGGGGAAAAATGACATTATTATTCCCGAAACTGTTGTCGGTATTTCAGATAATGCCTTTGTTGATGGTGCTGATTCCACCATTTTTGGCTATACAGAAACCTATGCGCAGGAATACGCAACTGAAAATAATATAAGATTTGTTGATATGGGAAATCTTTTAAAAGGCGACTTGAATCTTGATGGCAAATTAGATGTTGACGATTATAAAATTTTATGTGAAATTGCAACAACACAAAGAAAACCTGATTTTATAGAAAAAATAGTCGGCGATATGGACGACGACGGTGCAGTTGATGGCATAGATGTAATTGTCCTTGATTTAATGCTTAATGATATGCCACCGTCAAGGCTTAAGGGTGACGTTAATGGTGACGGAAAGGTTGATTCAGCAGATTATGACTTGCTTGTAAAAATAGTTTCCACAAGGGAAAAAATAACGGACAATGTTATGTTCCAACGTGCCGATATAAACGAAGACGGTGCAGTTGACAGCTTTGATGCGGTTCATCTTGAATTGGCACTCAACGGAATAGTCCCATTAATATAAAAATAACGCTTAGAGTTAATTCTCTAAGCGTTTTCTTTTTCTTCAATATATTTTACAACGCTGTCGTCGTTGTTGTTGCCGATTACAATATCTGCAATTTCCTTGACCTGTGGCACGGCGTTTTCCACCGCCACAGCAACATTGGCACCATTAAGCATTATAAGGTCATTGAGATTATCACCAAATGCTGTAATTGACTCTGCTCCGACAATTTCTTTTGCCTCCCTTGCACCATTTGCTTTTGATGCGGTATGTGAATAAATTTCAACAAGCCAATCATCAGAATAGGAGTCTTTATAATATGCAAAGTCAATTTCGGGGATTGATTTTAGTTTTTCAACAACCTCGTCGAGAAATTCGGGTAACGCGTAATAATTCACATAAACAGGGTGTTGCCCCTTTTCGATAACTGTCAAATCATCGGTTTGGGTAAATCTGCCATCAAGCATATCAACACGCATATTATAGAATTCTTTCATTCCGTCATTGTCAAATTCGGTATATTTTATTGAGAGTTTGTAATCGTCACTATACAAAAACATAAACGGATGAAGATTTTTCTCATAAAAACAATCAAAAATTTTTTGTAATGCAGAATGTGGAATTTCGTGGTATTTAACAGCCTTTTTCGTTTCTGTGTCATAAACAAAAACACCGTTCATAAGCACAATTGGTGCAGCAAAATGTACACCCTCTAAAAGCGGAGTTGCACTCACCATGCTACGTGCTGTTGCCACCGCAAAGGGAATTCCTTTTGCATAAAATTCATTCAGTTTTTCTTTTGTGTATTCGCTCATTTTACCGTTACTCCGCAGAAGAGTACCGTCCATATCGCTGATATAAAGTGTTTTCATAGAAACCTCTTAAAATGGTAGGGCGGGGTCTTGTTTCTCACCTGCCTGTTCGGTCGGTGCTTCTGCTTCGCAGAGGTGTCCACTGGACACCCGCACCCCCGCCGTTTTTTATTTCAACAATGATACTACAAGGTCACCCATTTCAGATGTTGTAACCTTCTTGAAGCCGTCCTCATAAATATCAGGTGTACGAGCAAGTTTAAGTGCTTCGTTAACTGCATCTTCAATAGATTTTGCTGCATCTTTTTCATCAAATGAATACTGAAGCATCATTGCAGCAGAAAGGATTGTTGCAAGCGGATTTGCCTTCTGCTGACCCGCAATATCAGGTGCAGAGCCGTGAATTGGCTCATAAAGTCCCATTTTGCCTGTTGCAAGTGAAGCAGATGCAAGCATACCGATTGAGCCTGAAATCATAGATGCCTCGTCAGAAAGAATGTCACCGAAAATGTTGGATGTGACAATAACATCAAACTGACCGGGGTTTCTCACTAACTGCATTGCACAGTTGTCAACATACATGTGAGAAAGCTCAACCTCGGGGTATTCAGCAGACATTTTAATAACAGTTTCTCTCCAAAGACGTGAGCTTTCAAGAACATTAGCTTTGTCAACGCTTGTAAGCTTCTTGTTACGTTTCATAGCCATTTCATAAGCAGTTCTTGCGATTCTTTCGATTTCAGGAACAGAGTACATTTCTGTATCGTAAGCAGCAGGGTTACCGTCAACCTCTTTTCTGCCTCTTTCACCGAAATAAATACCACCTGTAAGTTCACGGACAATCATAATGTCGAGTCCGTCACCGATAATGCTGTCCTTGATAGGGGAAGCAGATTTAAGCGGCTCAAAAATCTTTGCAGGACGAAGATTTGCGTAAAGTCCCAAAGCACCACGAATGCCTAAAAGACCTTTTTCGGGACGTTGATTACCGGGAAGAGTGTCCCATTTAGGACCACCGACTGCACCAAGAAATACACAGTCAGCCTTTTTGCAAGCATCAACAGTAGCTTGTGGAAGGGGTTCACCAGTTGCATCAATAGCAGAACCACCAATCAACTGATAATCATAACTGAATTTAAAACCGTACTTTTCGCCTGTTGCGTCAAGGACTTTAAGAGCCTCGTCAACGATTTCAGGACCTATTCCGTCACCTTTTAATACAACGATATTATAGTTTTTCATAATTATTAGTCCTTTCTGACAACATTTGGTAAACAACGGTTAACTGCACAAAGGATACCTTTGATTGATGCATAGTTGATATTGTGTGAAATACCGATACCGAAAACATCCTTGCCCTGTGGGTCTGTAATGTGAATATAGCTGACAGCCTTTGAGTCAGAACCAACTGAAACGGCATGTTCAGAGTAGTCAATGAAGTGATAATCGCCAAGACCGATTGTGTTCATAGCCTGACAGAATGCACCGATAGGACCTGCGGCAATACCCTCAATCTGCTGTGGCTCGTTTCCATTGTATTGAATGGTACCAACAAAGTGTACTCTTGATTGCTCTTCACCATGTTCTCTTTCTTCATAGAACTTGTAGCTAAGCAGTTTGTAAGGACCTGCAACATTGAGGTATTCCTGTTGGAAGAGTGCATAAACTTCTTCTTTTGCCAGCTCTTTTCCTTTTTCGTCGCAGACTTTCTGAACAATCTTTGAGAATTCAGGATGCATAGCTTTTGGCATATTGTATCCGTACTCTGCCATAATGTATGCAATGCCACCCTTACCGGACTGACTGTTGATACGGATAATCGGTTCATATTCACGGCCGACATCGGCAGGGTCGATAGGTAAGTACGGAACTTCCCAGTATTCTGTACCGCTTGTACGCATATATTCCTTACCCTTGTTGATGGCATCTTGATGAGAGCCTGAGAAAGCAGTAAATACAAGTGCACCGCCGTAAGGCTTTCTCGGGTCAACAGGCATTTTTGTAGTTCTTTCAAACATTTCCTTGATTTCGTTCATATTTGAGAAATCAAGTCCCGGGTCAATACCCTGTGTGTACATATTAAGAGCAAGAGTGACAATATCAACATTACCTGTTCTCTCGCCGTTGCCGAAAAGAGTACCTTCAATTCTGTCAGCACCTGCTAAAAGACCAAGTTCAGCGGCTGCAACAGCAGTACCTCTGTCATTATGAGGATGTAAACTGATGATTGCATTTTCACGGTTTTTAAGTTTACGGCAGAAATATTCAATCTGGTCTGCGTGACCGTTTGGTGTACTACCTTCAACGGTTGCAGGAAGATTAAGAATAATCTTGCTATTTTCGTCGATGTCAAGTGCTTCCATAACTTTTTCGCAGATAAGCACGGCATTGTCCATTTCTGTACCTGAAAAGCTTTCGGGTGAATATTCGTAACGGATATTAACATCTTTTTGTGATTTTAATTCATCAGTGAGTTCTTTAATGAGCTTTGCACCGTTAACAGCGATGTCAATAACACCGTCCATATCCTTCTTGAAAACAACTTTTCTCTGGAGAGTTGACGTTGAGTTGTAGAAATGGATAATTACATTTTTAGCACCGTCAATAGCCTCAAAAGTCTTTCTGATAAGGTGTTCACGGCTTTGAACAAGCACCTGAATTGTAACATCATCGGGAATTAAATCCTTTTCAATAAGAGTACGAAGAATTTCGTATTCTGTTTCAGATGCTGACGGGAAACCAACTTCAATTTCTTTAAAACCGATTTTAACGAGAGTTTTAAAATACTCGATTTTTTCCTTTAAATTCATCGGGTCAATAAGTGCCTGATTTCCGTCACGCAAGTCAACTGAACACCAGATTGGCGGTTTTTCAATTGTTTTTGACGGCCACTGTCTGTCAGGAATATTGATTGGTGTAAAAGGAATATACTTTTCGCAACCTTGTTTCATTTTCTTTTCCTCCAACTATAAAAAATTCGCCCACTATCAACACATTGATAGGGACGATGGAAAAATCTATCGTGGTACCACCCTAATTCATCGGTAAAAACCGACCTCTACGACTTCTGACAAAGCCTGACTTGATAACGGGGTCAACCGTCATGGGCTATGATTTCACCCATGCAACTCCGAAACGAGTTATACACATAAGCACTGTGTTGCCTTGCACCAAACGGCAACTCTCTGGAAGCAAGTGGTTTATGTCTTGTTTTCTTCACTGTTTTTGATAGGGACTATTTGATTTGTGTTATATTTTATAGTATTTCCTTCAGTTTGTCAATATACAAATTTAAATCGCTAAATTATTATTGATGCTTGTGTTTTTACAATTTTTATGTTAAAATTTTAACATAAAAGGAGAAAGTGTTGATTTAATTTTTGGGATGTAAAGAAAAAGGGGTGGAAATGTGAAAAACAAAGAATTGAAATATCCTATAATTTTCGTTCATGGTATGTTTGGATGGGGCGAAAATGAGGGTATAAATAAGAAAATGCCTTATTGGGGTGCAACAACCGGAAGCCTTACTGATTTTCTCAACGAGAAAGGATATGAATGTTACGCCGCATCTGTAGGACCTATTTCATCTGCGTGGGACCAGGCTTGTCAGCTTTATGCACAGCTTACGGGCACAAGGGTTGACTACGGAGCAGCTCATGCGCAGCGTCACGACCATAAACGATTTGGCAGAACTTATGAAAAGCCTTTGTTCGAGGGTTGGAGTAAGGACAAAAAGGTTCACTTGATAGGACATAGCTTTGGTGGATTGTGCATCCGTCTTCTTTCCCATCTTCTTGCTTATGGCGACCCAAGAGAGGTTGAATTTAGCGGAGAGGACACATCGGAACTTTTTAAAGGCGGTCACGCAGACCTTATATATAGTATAAGTGCAATATGTTCACCTTTGGGTGTTGTTGACACCTTTGAAGTTGCTGAAAAATATAAACTCTTAAGACCAATAAAAGCGGGAACGGTTTTCTATACTTGTGCCATGGGACGTTCACCATTAAATGGTACTGCTGTTGATTTCCATCTTGAACATTTCGGACTTACAAATACACCGGGAGAAAAGGATACTGAATCAGGACATCAAGCAAGAAAACTTGTACGAAAAAAGTATAAAGAAACAGATGATAATATCGTTTTCGGGCTGTCACCAAAGGGGATAATAAAACTCAACAATATGGTTGAGATTGTACCGAGCATTTACTATTTTTCTTTCCCGTTCAATGCGGTTGAATATGATGAAAATAAGAAGAAAGAAATGGCTCGAAAAACAGACCTTCCTTTAATGCACTTAACATCATTCCTTTTGCTTCACAATTCAAGGCAGAAGGGTATTGATAACAGCGGTGGTAATGACGGACTTGTTGATGTTATTGCGGCTTGTTCTCCACCTGATGAGCCAAGTGTTCAGTATTCTGAAGGAATGGATTATACTTCCGGAATATGGCATGTAATGCCTGTAAGAACAGGTGACCACGGCACAGCAATCGGACTTATGGCAGATAAGGACGAAACACAGAATTTCTATCTTGACATAATGGCTTTGCTGAAAAAGATAGAAGCAAAGGAAGATTAGAACTTATAAATCAAATTCTGTATTGATTTTAATGCAAAAAAGTGGTTTAATATCTATATTATTGTATTTAGGAGATGAAAGATATGCCGACTAATGGTGATTTCAGAAACAGCACATCATTATATCTGATTGCTGCTGCTGTAATATTATTTGTTCTCGGTCAGTCCATTTTCTTCCTTGTAAAGGCATGGAAACAGGGTAAAGCCTTGGGAATGGACAAGAAAAAATTAAGAGATGCAGTTACATCAAGTGCGATTTTTACAATACCGTCAGCTTTGTCAATATTGGCTACGGTTATTGCATTGGCACCTGCTTTGGGAATGGTTATTCCTTGGGTACGCCTTTCAGTTATCGGTAACCTTATGTATGAATCAACTGCTGCCGAGGCTGCTATGGAAGCGTTTGGCCACGTTGGCGGAATGGCTGAAAAAGTAACTGACCCGACTGTTTTTGCAGGTATCGCATGGGTTATGTCATTGGGTATTTGTTTCTCACTTGTTCTTCTTCCCTTCCTTGCAAAGCCATTACACAAAAAGTTTGTGGAAGCAGGAAAAAAAGAGAAAAAAGAAACTGAAGAGAATGGCGAAAAACCAAAGAAGAAAAACGATATTTCAGGTTTTATGGACCTTGTTTCTCCTGCAGTTTTCATCGGTCTTATCGGTGCATTCGTTGCCCGTGCAATTGCCGGTTCCGGTAAATCCGACATTTTTGGTGACGGTGCAGGTGTTGTATCGGTAATAACACTTGTTACAGCGATAGTCGTTTCTTTGGCGTTCGAACTCATTGCAAAGAAATTAAAACTTACTTGGCTTGAACCATTTGTTATGCCAATTGGTATGATTGTAGCGATGGTAGTATCTGTTGTGGCATTTAATTTGTTGCCACCTGAAATTGCTGTCTGGGAATGGAGGGGTTAAATATGAGTACAAAGAATAAGGCAGAAAAAACATATTTTGACCGTGTCCATAGTTGGGGTAGAATTTCATCCGTTACAGCACTTTGCGTGCTTTTAATGTTTCCGCTTGCAATTTGTATTGATTTGAATGTGTGGCCATCTTTTAACGGTGTTATGAGCGGATTGCTCAAATTGATGCCTATTTATTGGACAACTTCCGTTCTTGAGGTCTTCCTTTACACACCAATGCTCGGTGGCGGTGGTACATACCTTTCATTCGTTACAGGTAATATCACAAATCTTAAACTTCCGTGTGCAATCAATGCTATGGAAGGTGCGAAAGTTAAAGCTAATAGTGAAGAGGGCGAGGTAATTTCAACAATTTCTATTGCAACATCTTCTATTGTAACAACTTTGGTTATGGCAATAGGTGTTCTTGCTTTTGCTCCTTTCCTTGAAACATTTACAGAGAATGAACTTTTAAAACCTGCGTTTGCACAGGTACTTCCTGCACTTTTTGGTGCTCTTGCAGCAGGATATTTCTCAAAGCATTGGAAGATTTCTATTTTCCCAATTCTTGTAATGATTGTAATCTTGGTTTTCTCACCGGGTATGGGTGCAAGCACATTGCTCTTCCCTGGTATTGCAGCGGCGGTTATCGGTGCATTCGTAATGTGGAAACTCAAATGGGTAAAGTGATTATATGATATTCAACAGTCCGTTGACTTATACAGTTGACGGACTGTTTTTATGTGAAAATATACAGAAAATACTGCTATTTTTTACCTACAAAACATTGATTTTACGAACGCAAAGTGTTACAATAAATTGATTATAATAAAATGGATTGGAGTGGGTTGTTTTGGCTTTGGTACCAATGAAAAAACTCCTCGAAAATGCCGAGAAAAATAATATTGCCGTTGGTGCTTTCAGTGTGGGAAACATGGAAATGGTTATGGGTGCAGTTGCTGCCGCAGAAGAGCTTAATATACCCATAATTTTACAGATTGCAGAATGCCGACTTAAGAATTCACCACTTGAGCTTATGGGACCTATGATGATTTCGGCGGCAAAAAATTCAAAGGTAGATATTGCGGTTCACCTTGACCACGGACTTAAAATCGAAACTGTGCAGAAAGCATTGGAAATGGGATTTACATCAGTTATGTTTGATGGCTCAACTTTACCTCTTGAAGAAAACATTAAGGCAGTAAAGCAGGTTCGAGAAATGGCTGACAAATACGGTGCAACCGTTGAGGCTGAGCTTGGTGTTGTCGGCGGTAACGAGGGTGACGGAGCTGCACACGAAATCCTTTGTACCAATCCTGACGATGCAAAGCTTTTCTGTGATGAAACAGGTGTTGATGCACTTGCGGTCGCAATCGGTAATGCACACGGAAATTATCCTGTACTTCCGAATCTTCGCTTTGATGTCCTTGACGATATAAATAAAATGGTTGATACACCTCTCGTTCTTCATGGTGGTACAGGAATTACAGACGAGATGTTCCAACAGGCAATTATGCTTGGCGTCAGAAAAATCAATATTGCCACCGCAAGCTTTGATAATCTTGCAAGATATGCTCTTGAATATTGCAAAGCAGTTGAAAAAGCAAACTACTTTGAATTGAGTAATCAAGAGGCAATCGGTGTTTATGAAAATGTAAAAAGACATATTAAAGTATTCAGTTTTATGAATAATTAAGGAGTTACAATTATGAAATACGTTGAATTTGACAACAATAAAGAATTTGACTTAATCCTTTTGGGTCGTGTAGCGGTTGACCTTAACCCTGTTGACTACTATTGCCCACTTAACGAAAGCACAACCTTTAAGAGATATTTAGGAGGTTCACCTGCTAATATTGCAGTTGGTCTTGCTCGTCTCGGAAAAAAATGTGGCTTCTTTGCACGTGTTTCTGATGACCAGCTCGGTACATTTGTAACTGATTATTTTGACAAAGAAGGTATTGATACTTCTCATATCAAGCGTTGTCAAAATGGTGAAAAAATCGGTCTTACATTTACAGAAATCAAGTCAGAAACAGAAAGCTCAATCGTTATGTATCGTAACGAAGCAGCGGACCTTAAACTGGATGTTGCTGATATTGACGAAGAATATATCAACAAAGCAAAAGCAATCCTCATTTCAGGTACTGCACTCGCAGAAAGCCCATCAAGAGAAGCTGCACTCAAAGCAGTTGCACTTGCAAAGAAAAACGGTGTGCCTGTAATCTTCGATATTGACTACCGTGCATACAACTGGAAAAACAGTGACGAAATCGCAATTTACTATTCATCAGTTGCCCGTGAAGCAGATATTATTCTCGGTTCACGTGAAGAATATGACCTTACAGAGAAATTTATTAAGGTTGGTATGACAGATAAAGAAACAGCAGCATACTGGCATTCACAGAATGCAAAAATCGTAATTATCAAGCATGGTAAGGAAGGCTCAACAGCATATACAAACGATGGCGAAAGCTATTCAATCAAGCCTTTCCCTGTAAAACTTCTTAAATCATTCGGTGGCGGTGACGGTTATGCGTCTGCTTTCCTTTACGGTATTTTTGAAGGTTGGGAAATCATTGATGCTCTTGAATTCGGCTCAGCTTCCGCTGCTATGCTCGTAGCTTCTCATGCTTGTTCACAAGATATGCCAACAGTTGACGCAGTTAAGGAATTCATTAAAAAAGAAAAAGAAGAATACGGCGAGCTCATAGCAAGAGTGTAGAAATAATAGGCTCCACCCTTGAGGGGGAGCTGTCGCGAAGCGACTGAGGGGGGTATCCCCCCATCCGTCAATGCTACGCATTGCCACCTTCCCCTCGTGGGGGGAAGGCTAATGATGAGATAATCGGTGATTAAGATGAAGAAAATACTTAAAAATAAAATCTTCAAAAAAATAATAATTGCGATTCTTTGCATCTGCCTTCTTGGTGGAATTGCCGTTGTAGGTATAAATGCCTATATGATTTCTTATGCAAATAAATATATTTTAACTGAAGAAGACCTGAAAACTGAAAGTTTTGATTGCATAATGGTACTTGGAGCAGGACTTTGGGATGGTGAACCGTCACCAATGCTTCAGGAACGACTTGATTTCGGACTCATAGCTTACGAAACAGGTTGTAGTGAAAAAATGCTTATGAGTGGTGACCACGGTCGTGAGGAATACGACGAAGTCAACAAAATGAAAGAGGTTGCAATTCAAAATGATGTTCCTGCCGATAATGTTTTTATGGACCACGCAGGTTTTTCAACTTATGAATCTATGTATCGTGCAAGAGATGTTTTTCAGGTTGAAAAAATGGTGATTGTCACACAGAAATATCATTTGTATCGTGCGGTTTATAATGCACGAAAACTTGGAATTGATGCCTATGGCTTCGCAGCAGACAGGCTGGAATACCCGGTTTATAATGATGTTCGCGAAGCATTGGCAAGAGTAAAAGACTTCTTTTATTGTATGTTCGAACCCGAGCCAACATATTTAGGTGAAGCAATACCAATTAGTGCAAGTGGTTCATTAACTGACGATAGAGACAGAGTATAGAAAAAGGTGATTTAATGTACGAAAATCCACAATTCAATGAAAACAACGAAAAAATTCTTTGCGAGATGAACGGAAAAAATGCTGATATGCTCATGAATATCAAAACAAAGATGTTAAAAGCAGGGGAAGTATTTACAGTTTGTGACGAGAAAAACGAAACTGCAATTCTTTTGCTTTCAGGTGATGTCACATACAACTTTGACGGCAAAGAAGAAAACGCAAAAAGAGAGAATCAGTTTGCGGACAGACCATATTGTGTTCATTTTTCAAAGAATAATGAGGTCATTGTTACTGCAAATGAAGATTCAAGAATTCTCATTCAGCAGACAGATAATAACAACGATTTTGGCTTTGTTTGGTACAGTCCTGAAAATGTAATTTTACAGGAATTCGGCAAAGACCAATGGAACGGTACTGCACATCGTCAAGTGCTTACACTTTTTGATTATGAAAATGCACCATATTCAAATATGGTTTTAGGTGAGGTTATTCACAAACCGGGTTGCTGGTCAAGTTACCCTCCACATTATCATCCACAACCTGAGGTTTATTACTATGAATTCGATAAACCACAAGGCTTTGGCGTAGGTTTTAACGGTGACGATTGTTATAAAGTTGAAGACCAAGGAGTTCTCTGCATTACACCAATGAAAACACATCAGCAGGTTGCAGCACCGGGTTACTCAATGTGCTATGTGTGGATGATTAGACATTTAGAAAATGACCCATGGATTAAAACTCGAATTGACGACCCTGCTCACAAGTGGTTGTTAGATGTATAAATAAACTACCTTTTAATAGGAGGATTATATTATGGCAAAAATGACAATGGCTCAGGCTTTGGTTAAATTCCTTGACAATCAGTATGTGTCTTTTGACGGAGTTGAAACAAAATTCGTTGACGGAATTTTCACGGTTTTCGGTCACGGTATTGTTTTAGGTCTTGGTGAAGCGCTTGACTCTGACAAGGGCGGACTCAAAGTTTATCAAGGCAAGAATGAGCAAGGTATGGCTCATGTTGCAACTGCCTTTGCAAAGATGAACAACAGAAGAAAAATTATCGCTTGTGCATCTTCAATCGGCCCCGGTGCTGCTAATATGATTACTGCGGCGGCAACTGCAACAGTTAACAATGTGCCACTTCTTTTATTCCCTGCTGACACATTCTCAACTCGTCAGCCCGACCCTGTTCTTCAAGAGTTTGAACAGGAAAATTCACTTGCTACAACAACAAATGATGCTTACAAGGCAGTGACCCGTTATTGGGATAGAATTTCTCGTCCCGAACAACTTATGTCAGCAATGATAAATGCTATGCGTGTACTTACTGACACAGCAAACGCAGGTGCAGTTGCAATTTGTCTTTGTCAGGATGTTGAGGGTGAAAGCTATGATTACCCTGACAGCTTCTTCGCAAAACGTGTACATAAAATCGTTCGTATGCCAGTAGCCTGTGAAGAATTAGAAGATGTTGTAAATGTAGTTAAAAATGCCAAAAAGCCACTTGTAATCTGTGGCGGTGGTGTTCGCTACTCTGAAGCAGGCGAAGCGCTTGAAAAATTCTGTGCAGAATTTAACATTCCTTTTGCAGAAACACAGAGTGGTAAAACTGCTTGCCTTTCATCAGATGCTTATAATCTTGGTGGTCTTGGTGTTACAGGTAACTCTGCAGGTAACGTAATGGCAAAGGATGCAGACGTTGTAATCGGTATCGGTACTCGTTTTTCAGACTTCACAACTGCTTCAAAATCACTTTTCAAAGATGATGTCAAGATGGTTACAATCAACACATCACGTTTTGACGCATATAAACTTGATGCTGTTAAAATGGTTGCAGATGCTAAACTTGGTATTCTCGCACTCGGTGATGAACTTCGCAAAGCAGGTTACAAATCAGCATATACAACTGAAATTAAGGATGCTAAAGACGGTTGGGACGAGGAAATGGAATTCCTTGCAAACTATAAATATGACGAGAACTTTAAACCTCTTATCGCTGCTCGTGAAGAAAATACAATTCCCGAATTTGTTGAGAAAATCGGTGGTGTAATTACTCAGACTGCTGCTATCGCACTTATTCGTAAGCTTATCCCTGCTGATGCTCTTTGTACAGGTGCGGCAGGTTCACTTCCCGGTTGTTTACAGAGAATGTGGACATCCGACAGCCGTTACTCATACAATATGGAATATGGTTATTCTTGTATGGGTTACGAAATCGCAGGTGCATTAGGCAGCAAGATGGCTCACCCCGAATGTGAATCCTATGCAATGTGTGGTGATGGTAGTTACTTAATGCTTCACTCTGAACTTGTAACATCAATTCAGGAAAAACAGAAGATTAATGTTCTTCTTTTCGATAACAGCGGTTTTGGTTGTATCAACAACCTTCAGATGTCAAATGGTATCGGTAATCTTGCAACAGAATTCCGTTACAGAGATGATAACGGTGATTTGCTCGGCGGTCTTATTCCTATTGACTTCGCAAAGAATGCAGAAGCTTATGGTTGCAAGACATATACAGCAAAAACAATGGAAGAATTAGAATTCGCTCTTATCGATTCACAGAAACAGACAGTTTCAACACTTATTGACATTAAAGTCCTTCCAAAGTCAATGACTGACGGTTACGGTGCTTGGTGGCATACCGGTGTTCCGTCCGTTTCAACTAATGAAAAAGTAAACAAAGCCTTCGCAGAGAAGGAAGAAAATAAAAATAAAGCAAGGAGATATTGATATGCTTGATAAAAACAAAGTAAAACTCGGTATCGCACCAATCGCTTGGACAAATGATGATATGCCGGACCTTGGTGCAGAAAACACATTTGAACAGTGCATTTCTGAAATGGCACTTGCAGGTTTCACAGGTTGTGAAGTTGGTAACAAGTACCCAAGAGATACAAAGGTTCTTAAAAAGGCTCTCGAACTTCGTGGTATGCAGATTTGCAATGCTTGGTTCTCAAGCTTCCTTATTACAAAACCTTATGAAGAAGTTGAAAAAGACTTTATTGAGCACATCACATTCCTTAAAGAAATGGGTGCAAAGGTTGTTGGT
Source organism: Candidatus Fimenecus sp. (assembly GCA_045532175.1). GTDB lineage: Bacteria > Bacillota > Clostridia > Oscillospirales > Acutalibacteraceae > Fimenecus. The sequence goes on along the minus strand of JAZSFK010000035.1, from coordinate 32,492 downwards.
ATTTCAGAACAGGGACACTCAATTCAAGGTACAGACCTTTCAATTTTCGATGACAAATATGTTATGAACGACGAAGAGTGGGATATGCTTTGCACAGGTATCAACAAACTCGGTAAAGTTGCAAAAGATATGGGTATCGCACTTTGTTTCCATCATCATATGGGTACAGTTGTTCAGACTGCTGCTGAAATCGACAGAATGATGGAAAACACAGACCCTGAACTTTTCGGTCTTCTTTTTGACACAGGTCACCTTGCATATTGCGGTGAAGATTACATGGCAGTTCTCAAGAAATATGCAAAGAGAATCCGTCACGTACATCTCAAGGATATCCGTCCTGATGTAGTTGCAAAAGTTAAGGCAGAAAAAATGAGCTTCTTACAAGGTGTTCGTGCAGGTGCTTTCACAGTTCCCGGTGACGGCGTAATCGATTTCAAACCTGTTTTCGATGTTCTTGAAGAAACAGGCTACGAGGGATATGTTCTTGTTGAAGCAGAGCAGGACCCAGCAATCGCAAATCCGTTTGAATATGCTTTGAAAGCTCGTAAATACATCAACGAAGTTTCAGGTCTTTAATTTGTGTCTTTTTTCCGTAATGCGTCGTTGCTTTCGGCTCGTGGTATACCTGATACAACTTCGCCTCGGCAACATTGCCTTACGAAAAAAATCCTACAAATTTGTATAAGGCTTCTTGTAGGGGACGATGCCCACATCGTCCCGTATGAATAAACAATAATCCCAAAAGGTCGCGTAGGGACAGACATCCTTGTCTGTCCGCGGTCGATAGAATATCAAAATTAAATAAACAATATATCCATTAAGGAGATACAAATATGGCAGTAGAAAAATTACAATATTTTGTGAACGGTCAGTTCAAAGACTCAAAAACAGACGTTTGGTATGACCTCCACAATCCAAGCACAGGTGAAGTTGTAGGACAAGCACCTTGCTGTACAAATGACGAAGTTCTCGAAGCAATCGAGGCTGCAAAGGCAGCATATCCGGGTTGGAGAGCAACTCCTGCAATCAAGAGAGCACAGATTCTTTATAAAATCCGTGAACTTATTATCCGTGATATGGAAGAACTTACAATGTGCGTTGCTTGTGAAAACGGTAAAGTTTGGGGCGAAGCAGAAGGCGACGTTCTCAAAGCAAAAGAGGGCACAGAACTTGCAACTCAGGTTCCGTCACTTATGATGGGTGAAAGCCTTATGGATGCTTCAAGTGGTTATGACACAGTTAAATATCGTGAACCACTTGGTGTTTTCGCAGGTATCGTTCCTGTTAATTTCCCTGCAATGATTCCATTCGGTTGGATGGCTCCGACTTGTATTGCAACAGGTAATACAATGGTTCTCAAAGCAGCATCTCTCACACCAAAAACAGCAATGAAATTTGCAGCAATTTATAAAGAAGCAGGTGTTCCTGACGGTGTTATCAATGTTATCACTTGCTCAAGAAACGAAGTAAACACAATTCTTGACCACCCTGACGTTAAGGGTATCACATTCGTTGGTTCAACTCCTGTTGGTCTTAAGGTTTATTCTCGTGCAGCTGCAGCAGGCAAGCGTTGTCAAGCTCTTACTCAGGCTAAGAACCACGCTCTTGTTATGTCAGACTGTGCACTCGAGAGAACAGTTGCAGGTGTTATTAACTCTGCTTACGGTTGTGCAGGTCAGCGTTGTATGGCTCTCACTTGTTGCGTTGTTGAAGAAGCAATCGCAGATAAGTTTGTTGCAGAACTTGTTAAACAGGCAAAGAACATCAAGGTTGGTCCATCTTGGGAAAAAACATCAAAACTCGGACCTATTACATATAAGAAGCACTACGAAGAAGTCCTTGCAGATATTCAAAAAGGTATCGACGAAGGTGCAGAACTTGTTCTTGACGGTCGTGATGTTAAGGTTGAAGGTTACGAAAACGGTTACTTCATTGGACCTACAATCTTCGATAAAGTTACAGCAGATATGACAATCGGTGACGAAGAGGTATTTGGACCAGTTCTTTGCATCAAACGTTGCAAGGACTTCCATGAGGGTCTTAAGATTATGAACGATAACCCTTATGCAAATGGTTCTGTTATTTATACACAGAGTGGTTACTTTGCACGTCAGTTTGCTCGTTACACAGACGGCGGTCAGGTTGGTATCAACGTTGGTATTCCTGTTCCTGTTGGTTTCTTCCCATTCTCAGGTCATAAGCAGTCATTCTTCGGTGACTTGCATTGTCTTGGTAAGGATGCATACCGCTTCTACACAGAATCAAAGGCAGTTACAACACACTGGTTCGACGAAGAAGAAAAGACAAATACTACCGTTTCCACATGGGACGGAACTATCTAATTTGTGCTAATTTTCCGTGATACTGCGTTACGGCGACTCGAAATATCCACATATTCCTTCGTCACCGTGCCTTGTCTAACGAAAAATTATCTACAAATTAACAAATAAAATATTCCACAAAAGCCTCCCTTGTCAAAGGGAGGGGGACCACCGAAGGTGGTGGAGGGATTCAAAAAAACACAAAAGGAGAAATTATTATGCTTAAAATCGGTATTATCGGTGCTGGCCGTATTGGTAAAGTTCACCTTGAATCAATCTCATATCACGTAAAGGGTGCAGAAGTTGTTGCTATTGCTGACCCATTTATGAACGACGAAACAAAGGCTTTCTGTGAAAGCTTTGGCGTAGAAAAAATCTACACAGACTACACAAAAATCATTGAAGATAAAGACATTGATGCAGTTCTTGTTTGCTCATCAACTGACACTCATGCTCCGATTTCTATTGAAGCAATCAACGCAGGTAAACACGTTTTCTGTGAAAAACCACTTGCAAACACAGTTGACAAGATTCTTGAAATCGCTGATGCTCTTAAAGCACATCCGGATTGCAAATTCCAGGTAGGTTTCAACCGTCGTTTTGACCACAACTTTGCAGCAGTTCGTAAAGCATATGACGAAGGCAAAATCGGTGAAGCACAGATTCTTAAAATCACATCTCGTGACCCACAGGCACCACCTGTTGGATACTGTGCAGCAAGTATCTTCCTTGATATGACAATTCACGATTTTGATATGGCTTGCTTCCTTACAAACAGCGATGTTGAAGAACTTTATGTTTATGCAGATGCTCTTATCAACCCGGGTATCCGTGAATATGGTGATTTCGATACAGCAATTATCTCAATGAAGATGGCTAACGGTGCTCTTGCAGTTATCGATAACTCTCGTCAGGCTATGTACGGTTATGACCAGAGAGCAGAACTTTTTGGTTCAAAGGGTATGGTAGCAACTGCTAACGATACACTCTCAACCGCTATTGTTTCAGATGCTAACGGTGTAACAGGCGAAAAGCCACTCTATTTCTTCCTTGAAAGATATATGGGCTCATTTGCAGAAGAAGTTAGACAGTTCGTTGACTGCTGTGTAAACAACAAGGAAACTCCTGTTGGTATCCACGCAGGTTTGCAGTCAGTTAAGATTGCTCTTGCTGCTGAAAAATCAGCAAACGAGGGCAGACCTGTTAAACTTTCAGAGATTAACTAATAAAATGAATTGGGCGAGTATATCTCGCCCAAATTTTTAAGGAATGATTAAAAATGTCTATTGAAAAAGGCAGAGAATATTTTCGTCAATTCGGTATGGAAGACAGAGTTCAGGAATTTGAGGTTTCAAGTGCAACCGTTGAACTTGCAGCACAGGCCTTAGGCGTTGAGGGTGCAAGAATTGCAAAAACTCTTTCATTTATGGTAGGGGAACAGCCAATTCTCATCCTTATGGCAGGGGATGTTAAGGTGGATAACTCAAAATACAAAGGATTTTTCCACACAAAAGCAAAAATGATGTCACCTGACCAGCTCGAGGAATATGTAGGTCATCAGATTGGTGGCGTTTGCCCGTTCGGTATCAAAGACGGTGTAGATGTTTATCTTGACGAGTCATTGAAACGCTTTGAAACCGTTTTCCCTGCAGTTGGTGGCTCAAACAGTGCCATTGAACTCACAATCCCCGAACTCGAGAAATACTCAAACTACAAGGAATGGGTAGATGTTTCAAAACCTATTGAATAAACTATGACACAGCGGAGTTTTTACTCCGCTGATGATTTTTAATTAACACTATTTCGTAAAATGTCAATAAATATTTATTTTTTGTTCATAAAATATACATATTTTTAGATAATAATTAAGTTGACAGAAAGGACGTGGTTAATTATGAAAAAGATATTGGCAATATTTCTCGTATTTGTTCTTCTCCTTGCAGGATGTCAAAAAGCAGAAGAAACACCTGTGATTGAGGGGACAAAAATCAATTTATCGGATAAGGAAATTACAGTTGACGGAAACGCAGTAACAACCGACAGTTCACAAGCTGTTTACACCGCAAATGACATTGTTTTTTATCTTGAAGGACAGGATTTTACCTATGGCGAGGGTGAAAAAGCAGATGAGCATGAGCAAAGTGAAGCAGATGCGCATACAGTTGTGCACATTACAAAACCCGGTACTTATGTATTAAGTGGGGAATTATCACAGGGACAGATTGCGGTTGATTTAGGTGAGGATGCAGAAACAAACCCTGAAGCAGTTGTAACTCTTGTTCTTAACGATGTGGACATTACCTGCACAGTTGCGCCTGCAGTTATATTCTATAATGTATATGAATGCGGAGTAGTTGATGAAGAAACTGCAACCAAGGATGTTGATACATCTAAAGCAGGTGCAAATGTTGTAATTGCAGATGGAACTGAAAACAACATAAACGGCTCTTATGTTGCGAAAATTTATAAATCCTACGAATTGAATGAAGAAGGTACGGAGGTTGTTGACAGCAAAAAGCTTCACAAATATGACGCAGCCTTCTATTCAAAGAAAACAATGAATGTAAACGGCGGAGAAAAGGGTGACGGAATCCTTAATATCAAAGCCGAAAATGAAGGTCTTGACAGTGAGCTTCATCTTACCATCAATGGCGGTAATATAAACATCACATCAGGTAATGACGGAATTAACACCAACGAGGATAATGTGTCCGTAACAACTATTAATGGCGGTAGTCTTAATATTATTTGCGACGGTTCAACAGGCGAGGGCGACGGAATTGACTCAAACGGTTGGCTTGTAATCAACGGCGGTTCTGTTACTGCACAGGCTTGTGCTACAAGTGGTGATGCAGGTATCGACTCTGACAAGGGAATTTATATAAATGGCGGTACTCTTTGTGCAACAGGTAATATGCTTGACCAAATTGCAGGTGGCGACCAAACCTACGCGGTTTTCAATTTTGCAGGTCGTCAAGCAGGAAACAGTGTTTATTACCTCAAAAATATCGATAATAAAGTAGTTGGTGAATATAAACCAACTAATGATTTCACGTATATGATTATTGTCGGTGATTACCTTGCGGAGGGTGATTATACCTTCTGGACAGGTGAAACACAATTGAGTGGTGTAAAAACTCAATTGGGCAATACGGGTGGAATGATGCCACCTGATATGAATGGCGAAATGCCCGAAGGGGAACAACCAAATCGTGGTGAAAAGCCGGAAGATTTTAGACCGCACCAAGGTGAAAGACCTGAAATGCCTGAAGACTTTACTTCACCTGAAGGAATGGAAAATATGATTCCTCCTGAGGGCTTTGATAAAGGTGACAAAGGTCAGTTTGGTGGAATGCAGAATAATGGTGAAGCCTCCACAACATTTACAATAGTAACAGGTGCAAATCAGTTTATAGGTCTTGCTCCTGCAACAGCATAAAAAAACAACCTCTCAAGTTTTCACTTGGGAGGTTTAACTTTTGCAACTACTGTAATTCTTCAGGATAATAGTTGCTGTAACTATTGCAACAAATTCAATTATAATATCCCACCAATCAAAAGTGCCCGACAAGATATTTACGCCTTGCAGGATTTCCAGAATAAGCCCTAAAAGAGCAGATATTACACAAGAAAACAATAGTTTGCTTTTGAATGGTGATAGTACTGTATATAATGCAAAAACCAGAGCATAAGCCCATAAAAAATCGCAAAACCAATTCACGATAAAAAGACCCAACACAGTTTTTGGAATATAGTGAAAATCAACTTCTAAAAAAGTGTTTATGAAAGTTCCGCTTTTCATAAGAATATATATTGCCAAGCCTGAAATCAAGGGGACAATAGTGTTGAAAATAAGGAAAAGGTACTTTTTGCAATTATAATTCATAAGTAAAACACCCTATGAAAAAGGAGTTCATTTCTGAACCCCTTTAGTTTTAATTATTTAAAAACGAAAATTGCCTTTTGGTCATCCCAGAAATCCATCTCATATTCAAATTCAATAGTTTCCGCATCCTTAGGAACTTCAAAGTAAACCTTACCGGTAGTTGTTCTTCCTGCAGAAATAGTTGCATCTAAATCATCATCGGCACTGAAATAATTTTCCATAGCATTGTTATCAGCATAGCAATCGAAACTATAGCAAGAGACATAAACATCAGAATCACCAACATTTTCTGCCTTTAATTCAATGTAAACAATTTTATTACCATCTTTTGGTGGGAAATAACCATAGTCGGTATATTCGCCTGAAGAAACATAGGTAATTTTGACTGAGTCAGTTTCAAGTGCCTCACCAACATTAACACGCAAATTGTCGTTTTCTGTCTTTGCAGCTTCAGTTGATGTACCTTCGCCGTCTGTTACCTTTGCATCACTTTCATCATCGCTACTGCCCACAGCAAATGCTGTGAAAGTGAAGATTACGGCAATTGCCAAAAATACTGCTAAAAACTTTTTCATATTCTTCTTCTCCTTTTTATACGCAATGCGTAAGTAGTTTTGTAAAAATATGATACCGCATTTTGCGGTAAATGTCAATACTGCATTTTGTTGTAGCATATACTATACATGGTGATGAAAATGTATAGAAGAATACGTGATTTGCGTGAGGATAGCGACCTGACACAAAAGCAGATGGCGGAGATTTTGAATTGTTCACAGCAGGTTTACAGCAATTATGAGTTGGGACAGAGAGATATTCCGACTGCAATTTTAATTGCTCTTGCAAAATATCACAAAACATCAACAGACTATATTTTAGGCTTAACGGACAAAAAATAACCTCTCGGGCTATAAACCTGAGAGGTTATTTTGATATATCTAATTTTTTACCTACTTACGGTAGCAATTTCTCCACATCCGAGAGTTTAATTCGTTTTGATACTATAAAGGTCTTTCTTTTTTGCTTACCCTTGTCCGTATTGTATTTTCCGTGTTCTTTTTCTTCAGTTGAGAAGATTCCGTAGGAGGAAGTAACGACTGTATCGTCATCAAGAACTACGTTTCCGCAATAACCTGTATCTGCATTGGCACTGAGAGAAGGCTTGGTCTGATGGTCAAGGTATGTATGGGCAATTTTAATTCTGTACTGTCCTTCATTACCCTTTTTAAGGTCGTCATAAGTGCCAACCCAAGCAACCCAACCTTCGGAATACCAGGTTTTCATACCACCGTCTTTACGCATTTTCTTAACCATTTTTTTATTTCTCTCAATGGAACGGAAAGTAATGAAAAGTCTACCATCAGGCATCCATTCTGCCTTGTGACGTTCGCCATTAAGAGTCACAGGTGCTTCCACAGGTTTTGACCAAGTTTCACCCTCGTCAGTTGAAAAAATCAAAAGGCTTGTATTTCTCTTTTTATTGCAACGGGCAATAAGACAAAGCTCATCACCTTTTCCCATATCTGAACGAATACATTCAACCTCGCAAATACCTGCATAAGTTTCAATATCACGATACTGTGAGAGATATGGTTCAGGTTTTGACCAGTTATATTCACCATTTTCATCGAAAGTAAGAATGGTTTTATAATTCACAAAGCCACTATCGTGGAAAATGCCCATCCACTTATCAACAAACTCGCCATTCTCTTTAAGTCGAGTCAGAGAAGCCATAGCAACAATAGGAATCAATGGCATTTCGCTATCATTATCCCAAAATCGTCTGAACTCCGTCCATGTTTTACCCTCATCAAGGGAAATTGAACTGTTAAAGCCACCCGGTGTTGACATTCCGGGCCACTTTGAGTTTGCAGAAACGAGAATGAGTTTTTCTTCTCCGCTTACAAAATGTAAACGGTAAACAGTTGGTGTTTCAAGGGATTTTTCCCATGAAGATGGTTGATTTTCAATGGTTTTATTATATGTTATGCCACCGTCATCACTGATTTTTGATAAAATAGTACCTTTGCCGTGTCCCTTTGGATAGAACGTAAGAATATCCCCATTATTTAAAAGCACAGAATCGGGATGTCCAAGATATGCTGCACTATCATCAATTACGGAATATTCAAACAAATACCCCAGTTCTTCTGGGGTATTTTCCGGTTTAACACTTAAATCTACAAGTGGTATTTTATAATAATCAACTTTGGCAGGAAAAGGCTTTTTCTTAAAAAGCATAATTATTTACTCCAATTTTTAAGTCTTTCTGCTGCAAGATATGCTGCACCGAGCATACCTGCCTTGTTGCGAAGCTGTGCTTTAACAATTTTCACGTGCTTGTAGTTTGGCTCTAACTGAGCCTGAACCTTTTCATTAATGTCCTTAATAAGCATATCTTCTGACATAATACCGCCACCAAGAACAATAAGACTTGGGTTGAAGATGTAGCAGAGGTTACGAAGACCAAGTGCAATTTCATCTTCCCACTTGTCGATTTCTTCTTTGATAATCGGATTTGCAAGATTTTCAGGCTCAAAAATCTCTCTGCCGTTCATGGGTTTACCCATACGCTCTGAAACTGATGTTGTGAAAACTCGACAAGCAGCATAAGCCTCGTAACAACCGATTCTTCCGCAAGTACACGGTCTGCCGTCCTTGTGAGTTGCCATATGACCAAATTCGCCACCTGCATACTTTGAACCACGATAAACGTCGCCGTTAATATAAATACAACCGCCAACACCTGTGCCGTAGGTAAGGCAAAGGAAATCACTGGCCCCTTGTGCTGCACCGAAATGTGCTTCACCGATTGCTGCACAGTTTACGTCGTTATCCACTGCAACAGGAACATTGAATTGAGGCTCAAACTCACCACGAAGGTCTGAATGGTTGTAGTTCGGAATATTGCCGACACCATCATGGATAACACCGTGAGCAAAGTCAACCTGACCGGCAGTTGAGATGCCGATAGCATCGTACTGACCTTCATATTCCTTAAGCTTTGCTTCCATAGCTCTTAATACCATATTGTCAGTGTCCTTATATGTGTTTGTCGGAAATTCCTCTGAAAAAAGAACATTGAAATTTTCGTCAACAAGACCAAATTTAATGGCTGTGCCACCAACGTCAAAAGCAATAATTTTCATATTTATTTTCTCCTTGCCATTTTCTGTATTTATATCTGCATATACAATTAAATTCATTATATAGCATTTTCCTCACTTTGACAATAAAAATTCAAAAAAAGTTAGTGAAAAACATTTGCCAACGGAACAAAATCTATGTATATTCTGTTAAATTTTGATTTTACTCTTGTATATTTTTTAAAAATAGTATAAAATATATCCGTTAATGTAGAAAATTATGTGTTTATCTGCACATAAATTAAACGCTACAACTTAAAAATGTTCGTAAAGGTGGTTTTTCTCGTGGAAAACAACAACAAAACTCAAGCCGAGCTTTACCGTGAAGAACGAAAAGCACGTCTTGCAAAAGCAGCCGCAAAAAAGGCTAAAACTACTCCTAAAAAGGTAAAGACACAAAGAATAATTAAGAAGGCAATAGCTATTGCTCTTGCAGTTGTTCTTGGCTTCTTTGCAGTTTTCGGCGTACTCAATTTCTTTGACGTACCTCAGAAGGTAATCAAGGTTACTTTTGAATCTGCTGACGGTCAGACAACCTACAAAATCAGTGCAGGTGAATTTAACTACTATTACTTCACAACATGGCTCAGCTTCTATCAGAATGCACTTCAGTATGAGCAGTATATGGGACAGGGTGCAGGTTTGGCTTATACAGGCTTTGACTATTCAAAGGCTCCTTCTGACCAGGCTTTCACTGCAGAAATGGCAACTACATTCGGCTTAACCCTCGAAGATATCGGTAATCCTGAAAATCCGACTTGGGCAGATGCTATTACATATTCTGCTATCAATACTTATGTCTCTTCAAGATATGGTGCAGAAATGGCAAAGAAGAACAACATTACTCTTACTGATGAGGAAAAGGCAACTATCGAAAGTTCAGTTAATGAACTTAAAACAACTGCAAATAAGAACGATTTCAGCCTTAACAGATGGCTTCGTACTCAGTACGGTCAGGGTGTAACTGAAAAGGTTGTACGTGCTGCTATGGAAGATAACTATCTTTCAACTGCATATTATAAATTCCTCAATGACAATGTTGTTGCGGGTGTTACAGAAGACGAAATTCTTAAAGAATATGAAACAAACAAAGATAATTTCGACCTTGTTGATGTTAGAATGTACACATTCAAGACAACATTTAAAGAGGCTGAACACGCTAATTTAAGCGAAGAAGAGCATGATGCAGTTCATGAGAAAGAATTTGCAAAGACTAAAGAAAAGGCAGACAAATTCCTCGAAAGAGCTACTGATGAAGAAGCATTTATCAATGCTGCTAAGGGTGAAATTTTAGCAGAGGATAACAAGAGTACAACGGACCCTGACAAAACAACATTGTTTGAAGAACAGTCCTATTCAACACTTACTTCTTACAAAGAAGAACTTGCTAAATGGGTTTATGATGATGCTCGTCAGATTGGTGACAAAACAGTTATCGATAACGGTTCAGGTACATATTATGTTGTAATGATGAAGGCACTTCCTTATCAGGATAACAACCACGCATCTGTTGACGTAAGACATATTCTCATTCAGTTCCCTAAAGGTGAAACAGGTGCTGACGGCAGCACACTTCCTGCAACAGATAAGCAGAAGGAAGAAACAAAGGCAAAGGCTCAGAAGATTCTTGATGAATTCCTTGCTAACGAGCCAACGGAAGAAAAATTCTCTGCTCTTGCAACAGAAAAGACAGAAGATACCGGTTCAAAGGAAACAGGTGGTCTTTATGAGGACATCAATGCTTCAACAAACTTTGTAGAGCCATTCAAAAAATGGTCACTTGACGGCGAACGTAAGCCGGGTGATGTAGAACTCGTTGAATCAACTTATGGTTACCACATTATGTACTTTGTTGAGTCAAACGAAGGTGAACAGTGGCACGCAACAGTAAAATCAAAGATTGTTGACGAAAGATATAACCTTCAGGTTGAGGGAATCATCGAAACACAAACATCTGCAATTAACTATGACAAGCTTCTTGTTAGATGGATGAAAAAGAATGCAGATAAGGCTGTTAAAAACATTATTGTTTCAAACAGATAATTTAAAATAAAAGAATAAATCCTTACCGGTTTCGGTAAGGATTATTTTTTATTATTTTTTCTTTTTTAACATTGTACCGATTGTTGCTACGGTTGCCACTGCACCTGCAACGGGAAGGACATATTTCTTCGCAATAAGCTTGACTGCATCAACACTTGTTGGTGCATAGGTGTAGAATCCGTGCTTGAGTTTTTTTGTGATTTTAAAATCTCCAAGGTCTTCAACAGTCAGAGTTGTTGTGGTAAATTCTCTCGGGTTACTTTCGTCAAAGTCGAAAAGTCTTACACCTCTTTTTCTGCCGGGACCGTAAACATTGAAGCCACATCCCTGTGTATAACCCATTTTCATTCCCTTGTATTCACCAACAAAAGAGTTGTTATGGTCGTGACCGAAAAACATTGCCATTATATCGCCCTTTTCGTTCATTACCTCAAACTGACCACCGTTTTCTTTTGGAACACTTGGAGTTTCGCCGATAAAGGTACGTTCATCAACTGCTACTCTTTCAGGATTAACTGAGAAGAATTTACCCTCCCACTGACGGAAGCCTCTTGCACTGTTTGGTGTGCCTGCAGGTACCTCTATAAGCAATTTGTAAATCTCTTCAACAGGAATATGCTGAAAGACAATTGACGGAACATAATCTCCGTTTTCCTCTTTGAGCCTGTCCCTTGTGTTTTTATACCATTCAAGCTGATTTTCGTGAACGTGGTCACATGTGCCGTCAAGGGTTGCTGTAAGACTGTCCATAAGATATACATTAAGTTTTGTCTTACCGTCCGCACCTTTAATTTCAAGGTTATGGTTGCAATATCCGTCAATCTCATCATCGGCGTTGTATGCCACACAATTTTCGTGGGAGGAGTATATTTCAAACTGCTCCTTTTTTGAAATTGAAAATGCCTGGTCATCGTGGTTTCCAAAAACAAAAGTAAACGGAATCCCTGTTTCGTCAAGGGGGACAAGAAGCTTGTTGATACATTCCGTAACCTTCTTTTTATTGTCGCCACCCATCAGATAGAACCCATATCCCTTAATCTGGTCGCCTGTGAAAACAACAAGGTCAGGCTTGGCTTTTTTCAATGCCTCACGGATAAAACGAACAGTATCGTCGGATGTATTCTGGGTATCCTGAACATCTGCAATCTGCATTATTCTGAAATTACCGTTATTAAACTTAAGTTCCATAGTGTATCACCTCATACACATTATTATACATTTGTTGCATATAAAAAACAAGGCTGTTTTACACATCATATTTCGACATAAACAGACCTGATTTTATGAGAGTGTGTTTTCAGGCATATCCATATCGCCAAAAAAATGCTGATATCTTTGTCTATTTCTCTCATTTACTTAAACACGCAAAAAGTTTATAATTATAATGTGTAATTCTATTTGAATTTCGGGAGTGATAAAATTGTACGGACTTATAGAGCATACGGACGAAATTAACCGACTTTTGGCACGGTACGGTGTTAAATTCGGTATCTACAAAAACAATGTTTTTAACGAACGACTTTTTCCTTTTGATGCAGTACCTCGTATTATTTCAAAGGACGAGTTTGACTATCTTGAAAGAGGTCTTAAACAGAGAGTTAAGGCACTTAATATTTTCTTAAAGGATATCTACACTAAAAAACAGATTATCAAGGATAAGATTATTCCTGAAGAATTTGTTTATGGTGCAGCAGGGTATATGATGGAATGTGAGGGTGCAGTACCACCAAAGGATGTTTTTGCCCATATTTCAGGTATAGATTTGGTTCAGGGAAACGATATGCGTTGGTATGTCCTTGAGGACAATCTTCGAGTGCCGTCGGGTGCATCATATCCGATGATTGCAAGGGAATTGTGCCGTCGGGCAAGTCCGGATACCTTCCGTGCAAATACAGTGGTCGATAACCGTAATTACGGTGATTTACTCCGTAATGCTCTTGATTATGTAAACACGGGCGGAATAAATGTTGTGCTTACTCCCGGACGATTTAACTCCGCTTTCTTTGAACATTCATATCTTGCGGAAAAAACAGGTGCGGTTTTTGCAATGCCACAGGATTTGTTCGTTGAGGGTAATGTGCTTTATTACAACGAATATTCAGGCAAACGTCAGCGTGTTGGTGCAGTTTATCGCAGAATTAACGACGATTTTATGGACCCCATGACATTCCGTGCAGATTCACTTTTGGGTGTTCCACATATTATGGATGCTTACAGGGCAGGTAATGTGGCACTTGTAAATGCTCCCGGCAACTCCGTTGCAGATGATAAGGGAATTTATTATTACGTACCTGCTATGATTAAATACTATTTAGGGGAAGAGCCTGTTCTTTCAAATGCTCCAACATATCTTCCTTTCTACGAAGAGGATATGAAGTATGTCCTTGATAATATTCAAAAGCTTGTTATCAAGGACGTTGCAGAATCAGGTGGCTATGGTGTTGTCTTCGGTAGTGAATTATCTCTTGAAAGAGTGTATGAATTAAAGAAAATGATTCAGAAAGAGCCAAGACGATTTATTGCACAAGAGGTTATTCAGTTTAACGACTTGAAAGTTGTTGAAAATGGTGCTTGGACAGAGCGAAAAGCGGATTTGCGTGCGTTTGTCCTTACAGGCGAAGAGCCTGTTGTATGGAAAAGCGGTTTAACACGCTTTTCAAAGGATGCAAATTCATTCGTAGTTAATTCTTCACAGGGAGGAGGCTTTAAGGACACATGGGTGTTATCTCGATAAAATCAAGTGACAATCTTTTCTGGCTTGGACGTTATGTTGAGAGAGTTTTCACAACTCTTAAAGCCTTTACGGAATGTTACGATATTATGATTGATATAAATGATGAAGAATATATAAACTTCTGTCGCAGATTGGGTATTGCGAATAACTATTCCTGCCGTCAGGAATTTATCAGTTCATTTTTGTTTGACTCCAATGACCCTGCGTCAATTTATTCAAGCCTTCTTCACGCTTATGACAATGCGGTTGAAATGAGAAATGTAATTTCTTCCGATACACTTTCATATCTTCAACTTGCAGTTGATATTATGGAAAAAAGCAGCAGCAGTAATGCACCTTTACTTAAAGTGCAAGAGGTAACCGACTGGATTTTCGCTTTCTGGGGTAGTGCTGACGATAATATTGAGGCAGAAACATCAAGAAATATTTTGAAATTCGGCAGAAGTATTGAACGTCTTGATTTATACACAAGACTTGATTATCCGATTGAAATGATGAGAAAAGAATTCTCAATTATGCTTAACCGTCTTTACAAGGTGGGAATTGACTTTAATTCACATTCAATCCAAAGACTTACCCGTATGATTTTGGAAGAGGACGATTATCAGCCTTATAAAATCTCAATTCAAAACGAATTGTGTCAACTTTTTGTAACAGGGGTGATGTAAAATGGCAGTTTTGGATTTTACTTACAATATGTCAATTAAGTTTTCTATGCCTGTTGTGAAGCATTGTTACACACTCCGTTGCATACCATTGGAATGTGAAAGTCAGCATATTGAGGATATAAAGGTGACGGTTTTCCCTGAAAATGAATTGACATACTCAAATGATGGCTTTGGCAATATCCTTGTAACTGACAGAATTGTTACAATGCACAATGAATTTACGGTTGACGTTACAGGCACAGTAACAACAGGACAACATATAACTCCCGAAAACGACCTTAACCCCGTTTATAAATACCCTACTCATTACACAAAATGCGGTGCAGAGCTTGACAGAATGTTTGACCGTATTCAGGTTGGTATATCAGAGGATGCGGTTGATACTGCACTTAAATTTACCCGTGCAATCCGTGCAAATATTGTGTATAAATCAGGCTCAACAAGTGTAATAACCACTGCCGAAGAAGCACTTTTAAACGGTGCAGGTGTGTGTCAGGACTATTCTCATATTCTTTTGGCACTTTTGCGTAAAGCGGGTATTCCTTGTCGTTATGTTGTGGGTATGATGGTTGGCGAGGGTGAAACTCACGCTTGGGTTGAGGTTTATCACAATGGTAACTGGCACGGTGTTGACCCTACAAACAACCGACTTGCTGATGAAAATTATATTATAATAAGCCGTGGTCGTGATTTTGCAGATTGCGGTATTAACCGCGGACTTTTAACAGGTGGCGGAAGACAGACACAGACTGTTTCATTAAAGGTAACTAAAAGGTAATTTCTATGGATATCGGCTTATCTTCTGCTTGTTTTTATCCTCTTGAAACGTAAAAATCAGTTTTAAGAGCTTGTGAAACAGGCGTAAAAACAATTGAGATATTTATGAATGCAAATTCTGAATTCCGGCCTGCATTTGTAAAGAATATGGCAGATATATGCAACTCCTACGGCGTAAGAGTGGCTTCTGTTCATACTATGGGGTCTTTTACGGAATCCTTTCATCTTTTCAGCTCATATAAGAGAAGGTTTTATGAGGCGAAGGATACCTCATTCAAGCGTCATTTTGACGTTATGCATACTCTCGGTGCAGAGATTCTTGTTATGCACGGCATTAAAAAACCGGGAAGTATTCCCGATGAAGAATATTTTGACCGTTTTGGTGAATTGACTTTAATGGGCAAGGCAGAGGGGCTTAAAATCTGTCAGGAAAATGTTGTCCATTACCGTAGCGAAAGTCCCGATTTACTTCTTCGTATGGGTGAATATATCGGGGACGATTTCAATATGGTTTTTGATATCAAACAGTCCGTAAGAACAGGTGTTGACCCGTTCCTCTTTGCGAAAAAACTACATAAATATATCCGTCATATTCATATAAGTGACCATAATAGTGAAAATGATTGCTTTGTACCTTGCAGGGACGGAACTTTCGATTTCGCACGATTTTTCAGTATGATGAAAGACCTTGGATACAAAGGGGATTACATTGTTGAATTGTATGAACACGGGTATGAAAATGACGAGGAACTGAAATTTGCAATTAAAGAGCTTAAAAAATTGCTTTAGAATCTTTACATTGTGTATTGAGTTGTGGTACAATACTATATATAGTAAAATATAGGAAGTGTTTTTATGAAATGTCCTTTTTGTGGATTTGAAGAAAGTAAGGTAATTGACTCCCGTCCCACAGACGAGGGTGAAAAAATCCGTCGCAGACGTGAATGTATTAAATGTGCAAAAAGATTTACAACCTATGAAATAATTGAAACAGTACCTATTGTCGTTGTTAAGAAGGATAAGACAAGAGAGGTATTTGACCGCAGTAAGTTGATTAAAGGTATGCTTACCGCTTGCGAGAAGCGTCCTGTTTCAATGGATACTATTGAAAAAGCAGTCAGCGAAATTGAAACAACTCTTCAGAACTCTCTTGACCGTGAGGTAACGAGTGTTCATATCGGTGAACTTGTTATGGATAAACTTAAAGGTATTGACCAGGTTGCCTATGTCCGTTTTGCTTCAGTTTATAAGCAGTTTAAGGACGTTAATGCCTTTATGGAAGAGCTTTCAAACTTCCTTGATAAGAAATAAGATTTTAACGGAGTGTTGTTATGAAAAAAACAGTATATAAAGTGCTGTCCGTCATAACAGCACTTTGTCTTTTGTTAACGGTTTTCCCTGTGTCCGTATCTGCTTTGGAGACGGAACTTACAGAGGTTGCCCCCGTTTCAGTTATTCAGTTTTCGCCTGATACGGAACTGGAAACCTCGGTCGGTGCTGTTGCAAACAGATTTTACGGTACAAGTAGCAGTCAGGTTGACACCTCAAAATACTTCTACAACCAATTAACAAGCAATCAGAAGAAAATTTACGAACAGGTAAATGCAGCAGGTCCCGTTGGGTCAATTACACTCGATATGACAGGGATTACAATTACAGGCACGGGTACTTATTCGAAATCGCAATCAAATGCCGAAAGTAATGCTATGCAGGAGATTATGGTGGCAATAGCTGCTCTCAATGACGATAACCCTTTGTTCTTCTGGGTAAATGGATTTGATATTTCTTATGATGGTACGAGAAAATACAGCGGCGGCACTTATACATATACAATCACAAAGCTGATAATCAATGTGAGCATTGATTCAACCAGTTTTGATGACTTTGATGATGTTAAATCAAAACAAAAAGCAATAGTCGATAAATTGGCAACCATTCAGGTCAACGGTATAAGTCGTCATGAAAAGGTAAAATCCATTCACGATTATCTTTGCAACAGTATTGTTTACGACAGTACTCTTGCTGAACCTAATATCTTTGATTCCTATGGTGCATTAATCAACGGTGTTTGTGTTTGCGAGGGATATGCCGAAGCCTTTAAGCTTCTTTGCGACAGGGAGGGGATACCCTGTATCAATGTTATGGGAACAGGCAACGGTGGTGCTCATAAATGGAATATGGTGCTGATGGAGGATGGCGAGTGGTACACAGTTGATTCCACTTGGGATGACCAGTCAAATTATGTGTATTACAGTTATTTTCTTATAGGCAGTGACACAAAAGCACCGTTCTTCACAAATAATAATACTGTTGCAGACTCAACTGTTCATATTCCCACGGGTAAACTGTTTTCAAATTGCAATACGGCACTTACTTACCCCACACTTTCAAATGACACCTATGGTGTAGGTGTTTTGCGATATGGTGCAAAGGATGTGCATTTTGATACCGCACGTGGAGTAATTATGGTTGGCAAAGATGTTACAAACTACTATAATTACATTGTGAATAACTCTACCAGCGGATTCACTCGTACACGAAGTGGCACCGGTACAACAACCTCAACTCTGACAGTTTCAGATGGTACAACCTCAAAAACATATCTTGTGGCTATGAGAGGGGACATAAACGCCTCAAACAAAACGGATACAAATGACTATACGGTTATGACTCAGGTGTGTGCAACAACTACAAAGGTTGATGACGGTACGGCGAAATTCTATGCAGGGGATATGAATCAGGACGGTGCTGTTGATGGATTTGACGTAATAGCACACGAATTATATACTAATGGAACACTCGTTTTCAATTAAGGAAAAGGGGACTTGTGCAAAATGTAAAAAATGCACAGGTCCTTTTTGTATGGTTTTGCAGATGGATTTTATTTACAAAATGTTCAATAACTGTTATAATTTACTTATTAAAAATGAAAAGGGGTATCTTTATGAAAAAGATGAAAAAAGTCCTCGCAATAATTTTGGCGGTAGTGCTTTCTGTATCTTGTTTGTCCATAATTGGTGTTTCAGCAAAGAGAGATACGGATTATGTACCTACCATCATTATTCCGGGACTTTTCCAGAGCGAAACTTATGCATATGAAAATGGTGAAATTGCTTGTGATGCTAATGGCAATCCTCTTCCGGCACCATTCTATGTATCAATCGGAGAAAAGGAAATTGAACAAATAGTTACAAAGGCTCTTCTTCCTATTGTAAGAATGTTTATTTCACAGGAGGATAAAGACCAATTAGCAGCAAAAGAGGTTTCAAAGATTCTTGCTGATATTCTTATGGGCAGACAGGCTTCAGATGCTAACGGCGAATTCATTGATGATGTTCGTCCTGCAGTGTATCAGGGTAGTGTTGCAACTATCGAGGATTATCAGTTAGAGGGTGTTCTTGCTGACTTCCCTGTTCAGGAATATTTTGATATTGCAGGTATGGAAAATCTCTACGTGTTCAACTATGTTTCAACAGGTAATATGATTCAGACTGCAAAGGACCTTTACGACTACATTCAGTTCGTTAAGAAGGATACAGGCTCAAAGAAAGTAAATCTTATTCCTGTAAGCCAGGGCGGTTCAATTGCAAATGCACTTATGAAGTATTACGATGAACAGGGCATTTCACTTTCAAGAGATGTTAACAGAGTAGTATTTACTGTTCCTGCTTTTGACGGTGCTGCACTTCTTGGTGACTGTTACAGATATGGCTTCAACAAGGACAGTAAAGCTCTTTATACAACTGCTATGCCATCAGTTATTGGCTACGAGAATTATCTTGGCTATGTAATCAATATTGCTATGAGACTTATGCCAAAGACTGATGTTGACAATCTTCTTGACGTTATTGCTGACACACTTATAAACGAGTATTTAAGATATTCAACTCTTATGTGGGGTCTTGTTCCGTCAGGTGACTATCCTGCTTGTAGAGAAAAATACCTTTCAGAGCCGGGTCTTGAGGAAATTCGCAGACAGGCTGACTGGTACTATGATGCACAGCTTAATTCAGAAGACTATATTCTTCAGGCTATTGAAGATGGCGTAATTATATTTGACATCGTTGATACAAATGTTGAACTTTATCAACTTGCTGTTTCACACGACGAACAGAACTGCGACGGTATTATCCACGTTGAGTCAACCTCAATGGGTGCATATAGTGTGAACAGAAACACTCCGCTTCCTGACGATTATGTTCCTGCAAGAAATAATTGTAGCGACCCTAAAAACCACGACCATACTGACCCAGAGGGAGTTATGGACGTTTGCACAGGACTTCTTCCTGAACATACATTCTATTTCAGCGGACAAAACCACGCAACAACTGCATCGAACGACGTTATTATGACACTTATCATTCAACTTGTTACTGATGATAACTTCACAAGTGTTCATTCATATCCTGACAAGTTCCCACAGTTCAATTACAGTCGTGAAACAAAGAAATTAAGAGAAGATGTTGACACAATGAGAGATTATGATACATCTGCTCTTAATCCTGCAGATGCTGCTGAACTTGAAGGAGCAATCAAGCAGGTTGACGAAATGTTAGCAAACAAGGTTGTTGACGTTGAAGAATTCCAGGCTGCAAACGACCGCTTCTATGCTATTAAGGACAAGATTGATAACGGTGAGGCTGTTGATACAACAGCAACTCTTAACAGAGTTCTTTACATCCTTACAAGAACGGTTTCAGATATCCTCTATTTCATCTATGGTGATACTGCATTCAGCGAAATGGGTGTATTCTGGATAGATAAATTTATTTAAGTAAAACAAGAATCCCATGGCACGAAAGTGTCATGGGATATTTTTATGTCCTTTTAATTTATTTTGTTACAGGCTTTACAAGGAAATCGTAAACTTCTTTGCCAAATGGAATTGATGTACAAACCTCAATGATAAAGTGTTTAAGCTCTGCAATAAGATTTCCGAAATCGAAGAACGGTTCAGCGGTTGCTTCCGGAGCATCTTCATAATCAAGTGTGAATGCCTGTGTATAAAGTACACCACCGTAGCCGAAGGCCTCTGCTCTTACATAAGAACCGATTTGGTCTGCGTATTCGTCAAGGTCAATTGTGTTGCCTACTGCGATAACCTTTCCGTCAGAAATCCAATGAACAGTAAGTGAATTGTCAACATTTAATGTGATTGTATCATCATTTTCGTTTACAATTACGTTTATCACCTTTGGTGCAGGAATTGAGTCGTCACGGATTTCCAATTCGAAACTTGTGCCCCAGTCTATTCCTGTTTCAAGTGAGAATTGAGCCAATTCTTCCGGATTCTTTATATATCTGCTGACTGCAAAAAAAGCACCATTCTCAAGGCAGGTACGGACATTATCTGCGTTGTTTTCGGGCATACACAAATCCGTCCAGGCACAACCAACCTTGTCAAGCTGATGTGCATCAGTAGTTGCGATGGCAAAAACATTTCTTCCTGTGGGAACAACCCTTTGAAGAAGAATATCCCAAAGCTTTCTGTCATATTTTGTCCTGCCGTCTTTTTTTGAATTTATGTCAATGCCTATGCAAGACTCATAGTTTATAAGAATGTTTGCAAACTTATCTATAACATAGCCATACCAATCATCGTCCTCGTTATAGGCATCCGCCTGACAGGATTCTTCCTTTGCCTTGGTGTATTCGCCGGGGTGGTTAATAACACTAAGTCCTCCTGTTTCGTCAACATTTCTAATAACCTCGTCGTAGTTGCTTGTTCCACCTACAAGTCCGTCGCCGTATTCTGTGTACCAGCTGTTTACGTGTGCATTGTTAAGTGAGGTAGGATTCTGCTCAATTCCTAAAGGAACTTCAATCATTCCTCTGCCATCTCGACCTACACCTGTTGTAATTTCTTGGTATCTTTCCTCTGTTAACGGAGTAATCTGACGAGGCTTTCCGTCTGCAATACTCAATGCGATTTTGAAATAGTTTCTGCTGCTTACGGTAGTCCAGCCCTTGCTTGTAATACCATGGTCAGTAAGAGCAAGAACATCATAGCCCTGTGCGTAATGTTCTTCAATCATCACATTCATATCTTCATCACCGTCAGAAGCGGTTGTGTGACAATGGAGGTCTGCTTTGTATTGACCCCAATTTTCAAAATCAACAGTTGCGTAAGGGTTGTTGATGGCGTAATCAACGTCCTCCGAGGCGAACGCAACAACACCACAACTGAAGGTCATAATAAAAGCCAACATAAGAGCAATAAGTTTTTTAGCCTTTTTCATAATCATTCCTCTTTTCCAAATTCATACTTAAATTTTAAACCTAAAAATCAAGCGTGTCAATAACCACAAAAAAATAAGGAGTTCATAAAACAAACTCCTTAATGCTTTTTATTATCTTATAAACTTTTCTGC
Source organism: Candidatus Fimenecus sp. (assembly GCA_045532175.1). Lineage (GTDB taxonomy): Bacteria > Bacillota > Clostridia > Oscillospirales > Acutalibacteraceae > Fimenecus. The sequence goes on along the minus strand of JAZSFK010000035.1, from coordinate 10,549 downwards.
TTCGGCTAAATCTGAGGCAGTATTTATGTTAAATTCTTTCTCTGCAACGAGAAAAGCACGACCGCGATAGCCAGTTGATGTTAAATAATTAAAGCATTCACAAATATCTTTAATTTTTTGAGGCATCGTCTTGTATGTATCCTTTATAACCTTTTGAGTCCTGCCGTTAAAGATGCTGAAACCTGTACCCTTTATGTTGTTTATAACAATCTGTGGCTTTTCAATACATTTAATAAGCACAGAGTTACTGTCTGTTTCAACAGAAAAATTGTTTTTGATTTTTTCGGGATTTTCTTCTGTTGTAACTCCGCAGTAAAAGTCGTAGGCTTCATCTTCAACTGCGTTTTTGATTGTTTCCGTTTTCAAATCCAGGAAAAGTTCGTCTGCTAATTGCAGAATTACAGTTTCTTCACACTCCAAAACAAGGAGTGCCTGAACAAAAGCATCGACCAAGCCTCTTTGCTGTGGCTGGTGAACATAACGAACGGATAAACCCTTATAGCTTTCTCCGATAGCATCCCTAATTAAATCACCCTGTTTGCCTACAACAATAAAAACCTCTGTTGCATTTAATTCGATTAAATTGTCCAGTGCAAACTCTATTAAATGCTTATCATTTATTGTTCTTAAAGACTTACATATATTCTGACCGGTGCTCTTTGTTAAACGTGTACCGTCACCACCGGCTAATATCACACCAATCACAATATCCCTCTTTTCTGTTTGGTGATTATGAAACTTAATAGTTAATTCTTCGTTCCTCAATGATAATCGGCTTTTCACCATTGTTACGAGGAAGAGAGATAAGATGCTCTGCACAGAAAGAAACCATCAACAATAAAAGCCCTATAAAAATGAAGACCAATCTTATCATAATACTGCTAAAAGCTTCGTTAATTGTCAAAGTGAATGCGTCGGGTATGCAGAAGATAAACAATTCCGCAATGGTAAGAAGCATCATAATTATTGACGTGAAAATTACTCGTCTTGGTAAAACCTTTGAGGCATTTACAATACCGCAAACTGCGAAATCATAATATTTTGAAAGGGTGAATTTGCTCTTTCCCTTTTTTCGCTTTTCCTGAGTATAATAAACAAATTCAAAGGATGTGCCGTATTCATAAATAAGACCGCGAAGAAACGGCTCATTCGTATTGATTCTCTTTAAAACGTCAATAAAACTTTTATCAAACAACTCGAATTCCGTGGCGTGAGGAATCATTTTAACACCAAAAACATTATTGATTACCCAATAAAAAACGGTTCTGATAAAATATACAAATTTGTTTTCTCTGCTTTGATTTTTAACGCCAAAGACAATTTGTGCACCTGTTTCCCACTTTTCAACAAGTCTTGGAATTTCTTCAGGCGGATTTTGTAAATCTGCGTGTAAAATTATCGCACAATCACCCTTTGCCTGTTGGAAACAATAGAAGGTGCCCTTTGCATAACCAAAATTCTTTGAATAAAAAACTGCTTTTATATGCTTGTCCCTGTTACAGAGTTCTTCGATTTTCTGCTTTGACCCGTCAGTTGAGCCGTCGTCAAAGAAAACGATTTCATAATCGTAATTTGAGAGTGTCTGCATGACCTTGGTTGTTCTTTCATATAACTCGTCAAGGGTATCAGCCTCGTTGTAATTGGGAACAACAATTGAAATTAGTTTTTTACTCATTTTATGTACCTCAATCGTAAGTTTTATCTAAATCATATTTCTTTATGATTTTCGGATACGCGTGTGAAAACCAGAAAATATAAAGGAATTCATATAAAGCCTTGAAGCCGTCAATAAAGAAGCTGACAGGACCTTTAAGGGAAATGGAATGAAGTCCGTTAAGGATTGTTTCTTTTGCAAATTCAAAAGCACCGTGCTCCTGCAAAGCACCTTTGTTTGAGAAACTTTTCCACAGATACCAACTTCTGATTACACGCAAATCTATGCTCGGAACAGCTGAAAGATTAACGCCCAGAGACTCGGTCGCCACAACCTTGCTCATCGCCTTAAGAGTTCTTGGTGCCCTGTAAGTTCCATCTGCCACTACCTTGTCATATAATTCCGTGCCGGGAATAGGAGTGAAATGGAAAACAGGTGTCAAATTTGCTTTTATGGTGTTTAACAAACGGACGGTATCTTTTAGCTGTTTTGTTGTTTCACCTGGGAAACCGATAATGAATGAGCCTATCGTCGTAATACCGATTTTATTCAGCACCTCAAATGTAGGTGCGATTTTTGAATAGTCAATATTTTTGTGGACAATCTTCTGCATTTCCTTTGAGCCTGTTTCAATGCCAAAGAAAATCCAACGGCAACCTGCATCATAAAGCATCTGGTATTCTTCTTCACCAAACATACCTATACGAAGTTCGACACCCCATTGGAATTTAAGTCCGCTTTCGTGTACCTTCTCACAGAAATCCACTAAATCCTCTCTCTTGACAACCCACAACTCGTCAGAGAAGAAGAAACCGTCTGCACCGTAGTTTTCTATAAGGTAACGGATTTCCTCCATTACGTACTCGTTAGGACGCTTTCTGTATGTACTCTTGTGGAAATTCATATTCGAACAGAAAGCACATCTGCAGGGACATCCCTTTGCAGAATATATGTACATCATCTTTTTGCAACCGAGATACGTCTGCATGTATTTTGGCGGGTCAATAAGAGTGTAGTCGGAAACAGGCATATCACGAAGGTCCGCAAATTTGCGACAAGGAGTAACAACTATTTTTCCGTTTTCCTTGTACGCAAGACCGTGAATTTCAGAGAATGGTCTGCCACTCTCCAAAGCATTCATCATTTCAAGCCAGGTTTCTTCACCCTCGCCGTAGGAGATGTAATCCACAAGGTCAAGGGCTAACACCTGCTCCATCTGTAAAGAAGGCATCTGCCCACCCCATACAACGGGTATTCCCTTTGCTCTTGCTGCCTTTGAGATTTTTTCGGCATCTATAAGACCACGGGATGACATAAGGGATACGCCGATAATGTCAGGCTTGTATGACTCCAACAATTTATTGATATTCGATTTGTGAACACAACGGTCTTCAAGTTTAACCTCGTGTCCGTGCTGTTTTACATAAGTCGCTATTGAAAGAAGACCCAAGGGGTTCGAAAGGGCTCTTGTATAATAGCCGACAGAAGGGTTAATGAATAAAACTTTCATTTTTTACCTCAAAAAAGATTTTTCTTTAAAAGTTTAATTGCGTGCTGTGCATAATTCTTGAACTGAGTAAAAGAAGTCATACACTTTTTAAGAGTTTTAAGTATATATATCGGTCGCAGATAGAATTTTAACTGCATCTGCTTCTTCATTTTTGTAACGTCTTCAAGACTTACTGTGCTTGTACCGATAGTGTTGGGTGCGTAATAGTCGTTGCCCCAGGCCAAATCACTCAATGTGTTGTAGTCAACACAGTATTGATAAAGCTCCGTTCCGTAGTAAGGCATAGCAATATGTATCTCAATAAAATCGGGATTTATTTTGAGAATGAATTTCTCGGTTGCCTTGATATCCTCTTTTGTTTCCCAAGGAAAGCCAACCATAAAAAATCCGAATAGAGGAATGCCTGCTTTTTTTATCAGTTCTGCTGCACGGATACTGTCTTCAAGAGTGGCACCTTTTTTGATGAGCTTCATTGTCTTTTCGGAGCCGGTTTCAAAGCCCACCGCAACCATAAAGCAACCTGCCTGTTTCATTTTCTGTAGTAACTCAAAGGATAACGGCTTTGTTCTGGAATTTGCGGTGAATTCAATTTTTCCGTTAAGGTCTGAATTTATGATTTTATCGCAAAGTGCTGATGCCCATTCGTTATCAATGGTGAATGTATCTGCTTTGAAGAAAAAATTGCGGATATTGAATTTATAATAACATTCTTCAATTTCTGCAAAGACATTTTCGATACTTCTGAGTCTGACATTCTTACCTGAAATAATGGGTGTAAGACAATAAATGCAGTTTGAAGGACACCCCTTGGCAACGGAAATTGTCGCCATTGGTTCGCCTGTGTCAGGACGGGTGTAAATTGCATTGTTCATTAAACGTCTTGCGGGGAAGGGGAGTTCATCAAGATTTTTGTTCCAACAGTCGAATTTTGTAGAAATAAATTCGTTACCGTTTTTGTAAATGATTCCGGGAATATCGTCAGGATTACCCTCGTTCCTTAAAAGGTAATCTGCAACAGGCCCCATTATAAACTCAATTTCGCCACCAACAAGACAAGAGATATTGCTAAGGTCAAGAGTTTCTAAAAGGCTCTTTTTAGGGTTATAGAAAATAGCACCCTTTATAACGAATTTGCAATCGTGGAAGGACTTTATCCAATTGATAAAATCAAGGTCCTCATAAATAGTTGCATTTGTAATGCTTATGAAAATCAAGTCGGGTTTAAAGCTTTCAATATCTGCCTTAACCTGCTCTTTAGTAGCGAGTTCTGTCTGGTAATCCTTTAAGAACACCTCGTAGTCCCTCTGGAGCAAAACAGCAGCGGCATAGCCAATATCATTACAAGCGTGGGTAGAGGCTACTGCGGAATCTTCAATATTACATTGTGCACGGTCTTCGCTTCGCTGATATGCTCGTCCGGGGGGATAGAGCAACATTACTTTGTTCATTGCACACTTCTCCAAGTTAATATTCAGTATATTATATCATAAGAAAGAAATGAATATCAAGTGTTTGCATACAATTATTGTAAAATTAACAGGCATTATAGAAAAAATTGACTTGATTTATATTTTATGATAAAATCATAATGTTTTAATTATTAAGTTTTATGAGGGTGTCTTGTAATGAAAAAAACGCTGAAAAAGACAGACTTTTTATTTATAATAATGGTGTCAGCAGTATTGCTTGTGCACTTGTATTTTCTTTTTGTTGTGCCGTTTTCAGATGATGAAAGTCATTATGTTACTGTTCCTTTCCGCCTTATAAATGGTGAAAGTTTAGTCCAACACGAGTGGCATCTGACACAATTCGCATCATTATTTTCCTATTTGCCGGTTCGTATATGGTTGGCAATTAAGGGCTCTGCCGACGGAATATTTATTTTCACGAGATGTATTTATCTTGCAATTCACACATCAGTAGCAGTTGTGATATATCGCTTTTTCAGAGAATACGGCAAATGGGCAATACTTGCTTCAATGATGTTTTATGCACAGTTGTCATACAGAATTATGGCAATAAGTTATCAGTCAATGTTCGTTGTATTCCTGCTGTTATTTACCCTGTGTCTGTTGTCGATTTACAAGAAAAAATCTACAAAGAACTACATTCTTGCAGGTGTCTGCTTTGGGTGCTGTTGTGTCTGCAACCCGTTTTTCTGTGTTGCCTTTGTGCTGTATCTTATCTGCTGTGCCTTGTGGACAAAGCGAGAAGCGATTAGGGAATATATAACTAAAAACAAGTCATCCAAGAAGGACAAGAAACTTACAAAAAGACAAAAAAGAGAACAAAAAAAGCAGTTGCTTGAAAATGCTCCCGAATATGAAAAATATAATTGCTTTTTCAATAAAGAGGCAATACTTAAAGTTACCTGCGGTGTTCTTATAATCGCAATTATCGCAGTAGCCTTCTTCCTTTCAACTGGCGGAACAGTTGGTTCGATTTTCGATAACCTGGAAAATCTTCTGGGAAGCAGTGAATATGACATTGTATCAAAATCAGGCTTTTCAAAGCTTTTACAGACACTGGGATTTTTCAGTATGGCAAATCTCAATCTGCCGTTGATATTGCCGTTAATATTTGTCGCTTTATTGCTAGACAAAAAAAGAAAAGAAAACTCCCACCGTTTTGCTTATCTTGTTGCCTTGATTGTGTGGACAGTTGTATTCATAATCGGTGTTATAGTTAATCTGGAAATATATGTGTGCGGTATTTCCTTCCCCTTTAGTGCAATATCTCTTGCTTGTTATATATTGACCGAAAAGAAAAACAAGGTATTGTTTAACTGTATGTATATGCCTTGCTTAGTGGCATCATTTTTCCATTATCTTGCTGCGGATACACATTTAGGCGCTATTGGCGTTGTTATGGCAGTGGGTAATGTGGCAGGAGTGATTTTTGCAAGAGATTTGTGGATGGAAATGAAAATTCCGCTGACGGATGACACGGAGAAAACAGTCAAAAAGAAAGCACCGATACAAGGAATAATCATTGTAGCCTTTTGCCTACAAATAACCTTTTACGGAATATTCTATCAGTACGGACAGATTTATGGTGCTGATACACCAAAAGCAACGTCAGGACCTTATGCAGGTTTATATATGACTGAAATCCAGTACGAAAGGTATAATAATGCCATAAGTGATTTGGATGTAATAAGAACTATTGCCGACGAGGATGACCCTGTATTGATAGACAGTTATAACAACTGGATGTATCTTTACCTTGACCGTCCCTTTGCAATATATACCACGTGGTATCGAGGCATCCTTGACGTGAAACAGTTAACTGCGTATTACAAGGAAAACCCTGAAAAGATACCTGAGTATATTTATGTTGAATCCCCCAACCTCAACAGAGCAAAAATTGAAAACTCCAAGGATTTGCTTGACGATTTGTTTGAGTTTTCAGAGGAAATGGAATTGTCAAACGGAGTTTTACTGACGGTAAAAAGGGATAAAATCTAATAGTGAAAAAATAAACCGGGCAGAAATTTCTGCTCGGTTTTATTGTGTAAAATTTTAGTTTATGGTTATCTTGCCTGTACTGTTTCCTGCGGCATCAACCGTTTCAATTGTATAAACACTGTTCATACTGCCTGTTTCGTCAAGGAAACAGTTTTCCTCAGTTCCGTAGTATTTATCAATTCTTGCGAGAAATTCACCGTCTTTTTCGAGCCTGTAATAAGCAATACCGAAATTATCCTTTGCCTCGTCCCAAGTAAGCTCAATTCCGTTTTCACTCTGCACCTTTTTTGCATTTGCAGGTGCTTGCGGGGCTTCTTTTTCAAGGACATAGCCGTTTTCAACATAGTCATAATATGTGTTGATAAATGCAGGATTTACGAGGGAAGGACTGTAATAATGGTTGTATGAGAACGTAATAATATTTTCTGCATATTTTGAAGCAATTTCCATCTGATATACAAAATCGTCCAGAGTTGCGGTTACGTTTGAATTATGCTCTGTCATTTCAGGTGAAAAGAGGGCATCACTTGTGATTGCACCGTTGAAGTTCTCGCAGTTTGCCCAAAGTTTTACGTCAGCGGGACAGGTATCTATTGCAGCCTTGTAAATCTTCCAAGTCTTTTCAAGGCTTTCGGGGTCCACCCATTTTGCACCTACCGCATCCTGCGGAGCAAAAATGTCGCCGTCACGGAAATTAACCTTATTGAAGAATTTTACATAACTGATGAGTGAGGTAACGGACCCTGCAGAAAGATATTCTGAATAGAAAGGACTCATAAGAAACGGTTTCGACGCATCAACCTCGTTTATTTTGTCAATTACAAGGTTTATACCCTCAATAATTCCGTCATAGGTTAATTGACAAAGAAGACCGTTGCTGATTTCAGGGGTAAAATACCAACCGTAAAGAGTATCACCGTACTTTTCACCGTATTTGTTGTATATGTCCTCTATCATTTCTCCTGCAACACGGCAAACATCAATATACTGTGCACTTCCTGCCTCGTTCCAGAAATCGTCAAACATTGCAAGTCCCACAAATACTTTAATTCCTGCATCCTGACAGGATTTCAGTGCAGGTTCAAGACAATCTCCCCCGTAGGTAGCGTCTTTCAGGGCTTCAACGTCTGTGTCATAGTAAACATTCCAGTTACCGCCGTTTTCCTGATAACCCTTGTCAGCAAGACATTGAAGAATAAGATATTCAATACCTGCCTTTTCCATATTTTCTACTTCTTCTGCCCATCTTTCGTCGTCCCACGAGCAGGTCATCCAGGACTGAATAAACGTGCCTGTAAACTCAGGCTTACATTTTTGCTCTGCAGGTTTACCCACCAAGGGAAGAATTGACATAATAAAAGCCATAACCGCAGAAATCATTTTAACAAATATGAGCATAATTTCACCCTCCTTTTTCGATATCATTGTAGCACAAATATTTCTTTATTTCAAACATTTATTAAATAAACACTCTATCGAACGGATGGATTTTAAACCCGAAAACATTTGCAGTCGGTTAAATCCAAAGTAATTATTTTCTTCTCGTTCATAATCTTCTCCAAAGTTAATTGATAATTTCATAATCAAAATCTTCATCATATTTTTCGCAGTTCTTTTTGAATTTATCAAGAATATTTTTCATAATTTCGATATGCTCATCAAATTTTGCAGAAAGAGTATTTACTCCGATAATCTCTAATTTATCCGCATCACACTCACTCCACAAAAGGTCCCAAAATGCATTCCAGTTTGCCCCATACCATTCTGGAAAATCAAATGCAACTCTAATTTTTTCGTGTATTTCACCTAAGTATTTGCAATCAGTTAAGTCTAAAGTAATAATTTTTTTCTTCTCCATAATTTTCTCCTATAATTTCACAAAAAGTTGTATAGTGGTCGTAGGCTACAAATATTAACCTCTTTTTATAGAACAAATGTTCTATAAATTATTGTAGAGGAATTTTTTAGATTTGTCAAGTGATGAAAAAATACTATAAAATGATATACACGTATAAACGTGATGATATACAGCCCTAACGGACTGATGGGATACAGCGATTGCCTTGCTCTCGTTGATGATATACCATTGCTTTCGCAATGGATAAAAAAATCCGCACACAATGTGTACGGATTTTCTGGTGGAGACGGTGGGGCTCGAACGTCTGCATCGGCTTCGCCTTGCATACTTTTTCGCTTGGCGACCGAAATTCTGCAAATTTCAGTACCCGCCAACCGATTTTTGGCTAAAAACACAAACACTTTCTTCTGCGAAAGACTACCTAAACGGAGCAGAATTGAGGTAAAAAAGCGTAAAAGTATTGTACTTGCACTGTTCAACAAATTGGAAGTGGTGTCTATCTATTAAATGTAAATGTGTTTCATTTACCGAGATTAAAATGGTCCGTAATGTGCTTTCCCATCTCGCCCTCAAGGTCTTGCGCATCTGGCCATGCTATTAAGTCTAAATCGTGGTCATCAAGATATAGGTAGTACAGCGTGGAGTTGTCTCTATCAATACCAATCATATATGTTCGCTTAGGAAAATAATCTTCTTCTCCTTCGGTTACAACCTTAAAGAAGATTCCTTCGTAACGAAATTCAGGTGCGGCAATAAGATAATCACCGTCGGAGTCTATAACAGGTTCTTCCAAAAACTGATGCGATTCTATGTAAGCATTGTAGTCATCCTCGCATTGTTCAAGGCTTTCATATTTTACAATTGCGGTGATAGATTGATAAAAGAAAAATCCGGCATCAACTTTGCCGACAAATCGCACATTCTGCTCATCAAATTCATTGTACCTTGGGAAATTACTAAAATCGATTCCCATATCATCTGCGCACTGGTTGAAGTCAGCTTCGCTTTCAATCGTATAGTAATTCACAGTTGTTGGAATCCCAACGAGGCATAAAACAAAAGTAAACGGATTACACAGTGCTATGATAACAATTATATTTACCAATGCAGAAAGCCATTTCCGCTTAATATGCATGTTAAACAAGAGCATCAAAACGAAAACAACAATACAAATGCCAACGACAAGAAGCTCACGGTACGGCGTGTAACTCCCATACAGATAGGGTGTTTCTTCTTTCATTTCAAATCCGCCAATTATCGAAATAACGGCCAAACACGAAATGAAAGCCAAAGCAAGTCCAATCAATACGACAGCTACGATTTTAATGGGAGAAAGTTTAACTTCTTTCCTGTTCATAGTTACCCTCCTTTGTATTTTGGGGTTGTTGTGCTGGGGTGAGGCTAATCTGTCAGTCAAATTCTTATTTATCGAACAGAGTATATCATAAACATCTGCAACAAGCAACTTTTGGTGAAGTCTGGGTTTCGCCCAGGTGAAGCAGCGGCGATACCGCTGTGAAGTATTATGCTTCGCACAAAGTGAAGTTAAGTGTGCCACTCATGTCCGCAGGCACTTCACGATGCGAAGCATCACTTCACGCGCCGTAGATGCGCTTAACGTGCCGCAAGGCACACTTAGTTGAAAAGAACCCACACTTGTCGCAGACAAATGTGGGTTCTTTTCTGGTGGAGACGGTGGGGCTCGAACCCATGACCTTTTGACTGCCAGTCAAACGCTCTCCCAGCTGAGCTACGCCCCCATATCTAAAGTAATAAGTAAGAATGAATAGTGAAGAAGTTATTTTATTTTAGCATAATAAGATTAGGTTTTCAATGTTTTTCGTTTGGTGTTATTTTCTAATTTTTTCTGTTGTATTTTGTTGTAAGTGACTAATTTAGGGCTGAATTATGGAAAAAGTATTTTTTATGTGGTACAATATGGTACATACTGATTTACAAAAGGTGATTTTGTGGAATTTTTAACCAAGGATTACAGCTTCCCCTCCGTATCGGGACTTTGCGATATTTATGCCCAGAGTGCAGCGCCTATTGACTATGGC
>JAZSFK010000038.1:0-2371 GCA_045532175.1 Candidatus Fimenecus sp. | reverse complement strand
ACTGAAAGACGGCAGTAGAGAGCCGTAATTAATTCATCATTTATTGTTTGTCCTGAAATATTTGTTGCAGTTGTCATTAAATATTCTCCTTTCCGACAACCGGACATCGCAAGGATATTCACATTTTACAATGTCCGATTGTCTTTTTTCAAATGTGTGATATTACAATAATTTTTCAGACAATATCAGTTCCTTGAACTGTTCAAAGATACACTGTCTGCCTTTGGGATTGAAATGCGTAGAAACCTCGTAGGTTGTACCACCGATTTTCATTTTAAAGGTTTCTTCACCGAAACAGCGTATTTTGCTACGGTCAACAACAGCTTCATCACTGCGGGAAGTCATAATATCAGAAATACTTGAAAGCTCGTTTTCATCAATCGGCTCAGGCGGTAAAACGAATATTGTTTTGTTATCGGGAAATATCTCTTTCAATTATCTCACCTCGCATCCCTGTTTCTCTGTCGCTGCAGGTGTTTGTGATAATATTCCAAAGCCTTTATGATATGCTCCTCTTTCTGCTGTTTGGTATAATTTTTACCAAAGAACTTATTGATACGCTCTTCAGGTATTTTTATAGCCTCTGCCTGATTAGGCTTAGGTGCAGTCATAATAGATAACACCGTATCAGCATTAAGCTGATTCTGTTCCGAGAGCTTTCGCAATTTCTGTGCCTGTGCAAGTGAGGGTGTAACCTCATCACTTTCATAGGTTTCAAAAATCATTATCTGTTCTTCGGGAGTAAGATATGAGATTTCAACTGCAGGTCGCATTGCAATTCTGCCTTCATCCACAAGATTAAGAAGCGATTTTTCAAGGTTAGTCAGACGGATATACCTTTTGATTTGGGTTGCACTGTCTTCACTATCCTGTGAGATTTTTTCTGCAGAGCTCAACTTTGGACCCACCGGGTCCGAAGTTAAATCTGTGCGTTTACCTTGCTTTTTAAGGGCATCCATTTTCATCTTGTATGCGAAGGCTTTTTCCGATGGAAGAATATGCTCTCGGTGAAGATTACTGTCAACAAGGATAATATCTGCTTCTTCCTTGCTGATAGACAGAACTACCACCGGCACCTCTGCCATTTCAAGCCTTGTCGCTGCAAGATATCTTCTGTGTCCCGACACAATTTCAAACACATCAGCTTTGTCATCCTTTCGCACCATCAGAGGCTGAATAATACCGTTTTCACGGATACTGTCCTCCAACGGTTTCATATCCTCTTCACGACACTTGTACGGATTCTTGAAATTCGGAACAATTTTGCCTACAGACATATTTACAATTTCGGTTGTCTGAGGCTTTACTGCCTCTATTTCTTCTGTTTTCTCAAACAGGGTGTTGATAAAATTATCTTCTTTATTCATTTAATTACCTCTCTTTTTTGATTTCTATATTTTTGTTTGTTTTCTCTTTTCGGACAGTTTTCAGCACATCCGATAAAAATGCTTTTACTTTTTCAGGCATCAGCCTTAACGCCTCAAGATACGGTGCACAGATCTGTTCAAGCTCATGAAGTCTTTTGCTCAGTCTGTTTATACTGCTTTGCAACTCCCAATTTCTTTTTCGTAGCCTTTCATTTTCACCCTCAAGGTCATAAATCTTACTCCTCGCCGCAACAGATTGCTTTGCCATATTACTCAAGTCATTGAAATCTTCACTTGAAATTGTGACTTTGCCCGTAAGCGTTTTCTTGCCCATACCGTCAATCTCATTGAAGGTTTTGTGAACAGTCTGAATAGTGTCATAACGGATTTCTTCCTTTTCAACCTGACTTTTGATTTCCTCAAGGCGTTTCTTATCCTGCTGAATCTCATATTGCAGGCAAGAAAGATGCTCAGCCGTACTGCCTTTCTCACCACGGATGAAATCATTAAAACCGGCTCTTTGCATATGATTGAAGAAATCATCCTGCAGGATACTGTAAGACGGAATCAACACAGGCTTACCTTTTTCGTTGAATAAAACATTACCGTTTTCATCAACCGCCTGAGGTGACTTCCATTTCTTTGAATGGCTTATCTGATTGACCGTTTCTTTGACAGTACCTACAAGTGATTTGTCCTTACATCGCTTTGTCCATAGAATTTGTTTCTCCACAACAGGCAGAGCTACAAGATGCATGTGGTAGTGATACACAGGTTTTCCGTACTGTTCAGTAAGAGCTACATTCAGTTCATCGGCATGCATAACGGCAGAGATGATATTCTGTTCACCGTAGAGATTTACCGCAAATCTGTAGGCTTCTGCATAAAACTCTTTTGCATATTCATAACCGCCGTGAGTTTCAAAGTAATCTGTGTTGACATCAAATATCATTTCATCAAAAACCTTTGCATCAGTTTTCAGACCTCGCATACAGACTCTCTTT
>JAZSFK010000055.1:0-13123 GCA_045532175.1 Candidatus Fimenecus sp. | reverse complement strand
GACGGGAATCGAACCCGTGTTACCGCCGTGAAAGGGCGGTGTCTTAACCGCTTGACCACCGGGCCATATTTGGTAGCGGCAACGGGACTTGAACCTGTGACCTTCCGGGTATGAACCGGACGCTCTAGCCAACTAAGCTATGCCGCCATGTAGCCGCCGTTTTGACGGCTTTGCTATTATAATATAAGGAATTGAATTTGTCAACATCTTTTTACAATTATTTTTCACTTTTTTAAAAAAATTACAGAAGGTCACACGAGTATGACCTTCTGCTTTTTATTCTATTCGATTCTTTTTGCCACTCAATTGAATATGCTTTCAAAAATATCAACAAAGAAAATAACTGCCTTATCGATGATGTCAACGATTTTACCGATAACGTCATCAACAAAATCCCCTGTCGGGTCTGAATTATCCTGCTTCTGTACTGTTCCGAAGTTGTTTGTAAGGAATGTTGTACGTTTTGTGGAGAAATTCTTTACAAATTCGCCATCTGCTTCAAAATTCGCTTTGATTGCAGCAATATCGGTTGTTCCGTAAATATTCCAACGGATTGCATTAGCAACAGCAGAACCCTCAATTTTCTGAACATACTTGTCAAATCCGTTTTCGTTCATTCTGGTGATTACAGGAGCAATTTCACTATCCCAGACAGCCTTAACACCTGCTACAAAATCTTCTTTTTGACAAAGTGCATTAAAGAGTGTGGGAACCTTTTTAACATCTGCCTTGCCGAAAATTGTATTCTTGTACTGTCTGCCGAAGCATACTGTAAACTCTTCAGGATTCATATAGTCGCAACCGTAACGGTTACCGCCATTGTTTCCGAGAGCAATGTCAAAGTCCCATACAGGGCCTGCATAGAGCTTATCGTCACCTTGTGGCTTATAGAGATATGTACTTGTCAGGCCACAGTCCATATTTGAAGCCCATTCGTTGATTGCATAGAATTTCTGGAAGCTTTCAACGTCACAAAGTTCCGTGTAGTAAACTCCGTCCTCATTATATCCGTCCTCGGACATTACTGCGTCTTCAAAATCCTGATAAACACCGCTGATATACTTAACTTCGTTTTCTGTTGCATATTCCGGGTTTTTGAAAATTACAGGCTGTCCGTTATCAGACACAAAGCCTGAAATTTCGCTATCATATCTGTCAGCAATTTCCATTTCCATAAGGTATCCGCCTGAAATATCCTCAGGGTCATTAGGAATTTCTACCCACTTCTGTGTACCTTCCTTAAGACCTGAGAACTGACCGCGAGTACCTGCCAAAGGAAGTTCATCAAAGTCTAAACCGGGGTTTGCATCCTCGTTTGCATCATCAAGGTTCTCTATTTCGACACGGTTATCGTCAACCTCAACTCTTGTTGTGAGGATATATGAGCCCATATATTCATTATTTATGTAAAGGTCAACAGGTGTATATTTTGGTGTGTATTCAAGCACTTCACCTGCTACTGAATAGATGATAGCATTTCTCAAAAGTGAGGTATCGCTATGATTTGCAATAAGACTCCACTTTTTGCTCTTACCCATTCCGAAAAGGTCTGCCTTTTTGTCAAGTTTAAGGTTGTAAGGCTTTTTCTCCATTTGCCATGTAGAATTACCTCTGCCTTTAATATACTCAAGGTCACCGTCATACTGATATGTCAATCCGTTTTCGTCAACAACTTGAATATATCCTGCCTCTTTATACTCTTTATCAGCGTGGATTGCATCAAGGCTTCCTGATTCGGTAGAAATAAATACGGATGCAAGTCCTGTTTCAGCAATAATTTTAACAGTGTAAGTTTTTGCCCCACAGGAAACTGAAAATGAACTTTTGCCTACAAGTGAGATAACTGAGCCATTTTCAACCTTTTTACCGTCAATCTTCACATCACCGTCAGCCACAAAATTCACTTTGCAAAGGTCTGTGCTTATTGATGTCGGCACAAAAAGATAATAATTCCCGTCTTCTGCCAAAAACCACTCAACAGTTGGTGCTTTGTCACCTGTCAAGGATACGGATGAAATTGAAAAACTGTCAACTGTTTCACCATCAGCAGCATACACAAGCATAGCTGATGACGATAAAATCAAAGTCAACGCAAGAATAAATGCAAGAATTTTTTTCATAAAAATTCCCTCCCGTAATTTGATGTAAATTAAATATATCATTTAAATTTCCGATTGTCAACA
The DNA here is from genome assembly GCA_045532175.1 of Candidatus Fimenecus sp. GTDB lineage: Bacteria > Bacillota > Clostridia > Oscillospirales > Acutalibacteraceae > Fimenecus. The sequence goes on along the minus strand of JAZSFK010000055.1, from coordinate 10,940 downwards.
ACACCTCTAAAAACCTGCTTATTTGTGTTTTTTACCCTTTACAAAGTATATTTTCTGTGCTAAAATTTCTTTGTATTTTTATATATATGAGGTGAAAATTATGGACCTTAAAGAACAAAGACAATGGGTATTGGACGAGCTTAATTCCGTTGCTGATTTCTGGCTTAAAAACGGTATGGACAAGGTTCACGGCGGCGTTTACACTTGTATTGACAAGGACGGAAAAGTCTTTTCAACTGACAAGAGTGTGTGGATGCAGGGTCGTTGCGGTTGGACTTTTGCTTACCTTTGCCACGTTTATGGTGTAAAACAGGAATGGCTTGAGGCTTCAAAGAGCTGTATTGATTTCCTTGAAAACTACTGTGTAAACAAAAATGCCCAAGGCAGACTTTATTTCACAGTTACAGAAGATGGTCAACCACTTCGCCAACGCAGATATTGCTATTCAGAAGCATTTTATTGTATTGCTAATGCTGAATATTACGGCATTACAGGTGAAAAAGAGCATCTTGAAAGAGCAAGAAGAGCATACGATATGTATTGGAATCTTAACCATGGTATGCCTGACCCAACAGGTCTTGGTCCAAAGACTGACCCTGCAACTCGTACAGGTCGTGCACTTGGTATTCCGATGATTATTCTCAATGTTACTTCTGTTATGCTTCGTGTTGACCCTGAAAATGCTGACCTTTACAACAAACGTGCAGACGAATGTGTTGCTGACATTTTCAAATATCACGTTAAGAAGGATTTAGGCTGTACACTTGAAAGTGTTGCCCTTGACGGTACTCCTCGCCTTAACATTACTGAAGGACGAGTTGTAAACCCCGGTCACGATATTGAATGTAGCTGGTTCCTTATGGAAAGAGCAAATGAAACAGGTGACAAGGAATTACACGCAAAGGCTATTGAAATTTTTGATATGGCATTCGAAAAAGGCTGGGACAAAGAATTCGGTGGAATTCTCTATTTCTTCGATTGTCTTGGCAATCCGCCTGAGGCTTATGAACACGATATGAAACTCTGGTGGCCACACAACGAAGCACTTATTGCATCTTTGATGATTTACAGAGATACAAAGGACGAAAAATATCTTAAAATCTTTAATCAGTTGTTCGACTATACAAAAGACCATTTCGCAGTAGCACCTTGCGGTGAGTGGTACGGTTATCTTCGTCGTGATGGTAATCCTACACTTCCTGCTTGTATCGGTTCAACATTCAAAGGACCTTTCCACGTGCCACGTTGTCTTATTATGCTTGACCAGATGATGAAAGAAATTGAAGAAAGAGGTTAATTAAAATGAGTCTTGAAAAATATAAGGGTGTCATTCCCGCATTCTATGCTTGTTATGATGAAAACGGTGAAATTTCAGTTGATGGCACAAAGGCATTAGTTGAATTTCTTATCCAGAAAGGTGTAAACGGTCTTTACGTTGGCGGTTCATCAGGTGAGTGCATCTACCACAGTGTTGACGACAGAAAAAAGACACTTGAAGCAGTTATGGAAGCAAACAAGGGCAGAATTACAATTATTGCTCACGTTGCTTGTAACAACACAAAGGATAGCTGTGAGCTTGCTCGTCACGCTGAGTCCCTCGGTGTTGATGCTATTGCTACAATTCCACCAATTTATTTCCGTCTTCCTGAAAAAGCTATTGCAAAATACTGGAACGATATTTCTGCAGCTGCTCCAAACACAGATTATGTAATCTACAATATTCCACAGCTTGCAGGTGTTGCACTTACATTACCTTTGTTTGATGAAATGCTTAAAAATCCAAGAGTAATCGGTGTTAAGAACTCATCAATGCCTATTCAGGATATTCAGATGTTCCGTCGTCAGGCAGCACTCAACAACCGTGAGGTTGTTATTTTCAACGGTCCGGACGAGCAGTTTATCGGTGGTCGTATGATTGGTGCTGAAGGCGGCATCGGTGGTACATACGGTGTTATGCCTGAACTTTTCGTTACACTTAACAATATGATTAAAGCAGGTGACGTTAAGGAAGCATATAAATTACAGGACGATATCAACGAAGTTATTTACACAATGTGCTCAACAAAGGGCAATATGTATGCAACTGCAAAGGCTGCACTTAAAAAAAGAGCAGGACTTGAGCTTGGTGGTGTCAGAGAACCACTCTTAAACCTCCAGGATGGCGACGAAGCAATCGTTGACAAAGTTGTAGAGCTTGTTGAAACAGCAGTTAAGAAATGGGTTAAGTAATTTTCAATAAAAAAGTGGTGTTCAACTGAACACCACTTTTTTATTATAGGTTAAGATTCTTTAATAAGTTCTCTTGCCTTTACCAAATCAAGGCTTTCATCAAGATACATAAGCTGTACCATAATATTACCCGCAGCCGTTGCCTCAACAGGCCCTGCGATTACTTTTTTACCTGTATATTTTTCGGTGAGAGAATTAAGGTATGTATCCTTACAACCGCCACCTACAATATTGATAACATCAATCTTCTTGTCACAAGCTTTTTCAATTACCTCAACAGCATCCTTATAAGACTTTGCAAGAGAATGATAAACAGAGTTAAGTACATCGCCGATGGACATTTCGGGTTTACCCAGATAATTTCTGATTGCCTCAATCATATTGTCAGGAGCTAAAAAGTCGTCGGCATTGGGATTTATGTATTCAACGGAATTACTGTCCATAGCCATTTTCATCATCTCGTCATAAGTATATTTCTTATGGAGATTTTTACGGATATTCTGTAAAAGCCACATTCCCATAATATTCTCAAGAAAACGATAGCGATGAAAAATTCCGCCCTCATTGGTAAAGCCTGATTCCATAGCCTCAGTACAGGTTATCGGCTCGGTATTTTCGGTGCCTATAAGGCTCCATGTTCCCGAGGAAATATAAATTCCGTTGTCACCCACCGAGCAGGAAGCCACCGCAGATGCAGTATCGTGTGATGCACAAAGAATAACAGTTGTGTCAAAACCTACTTCTGCTTTTATTTCCTCGCTTAAATTACCCACAACAGTACCCGGCATTGAAAGGGGTGCAAAGATTTTCTTCGGAATACCAAGTTTTTCAAGAATCTCTTCATCACGCTCAAAGGTGTTTACATTAACAAGTCCGCCCGTTGTGGAGAGTGTGTATTCATTTTTGATTTCCCCTGTAAGCTTGAAGGAGAAATATTCAGGCATCATAAGAAAATACTCTGCATTTTGGAGTTTTCCGCTCTTTTTGTCACAATACAACTGATAAATTGAGTTGTAACTTGTTGCCTGAATTCCTGTGCGTTCATACAGCTCTTTTCGGGGGATAATCTTATCGACTTCTTCAGGAATACCGAGGGTTCTTGAGTCGCGGTATGAAACAGCGGGCATAATCTCTTTTTTGTCCTTGTCAAGAAGAACATAGTCAACACCCCATGTGTCAATTGCAACGGTTTCGGGAATTTTCCCGAGTTTTTTGCACTCCATAAGACCGTTTTTGATTTCCCTGAACAAATGCTCAATATCCCAGCAGAGTGTACCGTCAATATCCGTTATTCCGTTTTCAAAACGATATATTTCCTCTAGTTTTAACTTGCCATCCTCAACATATCCGAGAATATGGCGACCGCTTGAAGCACCCATATCAATAGCTAAACAGTATTTCATCAGATAACACCCTTCTGAAGAATGAGATTTGCATAAAGTGCAGATTCACCCGTCGCAATAATTGCATAGCACTTTTTAGCCTCTTCATAGAAAGCAAAACGCTCAATTTCACCGAAAACCGCTTCACCGCGTTCATCGTACTTCTTCACAATTTCCTTGTATTCGTCCCAAATGGGAGTTTCAACATTGTCGCCCGCCATAACCTGCATAAGCGACACAGGATTTTCCACATAAGTATCAAGTGGAAATACTGTGAGAATTGCATCAAGCAAATCAGTAGCAGAATGTCCGTCCGCACGAATAACTATGGCATTTTTCCCCATACTCTCCGCAGGAAAATTAGCATCAGCAATAACAAGACGGTCGCTGTGTCCCATTTCGCAAAGGACCTTAAGCATTTCCGGAGATAAAATCTTTGGAATATTTTTAAGCATAATCAATCTTCCTTGTTATAATGTTTGTAACCGGGGTGTTTACCTGTAACACCGTAGTAGTTTTCTCTTAAATATAAAAGTTTGTCAATGTTATCCTTTGAAATCTCTTTTGCGCCGCCAAGAAGATGTGCGGTAAGAGAGATTTTAGCAAACAATTCAAGAGTTTCCATTCTGTAATATGCAGTAATGAGGTCACAGCCCACAGTTAATGCACCGTGGTTCTGTAAAAGCATTACGTCGTGCTCTTTAAGATATGGTGCAATAGCCTCGGGCACTTCGTTTGTGCTTGGTGTGCCGTAAGGTGTGAGCGGAATTGAACCGATTGCAATAACAGTTTCAATCATTGAGTATTCGTCAAGGCTCAAACCCGCAACAGCATAGCCTGTTGCTGTCGGCGGGTGAGCGTGTACAACTGCACCAACATCCTCACGCTCTTTATAGCAACGAAGATGCATTTTAATCTCACTTGACGGTTTATAAGGTGCACCCTCAAGCACCTCTCCGTCCGCATTGATAATAACAAGTTTTTCAGGTGTGATAAAGCTTTTGCTGATGCCTGTCGGTGTAGCCATAAAATTACCGTCAGGCAATTTTACTGAAACATTACCGTCATTTGCGGCAACCCAACCGAGTTGCCACATTTTATGACACACATCACAAACCTGTTCACGAATTTCCATATATGATAAATTAGCCATTTTAATTACCTCTTATTTTTTGAAAAGTGGTCCAAAATTCTGACAAGCACGGTAGTCAGCAGCTTCCTTGTCCATACCAAATGCATTCCAAGCAGCAGGACGGAAAATCTTTTCGTCAGGAACATTGTGCATACAAACAGGAATACGAAGCATTGAGCAAAGTGTAATAAGGTCTGCACCAATATGTCCGTATGAAATAGCACCGTGATTAGCACCCCAGTTATTCATAACCTCATAAGCGGTTTTGAAAGGTGAACCCTCTTTTCCGTCGCAGCGAGGAGCAAACCAAGTGCAAGGCCATGTGTAGTCAGTTCTCTTCCAAAGTGTGTCAGAAACGTCTTCGGGAAGTTCAACTGTCCAACCCTCAGCAATCTGAAGAACAGGGCCAAGACCCTTAACAAGATTAAGTCTAATCATAGTTGCGGGCATTTCTGCTCTTGTTTCAAAACGTGAAGAATATCCGCCACCTCTGAAATATCCAAGGTCAGCATAGTTCCATGTTGCATTTTCCATAACTGCCTTTTGGTCTGCTTCTGTCATATCATACCAAGGCTTGATTACTGCGTTACCGTTTTCGTCCTTAACAGCACCATTTGCGTCAAGACAGCAAGCACCTGAGTTGATAAGGTGAATAATACCGTCGCTGTCCTTTGCTTTACCCTCAATATCATAACCTGTAACTCTCTTAACTGCGTCACCGCTCCAGTATGTACGAACATCGGCAAACATCTGTGCGCGATTTGTAAGAAGCTTCATAAACAGCATACCAAGACCGTTGAGAACGTCGTTTTCAGTAGCGAGAATATAAGGTTCTCTTGCACCATTCCAGTCGAATGATGTATTGAGCATTGATTCGGGGAAGTCACAGTTGGGGTAGAAGTCCGTCCATTGTCTTTGGCCCTGGAAGCCGGCTGCAATAGCATTATGACCTACCATTTCCTCCTCGCAACCCTTGGGAAGCTTGTCGTTACCGTTCATAAGGTCCTTGATAATAACCATCATCTTAACAACAAATTCCCAGTCCGCATCCTTTTCTTCGCGAGTTTTCTGAAGAGACTCAGGGTTCTTGTCAAAACCCTCAATGCAGTTTGCCTTTGCCCAAGCAAGTGCCTTTTCATATTCTTCCTTATCGTAAATACCCTCTGTCATTCGACGGATAATTTCGACCTCGTCAACAGACTCAACACGCATACCAAGATAGTCTTCAATAAAGCCGGGGTCAATAATTGAACCACCGATACCCATACAAATTGAGCCAATCTGAAGATATGACTTACCACGCATTGTAGCACAAGCAACAGCTGCACGACCAAAGCGAAGAAGCTTTTCTTCTACGTCTGCAGGAATTGTTTCATCATCAAGGTCCTGAACATCGTGACCGTAAATACCGAGTGCAGGAAGACCCTTTTGTGCGTGAGTAGCAAGAACGGATGCAAGATAAACCGCACCCGGACGTTCTGTACCGTTAAAGCCCCATACTGCCTTAATTGTATGCGGGTCCATATCCATTGTTTCTGCACCATAGCACCAGCAAGGTGTAACAGTAACAGTAATGTCAACACCTGCCTTACGGAACTTGTCTGCACAGGCAGCAGCCTCTGCAACACGACCGATAGTGGTATCTGCAATAACAACCTTTACGGGTTCACCATTTGAATACTTAAGATTATCTGTGAAAAGTTTAGCGGCACGTTTTGCCATATTCATTGTCTGGTCTTCAAGTGATTCACGAACACCAAGAACACCACGTCTGCCGTCAATTGTAGGACGAATACCGATAACAGGATAATCGCCGATAAGTCTGTTTTTAGCCATAATAAATTCCCCTTTCAGTTTATGCTCTCATTATATCACATAGAGTTCACAAAAAACAAGATGTTTTAGTTCATACTTGCCCTCTTTTAAACAGAAATATCTCCGCTTTGAATATGTTCCAGACTGTTTTTGGAGTATTCTCATCTGCCGTCGGGTTTTATTTATTAAAAAAAGACAAGTCGGAAAACTTGTCTTTTTTTGTGTAATATGATTTTTGCAATTGTTACTGATATATGAGTACCTGACAAATATAAACTCATTTTTTCTGCAAAGGCATTTCGGTCATTCGCAGTCTTGCACAACCGTATGGGCAAAGTTCAATTTCCTGAACTTCCGAAATCGGGATTCTTGTCCTTGGAGTTTTTCTCGCAATACTTCTGTACGGGAATTTAAGTCCCCAGTCGATTTGTTGCATATTTGCCTTTATGGTTATCGGTGGCTTATCCTGTGAAAACGGAATATCCCCTACCCCTTTATAGCTGATTTCAAAATCTGCATTTGCAAAGCCATAATTCCAAGGTGTAGTCGGTACAAACTGATAATCACAATAAGGATATTTTCGTTCAACACCCTTTTTAGTGTATTCTCTCTTTTGCTTTTCATATTTAATCGGCACAGAGAATAATAAAGAACCCATCTGCAATACATAAAGGTCATTTGGTCTTGCTTTCATACTTGGAGTTGTGCCGAGTTCAATTTCGATTTCTGTCTTACCTGTACCGATAGCAAATTCAAGGTCTTTAATCTCTGTATTTTCACCATTTACCTTAAGTTCCTTTGCAAAGGACGGAATACGGATTACAAAATTAAAATCTTTTTCAGCATCTATTACATAATGCATTTTATTTTCAAAAGGATAGTTAGTTTCAAGTTTAATTGTAATACCGTCATCATTTAAAACAGACGGTAACATAACAGAACTAATTATCGTATCACCATTATGCATAAATGCTGAAAGAGCAAATTTAGGCCAACCCTGATTAAAGTTCGCAGTACAACAACCGAAATTCGGCTCAAGTCCGAAGGTATGTGCATAAGGACCGTTTGTGCTCCACGGAGCCATAATCATAGTTTTCCGGCAGGCAATCTGGTTTACCTGCTGAACATACTGATGAGTCCACATATCCTCGCTGAGAGTAGCGGGCAAAGCATTAAATGCAAGCATCTCAAGTCGTTCCGCCCATTTGTTTTCACCCGTATGGGCAAAGAGTTCCTCGTAAGAATACATCTGTTCAACTACTGCACAGCATTCTGTACCTTTTGTCGGGTCAAGACCTGAAAGCACCTCGTCACCTGTAAATCCTTCAAAAGCAGTACCGTTGTATTTATCGAGGATTTCACGGAGCTTTTCGGCATTGTCAGTATATTCTTCATCCAACAAATCGTGAGAAACTGCTTCGCTTTTAAGCATCATAGCCATATTAACTATGTGTGTGTTCAATTTCCATACGTGACTTGGTTTTTTCCAGTTTTCAGTTGTTCTGTTGTAGTCAAAGCCTTGTTCCTTAATGATTTTTGCAATGTCTTTTATCCAATCTTCTTGGTATTTTTCATATAAGAAATTAAGTGAAATAAAAGACTCAAACCATCTGTATTTAGCCCACTAAAACAGTTTGATTTCACCACTTTTAAGAAGTTCATAATAGTTTTTAAGCACTTTATATATTACTTGTGGGATTCTTTCATCTCCTGAGCAATCGTAATAAACTTTAAGAACTTTACAGATAAGTTGCACTGCCCAAGTGTCATATTTTTCTCGTTTTCCGTTTTCACAAGGACAAATCCAACCGTCATCCTGCTGAGCCGAAACAATCGCATCAATATATTTCTTCACAGTTGCAATCATTTCTTCATTTTCGAGTAAGTATGCAAGAGGGATAAAGCCGTCAAGCCAATAAGGAACTCTTTCCCAGCCTTCACGGTCGCCACCAATCCAACCGCTATCACGGATATCGGGCCATATCTTATGAAGATTACCGCTTAATCCCTCAGCTTGAATTTCAAGCTGACGGCGAAGCCAACCCTCGGGCTTAATTTCTTTCGAAGTATAAAAGTTCCATTTATTCATATTGCGCTACCTCAACATTCTTCTTTTCTTCAATATCAAAGCCTTTTTTAATAAGGAAATAGAGAGGAGGCAGTGCAAATATACATACTATACCCGCCCAAAGGAACATAATAATTATAAACCAATTTTTCTTGCTGAGTTTATTGTTATTCATATTCTCCCTCCTTAATTTACTTTCATATAATAACACACTCTGTTTATAAATACAGCAAAATCAATCCGATAGAAAGCAAAAAACATCCACCTTAGTGAATGTTTTTCGTTCTATACCTATAACTTGTTTATCAAAAAACATAAACAAATAAGATTTTACTTTTTCAACACTTTTTTGCACCAAGTACGTTTTCCGCACTCAGGACATTTTAAGTATCGGGTAGTTCCCATGTGCATTGCATTAAGTGCTTGCATATAGGTGGGAACAATTTCGTGACCGCAGTTTTTACATTTGTAAGCACCAACGCTTATTTCGAGCTTTAACGCATAGAAGCAAGGTATTAAAAACACAACGCACAGTCCGAGAATTGTGACAATTTGCCATATACCTTCGGGTATCAAAAGTGTTGTAACAAACAAACCTGTAATCAAAGATATTAAACATACAATCAAAATAGCCCACATAGAATGCCAGATTGTTTTGTTTTTCTTCTCTATTTCTTTCGCCATTTCAAGAAATAGTTGTTCATTTTTCTGATTGTTTTTTTCCATATCTATTCTCTCCCCACTTAATAATTCATTTACACTGATACAAAGAATATCACAAAGTTCAAGCATTATGGAAGTATCAGGCATTGCTATGCCACGTTCCCATTTGGATATTGCCTTATCCGTGATACCCAGTTTTTCTGCCAACTGCATTTGTGTTAAATTGGCTTTCTTTCTGCATTCAGCAATAAACTTGCCGATTTTTATTTGGTTCATAGGTTTCCTCCTTTCGTATTCAGTATAGATAATTCAAGGATGAAAATACACATACCTTTGGTTTAGTGGGGAAAAGTAAACCATTAGTAGAGTTAAAAATTAAAACTGTTTGACGAATTGGGGTTTCTCGGGATAATTCGTAATGCGTAATTCGAAATTCGCAATTAAGGAACTGCGTTGCAAATTTATCGAGTTAATTAAATAATCAATGATTAAACATATTGAAAGATTCAAATCAAAAAACACCCTTATTGTACTTTATCATTGCACGGAAGCTTATTACAAGTCCTACGATAATGCCGATAATTAAAAGTACGCACCCTGCCAGAGTGAATATGTCTTTTCCCGTATAATGAGTTAAAACAGTCATACCGCTGAATATAATTATGACGATACCGACTATAATAATACCCAATCCCACTTGTCTGCCGAAAGGAATCCTGTCCTCATCTGATACACGGTGTCTATGATATGAATGAAGTGAAGAAATGTTACCACGCATATTTGAAACGCCAAGAACAATACAGATAATTCCAACACTTAACGTAAGAATTGTCTCATACATATATTGTAATCCTCCACAAGTTATCATTTGTCAAAACGATTATAACATATCAAAACAATAATTACAATCGGATTTGACAACCTTCTGCGGCTACGCCTTGAATGTTGATGGCTCGACGACCCAATTTCTTCGAAATTCGGTACCCGTCTCACCACTTCTCGCTAAAAATGATGCAGTGCATCATTTTCTTAACGCTCGAACCCAAGGGTTCAAATCCTCTTACTATACATTTCCAAAAGAAAAACCCATCCGATTGGATGGGTTTTCTTTTGGAGGCGACAATCGGATTTGAACCGATGAATCAGGGTTTTGCAGACCCATGCCTTACCACTTGGCTATGTCGCCATATTTAGTTTTTTGATAAAAATAGGACACAAGAAACTGGGAGAATTCTGTGTCCTGTTTTTTTATGGAGCGGATGACGAGGCTCGAACTCGCTACCTCCACCTTGGCAAGGTGGCGCTCTACCAGATGAGCTACATCCGCATACGATTGGTGCCTCCGATCGGAATCGAACCAATGACACGAGGATTTTCAGTCCTCTGCTCTACCAACTGAGCTACAGAGGCAAAAAATGGCGACCCGGAACGGGCTCGAACCGTCGACCTCTAGCGTGACAGGCTAGCGTTCTAACCAACTGAACTACCGGGCCATGTGGTGGGAACAACAGGGCTCGAACCCCGGACAAGCCGGTTATGAGCCGGCTGCTCTAACCAACTGAGCTAAAGGCCCTAATGATTCAATGGTCGAGGTGAAGAGTCTCGAACTCCCGACCTCATGGTCCCAAACCACGCGCGCTACCAACTGCGC
>JAZSFK010000058.1:0-10122 GCA_045532175.1 Candidatus Fimenecus sp. | reverse complement strand
CGATCCGACTTCCCAAGAGAGTTAATGGAGAGTTTTGATAAGCAAGTAAAAACACTTTATGACGAAATATCGTTTTTGGCTAAACAAAATGAAAATCTCATCAAACAACGCGACTTATTATTACCGCGCCTTATGAGTGGTAAACTTGAAGTTTAAGATTAAAGGAGGGACGTATATGCGCAACTTCATATCAGAAGACGATATTGAACGTGCCATACTCTCAAAACTAAAAGAGGCTCCTTTTGAGTACGACATCATAACCTGTGATGCCGACCCAAACAAGCGAGATGATTTGAACGACGGAACGGGACGCTCCTCTAAAAGGGAGTGTGTTTTGCCGAGCGTTCTCACAGAATCTCTTAAAAAGATAAACCCCAATATCGACGAGCAATATATTAAAACAATCGTCAAAGACCTTCGCCGTGATTTTACCGGAACAGATATGGTTGCAACAAACTACAAGTTATACAACCAACTCCGCAACGGTATTAAGATTACCGTTCGTAAAAACGGCAAGGAAGACTTTGATTTTGTAAAGCTCATTGATTTTGATGAACCAACTAACAATACTTTTACTGCGGTTTCTCAAATGTGGATACAGGGTAAGGCATATTACAGAAGACCTGATGTTATTATTTTTGTAAATGGTCTTCCACTTGTATTCATTGAACTTAAAAATAGTATTGTTAAGGTTGAAGAAGCCTACAATAAAAACCTTCAGGACTATAAAAGAGATATTCCAAATCTTTTTGCATTTAATCAGATTTGCGTGTTATCAAATGGTCTTGAAACAAAGCTTGGTGCTTTTAATGCTACTTATGATTATTTCTTTGAGTGGTTAAAGGTGCATTCAGAAAAAGAAGGACTTAACCGTGAAGCTATCCGTAATTCTGCAGACGCAAACAATAGTTCAATACGTTTCTTTATTGATGGTCTTCTTGATAAAACAAGACTTATTGATTATATTGAAAACTTCATATTATTCCAAAACGAATCCATCAAGATTATTGCAAAAAACCACCAATATTTAGGTGTTAATAATCTTATGGAATCAATGGAGAATAGAAAAGAGCTTAAGGGTAAGTTGGGCGTATTTTGGCATACTCAGGGTTCGGGTAAATCTTACTCAATGGTTATGTTTGCTCGTAAGGTTAAGAGAAAAATGCACGGTAATTTTACATTCCTTGTAATTACTGACCGTGAAGATTTGGACACTCAGATTCACAAAAACTTTGTTCGCACTGAAGTTATTGGTGCTAACGAAGAATGTCAGCCGAAGAATGGCAAACAACTTCGTGAATTCTTACAGACAAATAAATCATTTATATTTACTCTTATACATAAATTCCGTTATGAGAAAGGGCAGAAATATCCTGTTCTTTCTACTCGTGATGATATTATTGTTCTTGTTGATGAAGCACACAGAACACAATATAAAGACCTTGCAGAGAATATGAGAACAGCTCTGCCAAACGCTAACTACATAGCATTTACAGGAACACCACTTTTAGGTGCAAAGCGTCTTACTAATCAATGGTTTGGTAATTATGTTTCTGAATATAACTTTGCACAGTCCGTTGCAGATGGTTCAACAGTTCCTCTTTATTACTCGAGACGTGTTCCGTCAGTATGGCTTCAGAATGATTTCCTTGATGATGACGTTGTTGATATCATTGAAGAAGAAAATCTCAACGAGGCTGAAGCAAGACTCCTTGAAAATTCTGCTTCTCGTATTTTAGAGGTTATTAAGCGTGAAGATAGACTTGATAAAATTGCACAGGATATTGCATATCATTTCCCAAGACGTGGTTTCTTAGGAAAAGCTATGGTAGTTTCTGTTGATAAATTTACTGCAGTTAAAATGTATGATAAGGTTCAGCATTACTGGGAAATTGAAAAGCAGAATCTCATAAAGGAAAGAAACTCTGCAAAAACCAAAGAAGACAGAGACAAAATCACCGCTATTCTTGATTATATGAATAAGGTTGAAATGGCCGTTGTTATATCAGAAGACGCAGATGAAACCGAAAAATTTGCAAAGCATGGACTTGATATTTCTGCTCATCGTGCAAAAATGAATGCTAATACTCCGGATGGTAAGGATATCGAGGATAGATTTAAAGATGTAAATGACCCATTGCAATTAGTGTTTGTATGCGCAATGTGGCTTACAGGTTTTGACGTACCAAACCTTTCAACTCTTTATTTGGACAAGCCGATGAAGGGACATACACTTATGCAAGCAATCGCTCGTGCAAACCGTGTGTATCCAGGCAAGTCAAGTGGTTTAGTTGTCGATTATGTCAATGTGTTTAAATATATGAAAAAAGCATTGTCTGAATATGCAACAGGGGATGATGGCGATGATTTCCCTGCAAAAGATGTTGATAAGCTTATTGAATACATTGATGCAACTATTGTTGAAGCAGATGAATTCTTGAAAACAATGAACATCAGTCTTGATGATATTATTGCCGAAACAAACACTCTTGATAGATTAGATGAATTAAGAACAGCGTATGATAGCATCATTGCAAAGGATGACGGAAAAGAAAAATTTAAGGTTATTCTCAATACTCTTGTGAATCTTTACGAAGCATCTAAGCCCGAAGTGTTTGAAAAGAAATGGCATAATGAAAAATTCTCGCCATTAGTATATCTTCATGGTTTGTTCTATCGTTTGATTGATGATGAAAAGGTTGCACGTGCAAGAGCAAAAATGAGTCAGTTGTTAGACTCAAGTGTTTCTGCAGAGAGTAATTCCGATGATGGACAAGAACTTGTGATTTATCAATCAAAGGTAATTGACCTTTCAAAGATTGATGCTGAAGAGCTTCGTAAAGAAATCAAGACAGCTAAATACAAGGCTATTGAAATTGAAGATTTGAAAGCATTTATTGAACAAGCATTAATGCAGATGCTTAATAAGAACCAAACACGTATTAAGTTCTCACAACGCTATAAAGGTATCATTGATTCTTATAACGCGGGAAGTTCAGAAAATGAAGATTATTACGAACAACTTGTAAAACTTCTGGAAGACTTGCAGAAAGAAGATAAGAGAGCAGATACTGAAGGTTTAACAGAAGAAGAGCTCGAAATCTACGATTTGCTTGTTGTTGGTAAGAAACTTACACAAGCAGAAGAACAAAAAGTTAAACTTTCAGCTAAAAATCTTTATAAGAAGCTTTCAGATAACAAGAAGAATTTGTTTATGATTGACTGGTATAAAGATGAACAACCTAAAGCTAAGGTTAAAGATGTCATTGTTGAATCACTTGATGCTGACCTTCCAGATAGCTATGATAAAGAAGTTTTTGTTATGAAAACCGACTTGCTTCTCAGTCACTTTATCGATATGGCGGTACAAGGATATGGTTGGATTGGGACAGTAGTGTAAAGATTAAATGCTTATGAGGTTAGAGGGTTGCTTCTAATTTCATAGGCATTTTTATTAATCTCGTAGGAGTTTTAAAATACGAAAAGTTAAATTGATGATGGATTAATTATTCACATTTAGATGTTGTTCTGCTTTGTGATTTCTATACTCTATTCTGTTATAAACTATGTCGAGACAGTTTTCACAGTACAGTAAGTTGGTTAAATCAGAATCATTTTGTTGTGAAGACAACTTTTGTGTTTTTGTAAGTAGTTCTTAGCCTTGCTAAGAGAGTGTACTATGTGGTTTTCATTATTGCAAGGAGTGGCTGTGGCTATCCACACCCGACTCTTGCAATGGATATCCATCCCTTGACCCAACTTCACGCACACAAAATGTGCTTAGGAAACCGATGCGGTTTCAGGGTGCCATTGGTAGGAAAGAATCTGGATTAATATAGAGTAGATATCTATTAGTAATAAACAAAAGTAACATATTCAGCGAGACGAATATTTAGCTCAATATAAACGAAAAACACTACAAGAAAGAGGCTGGCTCATTTTTAGTGAGTCAGCCTTTGTTGTTATATGGTTATTAAATTGTAATTATATTAGTTTTCGTAAATTTTTGTTCCGCCGAAGAGTGAACGGAAGAAACCGCCGATTTTATCGAAGAAGCCTGACTTTGAGTACATTTCGATGCTGTCACGAACTAATTCGTTACCATCAACATCATAAAGGATTGCAGTGAATGTGGTGTAGCCCTTGTTCTTTGCGATGATTTCAAGCTCGTTGCCGTCTGCATCTTCGCTGAAATTATTGTTATTTGATGTCCATACTATGTACGAACCCTCAGGGGCATTACCTTCGATATTTGCATGGAGAACAATTCCGTCGTTATTGCGGATTGTGGTTGTGGAAGGAGGCTGGATGTTTAAAGTGATTGCAATATTATTATCCAAATTGATTATAAAATTATCAACATCAACTGTGTTGTAATAACTGCTTAATAATAGGTTGTTATCCACATATACACCTTCAACATAATCTTTCTCTATATATTCGCCGAAGCAAATTTCAACACAAGCTACAATGCTATCACTTTCAGATGTTTCTTTCACTGCAACCTGATACGTTCTATAGCCTTTAGTACAGCCATAAGGGAGTGAAAAAGTCTCAAATGAGTTTGCCTCATATGCAAGGTCTCCATCAAAACTTGCAATTTCTTCAGCAATATAATGGCACACTATCCAAGCATCATTATCGATAGAAAATCCACCAGCATTGCCTAAAATAGTGAATCTGTATGTAGGAATCGGTTCATTCCGTGAAAAATCCGGGTGAGTTTTTTCAGTATATCCAGCTATAGCTGTTAAATTCTCAAAAGTAAAAACCCAATCAGATTCTGGAATACTAATGTGAGCAGATTCAACATATTCGTATGTTTCTTTTGTCCCTGGAATAATTCCTTCTATCTTTGTAGTAGCTGCAAACGAAGTTGTTGCTGTACTGAAACATATAATTGCAGCAAGCAGTACAGCAAAGAATTTTTTCATTTTTTTCATAGATATTTCTCCTAAATTCATTAACTTAATTTTGCGTAGGTTAATATGTGTCGCGGCACCATTCCCTTTCTTTAAAACTAAAAACTCAAGTGAGCTTTTTGCCTAAAAATAAAAAATGCGTGGCAAAGAGCCACGCACTAAAAAGCATCACTCCGATTGCCGCGACGCAAATTCAATACACAAGTTCTGAGTATGTGAAAATAGGAGTATGCATTTTTACCATAAGATAAAGATAAACATACCCAGCTTGTGCTGAAATATTCAATTTGCGTCGCAAATATAGTATATCATATATTTTCAGAATATTCAATCTTTAAATTATTTATACTTTGTTGTTAACTATCCAGTTCTCCGTTTGGTCTGATTGGTTCCCAAAATCTTAAGCACCTTATTAATGTGTTTCGCCTGAAGTCCGTGTGTCATACTTGTCTGCACCAAACACTTACAATGTGGCCGTATCTCATCACCGCCCATATCGTCTAATACCGCATAGGCTTCGATATATTCTCTCTACCAATTTTTTAGCCAAGCACTAATTTCAGCACCGCGTCTTCCGAAGTCTTCGGTATATCCTAATAGTTCAATATCGTATTCCAACAACTTATCGCGAAGTGCCTTAAACATACGAATATCCCTTAAATCACCCTCGTCAGGATTCTCAATATGCTCCATAGCATACCAACCATATCGCCAGGTAGAGGACAACACCACCTTATCACCTGTAAGGTCGATAATTTCCTTCAGAAGCACAACCTTCTCGTCCTCTACAAAGTCGAATCCTTCAATTGTCGCCTTGCAGGACATACTGTTAAGAACGCCGTCGATGTCCAAAAATATCACTTTCATATTATCATCTCCTGTAGTTTACTCCTGAGAGTCTGCACCAAATTGATGCAGACTCTCTGCGTCGCGGCGGAGTGTGTATTTAACCTACAAATTTGCGTTATGCACTTTTGTGGGTTAACTTTTTGCATGTATACGGTCCGATAGCATTCTTCAAAGCCTTTGTGAGGATGTGGGAAATATCTGCACCGTTGGTAAGTCGCTTGTAATTGATGTAGTAAGGAAGAAAGCCGTCCTGAAATCTCAAATCATTGGGTTTCGCTGCAACAACATAGTCGTTGCATATAATCTCATAGGGAGCGATATTATCGGGGTCATTGTAAGTCGGCTTTGTTGCTTGTGCCAGCTTAATCAAGTTATGATAAGTGCGTTCTGATGGTCGAGTATTGTATGCAAGGTAGAAACAAGCTGTATGCACGAAATTGAAAAACAAATCCTTCTCATACTTATTGCTTAATTTTGCACATTCGGTAAGCTCAACACAAAAATTACCGATAGATTGCTTGTTCAGAAGTTCAGAATAAATGCTCATTTCAATGTTAATTTCAGGCTCTTCAATTACCTTTTGAGCCTGTCTTTTACCGTTGTGGTAATTGAGTTTAAACTCGTCGTTTTGAGTAGTAAGAACAACCTCGTTGCATTTGCTGTTAGCATCAACATAGTTATGAGCCTCAATAACGGCCTTACTCAATACACTCTCAATGCTTCTTGCACCGAGATTTTGTTTCTTTGATGTTTCAGCAATAAGATTAACTGCATTGTCTGTAATCTTGAACTTAACACCTCTCACATTGAAGCAGTTTTTATACTTGTTAAGTGCGCTTGTTTTAGCAGGGTCGGTAATGAGCTTTTTATAGCCTTCCATATCAATGTCAGGGATATAGATAATCCTCTGCATACGGCCACAAAGTTCAGCCATAAAGCCGTAGTCCTTGAGGTCGTCAAGAGTTGTCTTTGAAAGCAATTCTGCCTTGTCATCCGTATTACTCTTGTTATCAGAAGCAAAACCAAGGGCCTGCTTTTTGCGATATTTTGCTTCCAACAGGGGTGCGATTTTCCCACAAGCACCGGCAAACAAGATGAGCGTTTTATCAAAACTGATAACGGTCATTTTCTTTTCTTCGTTACTGATTGTGATTTCACCGTTTTCAAGCATACAAAGAAAATCCTGCTGTGGAGAATACGCATCATAATGATTGTCGCCTACATATCGCATTTTATCTGCTTCGTCAAACAAGATAATACCACCCTCATCGAACCAGTTAGGATTTTTAGAAAAGATGTCAGTAAATGTATTAGATAAATTACGACCTCTGCAACCGCTTTGTGTAATGTTGGCACAATCGACCTTTTCAAAGTTGAGACCACAGATTTTAGCAAGATTTTTTGTAATGTGGCTTTTACCCGAACCTGTTGAACCAAGAATATATGATGTAAGAGACGGCAATTCGTCCCTTGGAACACCATTTTCAATGGCTTTGATATTATTAAGATGCATTGCAATCAATGTAGCAATTTCCTTTTGTGCGTTTTCCTGTGAAGGAATAGGCACGATTTTTTCTTTTGCAAGAGAGATAAGTTCGTCTGCTGATAAGTACTTAATATTTTTCATTTTTATTTCCTCCAAAAATATGTATTATCTCTTGTCGATAATTCTGTCAACAAGACCGTAGTCAAGAGCCTGTTGTGCTGTCAGCCAATTGTCACGGTCCGTATCAACGGCAATTTCCTTGATAGATTTACCTGTGTTGTCGGCAAGGATTGTGTTTAAACGTTGCTTTGTGCGTGAAATATGCTCCGCAGCAATCTGAATGTCCGTTGCCTGACCTTGTGCACCGCCCAAGGGCTGGTGAATCATAACCTCCGCATTGGGAAGAATAATTCGTTTGCCCTTTGCACCGGATGAAAGCAAAAATGCGCCCATGCTTGCCGCCGTACCAACACAAATGGTTGACACATCACATTTGATGTACTGCATAGTGTCGTAAATGGCAAGTCCGGCAGAAACAGAACCTCCGGGACTGTTGATATACAACGAAATGTCCTTTTCGTTGTCCTGACTCTCAAGATAGAGCATCTGTGCAACCACAAGAGATGCGGTGTAGTCATCAATCTGGTCTGACAGCATAATAATGCGGTCATTGAGAAGTCTTGAATAGATATCCATACCTCTCTCTCCGTTGCCTGTGTTAGCAAGAACCATTGGAATTGTCATAAAATCTTCCTTTCGATATGTAAAATTTTCAATAGGTGTTTGTGGTTTATAGGGTTAATCTTTGTGTTCTCACCTCATTTCAGCAATAAAAATAGCCCGACGGCTTATTTGCCATCGGGCTTGGTTCTCATAAAGAAATATATAAATGTATTACGTTCACCGAAAACATCAAGCCATAAAGCTGTGATAAAATCACAACCTTTGATGACAAATATGTTTCCGAGCGAATAGACAAGACTCAGAGTTTTGGTTAAAAATCCTACTATTGACTGAAGGTAGCGAACATCGTGCATAGCACCGAGCACTCTTGTCGTTTGCGGCGACAATTGTACTATGCCTGGTTTCGGTCCTTTTGTATTACCGTAGACTCAAGCCGTTACTTCAACCCATCCTGCTGCAGTGTCTTTTGAGTGCTTCACCGATGCAACAGACTCACAATAGTTATGTGAGAACAATACTCTATACAGTATAAATACTGTTACGCCTACGATTTCGTAAACAATTCTGTTTACTTATTGATGAACATTATCCTACAAAACTATCATTTTGTCAAGAATCAGTTTGTTAAATGATTGTAGGTAAAGTACTACTAGTTAGTGAAATAAAACGTTCCTAAAGAAATAGAATATGATTATGCTTAAATGTCAAGTTCATTATTTTGTTTTGGCTTGCTTTGATTTTCTAGGTGCTTTTTGTATTCTTTGTAAGCATTGTCAAGAACGGAATTAACTAAAGAAAGTTCATTTTCATCTCTTGAGACATCAGAATATGAATGGTTTTCGGGTGCCACTGGGGACGGTTCATCAAAAGGCTTATTGTCTAACTGCTTTTCAAAGAAATTTTCAGCAGTTGCGTGAGCTTCTTTGCTGAAATCTAGGTTATAGCAATACATCTCAGTTTGAGCAAGGTTAAAATTGTAAATTGCTTTTTCTAACTTTCGTTTTCTTGACCATTGAGTAGATATGTTTTGTGAAATACTGTCTAATTTTGCTTCGATGCTCTGATATCGGTTGAGAAAAGCTTCAATGTCGTTATCGTCGTGAATATTGTGCTGATGTAATTCTGCCACCATAGGTTTGAGATTTTCAGGTGAAGCATTTTCCTGCATCGTAAGAGCATATTTTTTGTTGATGAGTTCCTTGATTGGTTGCATCTTCTTAATTGAACCTTTTAACGATGATTCTCTATGACGAAGAGTAGCAATCTCTTTTTGTGTTTTCTCATATTCTTTGTTCAGATGGTTATAGTTTTGAATATTGTTGTCTCGGCAAAATACTATCGAGTCATAAAGATTCTGTATCTTCCATTCGGTTGTTACATAAATTGTGTTTCCGTTTGCATCCCTAAAGGATAGTTTTTGGGGAGTTGGTATAGAACGTTGCTTTTCAAGTATGGTTTTAGCCAAGATGAATACCAATTCAATTGTGGTTCGTTCATAACCATTTTCATCATAAAGAGAAATATGTTTCATGTTTTGATGTTGTTTTTCTAAATGTATGTCGCACAGCATTTCAAACAATGGAACATATGATTCGTCTTTTGCTTTTTTGCCTTTCTTTAGGTTTCTGGTAAGTATCGAATCGATATATTGAGCTGTATAATTTTTACCGAGAGTGCTACCTCGTACTGTTTTTAGTTCACCTTCATGCTCAATTTGAAAAGATATAGTTTTTTCGGTGTTTCTGTTCATTTTTATGCCGTATATCAAATCAAGATATTTCTCAAAATCTTCCCTTGTGCTTGTGTGTGCTGCAGCGATAGAAATAGCTAATCTAAGTTTTGCTTTGAAAGAGTATGCGAGAGTTTCTTGTTGATTAGTTAATCGATTTCGAAAGTATCGTTCTTCGTCTGAATATTGAACATCATTTTCACATATATCGTTTTTAATCCTTTCTCGTTTTTCATCTCTTGCTTTACGCCAATCAAATGGTTCAATATTATACATTTCAAAAGCAATTTTGTTGACAAGGTCTTTTCTTTCAGCTAATTCCTTCAACCATCGTGTTTCCTTGTGACCATCTTCCATACAAACAGAATTAACGCAAGCATGGAAATGTATTCCGTCGGTATCAAGATGTGCACTCATTACAGCTTGATGTCCTGGGTAAACTATATGTATAT
>JAZSFK010000007.1:0-46896 GCA_045532175.1 Candidatus Fimenecus sp. | reverse complement strand
CTCTGACCCCGACCTTATCAAGTTCGGTGTTACAAAAAAGGTAACAGACATTCTTGACGGTGCCGAAATCGCCTATGAGATTTATTCAAACATCAAGCCCAACCCCACAATTGAAAATGTTCAGACAGGTGTTGAGGCATTCAAGGCAAGCGGTGCAGACTGCATTGTTGCAATCGGCGGCGGTTCCTCAATGGATACAGCAAAGGCAATCGGCATCATTATTACAAACCCCGAATTTGCCGATGTACGCTCACTTGAGGGTGTTGCTCCTACAAAGAATCCTTGCGTTCCGATTATCGCAGTTCCAACAACAGCAGGTACAGCAGCGGAAGTTACAATCAACTACGTTATCACCGACGTAGAAAAAGACAGAAAGATGGTTTGTGTTGACGTACACGACATTCCTGTAGTAGCAGTTGTTGACCCTGATATGATGGCATCAATGCCAAAGGGACTTACAGCAGCAACAGGTATGGATGCTCTTACTCATGCTATTGAAGGCTACATCACAAAGGGTGCTTGGGAACTTTCAGATATGTTCCACATCAAGGCAATCGAGATTATCGCAAAATCACTTCGTGGTGCAGTTGAAAACACAGACGAGGGCAGAGAGGGTATGGCTCTCGGTCAGTATATCGCAGGTATGGGCTTTAGTAACGTAGGTCTTGGTATCGTTCACTCAATGGCTCATCCTCTCGGTGCTCTTTATGACACACCACACGGTGTTGCTAATGCTATTATCCTTCCGACAGTTATGGAATATAATGCTCCTGCAACAGGTGAAAAGTACAGAGATATCGCAAAGGTTATGGGTGTCCAGGGTGTTGATGCTATGAGCCTTGAAGATGCAAGAAAGGCTGCAATCGACGCAGTTAAACAGCTTTCAGTTGATGTTGGTATTCCAACAGACCTTAAAGAAATAGTTAAGGCAGAAGATATCGACTTCCTTTCACAGTCTGCATTTGATGTTGCTTGCCGTCCCGGTAACCCAAGAGATACAAGCGTTGCAGAAATCAAGGAACTCTATCTTTCACTTATGTAATTTAATATTAAAACTATGTGGCGGGGGCTTGCTCCCGCCGTTTTCTTTTTTACCGAATATATTTCCGAAACAACCGAACACCTTTAATATATTGCAAACCAAAAAACAGAATGATATCATACAATTGCAAGGAGGAATTTCATGAAACTCAGAATTGTAATTGAACCGAATCGTGACGAAGAAATACTTATATATGCCCACGAAAAATCACCCTTGGTGTGTGAAATTGAAGAACTTGTGAAAAACCATTCTGTTGATTTAATCGGTTACGCCGAAGGTGAAACAGTAAAACTTAATTTGAACGATATTTACTGTTTTTTCACAGAAGATAACAAGGTTTATGCATTGACTGAAAACGAGAAATACAGACTTAAATCAAGGCTATATCAAATAGAAGAAGCCTTGGGTGAAAACTTTGTTAAAATCAATCAGTCTTGTATCGCAAACATCAAAAAAATTGACCGTTTCAAAGCGACTGTTGGTGGCTCATTGACGGTAGTGTTCAAAAACGGGTATGTTGATTTCGTGTCACGAAGAAATCTAAAAAATGTAAAAGAAAGGTTAGGTTTGTAATATGAATAAATATGTAAAAGAATTTTTACATCGCGGACTTGTTTTTGGTGGCTTCGGACCAATAGTTTTAGGAATTATATTTTTTATACTTTCAAAAAATATTGAAAACTTTACATTGAGTGGTACAGAGGTGCTTTTAGGTATTGTTTCAACATATCTCCTGGCGTTTATTCAGGCAGGTGCAACTGTATTTAATCAGATTGAACATTGGTCAACAGGAAAATCCTTACTCTGTCATCTTTCAACAATTTATGTTGCATATTCTCTTTGCTATGTGGCAAACACATGGATTCCTTTTGACCCGAAAGTGCTTTTGATTTTCACAATAATTTTTATGACAGTGTTCTTTGTGGTATGGGGAATAGTATATTTTGCAGTAAAAGCCACAAGTAAAAATTTCAACGCAAAGTTAAAATAAAAACAAAGGGACGAATTATTCGTCCCTTTGTTTATGTCGTTATATATGAAAATCAATATTTTCTTGAAAGGAGTTTTTCAGCTTCGTCTTTTGTGATTTTACCTACGTTACAGTCTGCCATAACCTGAACGTCCTTGTCGTTGAGCTTATAGAAGCACCAGATAATCAAGGCGATAACAAGACCGATAATCGGCACAACATTATATGTGAACCAGAGTCCGTCAAGGGCCCCGCTTGACTGCTGTGAAATAGCATTGATTCTTTCAAGGTCCGCAAAGCTGCTGACCTGCTGTTCAACACCGTCCAGCATGAACTTTGTCTTGAAACCGAACCAACCGAGAAGTGCAAGTCCCATTGAACCGGAAATAGCGGCTGCAAGTTTAACTGCAAATGTCTGGATAGCAAATGTGATACCCTTTGCCTCTGTTCCTGTTGTGTACTGACCGTACTCAGCGCAGTCAGGTGTAAATGTGAATGAAAGTACACCAATAATACCAAGAGGAATTGAACGAAGCATATATGTGATAATAAAGAGAATAAAGCTACTTCTTGTAGGTATAATGAGGAATGATAAGAGAATTGTTGCAACAGCACTAATCTTGAAGAGCTTTGTCTTATCCATCTTTCTGATGATTTTTGGTACGAGAAGAGCCATAATAAGCTGTGGTAATGCCGCAACAGTACCTGTGATAAGGGAAGCAAGTGAATTACCGTAAATATAGTAGGCAGTAATTACGTGAAGTGCGTTGTAGGTTTGTGCACCTGAATAGAAAATGTAACCTACATAGTAAATAAGAAGATATTTGTTGCTGATAACATATTTGAGCATTCTTCTTACTGTGAATTGTTCCTCGTCAGTAGTCTTATTTCTTTCCTGACAATGTTTACAGATTGGGAGCATTGTTGCCATTGCAACAATTGCAACAACAATAGAAACAACACCGTAACCAACGCCGATAAATTCGCTGATAAGAACACTTACAAGAACTGTTGTAAGTGCTGTACCTACACCAGCTGTAATGCCTTTAAGGGAAAGAACGGTGTTTCTTTCTTCAACATTGCTTGTCATAGCTGTGATAATACCAAATGCGGGAACATCGCAAAGTGTATATGCAGTATCCCAAATGATGTATGCCAATGCAAACCAAACGAGCTTAACTGTTTCACTTGCAGCATTAGGGATAATGAAAATTGCAACGGTTGATGCAGGAGTAAGTGCACAGGCAATCTTCAACCACGGAATGTATTTCTGATTACTCTTAAATCTGACTTTGTCAAAAATAACACCGAAAATAGCATCGTTAACAGCATCCCATACCTTAACTGCCAACATAACTGCAGCAGATTTTACCGGGTCAACACCGATAAGAAGAAGGAACGTTGTAAGATAACTTGCTATCATACTGTAAATCATATTTTGTCCGAAGAAATATGTATAGTAGCTTTTTCTTTCGGACTTTGTTGTCTGCCACAGAGGATTCTGAGGCTTGGTTTGTGTTTTGCTCATAAGAAATTCTCCTTTTCCATACTGTGATAAACAGTATAGCACAAATAAAATAATATTTCAACAAGTTTGAACGGCATAATATTTATGATTAGGGAACGAATGGACGGAGTGTTTTGGTCAATACTATTTACAGGTGATGTATATGTTATCTGTATGGACGGCAAATTCTGAATTTAAAGCATTTCCGAAGCTCAACGAGGATATCAGAACACAGGTCGCAATTATAGGCGGAGGAATAACCGGCATTTTGTGTGCCTATTCATTGAAACAAAAGGGTATTGATTGTGTTGTGCTTGAGGCGGACAGAGTGTGCAAGGGTGTTACACAGAACACAACTGCAAAAATAACCTCACAACACGGTCTTGTCTATGATAAACTGATTAAACATTTCGGCATTGAAAAAACACAGATGTATCTTAATGCCAATGAAAACGCAGTAAAAAAGTATCGTGAGATGTGCAAAGAAATTTCCTGCGACTTTGAGAATAAAAATAATTATGTTTATTCGGTTAACGACGTAAGAAAAATTGAAAAAGAGCTTCACGCATTGGTTCGCATAGGCTATAATCCCGATTTTTGTGGGGAAATTCCCGTGCCGATTTCCATTGCAGGTGCAGTGATATTTCAAAATCAGGCACAATTCAATCCCTTGAAATTTCTCTCCTTCATATCTAAGGGCTTAACTGTTTATGAGAATACAAAGGTCATTGAAATCCGTGGCAAACACGCTTTTACAGAGGATAGAAAGATTACTGCTGATTATTTTATTGTGGCAACTCATTTTCCTTTTATGAATAAGTTCGGATTGTATTCATTAAAGCTTTATCAGGAAAGGTCCTATGTAATTGCCCTTGAAAGAGGTACCAAAATCGACGGAATGTATGTTGATGAGGCTAAAAAAGGAATGTCCTTCCGTAATTATGAAAACTATCTTTTAATAGGTGGTGGCGACCACAGAACGGGAAAAGACGGTGGTAACTATCGTGAGTTACGTGCTTTTTCCGCAATTCATTATCCATCCAATCCGATAAAATATCAATGGGCAACACAGGATTGTATGAGTCTTGATTCCGTGCCGTATATAGGCAGATATTCAGATAAAATACCAAATGTCCTTGTTGCAACGGGATTTAATAAGTGGGGAATGACATCCTCTATGGTGTCTGCAGAGATACTTTGCGATATTATTATGAATAAGAGGAATGACTACGAAGAGCTTTTCAGCCCATCAAGAAGCGTATTGACGACGCAATTACCAATAAACATTTTTGAATCAACTGTGGGAATTTTAACACCAAGCAAAAAACGGTGTCCCCATTTAGGCTGTGCCTTAAAATGGAACTCCGCAGAGCACAGTTGGGACTGTCCTTGTCACGGTTCAAGATTTACGGAAAAGGGAGAACTAATCAACAACCCCGCAACAGATGATTTAAAATAGTTTAATTTTCCGTAATACTGCGTGTCAATCGGCTCGCAAAAAACAGGTTTATACAAAAAAGTACGGGACGATTAGAATATCGTCCCGCCTTTTCTTTTATAACTATTTTAATAATGGAATTACATTTCCTGCGATAATCTCATAGGCTTTTGCGTTGATGTGCAATCCGTCGTATGTGAGTTCCTTTTTGAGATTGCCACTTTCGTCTTTAAGCTTGTCTGTGAAATCAAGCCATACGCAATTATGCTTTTCACATAGCTTAATGAATTCGTTATTCATTTCACAAATTATTTTGTTTTTTCGTTTTTCAAATTTGTCACGCATATTTTCGTTGATGGGATAAACTGCCTCAACTATGAAATTGACATCAGGACAAGCATTTTTGGTTTCGGTTATAATTCTTTCAAGATTTTTTACAGAATCTGAAAGGGGGATACCGCGGCTGATGTCGTTTGTGCCGATAAGAAGTACAATATTTTTAGGTTCAATATAGAGAACATTGTCATAAAGTCTTTCTAAAAGACGGTCAGTTGTGTCACCGCTTATTCCGCGGTTATAAACTGCCTGACCACTTGACTTGCTGAAATCATAAAATAACTCATAGCAGTTGAAAAAATCAGTAATTGAGTCACCCAGAAGTACGGTCTGATTTTTTAAAGCATACTTCCGGTTAAGCAATGTATAATTTTCCTTTTTAGTTGCCATTTCACGATTGTACTCAGTGTTTTTTGAATAGTTCTTTTTTAACAGCATAGTAGTAAACCTCACTCAACGAGAAAATCTCTTTTCATAACACATTCCTCAAGGAATGCTGATACAGTTTCCATAACTGATATATCTTCCTTTGTAATGAGCGAATAGTCTATGTTTTGATAGATTTCATAAGCTTCAGGACTGTTTTTGCCCAAAGACTCGATTTTTCCGAATGTATCGTTAAGGTATTGCTCTGCTTCCTTTGCAAGGTAAACATTGTGATACTTGCTTTCATAAAGAACGGTTCTTGCGTTGGGATTATCCTGAATCTTGTGCTTTTTACCGACAGGACTGTTTTTTATTGTAACCTGCATATCGTTTCCGCCGTGTAAAACCAAGGTTGGAATATTATTGGAATTGATAGTGTCGCAGGTTCGAAGAGTACCGGTCTTGCCGAAACGAACGAAATTCACAATATCAAAAAACGGACTCAGAATTGAAAGGTTAAGCTTTGTTTTTTGTTTTGCGATGTCGCGGATAAGCTTGTTCATAGAGTTGAAAGGGGAGAATGCTACAATACCCTTAATTTCAACAGCAGGATTAAGTGCGGAAACATTGGAAACGCTGTAAGCACCCCAGGAATGTCCAACTAAAAGCACGGATAAATCCTTTAAATCATCACGGCTTTTTACAAAATCAAGCGCGTATTTAAGGTCGATAATACCTTGTGCAAAGCCTTTGATTTTAGAACCCTCAGATGTACAAGTGCCTGTGTTGTCATAGGCTAAAACAATATATCCCTTTTGTGCAAAGAAGTTTATCTCAGTTGTATATGCCAGATGTCCGGCACCCATTCCGTGTGAAAAAACAATGAGACCCTTGTAGTTGTCTACCTTGGCACTGCTGTATAAGAATCCGTTAAGTGTTTGTCCTTTATCGGAACTGAAACTGATTGGTAATGCGTTAAGATTATCAAAATTCTTTGCTTTAAGGTATTTCAGGTTTTCATCTCCCTCGCATCTTTGGTTAACACCTGCAGTATTGAGAATTACTATTGCAAGAGCGATTAAAACGACTATAAACAGTATAATAATTACCGCTGAAATAATATAGGGCATAGTATCATCCTTTCATTTGTGAATTATTTTACCATATCAATGTAAATATTGCAAATTTATATTGCAGAATGGCACATTTATATTGTATAATCTACAGGAAAGGGGATGGAAGCCTTGAAATATCACACTCAACTTAAAATGGTAAGAATACAGAATAAACTGACTCAGCAACAGGTGGCGGATGCTTTGGGTATCACTCGTTCAGCATATTGCAGTTATGAAATCGGCAGACGTTCTCCCGACCTTGATTCATTGATTAGGTTATCAGATTTTTACAGGCTGAATCTTGCGGAATTTCTTAGTGAGCTTAATGGTTGTTTGTTGACTGATGCAGATAATTTTGATGCAAGCGAAAAGAAATGGTATCTTTCCGAACTTTCAAGGGAAGAAAGAGATTTAATTGTCAGGCTTCGTTCGATGACTGACAATGAAAAAGCCGAGGTTTACAGCCTTGCGGAAGGCAAGAATGAGAAAAAATAATGTTTTTGGTCCCACACGTCTTGTGTGGGATTTTTGTTAGCCATATTGACTATTTGGCTAATTTTATGGTAAAATTATAAAGATAAAATAAGTTTAAGGAATTTAAGAAAAATGAAAAACGATAATTATAATATGACATCCTCTCTTGAGGATTATCTTGAAGCGGTTTTTGTTATTTCAAAACAAAAAAACAGTGTCAGACTTACTGATATCGCAGAATTTCTTGGGGTGTCAAAGCCGAGTGTCAATCGTGCAATTAATACGCTTACACAAAACGGGTATCTGGAGCATGTAACTTACGGAGATATTGTAATTACTCCAAAGGGCGAAACTTATGCGGCAAACGTGTTGAGAAGACACAAACTTATCAAGCATTTCCTTATAGATACGTTGGGTGTTGATGAAAAAACTGCGGAAAATGATGCTTGTCAGATGGAACACGTTATGAGTGCAGATACTATCGAAAGACTTTATGATTATCTTGAAAGGCAGGGATGATTGATGCTTAAGGTTGCTGTAATTGGTGGCGGTGCATCAGGACTTGCCTGTGCCATCGAGATTATGCAAACTGTCAGAAATAAAGATGATGTAAGGGTTACTGTAATTGAAAAACTACCCCGTGTCGGCAAAAAAATTCTTGTTACGGGAAACGGCAGATGTAACCTGACAAATATGAACTCTGCCAAAACAGGTTACAGAGGGGACACGGAATTTGCAAAGGTAATCCTCAATAAATACACACCTGAAAGCAATATTGAATTTTTTAACAGACTTGGTCTTTATACCCGTGAGGAGGATGAGGGTAGAGTCTATCCTCTTTCAAATCAGGCATCTTCAGTCCTGGACGCACTTCGATTTGAGTGCGAAAGATTGGGTGTTGAAACTATATGTGATTACAATGTTGTACACATCAAATCAGTTTTTAACGGTGCCGTTCAGAAAATCGTAGTAAATAATAAGGACCGTTTTGATTTTGTTGTTGTGGCAGCAGGGGGAAAGGCTGCAAAGGTGCACGGTACGGACGGGGACTCCTATGACTTACTCAGGATGAACGGCCATAAAATTACTTCTATTGCACCTGCACTCGTTTCACTTAATTGTGATGATTTTACAAAAGCACTTAAGGGTGTCCGTTCAATTTGCAGAATGGATTTGATTATAGATAATGAAAAAGTCCTTGAAAATTATGGTGAAGTTCAATTCACAGACTATGGACTTTCGGGAATCCCGATTATGCAGTTATCAAGATTTGTATCAATGTCGCCATCGAATGATATTTATATAAATCTTGACGTAACTCCTGATTTTTCCCTTGATGAGATTGAAAATTATATCTTTGACCGTCGTGAATTCGGCACAGGACTTTGTGAGAATTTGCTTATAGGTATTATGAATAAGCAATTGTGCATAACTCTTTTAAAAGAAAGCGGTGTTGCACCTAACGGCAAAATTACCGATTTAAGCGACAATGAAATTATAAAACTTGCAAAGCTTTGCAAAAAATGGACTATTAAGATTAAAACTGCACGTGGCTTCGATTTTGCACAGGTAACGGCAGGTGGTGCGGATTGTTCGCAATTTGATGCAGATACAACGGAATCAAAACTTGTTGAGAATTTATTCTGCTGTGGTGAGGCTCTTAACATTGACGGAGACTGTGGCGGATATAATTTACAATGGGCGTGGAGTTCGGGCAGAGCGGCAGGACACACAATAGGTGAGAGGATAAACAATGCTCAGAATCAGTGAAATTAAGCTTGACCTTGATTGCGATTTTCACGATATTGAAGACGCAGTTGTCAAGACCTTAAAAATAAGCAAAAACAGAATAATAAAAACGGAGATTTTTAAACAGAGCGTGGATTGCCGTAAGGGTGAAGTACGTTTTGTATTTACGGCGGATGTAACGGTTGACGGCGACGAGGATAAAATTATAGAAAAACTCAACAACAATCGCGTTACAAAATGTCAGAAATATGAATATAAAATGCCTCAATCCAACCGAAAAAGCACATTGCCTCCTGTTATTGCAGGTTTTGGCCCTGCGGGTATGTTTGCAGGACTCATTCTTGCTCGCAGCGGACATTGTCCGATTATCGTTGAACGAGGCAGGGATATTGATTCACGAACAGATGATGTAAACAATTTCTGGACTAATCGTGTTCTTGATGAAACCTCAAATATTCAATACGGTGAGGGTGGTGCAGGAACATTTTCTGACGGAAAACTCACAACCGGTATTAAAGACAGTCGTTGCCGTTTCGTATTCCAGGAATTTGTTTCCCATGGTGCACCTGAAGATATACTTACAAATGCTAAACCTCATATCGGTACGGATAAACTGAAAGAAACCGTTAAATCTATCCGTGAAGAGATTATTTCCCTCGGTGGTACAGTCCTTTTTGAAACTCAACTTACCAATATTATCGTTGCCAACGGATTTATCCACGGCATAACAGTAAGGGACAGATTTGGTAAGGAAAGAGATATTGAAACAGATGCTCTTATTCTTTCAATCGGTCATTCCGCAAGGGATACTATCGAAATGCTTTATGGTAAGGGTATCAATATGATGCAGAAGCCTTTTTCGGTTGGTGCAAGAATTGAGCATCCGCAGGATTATATCAATTCGGTTCAATATGGTGATTTTAAAAACCATCCGAAATTAAAGGCTGCCGATTATAAACTTGCTTGTCATCCGCCACACGGCAGAGGTGCATATACTTTTTGTATGTGTCCGGGTGGTACCGTTGTTTGTGCTTCTTCTCAAAAAGGTGGAGTTGTAACAAACGGTATGAGTGAATATGCCCGTGATAAGGAAAATGCAAACTCCGCAATTTTAGTAGGTGTTGAGCCTGCTGATTTCCCGACTGAACACCCGCTTTCAGGCTTCCAGTTGCAAAGAGAAATTGAAGAAAAGGCATTTTTGCTTGGCGGTAGTGATTATTCTGCACCTGCAACACTTGTAGGGGACTTCTTAAAGGGACAGAAATCAACTGAATTGGGCAGTGTCAGACCATCGTTCACAACGGGCGTAACTATGGGCGACATCAGTGAGGCTTTACCTCAAAAGGTAGTAAATACAATGCGTGATGCCCTCGTGCAGATGGATAAAAAGCTTAAAGGCTTTGCTATGAATGATGCAGTTTTAACTGCTCCTGAAACAAGAAGCTCATCACCGGTGCGAATTCTTCGTGATGAGTTTTATCAGACAAATATCCGTGGACTTTACCCTTGTGGTGAGGGTGCAGGGTATGCAGGAGGAATTGTTTCTGCTGCTGTTGATGGTGTTAAATGCGCAGAAATGGTTTTATCCGACGAAACATAACAAAATTTCCAAAAAATGTAATCAAACTGTAATTTGACATTATATTTTTATATGGTATATTATTCTTGTAATTCAGTAAGAAGGAGGAATGACACTTGAATATGGACAATCTTTGTATGAATTGTATGAGCGAATTGAACAATGAAGTACAATGTCCCGTTTGTGGCTGTGATGTTGACTTACCTCAATTTTCACCTTATCTGCCCTTGAAGACTATTGTTAAAGAAAAGTATCTTGTCGGTAGAGTTATTTCCTCTGATAATGAAGGCTCGTCGTATATGGCTTACGACATTGAAAAGAGCAGTACAGTTGTTATTAGGGAATTTTATCCTGATGCTATCTGTGAACGTGGTGATGACCAAATTAAGGTTGTTGTCAATGAAGCCTGTCAGGAAAAATATACTGAATGTCTTGCTAAATTTAAGGATATGTGGGGTAAGCTTGCGAGTGTAAGGGGATTTTCAGCACATATTCCGGTGATTGATATTTTTGAGGCTAACAATACCGCTTATTCTGTAAGCGAATATGTCGAAAGCATAACATTACGTGATTTTTTGTTAAGAAGCAGAACAGGTTACCTGAAATGGGAAAAATCTAACCAGCTTTTTATGCCTGTGCTGTCATTACTCACTACCTTGCACAGAATGGGAATTGTTCATTACGGCATCAGCCCCGACACACTCCTTATCGGTCGTGACGGAAAACTCAGATTAACAGGGTTTTCCATAGAGGATGCAAGACACGACGGAAGTATATTAACCGCACAGTTCTTTGATGGATATACACCCTTGGAGCAATATAATTATGATTCGCAGATTGGTTGTTATTCCGATGTTTACGCCTTTTGTGCGGTGGTTTACAGGTCGCTGGTCGGCAGTGTTCCTCAGAATGCTATTTCCCGTTCAAAAAATGACCAACTTATTATTCCTGCAAGGTATGCGGAGATTATTCCGGGTTATGTCATAAATGCCTTGATGAATGGTTTACAGGTGGACCCACAGGAAAGAACACCCGATATTGAAACCTTACACGAGGAGCTTTCAGCAACTCCTGCTGCGGTTATATCGTCATATTCGGGAGTAAATCTTCCGACGGAAGAGAAAAAGCCAACAGCCACAGTTACGTATGTTGAGGAGGATTCACCGCAACGTATAGTATTCAAAACTTTCATTATCATTTTGATTGTGGGACTTGTTGCTTTCGGTATATGGGGTGCTTATGAGCTGATTTCAACGTATATCAGTGAAAAAGAGCCCGAACAGATTGAAGAAAATGTGAGAATGGTTGAGGTTCCCGATTTCTATAATTGTAATTTCAATGAAATCTCCGGCAACGCTGCACAGAAAAAGCGATTTACAATTAAAGTAAAATATGTATATAGCAGTAATGTTGAGAAGGGGTATATTGTTTCACAAAGTATAAAACCCGGCGAGAAGGTAGCAGAGGGAACGGAAATTGTCTTTTCGGTAAGTAAAGGTCCTGAGTATGTCACAGTTCCTTCAATTGATGAGCTGACAATGGAAATGGCAAAAATCAAGCTTGAAGAAGCAGGTTTTGTGGTAACGGTTGTTGAAAAGGAAAATACTGAAGGGTATATGGAAGGCTCCGTTGCAGGAACAGACCTTGAAGTCGGTTCATCCCATGTAAAGGGAAGTACGATTACCATTTATGTGTGGGGAAAATATGAGCCCGGACTTGGCGGAGGCTTAGATATAATTGAAGATTGGTTCACACCATTTATGTAATCAAAAAAAGCTGTAAGATTTGTCTTACAGCTTTTTGTTTATGTTTATGAAATTGTCACGCAATCCCTTGCACCTATTATTACACCGTTGATTGTAACATCATAGCCGTTATAGTTTACATAAACCTTAATGCTGTTATCATATTCAGTACAGTAAACACCGCTTTGTACAACAAAGTGGGAGGTGATTCTTGAACTTCTTAATTCGCCTAAAGCATTCTCTGCCTTTGAATAGTATTCTACCATCTCGTTTATGTTACTGTTAAAATAATAAGTCTTATCAAGTGCTTCATTATAGTTTGTGCAGTACCATTGAGCACTCGACAAACAACCGTATTCCACGGATTTAAGAAAAACAGTTTTTGAATCATTTATGGTGTTGAGGGGTGCGACGCTGTATTCCGTCATTCCGTGTAAGAGCATTTGCACAAAAGGTATGCCGACATACGCATTTTTTTCAGCATAGGCAAGGGGAGTAATCGGTAAATTGTTGATTACAGAAGCATTTTTAACGGAGTAGAAATTGCCTGTGTCAATCATAAGAGCCTTTGAGGATGCAAGAACGGAAATTTGTGATGATATTTCCTTTTGTGATTGAGTGCGTGAATGGAACTGACCGGAATAATCGGAATACAGATATCTGCCGACGTCGTTAAGAGAATATCCGTCAAAACTTATGTTTTCAGATACATCCAACATATTGTTTATTTTATCCTCAAATCGTGCCATCGGTAAAAATACCTGTGGTTTTGTTGCAAGTGGGAAAGAGCTTTCGGCTTCGGTGATAATTCGTTTACCGTCTATTGCTTTGGCACCCGAAGATGCATTATAAGTTATCATATCTGTGTCTATAAACAGAGAAAACTTCTGACTGTTCATATAACTGTACAGTTCCTCATATTTGCTGTCGTCACCAAGAGATTTCTTGAACTCACCAAAATCATTGTTGACTCCGTTATTAGCTTCTTCGTGTAAACCGTCATATTTAAGATAGACATTATTTACACCCTTTGCCTTTAAAAGGGTCATAAGGGAAAGTGCCTGTTCATAGGTTGTAAGCGTGATATATTTACCCTTTTCGTTAACGTATCCGCCTTGCAGGGAAATAATCATGGGAAGATGCTCGGTATCAGCATTAAGAGTTCTGGCAGGAAGTACGGAATTTCTGATTAAATTCTCCCTGCAAGCAGTTGCCATACCCGAATATGTTGCAAGTTTTCCCGAAAGAAAACGGTAACATAGTTTTATTTCGTTCCTGTATTGTTCACCATATATTTTAGTAATGTTGTTTTTATTTTGCTTTACCAATATATCTGTTACATTGAAACTTGAATATACACTGTTGAGTGTGGTATCACTGTTTCTTTCTGCATTTATGCTTGCTATGGCATCTCCCTGCTCTATGGTACAAAGGAATGCACTTTCACCGTTTTTAATACCAAAAGCACCTAAAAGACAATGCGTTTCGTCAGTGTTTTTTGTTACGCCTGCATCACTTCCGTAGACATCAAGGGAAAGGGAAGAAAAATCTTTGTCCTCAATTCCCGTCATAATCAAAGCACCGCTACCGTCGGGAACAAAGATGTAATCGTCAGCCCCGCCACTTTCATAAGCGCCAAAATTATTGAGAATAGTTATTCTTTCAAGATAGGTATCCTCGGGCAAAGTAAGATGATTCATACCGACCGTTACATATAGTGAACCGTCCTCTAATTTGTATGTAATTGTAATATCAGCACGTATATCGCCGTTTTCTGCAAGAGAAATATCCTTTATGCCTGTTTCCTTATCCGGGCTTAAGGTATAGGTAACAGAAACCTCTTGGTCACCCAAGGAGTATTTGAAGTTTCCGAATGCAACGGAATTGTCCTGCGAATTAAGGGTATATACCTTGTTGTCACCATTGGATAAAACCATTTCAATGGGATAACTTGAAATCTGTTTTGTCACATCACTTTGCGGAAGTGTACTCCATATTTTATCAGAACTCGTGTCGTGGACTGCAATGGTTGCTGTTGCTTCGTCAAATAGAAGTTTAATAAGTCCCGATGTGGCAACGGTAATATAATCTTCCTTGTCACATTTGTGCAAATCATCTCCTGAATATTGAGCATTAACATACTCCAAGGCATCAAATTTCACCTTTATTACATTTGCTGTGCCGACACAGGAGGTAAATAAAACAGCAATTACACAAATAAGAGCAATAATTCTATAAAGCTTTTTATGGGCGATATTCGTCATACTGATTTTCTCCAAAAATAATAAACTATGATAGATTCAGTATATTCTATCATAGTTTTACAAAAATATCAAATTTTACCTATCAGACATTCTTTATCCCGTCAGCTTTTTACGCATTTCCATCAGTATGCTTTTTTCTTTTCGTGACACCTGAACCTGAGAAACACCAAGTATGTCTGCGGTTTTACTTTGGGTTAAACCGTCAAAAAATCTAAGGTTTATCAGTTGCCTGTCTTTTTCAGAAAGTTGATTTAAAACCTGTTGAACAGAAAGTCTGTTTTCAATGGGAGTGTATTCGTCCTCTGCAGGAATATCAATCTGGTTTTCGTCGTCGTTGTCAGCGGTTAGGGATTTAACAGGCTGTAAAACGCAGATTAACTGTGCAGTTTCGGGGACGGATTTACCGATTATCTCAGAAAGCTCTGATACCGTGGGCTCGATGCCGTTTTCCTTTTCATATTTTTCTTTAATCCGTAAAAGATTTCGTGCTTCTTCTTTTAGGGAACGACTGATTTTAACAGCACCGTCATCACGGAAAATACGTTTGATTTCTCCTAAAATAGAGGGTACTGCGTATGTGGAAAATGCAAAGCCAAGGTCTTCACGAAAACCGTCAGCAGCTTTTATAAGACCGATGCAACCTGCAGAATACAAATCTTCATAGTCAATACCTTTTCCGATAAATCTTGAAGCACATTTGCCAACAAGCCCCATATTGTTGAGAATAAGCTCATCTCTTGTCATTTTATTCTACCGCAGATTTGCTTTGTGAGAGTAACAGTTGTGCCTTTGTTGACAGTCGAGCGTACAGAAACCTTGTCCATAAAACTTTCCATAACTGAAAAACCAAGTCCCGCACGGTCACCGCCAAGAGTAGTGAAGAGGGGTTCACGTGCCTTCTTTATGTCACTTATTCCGCAACCTCTGTCCCTAACGGTTATCACTACATTTCCGTTGCTGTGGATTTTTACTCCTATGTATATTCTGCCGAGATTATTCTTGTATCCGTGCACAATAGAGTTTGTGACAGCCTCACTGACTGCAGTTTTAATATCATTTATCTCTTCAACTGTGGGGTCAAGCTGGGATGCGAATGCGGACACCGTGGCACGGGTAAAGCTTTCGTTTATTGAACGGCTGTCAACTGTCATTTTGAATTCATTTACTACCATTTTTCTTTCCTCCCTTTGTAATGTTGGCAATTCTGTCAAGTCCTGCAAGTCGCATAACTTTATATGAGTTGTCCGAAAGTCCTGTAACCTCCAATGTACCGCCTAATTCGTTAAGAATTTTATATCTGCCCATTACAAGTCCGATTCCTGAACTGTCCATAAATGTTACATTTGAAAAATCTAAGACAACTGTCTGCGGACGGCAGGTTTCAATTCTTTCGTCAATATCAAGACGGATTGGTAGGGTAGTGTGGTGGTCAATTTCACCGTTTAACCTGCAGAATAGTGTTTCGTCGTTAAATTCTATTTTTACACTCATTTTTTTACCTCCTTTTTTCTTTTTATTTTAAACTTATGGTTTTGAAAAAAATGTCATAATAGGTAATTGAAATAAAAGAATATAATTTGTATAATATATATTCAGAGGTGCTGAAAATGAAGATTCTTACAATTTTAACCGGTGGCACAATTGGTAGTGTGATTCACGACGGATATATTTATACCGATGATAATGCCAAAAAACTTGTTATAAATAATTATCTGGAGAAAAACGATAATGATGTTGAATTCCAAATCGCAGAGCCTTTTACTGTTCACAGTGAGTATCTTTCACATACAGAAATAAATACTTTGGTGGATATAGTTTGTGATAATATTTCAAAGGATTATGACGGAATTATTGTGACTCACGGTACTGATTCTCTCCAATTTACTGCATCTGCACTTTCATACGCAGTAGGCAATTGTAACATTCCTGTGTTGTTGGTTTCTGCACAATATCCTATGGCAGATTGTCGTTCAAACGGACAAATTAACTTTAATGGTGCAGTTGACTTTATTAAAAATAAAAAGGCCAACGGAGTTTATGTTGCATATTCAAATGACAACAAAAAAGTTGAGTTTCATCAGGGCAACAGAGTTATAATGTTCAACGAAGCAGATGACAAGGTTTATAGTCTGCCACAGGTAAGCGTTAATTCTTCTTTAGGTAAATATCAGTTAAAGGAAAATTCGGAAACACTGGTTATTACCGTTTCTCCGGGTGCAGTTTATAATTATGATTTAGATGGTATAAAAGCAATAATTTTAAGACCATACCATTCAGGTACAGTTAATATTAAGAGTCAGGATTTTCTTGATTTTGTAAGCAAAGCAAAACAAAAAAATATTCCCGTTTACCTTGTAAATCTTAAAAGTGGAGTAAATTACGAAGGTGTCAGGGAATATGCAAATGCAGGGATTGATGTTCTTCCGTTCTGTTCTTTCCCGAGTATTTATATGAAATCCTGGATTGGAAATAGTGTTGAATGTGATTTGCGTGAATTTATGAAAACATCAATAGCAGGGGAATTCTGAACGGATAATATTTATTTGGTAAAAAACAAAAAAACTGTTGACTTTTTCAAATTGTAATGGTATTATATTCGGGCAGTAAAAACTGTTATGCGCCGGTAGCTCAGCTGGATAGAGTGTTTGGCTACGAACCAAAAGGTCGGGGGTTCGAATCCCTTCCGGCGTGCCATTAAAAGAGAGTACATATCCGTGTGCTCTCTTTTAATTTTATGTTTCAGGGTAAGGGATTCGAACAAGGAAGGAGCAAATCTCTGATTTGCGGAAGAAAACAGTCCTGTGGACTGTTTTTGCTGACGTGGCAACGAGCGTAGCGAGGCGATAGGCACGGCAGTGCCGAGAAAAAATCCCTTCCGGCGTGCCAAAAAAGAAGTAACTTTTGTCTACCAAAAGTTACTTCTTTTTTTATCCAAGCCGCAGGCTTGGTATATCATCACCGCGCGAAGCGTGGTGTATATCATCAGCCCTTCGGGCTGTATCTCATCACGCGCCAGCGTGCATTTCCTCTGCGGCTTGATGAGATGCAACACTGCGTGTTGATGATATGCAATTCCTGCGGAATTGATGATATACAAGGCTTCGCCTTGATTACATTGCAAAATCATGGTATAATCTATTATACAAACTTGAATTTGACGAGGAGATAGTATGGCAAGAGCAAAGTACCAAGTGTTAGTAATTCCATATAAGAAGAACGATAATGATACCTTATATTGCATTTTCAAAAGAAGTGATATGGATGAATGCTGGCAGTTTATTGCAGGCGGTGGAGAAGACGAGGACAAAACGCCTCTTGTATCTGCACAAAGGGAAGCCTTTGAGGAAGCAGGCATATCTTCCCAAATGTGCTTTACAGAACTGGAAACAAAATGCAGCATTGCTACAGAGTGTTTTAAGAATGCCCGAACTATTTGGGGAGAAGATTGCCTTGTAATTCCCGAACATTGCTTTGCGGTCGAGATGCAAAGTGAGGATATTTCTATTTCCCGCGAACATGGATGTTTTGAATGGGTGGATTATTCCACCGCAAAAGAAAGGCTGAGATACGACAGCAACAAGGTCGCGTTGTGGGAACTCGATAACAAAATTAAACTCGGTATAATAAACTGACCTATTCCAATTTGTCTAACAGTATATTTGCGCACCTTTTCTTCGTTTTTACCTGTGTTTACGCACCTTTTTACTGCTCTTTCGCATTAAAAGAGAGTACACATCCGTGTGCTCTCTTTTAATTTTATGTTTCAGGGTAAGGGATTCGAACCCACAAAATATAAACAAAATGCAACAAAGAAAAAACGCACATCAAACGATGTGCGTTAATTTTCTTATTCTTTTTGAATTAAACTGCTCTTTCAACCTTACCTGAACGAAGGCAACGAGTACAAGCATAAACTCTCTTAGGAGAACCGTTTACAACTGCC
This sequence comes from Candidatus Fimenecus sp., assembly GCA_045532175.1. GTDB lineage: Bacteria > Bacillota > Clostridia > Oscillospirales > Acutalibacteraceae > Fimenecus. The sequence continues at coordinate 28,368 of JAZSFK010000007.1, read as the reverse complement.
TTAACTCTCTTAACGTTTGGTTTCCAAGTTCTGTTTGAACGTCTGTGTGAGTGAGAAACCTTGATACCGAAAGCAACGTCTTTACCACAATATTCGCATTTTGCCATTTTATAGGCACCTCCTTATATCACGGGGATAGATAATCAAATTACAACAAGAGACATTTTAACAGAAACTATTTCAATTTGCAAGTCTTTTTTGAAAATATTTTAAATAAATTATGGAAAAATACTTGCAATTTAAAAAGAAATAATATATAATACACTCAAACGAACATTTGTGCGATAGCGAGGTAATTAAAATGGCTGATAAAAAGAAAGCACTTGAAACTGCATTATTACAAATAGAAAAGAATTATGGTAAGGGTGCTGTTATGCGTCTTGGCGAAAACAGTTCACTGAATGTTGAGGCTATTTCAACAGGCTCGATTTCTCTTGACCACGCAACAGGTATCGGAGGACTTCCACGTGGCAGAATTGTTGAGATTTACGGACCTGAATCATCCGGTAAAACAACTCTTGCCTTGCAGGTTGTTGCTGAAGCACAGAAAATGGGCGGTGAGGCTGCTTTTATTGATGCTGAACACGCACTTGACCCTGAATACGCACAGAATTTAGGTGTTGATGTTAATTCACTTCTTGTTTCTCAGCCCGATAACGGCGAACAGGCTCTTGAAATTGCCGAGGCTCTTGCTCGTTCAGGTGCTCTTGATGTTATTATCGTTGACTCCGTTGCAGCACTTGTTCCTCGTGCAGAAATTGAGGGCGATATGGGTGACAGCCACGTTGGTCTTCATGCACGTCTTATGTCACAGGCACTTCGTAAGCTTACCGGCGTAATCAATAAATCAAATACAGTTGTAATTTTCATTAATCAGCTTCGTGAAAAGGTTGGCGTTGTTTACGGTAACCCTGAAGTTACAACAGGTGGTCGTGCTCTTAAGTTCTATACAACAATGCGTATTGATGTTCGTCGTGTTGAACAGCTTAAAGGTCAGGGTAATGAGTTTATAGGTTCTCGTACTCGTGCGAAGATTGTTAAGAATAAGGTTGCGCCTCCATTTAAAGAGGCTGAATTCGATATTATGTATGGCGAGGGTATTTCCAAGATTGGCGAAATCGTTGACCTTGGTGTTAAATTTGATATCCTTAAAAAGAGTGGTGCCTGGTTCTATTACGGAGAACAGCGTCTTGGTCAGGGTAGAGAAAATGTAAAACTTCTCTTTAAACAGGATGAGGTTCTTGCAAATGACATTGAAAAGCAGATTCGTGAAAAAATGCAGGAATTGGCAAGTGTAAAGAAAAATACATCTGCACCAATTGAACAACCTGAAATAGTAAAAGTTCCCACAACAAGAGCAGCGGCAAGAGCAACACTCGATATCGCTGTGGATGATGACGAATAATGAAACTTACTGTTAAAGAAGGTAAAGCCAACAAGATTCATATCTATGTTGACGAGGAATACCGTGCAACAGTTGACAGTGACTATTGGTATTCCGAAAAGTACAGAAATTATAAAGAAATAGATGAGGAAGAACTGACCGAGTTGCTTGACGCGGTCAGTTTTCGTCGTGCTTATAACAAGGGTCTTGATTTGCTTTCTCGCAGACCGCACGGAACGAAGGAACTAATCAAAAAACTCTGTGAAAAAGGTCACGAAAAAACCTCTGCTGAAAAGGCTTGTGACAGACTTTTAGAATTAGGTCTTTTGAATGATGAAGAATTTGCAAGAATATTAGCAACTGAACTCTATGAGCGAAAAGGTTACGGTATAAAAAGAATTAAACAGGAACTTATTTTCCGCGGTATCGACCGTGAAATTGCAGAAAATGCAATTGAAACTCTTGACATTGATACTCAAAACCGTATTATATTAATAATTAAGAAAAAATATCTTAACAAGATAGATGATGAAAAAGGCAGAAAAAGAGCAATAGACGGACTTATGCGTCTTGGTTATTCCTATGCTGACATAAAAAATGCCTTAAATTCCATTTCGAAATTCTGTGAGGAAGAAAACTATGACTAAAAAAATTGGTATGATATCATTGGGATGTCCCAAAAATCAGGTTGATGCCGAAATAATGCTTTCAAAACTTCAAAGTGGTGGTTTTGAAATAGTAAACGACCCGATGGACGCAGATGTTGTCATTGTTAATACCTGTGGATTTATTGAAGATGCAAAGCGTGAATCCATTGAAAACATCCTTGATATGATTTCATATAAAGAGGATTGTGAAAATCTTAAGGTTCTCGTAACAGGTTGCCTTGCAGAAAGATATCAATCCGAGATTTTCAAGGAAATTCCTGAAACTGATGCTGTTATCGGTATTGGTGCAAATGAGGATATCTGTGATATCTGTAACAGAATTATTGACGGCGAAAGGGTTGAGTCTTTTCCGCCAAAAACCGACCTTAAAATTGAAGGCGACCGAATACTTACAACTCCGCCGTATTCAGCATATGTTAAAATTGCTGAAGGTTGCTCAAATCATTGTACTTACTGTGCAATACCATCCATTCGCGGTGAATTCAGAAGTCGTCCCAGCGAAAGCATTTTGGCAGAAGCGCAAAAACTTGCAGGTGAGGGAGTTAAGGAGTTAATTGTTGTAGCTCAGGACACAACTCGTTACGGCGAGGATTTGTATGGTAAAAAAGCCCTTGTGCCACTTCTTAAGGCATTGTCAAAGGTTGACGGAATTGAATGGATTAGACTTTTATACCTCTATCCGGAAAGAATTGATGATGCTCTTATTGATGAAATTGCAAATAACGAGAAAATCGTAAAATATATGGATATTCCGTTACAGCATTGTAGCAAAAATGTGCTTAAAAGAATGAATCGTCACGGTGACAGGGAAAGCCTTACGGCACTTCTCAATAAAATTCGTGACAGAATAGACGGAATAACAATCCGTACTACCTTTATCGCAGGTTTTCCGGGCGAAACGGTGGAAGAATTTAACGAGCTCTGTGAGTTTATCGAGGAAATGCGATTTGAGAGAATGGGATGCTTTGCCTATTCAGAGGAGGAGGGAACTCCTGCCTCTAAGCTTGACGGAATGATGGATGTTGAAATCCGTCAGGAAAGAGCAGATATTATCAATGAACGTCAGAATGTAATTCTTGATGAAATCAACGACGAACTTATTGGTAAAACACTGGAAACAATCGTTGAGGGTTATGATGCATATACTGATTCGTATTTCGGACGAACATATATGGATGCACCCGAAATTGATACACAAATCACATTTACCTGCGGATATGAGCTTTTTGACGGGGATATTGTCGAGGTTGAAGTAATTAACGCTATAGACGGCGAATTAACAGGAGACGTTATATGAAGTTAAACCTTCCCAATATTTTAACAATATCAAGAATTGTAATTACCCCGTTTTTCTTGCTGACAATTTTAATGGAGGATTTACCGCACAGATTTCTGATTGCCTGTATCATTTTCTCCGTTGCATCAATTACAGATGCTGTTGATGGCCATCTTGCAAGAAAGAACAATCAGATTACAAATTTCGGAAAGTTTTTAGACCCGATTGCAGATAAAGTTCTCACAACGTCGGCATTGTTGGCATTTATGTCAATGGGACTCTGTAATATATGGATTGTAATGCTTGTTTTAACAAGAGAATTTGCAATTGCATCCGTCAGAATGATTGCCGCAGCAGGCGGAGTGGTAATTCCTGCGAATGTGTGGGGAAAAATCAAAACTGTTACGCAAATGGTGTTTACGATTCTTATTATGCTTTTAGGTGAAGCCTATTACATTGTTGAAAAAACAGATATGGTATTATTCGGCAAATTACCTGATTTATCATTTGTTTCCAATGGCTTGCTGTGGATTACAGCGATTTTGACGGTGATTTCAGGTGCAATTTATTTAAAAGACAGCAGAAAAATAATTGATTTCACAAAATAATTGCAAATTGTGAAATAGTGTGTTATAATCACATATAATATGAATAAAGACTGTGACCGAAAAGAGTAGCAGACGTAGTTTTTATCAGAGATTACGGGTCGTCGGCTGAAAGCCTGTATTAAAAGAAGTTTGTGAAGTGCATTCGTGAGTCGGTGTGGGGAAATACACATCCGTTAGCTGCGTTAAAGCATTTGAGTTATAAATCGAAGTGGAACCGCGATTATTCGCCTTCGTCTGTGTTAACATAGACGAGGGCTTTTTATTATTATAGCCTCCCTTGTCAAAGGGAGGGGGACCGCTTGCGGTGGAGGGATTCTAACCACAAGTGCTCTGCATTTTTTTGGAGGAATATATTTGTTCAAAAGATTGATTGAAGACATACAGACAGTAAAAGAACGAGACCCCGCAGCATCAAGTGTCCTTGAGATTCTGTTTCTGTATCCCGGACTTAAAGCTATCAGAATGCATAGGGTTGCAAATTGGTTTTTCCGTCATAAAATGAGATTTATTGCCCGTGCAATTTCACAGAATGCTGTGAAAAAGACAAATATTGAAATTCACCCCGGTGCAACAATCGGCAGACGCTTTTTTATTGACCACGGAACAGGGGTTGTAATTGGAGAAACTGCTGAAATTGGTGACGATGTTACCATATATCAGGGTGTAACACTTGGCGGTACAGGTAAGGATACGGGAAAACGTCACCCGACAATCGGAAACGGTGTAATGATTGGCTCCGGCGCAAAGGTTTTAGGACCGTTTAAGGTTGGCGATAACTCGAATATTGCATCGGGTGCAGTTGTGCTTGATGAAATTCCGCCAAATTCAACTGCCGTGGGTGTACCTGCAAGGGTAATTAAGAGAAACGGTAAACGAGTTGATAATCTCGACCAGGTTCATATTCCCGACCCTGTTTCACAGGAGTTTTGCAGACTTAATGCAAAAATTGATAAGTTAGAAAAAGAATTAGCTAAATATAAAGGAGAACAGTAATGAAAATTTTTAACACTCTTACAAGAAGAAAAGAAGAACTTAAAACAATCACTCCGAACGAATTGAAGGTTTATGCTTGCGGACCAACAGTGTATAACTTTATTCACATCGGTAATGCACGTCCTCTTTGTGTATTTGATACGTTCAGAAGATATATGGAATATCGCGGGTATAAAGTTGATTTTGTACAGAACTTTACAGACATTGATGACAAAATCATTCGTCGTGCAAACGAAGAGGGAACAGACTATAAAACCGTTTCAGAAAAGTATATTGAAGAATTTTGGACTGATGCAAAGGGTATGAATGTGCGTGAAGCAACTGTTCATCCGAAAGCAACTGAAAATATTGACGAAATTATCAATATTGTAAGCACTCTTATTGAAAAAGGGTATGCTTATGCGGTAGATAATGGTGACGTTTATTTCAGCCCTAAAAAGTTCAGTGAATATGGTAAACTTTCACACCAGCCTCTTGAAGACCTTGAAGCAGGCGCAAGAATAAATGTTGAAGAAGTAAAACGCGAACCAATGGACTTTGCTCTTTGGAAAAGTGCAAAACCGGGTGAACCATACTGGGAATCACCTTGGGGACATGGCAGACCGGGTTGGCATATTGAATGTTCTGCAATGGTAAGAAGATATTTAGGTGAAACAATTGATATCCATTGTGGTGGTCAGGACCTTGTTTTCCCACACCACGAAAACGAAATTGCACAGAGTGAGTGCTGTAACGGTGTTCCTTTTGCAAATTATTGGATGCATAACGGATTTATTAGTGTTGATAACGTTAAAATGTCAAAATCCCTTGGTAACTTCTTCACAGTTCGTGACGTTGCTAACGAATATGGTTATGAGCCAATCCGTTATTTCCTTATTTCATCTCATTACAGAAGTCCAATCAACTATAGCGTTGATATTATTGAACAGTGCAAGGCTTCTCTTGTTCGTCTTTACAACTGCCGTGAAAGTCTTGATTTTGCATTGAAAAATGCAGTTGATACAGTGCCTGAAAATGCAGAAGCAATCAAAGCAACTCTCAATGGTCGTCGTGACCAATTTATCAGGGTTATGGATGATGACCTTAACACAGCAGATGCTATTACAGCAGTATTTGAACTCGTTAAGGATATTAATACAACTGTTATTACAGATGTACCGTCAAAGGAACTTGTTGAGTATGCAACACAAATCTTTGATGAACTTACAGGTGTTCTTGGCCTTGTTTATAACAGAAAGACGGAAAGCCTTGATGATGAAATTGAAAAGATGATTGAGGCACGTACTCAGGCTCGTAAAGATAAGAATTGGGCAGAGGCTGACCGTATCCGTGATGAGCTTAAGGCACAGGGTATTGTTCTTGAGGATACACCACAGGGTGTGAAGTGGCACAGAGAATAATTCTCAGCGGCTATTTTTCCGCCATAGCTCGCCCAAAATACTCGCCAATACAAAAAGTATTGCCTGCGTTTTTTGACGGCTCTGACAAAAAAATATCTCGCCGATAATGGTGACTTATTCAGCAAGTGTTTTTTAAACTCTATCACAAAAAAGCGTAACTGAATAATCGTTACAGATAATCGAATATTTGTATTTGCCGATAGTAGTGGAAAAATTACTGTCGGCAAATTTTATATTATCCGAATTTATGCCAATACTATTAAGAATACTTTTTTGGGAATTGTAATCGCTTTTTGTGAAGACGGAGCATATTTTAATAAAATAGTCAACCTGCTCCTCTGTATCAGCTTCAGGTAAAAATAATAAACTTAAGCCTGATATAAAGTTTTCCCCGTCAAGCGATAATGCAGTAAGTGTATTTTCAGTTTCACGAAAAAGATAACAACTGTTATCTGCATCCTGTCCGAGCAGGAAATCAGACGTGCTTATTTCGGTATCGTAGATTTCATTTAATTCCAGCGTAAACTGCTCAATGTCAGTCTTTTCCTGAACTGAACAACCCGTAAGGAAAATGCTGATAAGAAGTATTACAATAGCGGAACATTTTTTCAATATTATCACCTTGCCTTGAATATTCTTATAAAAAGATATGAAATGAATAATAAATTTACAATTTTTTAACAAATACATATTGGAAAAAATTTATAATTGTAGTACAATAAAATGAAAAAATATAATAGAAGGATTGTGATTTCCTTGTTAAAGAGTTTTAAGAAGAAAAGTTTAAAGGCAAAAATTGGAATTATAGCAGCTTTTGCAGTAATCTTATTGCTTTTGGTATATGTTATCTATTCTAATTTTAAGCCCGAACCACCTGCAGAATATGATATCGTAACTGCGACAAAGGGAACAGTTGTAAACTACCTTGATGTGAACGGTATTGTTGAGTCAGGTTATACCGACAACTTTATGGCTATCGAGGGTGTAACTGTTGAGGAAGTTTTTGTCAATGTTGGTGATACAGTCAAAAAAGGCGACAAAATTGCCACCTTCGATGTATCTGTTGCCACGGTGTATGTTAATCAGGCAAAGGCAGAATATGAAAAGGCTTTAAAAGAATATAAAGATACAGCTGCAAAAGCAGAAATAAACAAAGTCAGAAAAGCAGAAATTGAAGTAGAGATTGAAGCAACTAACAAGGCGATTGCGGAAAAGCAAAAGGAAATTGACGAACTTACAAAAGAAGTTGAGAATAATGCACTTGCCATTCTTGAAAAACAACAGCTTAATGACAAGAAAACCGAGTTGTTGGAGTTGCAAGCAGAACTTTTAGAATTATATGCTGAAGATGCGGAAACAATGCTTACAGACGCAAAGGTGATTACTGCATTGCAGGGTGTAAGTGAGATTAAAAAAGCTGAATATGAAAAAATTGAAAAAATATATACAGATATGAAAAACGGTTGGTATGCATCGACCGATGGTGTTGTTACAACGGTTAACGTAAAAGCAGGGGAAAGATATGTTCCTGTTGTTGAAGAACAGTCATCTGCAATTGATATTTCTTCCCTTTTCGGAACAGGTCTTGATTCTAACACAATGCAGATTGTGACAGCACTTATGGGCGGTCAGTCAGCTCCTGTTGGTAATGGAATTACTATCGAAAGTTATAACGACCTTATGGTAACGGTAACAGTTGGTAAATCAGACCTTCTTAAAATCAAGAAGGGAATGAGCGTCATCGTTACAAGTCTTGATAACGAATATGAAGGCGAGGTTGTTTATGTAAGTGCTACTGCAACAGACTCATCAGGAGGATTGGACATCAGTTCAATAACATCAATGATGGGTGGCACAGCAGGTGCAAGTGGTGCTGAGGTGCAAATAAAAATCAAAAATGCCGATTCTAACATTGTTATCGGATTTGATGTAGATATAAGAATTATTATTGATACTCTTGAGAATGTCCTTACAGTACCTGTTGAATCAGTCGTATACAACAATGGTGTATATTCCGTGTTTGTTTACAATGAGGCGGATGGCACGGTAACTAAACGAGCAGTTACAAAAGGATTGCTTGACGATGTGAATTATCAGATTGTTGATGGCTTATCCGAAGGCGAAATGGTAGTTAAAAGTCCTGACCCGAATATGGAAGATGGTACAGTGATTTCAAAGAAGGCTTAAATGAGGTGTGAATATTGAATATTAAAGAAAATATTCGTATTGCCGTTTTCAGCATAAGAACAAATCTGATGCGTTCACTCCTTACTATGCTTGGTATTATTATCGGTGTAGCTTCCGTTATTGCTATCGTTACCGTTGGTAATGGCGGTAGGGATTATATCGTCGGTATGATTCGTGATATGGGTAACAGTGCTATTTCATTGACCGTCAATTCAAATATGGCGGACGATGATGACTATTTTACCGATGCTGATATCGCTGCAATAAAAAAACTCGATGGAGTACAATATGCATCGATGCAATCAATTTCAATGTGTCAGATGACTGCCAATGATATGACAGGTATCTTTATGGGTATAGGTTGTAATACTGATATGCAGATGCTGATGAGAACACCGTTGCTTTACGGACGTTTCTTCACAGAGGAGGAATATGCCGATGGCAAAAATGTTGGTGTTATAGACGTCAGCAGTGCCCTGCAACTTTTTGGCAGAAAAGATGTTGTAGGTGAAAGTATCAATTGTATATCAAACGACCTTACGATATCAATTCGTATTGTCGGTGTTGTTGATATTATGGCAAGTATGAATCTTGATACCGAAGAAATGATGAGCAGTATGGGTTCAATGATGGGCGGAATGCAAATGACAAGCTGTATGCTTATGATTCCGGCACCGGTTTCTGCAACATTACTCGGTAAGTCAAGCGGAAGTTATGAAATGCTTCAGATTACAGCGGTTGATGAAAATATGCTTGACGAAGTCGGAACAGCGGCTCTTAATCGTGTACATTCATTACATGATAACTATGAGGAAGATTGCTATACTGTAACTAATATGGCAACATACATTGACCTTCTTGATACCGTAATCAATATTTTTACAATATTTATTGCGGCGGTCAGTGCGATTTCCCTTGTGGTTGGCGGTATCGGTGTTATGAACATTATGCTCGTATCTATTACCGAACGTACCCGAGAAATCGGTATCAGAAAGGCTCTTGGAGCTAAAACGGGAACAATTATGTTTCAGTTCCTGACTGAATCAATTATTCTGTGTCTTATAGGTGGATTGATTGGATTGTTATTAGGCGTGGCAGGAGCAGCCTTTGTATCCTTTGTTATGAATGTTCCGCTTGCAGTACAGCCTTCAACAATTGCGCTTGCCGTAGGCTTCTCATCAGCAATAGGTATTATATTTGGTGTATATCCTGCACGAAGGGCAGCAAAGTTGCCTCCTATTGAAGCATTACGCAGAGATTAAAATAATTAACTAAAAACCTCGAGATGAATAATCCCGGGGTTTTGAATTTTATCCGTCATTTTAACAGATGTATATGCAGTTGTATATACATCTGTTTTTTTGTCGAAAAAATAAATGTAAAGTTTTTTCCTTTACAATAATTACAAAAATTTCCATTAAAAATCATTGAAATATCAAGTTTTAAACACTTTCAACAGAGTTTTCAACAATTTCAAAGTTGAAACTACTGTTAAAAAAATACTGTATAAACGCATTTCATAAGCTTTTATATATGGATTTTTATTCATAGAATAATAGTGTTTTTTGCAAGAATTTATTTTTTTCTTGCATTCTTATTTAAAATTTGCAAAAATTGTCGAAAAGTTTTTATCAATAAAAATATAAAAACTATTGCCAATAATTACCAAATATGGTAAAATATGGCAGAAATAAGAAATCAGAAAATGATTTTTACAAAATTATGGAGGTTTTTAGAAATGGGAAACAATTTAAAGGTTTTATTAACAGGTGAAGGGACTGAGTTTGGAAAGAATTGTTCAAATGTATTACGTACATACGGTTGTGACGTGTCTTTGATTCAAAAGGATGGCAGGGCGGTATTGTCTAAAATCAGTGGTGACAGCTTTGATGTTGTTGTAATGGATGCCTTTATGGCGAATCTTGATGCATTGGGAGTTATAAATCAAATTAGCGATGTCGCGTCAAAACCGTTGATAATAATAATGTCAAGTACGGATAATCAAAGATTTGAACACGAAATATTGTCAGCAGGAGCAGATTATTATTTCTTAAAGCCTCTGGATATAAATATTTTGGCACAGAGAATTTCCCAGTTAAGTGGTTGGAATAAAAGCGAGGGTAATTCATTAAGCACGGCCAATACAAATGACTTACAGGTGACCGTAAGTGAAATTATGCATCAGATTGGTGTCCCTGCACATATTAAGGGATATCAGTATCTTCGTGAGGCAATAGTTTTATCAATAAATGACAGAGAGATGATGAGTTCAGTAACAAAGGTGCTGTATCCGACGGTAGCAAAGATGTATTCGACAACAGCCTCCCGTGTTGAAAGAGCAATTCGCCACGCAATTGAGGTTGCCTGGGATAGGGGAGATGTTGATGTCCTTTCGTCATATTTTGGCTACACTATTCAGAATACACGTGGTAAGCCAACAAATTCTGAGTTTATTGCAATGATTAGCGATAAACTGCGCCTTCGTTTGAAGATTTCTTGACAAATAATCATATAAGTGCTATCATATGAATACTTTGTGAGGGAGTAGTCGGCACATTCTGAAATGTGTGATAAGTCAACATACTGACCTTTATGGTCTGGCTTATATTAAATGACAAGACTCATGTATGACTGCTTTTGTCATACGTGGGTCTTTTTTTATTGCTGAACGGCTAAAATCAGGAGGATTTATATTTATGGCAGAACTGTTTATTATAGCCACAAGCCTTGCGATGGATGCCTTTGCAGTTTCTATTTGCAAGGGTCTTAATATGCAGAAACTTGATAAAAAGCAGACAGCTCTTATCGCTCTTTTCTTCGGCGGATTTCAGGCGGGTATGCCACTTATAGGATGGTTCATCGGTTCACGGTTTGCTCACTATATTACAAGCATAGACCATTGGATAACCTTTATTTTGCTTGCGATTATCGGTATAAATATGATTAAAGAATCCTTTGAAAAAGATGAATGTGAAGAATGTGCCTGTAATGCAAAGCTCAATATAAAGGAGCTTTTTGGTCTTGCTGTTGCAACAAGTATTGATGCCCTTGCAGTTGGTGTTACCTTTGCATTCCAGTATGAAACAGTTGAAGCACTGTCAGTAATCGGTCTTACCGGTGTAATTACAGCAGGACTTTCAGCAGTTGGTGTTTTGGTCGGTCATAAATTCGGTGCGAAATATAAAAGTAAGGCCGAGTTAGTAGGCGGACTTGTTCTTGTTTTAATGGGTGTAAAATTTCTTCTGGAAGGACTCGGAATAATAGGTGAATAATATGGTTAAAACATTACTTTGGGATGTTGACGGCACTTTGTTGGATTTCGGAAAATCAGAGGCTTATGGTATCCGTAAATGCTTTGAAATCTTTGGTTTGGGTAATTGTACCGATGATATGCTTAAAAGATATTCAGAAATTAATCATAAATACTGGAAAATGTTAGAAAGAGGAGAAATAACAAAAAAACAGGTTTTACACGACAGATTTGTGGAGTTTTTCTCATTAGAAAAGATAACATTTAATCATATTGATGACTTTAACAATGAGTATCAACTATGTCTTGGGGATAAGGCTTTTTTCTGTGACAATGCGTGGGAAACTGTTACGGCACTTAGGGGAAAAGTATGCCAATATGCAGTAACTAACGGGACGAGTGTTGCACAGAAAAGAAAACTTACTCAATCCGGACTGATTGATATTTTTGACGATGTGTTTATTTCAGATGAAATCGGATATGAAAAACCCTCCGTTGGTTTTTTTGATGCTGTGCAGAATAAAATCGGCAGGTTTACACACGATGATGTTATGATTATCGGCGATTCCTTGACAAGCGATATTCAAGGTGGTAACAATGCAGGAATTATTTGTTGCTGGTATAATCCGAAAAAAGAAAAGAATACTGGTGACCTGAAAATAGATTATGAAATTAAGGATATTGCAGATATACTCAACATAATATAACTACAAAAGAACTGTTGCACAATAAACAGTTCTTTTTTTTGTTTAATATTACTTGAAAGAAAAAGCACCTTTTCCATTGTTAAAATATTCTGAATATGGTATAATTAGACGATTATATAGAAAGGGAGAGTGAAAAAATGAGTGTACTTGATAAAGTAAAGTATTTGGGAACTGAAATCAAAACTCATTGGAACACTCCGGCAGAAGGTAAATATGTTCCTTATAAAGAATATAAGGACGTAGTTATCGGTGTCGGCGCAAACTACACAGGTGCAAAGATTCTTGAGTATATCGGCTTCTGGTCAAGCTGTTTCCTCATTATGCACCACTATAAATTGCCCTACCTCACATTCTCTGTCATCGGTATTCTGAATATGCCTCTTGGCTATATTACAGCTCTTATCTGGTGGTATGTTTGTGATAATTTGGGCTTCTTACCGAAAAAGCAGGAGAGAAAGGTTTATCTTGTTTATGGCCTTATGATGCTGTTTGGTATTTCGACGATTATCTTCGACTATTCAAAGCTTTTTAACCCTACAAGCTCCTTTATTACCCTTCTTAACGGGTTGGAGGGAATGAATGCCACGGCTTGTTTCAAGACCTTTGGTACACATTTCTTGTATTCAGGCTGGGTAGGTGCAAGAAATATCTTCTGGCGTAAAAAGCTTATTCCGAAATTCGGTCGTTATAAATATGGTCTTTACTGTGACGTTGTGCCAAAAGTTGTAATGGTTATTCTCATAGGCTGGCTTCCTGTTTATAATATTCCTGATGTTGCGACACGAGTTTGGGTTGCAAACCTTCTTTTTGCTACATACAACGTGTTTGGCTTTGGTAACGTTCTTGAAGAATGTTCAAAGAGAATCAGCCCTAATCTTCAGGAAAGAATTCTTGTTCGTAGCTATCCTGTAAAGATTTCACATATCTTCAACTCAATTCTTGCAATTGTACTTCCTGCAATTGTTGGTGCTCTTCGTTATGAGTGGGCAGATATCAACCTTTACAGATATGTTATTCCAATCACATTCATTATTGCAGCAGGATTCACAATGTTCCTTGCAGGCAGAATTAAGGAAAGAATTCCACAGCCACCTATCGAGGAAAAGGTTCAGATTAAGTTCTGGGACGGTATGTTTGGTGTTCTTAAGAACAAATACCTTCTTATCAATACTATAGTTGGTCTTATTGATTCACTTGGTAACGGTATGCTACCGTTTGTTACAATCCTTTACTTCTACACATTCCGTCTCAGCGGTCTTCCATACAGTTTGTTGGTAGCACTTATCTCATTTGCGGGAACTCCGCCTGATTTGTTATCTCCATATTTCCTTAAGAGATTCTCATACAAGCAGATTATGATTTTCTATCAGTTAAGCCGTGCAATAGGATATGCGATTATTGCTTCTGCTATGTGGTTCTGTGGCGATAACCTTAACCTTTGCGGTACAATCTGCGTAGTTGTATTATTCTTTATGGAAATGACAAAGACTGTTCCGACAACTGCAGGTCACGATATGGGTGTTCGTATTGCTGACTATCAGATGTATTTATCCGGTGAACGTCTTGAAAGCTTCACAGGTATTTTTGGTTGGTTTACAGGACCTATCACATCATTCGTAGGTCTTATAATTCCACTCTTCTTGCTTAGATTCGGCTTTAACAGTAACTGGGAGGTTCTTTTTGTTGACGAATCAAGAAGAAATATCATTGTTATTCCAATTATAGTTGACGTTATAGGCTTTGCGTTGATGACTATTCCATACCTTTTCTGGGATTATGACAACAAAAAGCAGAATATGGTTATGGAAGTATTGAAACGCCGTGCTGAAGTTACTGAAAAGAAAGCTCTTGAAGAGGGTAAATCTGTTTCAGGCAGTTATTTAGGTTAGTGGAGGTGAAGTTATTATGAGTAAAAAAGAAATCAAGCACGAAAACAGTGCTGATATTAAATATGAAGACCTCCAGCTTTCTCTAAAAAAAGAGGAACAAAATCTTAAAGAGATTTCATCTAAAATCAAATCCTTGAAGTCAAACATCAAGGACAATGATAAAAAGATTGTGGAATTGTACAGAATTTCGGCATCTGATGCATATAGCACAAAGACAAGGGATTATGCAAAGAACCAAATTCGCACTTTACGAGATTCTATTAAGGCGGATTCTCGTGAGATTAAAAAACTTTCAGAGGAACGTTTATTGAGTAAGGAAAAAATCGCCTCACTCAATAAAGAAATCGGTGTGAGTGGCTTAAAGAAAGGTAAAGGTGTAGCTTTACAGGAAGAGATTCATCTTGATATTCCGGAAGATGAAATATGGACATATCAGGTTGAAGGCCTTGCACCACCTCATATTAACAAGCCTTATAAGCATTACGGACTTAAAAAGGCTATCTTTGCAATTGTCATTATTATTGCAGTTTCGCTTTCAATGTATTTCTCTGTTCGTACTGTTCAGAGTGATGTGTTTGAATATACACAGACAGAATCCGGATATCAGTTTGATAAATTCAGCAATACAGGTTATATTACTGAGCTTGATATAAACTATGTTTCATCACTTACATACGACAACAATAACAATGACCCGGAAACAAACTTTGTTATTAATGCTGATGAGTCAAAAAAGATTACAGCAATCAGAGAATATGCTTTCAACTGCGACGGTACAATTAAGGTAATCAATATTGGCGAAAATGTTCTTGAAATTGACGGAAAATCCTTCTATTCCTGCTGGGCATTAGAGAGAATTGAGGTTGACGAGAATAACCCTAATTATTGCGACGTTGACGGTGTTCTTTACAATAAGGATATGACAGAGGTTATTTGCTATCCTTGTAACCACGATGAATATTTAAGACAGAAATACGGTTACGAAAGGGAGCTTTACAGGGATGAAGTTACTCCGGAGTACCAGAGAGATATTCAAACTTATGTTGTTCCTTCAACAGTAAAGACTCTTGGTGAACTCTGCTTTAACTATGCAAACCTTCGTGAAATCTACCTTCCTGAAGGACTTGAAAGAGTAGAAACTCTTGCGGTATTTAAGTTGCATGAAAGAGTTGATGAGTGGAGTACAACCCCATCTCTTTCAAATGTCTATACATACAAGAGTGAAACTGCTGTGGCTGACACTCATTTTACTTCACAGGAAGCACTTGGTGAAGTTTATCTGTCCCTTCCTGAAGGACTTAAATACATCGGCTCTGACGCATTCAGCTACAACCAAACACTTACCTACGTTTACATTCCTGCAAGCGTAACAGAAATCGGTCACCACGCTTTCTGGGATACCTGCTATAAGGAAGACGGAAATATCAAGGGCGTTAGTGTTATCAATGTGGCAGTAAGTGAAGGCGAATTTGATTCCGTTGAGACAGGTGACGACTGGAGACCGCAATATGACTATATGCTCTTTAAGAAGAGTGTTGATATAAAATATTCGGCTGAAAGACAACCAATGCCATAAATAATAAAAGCTCCACATCGGTTGATGTGGAGTTTTTTGTACAGTAAAACCGGATTGTGCTTTATGAATTTTTAATCGATAATACTGTCTATATTCATTTCCCAAACTTTTTTATTTATTTCTTTTGCATCAGAATAGGTTTTTGCACCTGATTCAAATATAATATAAAGCTTTCCGTCGTGATAATCGATACCTTCCATTAAAGTCGGCATTTTGAATCTTGTAATTCTGTTCTTTTTCTTTGCCACATACAATGGAACATCTGTGCCAAAAACAGAAACTGTGTCGCTATCCCATTCCTCGTATGGCTCAAATACATACATTCTTGAATCGTTTCGTCTGCCGTAGGATGTACTGAAAATCACTTCACCGTCAGCGGTAATGGACATACCCTGAACCTTATCAGGAATAGAAAGTATAACATCGGGCGTTTTTGTTTCTTTTGCGGAGTAGTCAACATCCAACGGTAAACTGTAACCGCAGGACCAAGCGTGATTTGAGCCCTTGTGGTGTTCTTTGTTTACTTTGTTGCTGTCCTTGTCGTTATTGTAAAACTCAGAAACCCAAAGCTTTTCTCCGTCACAGTAAAGAACAGAGCCTTTAACAGGTACAGAAAAATATCCGTCATATTTTACTGTTGAACCGCTTTCACCTAAGAACATATCAGTTGTAAAATGATAAATTTTACCGTTTGAACTTGTACTGCCACCTGATGAAACCCAAATATCCTTGCCGTTTGATGCAATTCCGCCTGCATGACCTGTAAACTTGTTAATAATAAACATCTTACTCTCATTTGTGTCAGGATTTACAAGATAAATTCTTGAATAACGTTCATTTCCGTCTGCATCATCAGGCATATATCCGCTTATTGCAAACATTTCTAAATCTTCTACATAGCAAATACCCTGCGGAATAAAATCATCGTCAAGTCCCGGTGCATCAAAGGGCATTTCTGTGTAGCTTTCCACATCGACACGTTTATCCCCACCTAAAAAGCCGAGAATTGAATCAAAAACATTTTTTACAGCATAAAAAATATCTGTAATTCCATCAGTTAATGACATTGTTGTAATTGTTTTTGTTTCACTTGCTGATGCGGAAAGGGGAATGATACTGAACATCATAACCAAGCACAACAAAACACTTAAAAACTTCTTCATATAATACATCCCTTCATAATAGGTTAAATAGATTTTACCATAAAAAACTATAATTTTCAATGCTGTTGAAATTTATGGAAATGTGGTATATAATAATTAAGTGATTTATCTTTGAAAGGAAGATTTTATGAAAATTACTCCTGCAAGTACATTGAAAGATGTTTTAAACACTCCTGTTGGTAACGACCTTATCGAAATGGTTGCATATCACACAGGTATCCCCGGTGCAGTTATCCACAACCCTCTTGTGGGTAAATTGAAACTAAAAGCAATTCCAAAACTTTTAGGCGACAAAATGCCAATGGAAACAATTGAGCATATTTGTAATCTCTTAAGTTACACACCTGAAAAAGTTATTACTAAAAATGAGGTTGACCCTAAATGGTGGAAGGAATCTGTTATTTATCAGATTTATCCTCGTTCATTTATGGACTCAAATGGCGACGGTATCGGTGACTTACAGGGCATTATCTCAAAACTTGATTACCTTAAGGACTTGGGTGTTGATGTTCTCTGGCTCAGCCCTATTTACGATTCACCTAATGATGATATGGGCTATGACATCCGTGACTACCGCAAGATTATGACTGAGTTCGGCACAATGGATGACTTCGACCTTATGCTTGAAGAAATACATAAACGCGGTATGAAACTCGTTATGGACCTTGTTGTAAATCATACTTCTGATGAACACGAGTGGTTCCAAAAAGCATTGGCAGGGGACGAAAAATACAAGGACTATTACATCTTCCGTAAGGGTAAGGGTGAAGGTATCCCGCCAAACAACTGGACATCAGTTTTCTCAGGTTGCGGTTGGAATTACTATCCTGAGCTTGACGAGTGGGCAATGCACATTTTCTCATCAAAACAGATGGACCTTAACTGGGAAAATCCTGATATGAGAAAAGAAATCGCAGAAATGGTTTGCTGGTGGCTCGAAAAGGGTGTTGACGGTTTCCGTATGGACGTTATTAACCTTATCTCAAAGGTTGAAGGTCTTCCTGACGGTAATCCGCTTGTTGGCGAGTTTATCGGTTACGGCGGTGAACACTATTTCTGGGGACCAAGACTCCACGAGTATCTCCACGAACTTAATGAAAACTCATTTAAGAAATACCCTGAATCCTTCTGCGTTGGTGAAACAGGTGGTATTGGTGTAGAAATGGCTAAATACCTTGTTGATGATTCCCGTGAAGAAATAAGAGAAACATTCCTCTTTGACCAGCTTGAAACACCCGGTAAGCAGAGATGGGATGACTATAAATATGACCTTAAGTACCTGAAGCAGATGTTTACAAAGTATCAGCTTTCTCTTTACGGTTCATCATGGCCGACACTCGTTATTGAAAATCACGATAACCCAAGAATGGTTTCAAAGGTTAATCCTGACCCAAAATTCAGAAAACCACTTTCAAAGCTTATTGGTGCTATGCTTTTGACAGGTCGTGCAACACCATATATCTTCCAGGGTGAAGAACTTGGTATGATGAACTGTGCGTTCAGTGATATCAGCGAAATGCGTGACGTTGAGTCAATCAATAAGTATGCAGAACTTATTGAAAAGGGTAAAACACCTGAAGAAGCTTGGACGGTTATTATGGCAGGTAGCCGTGACCACTCAAGAACTCCTATTTGTTGGGACGATAGTGAAAATGCAGGTTTCACAACAGGTACACCGTGGATTCGTGTTAACGGTGACTATAAAGAATGTAATGTTAAGGCTCAGCTTGAAGATAAAACAAGCCCATACAATTACTATAAGGCACTTATGGCTCTTCGTAAGGAAAATAAGGCAACTCTTGTTTACGGTGATTTCCAACCGCTCAAAACAAATGATAAGACATTCTGCCTTTACAGAGAAAGTAAGGAAGGAAAGTTCTATATTGAAATGAACCTTACAGAAAACATTATTTCTCGTCCAAGAGCGACAGAGGGTGAGTGTGTGCTTTCAAACTATACTGCACCTGTGGATAAGCTCCGTGCATACGAAGTGAATATCTATAAGGTTAAATAAAAAAATACAAGGGCGAGAAGTTATCTCGTCCTTTATTTTTACCCAAAACTTTCAATTCTCATATTGACATTTCAAAAATCATAATATATAATAAATAGGCTGTTAAAACAGTATGCTGGTGTGGCGAAATCGGCAGACGCAAGGGACTTAAAATCCCTCGGTAGCAATACCGTACCGGTTCAAGTCCGGTCACCAGCACCAAAAAAGCGGAACGGCACTCAAAGAGTGTGGTTTCGCTTTTTTTGATTTTGCCTCAAAGGACTTGAACCCTTGGGTTTGAGTGTGTTTTCGTTTTTTTAGAAAATCATCAAGTCAGGTTGTTAATGTTGAAATCAAATTTGTAGCATGGTATAATTTTATGCAATCAATAAGGCAGGTGACATGAAATGAAGATTAAAGCATTTATTAAAAAGTTTTTACAGCATAGTGACCCTAAAAAATACGAACAGTCAATAGGAAGTCTTGATTTCAAAAGAATCCTCGCGGAGGACCCTATCTGTGCTAACGATAAAAGATTTGATGGTACGGAATTGGTCAGTACAAATCTAGAGAGTACTACTCTTTATACTGAAATGCATAAAAGCCTTGCTGAAAAATATAAACTTTCAGAAATTGCAACTGCTGAAGATGACTTTAACAAAAGCCTTCAAATATTGAATTGGGTCAGATTAAATACTTTCTATAATGGTTCACCATTATACAAGGTAACAGATAATTCGTTAGATATTTTAAAACACTCATTTGGAAAGAAGTTTAAAAATGCTATAAATTGTAGGAGTAGAGCTATTGTTTTTTCTGATTGCTTGGTTGCGATTGGTATTAAAGCATACCCGGTTTGTATGCAGTCCGCTAAGTTTCAAAATTGTCATTTTACCTGTCGTGTATATATAAAAGAACTTAAAAAATGGTGTTTGTTTGACCCCTCTTTTGGTTGTTGGTTCAGCAATAAAGCGGGTAATCCAATAGACATATTTGAAACCAGAGATTTATTTTTGCGTAATGATGAGCCGACTGTTAACGGATATAGCTTTAATGGTACAACGGAATGTCTTGATGTTTATATGAACCTCTTTTTAAAAAATTGTATTTCAAATCTTTCAACATGGCGTGATAATTCCGGCGACAGAAGGAAAAGTAAAAACTATGCTTACGCAAAAAGGTTTGATGCAAAGCTTCCCAATTAATTATAATTTTCTTGTAATTACTTTTGTAATATGGTAAACTTAACCTATCTATATAAGACGGAGGTCTTTTTATGAAGTACATAATCAATACAGATAATTTCAGAAATTTTGATGTGGCTGAAATAAATAAACTTTCTCCACGCGCATATTTTATTCCTTATGCATCAAAGGAAACACTTTGTGTGCAGGATATTCTCACAGAACGATATAACAGCAGTATGGTAACCGTTCTTAACGGAGAATGGGATTTTAAATACTACGATAAGGATATGCTCATTCCAAAAGAGTTTTACACGGAAAGAATTCAGTTTGATAAGGTAAATGTGCCTTCTACCTGGCAGAGAACAGGTTATCGTGAGCCTTGTTACCTCAATACACGCTATGAATTTAACCCCAAGCTTTATCCTGAAATGCCCGAGGAAGTTCCAATGGGAATTTACAGAAAATTTATCAATATTGATAATCCTGATAAAGTGTACATTCTCACTTTTATGGGTGTTATTTCATCCCTTGACCTTTATATTAACGGTGAATTTGTAGGCTATAGTGAAGGTGCTCATAATTCTGCTGAATTTAACATTTCAAAATACCTTGTGCAAGGTGAAAATGAGATTCTTGCAGTTGTAAGCAAATGGTCAACGGGTACATATCTTGAATGTCAGGATATGTTCCGTGAAAACGGTATTTTCCGTGATGTTCTTCTCACAGAGCTTAATAAAACATACCTTTACGATTATGTAGTTGACACAGAAAAAAAGGATGGCAAATACGAACTTACCCTTACTTTTGATATTAAGGGCGATAAAGAAGGTTGCACAATTTCTGCAGAACTTCTTGATGATGACAGCATTCTTGCAAAGGAAACTGCCGATGCAAGGGCAAAGTCAAAAATCATTTTCTCTAATCTCGATGTGGAGGAATGGAATGCAGAAGAGCCATATACATACGACCTTTTGATTACTTTTGAAGATGCAAACGGCAATAAAACTTTTGTGAAGAATATCACAGGCTTTAAAACTGTTGAAATCAAGGGAAATGTATTTTATTTTAATGATATGCCTATTAAGTCCAAGGGTGTTAATCATCACGATACAAATATGCATAACGGTTATGTGCTTACAGGTGAGGAGATTAAACAAGAGTTGGAACTTATGAAAACATTTAATATCAACTCTATCCGTACATCCCACTATCCGCCTGACCCGACACTTTTAACTCTTGCCGATGTAATGGGATTCTATATTGTTGACGAAGCTGATATTGAAACTCACGGTGCCGGGGATATAAAAACTCCCTATGATAACTGTATTATCAGCCACGACCTTAAATGGGAAGGCAGATACGTTGACAGAGTAAGTCGTATGGTGTGCCGTGACCGAAATCATCCAAGTATCACAATGTGGTCATTGGGTAATGAAGCATGGGGATATAATTGTCAGGATTCCTGCTATGATTACATTAAGAACAGTGGCTCAAAAATCCCTGTACATTATGAAAGTGTAATCACCACAAAGCGTTTTGCTTATGATGTAATTTCGGAGATGTATCCTTCGCAGGAGAATGTAGCCAAGTATGGTTCGCAGACTGCAAAGGATAAGAGATATCACGAAAAACCATATTTTATGTGCGAATATGTTCACGCTATGGGTGTAGGCCCAGGTGCAGTTGAAGAATATTGGGAAAGCATTTATGCTCACGACAACCTTATGGGCGGTTGTGTATGGGAATGGGCTGACCACGCTGTTTTCCACGACGGTAGCGATAAATATAAGTATCAATATACCTATGGCGGTGACCACGGTGAAGAAAAGCACGACAGTAATTTCTGCGTTGACGGTATGCTGTATCCCGATAAAACACCTCATACAGGTGCTTATGTAATCAAGGCTGTTTATCGTCCGGTAAGAAGTAAGCATATCAGCGGAAAATGCTTTGAATTCACAAATACAAACAGATTTAAAAATACAGAGTATTTAAAGGTTATCTGGACTCAGCTTGTAAATGGTATTGAGGTGAAAACAGGTGAATTGTCACTTAATATCCCTCCAATGCAGACAAAGACCTATGAAATTCCTTATGATAATTTTGACGAAAATAACGACTGTCATATCAACATTGCATACTATGACGGAAATATACGTTGTGCATTGGAGCAGGCAGTAATCAGTGACAAGTTGAAATTCACAAAAGGCTTATCACTTGCAGGTAAGTACTCTGTGAATGATGATAAAAATGTCCTTAATGTGGGATTTGATGGCGGTAAGGTTACATTTGACAAAAAATCAGGCGAGCTTGTAAGCTATGTAAAAAACAATTGTGAATTTATCAATACTGACCCCGCAGGTGGTAAGAAAGGCTTTATTCCTAATCTTGTAAGAGCATCTCTTGATAATGACTCATACGGACAAAAAGAGCCTTGGGCACTTATTAAGCTTCACGATGCAGACATTGTTCTTGATGATTTCAGATTTGTTGATAAGTCAATTTATCTTCATGTCGGTGCATCATATTCTGTAAAAAAAGGTCTTAAAAGATATTTCCGTGTAAACATTGTATATAAGATTTTCGGAAACGGACTCATTGAGGTTGATTGCAGACTTGATAAAGCACTTTTCGGATGCAGTGACCTTCAACGTTTTGGCGTAACGGTAGAACTGGATTCACAGTTTAGTAATATCGAATTCTATGGCAGAGGCTCTGACGAAAAAATGGAAAACATCTGCGACCTTAAGGACCACGCATATATCGGCATCTGGAAAACAACTGTTGAGGCTATGCACGAGCCTTATGTTATGCCACAGGACAATGGCAACTGTGGTGCTGTCAAGTATCTTAAGCTTTCAAATGAGGTTGGTAATGCCTTCGTCGTTTACGGTGTGCCGAAGTTCAGTTTTTCTGCGCATAATTACACACAAAAATCTCTTCATAACGCAAAGCATCAGGAGGATTTAGAATTCGTTGACTCAACTGTTCTTAATATTGATGGCTTTATGCGCGGTACAGGTACAAATACCTGCGGTCCTGACACTCTTGACAAGTATCGTGTTAAGACGGATAAAGAACTTGTGTTCAGATTTGCGTTTAAGGGAGAATAATTATGTTTGAATATAAATGGTTTCCTGCAGGTGTGATTGATAAATCCTTCCGTGATTTGAGAATTGCAATCTTTGTAAAAGAGCAGGGAGTGCCCGAAGAAAATGAGTTTGATGAATATGATTTACAGGTTCCTCATCTTGTAATATTTTTTGATGATGAACCTGTTGCAACAGGCAGATTCATCCCTTATGGCGAGGATACAGTAAAAATCGGCAGAATTGCTGTAAAGAAAGATAAACGTGGTTTAGGACTAGGTGAAAAGATTGTTCTTGAACTTTTGAGAAAAGCCAAAGAAGAAGGTGCTAAAACTGTTCGTGTAGGAGCACAGACTCACGCAGTCGGCTTTTATGAAAAATGCGGATTCTCATTACTCGGAACACCTGAGTATCTTGAAGAAAACATTCCGCATTATGATATGATTTTACATTTTTAAGGAGTATATATGAAACTTTTTTATAATAAACCACCTTCAAAAATGAAACTCAAAAAACCATATTTCAAGGGATTTGAAAATCTTTGGGAACAAACATCATTACCAATCGGTAATGGTAGCCTTGGTATGGGTATAATAGGCAATGTGAAAAATGATATAGTTGTACTTAACCACAAAACTCTTTGGGCAGGCGGACCATCACCTAAAAGACCTGATTACTGTGGTGGCAATATCACAACTCCTGACAAATACGGTAAATTACCTGTTGATTATTACAAGGAAATATATACGGCATTTATAAATGGTGATGACAATAAAGCACATAACCTCTGCGAAAATTTAGTTGGCATTATGGACGGCTATGGCGGTTACCGATGTTGGGGTACTTTTGATTTCAATTTTGGTTGTGTTCGTAAGGAATGTAATTATAATCGTCAGCTTGATATGGCTGAAGGTATCTGTACCGTTTCCTATGATGCGAAGAAAGGCTTTACTAAGAAACTCCACGACGAGAAAACCTTCTTTGTGTCATATCCGGATAAGTGTGGCATAATTCATATTAATCGAACAAGCGAAAAATTAAATACTGAAATTAAACTTTCTTCTGCTCACGGAAAAATCAGGTATGAAGATAACAGGATTACCCATTCAGGGGAATTGGAGGATAATTCTCTTAAATTCTGTCTTATTGCTAATGTGCTTACAGATGGTGTTGCAACCGCAACCGAAAAATGTATAACTATTTCTGATGCAACAGAAATGACTGTCATTTTCTCCGCGGATACAGATTATATGGATAACTATCCTGTTTACAGAACAGGGGAAAGTGCAAATGAACTATATGACCGTGTTGATAAATGTGTTTCAGATGCAACTGAAAAAGGTTACGCTGAACTTTTAAAAGCACATAAAGAAGATTTCAATAAGATTATGAGTCGAGTTGCAATTAATCTTGACGGTGAAGATAATGTTCCTGCCGATAAACTTTTATATGGTTACTCTAATAACTCATCATACAGAAAAAAAGCAGCAGAATTGTTGTATCAATACGGCAGATATATGACGGTTTCTTCTTCGCGTGAAACTGATATTCTGCCCTCCAATCTTCAAGGTATTTGGAATGTGTCAAATAATCCGAAATGGAGCAGTGACTTCCATACAAATGTAAATCTTCAAATGAACTACTGGCCTGTATTTAATGGTAATATGGCAGAATGCTCTAAACCATTAATCAGATATATCAAATCAATGGTTGAACCCGGCAGAATTACTGCAAAATACTATACGGGTATTGAGAGTAAAGATGGCGAGCAGAACGGTTTCCTTTTTCATACTCAGTGTACGCCTTTCGGTTGGACATGTCCAGGTTGGAATTTTGACTGGGGATGGTCGCCTGCAGCAATGCCTTGGATTCTGCACAATTGCTATGAGCATTACGAATATACTCTCGATAAGCAAGTTCTGGCAGAGGAAATATATCCGATGTTAAAGGAATGTGCCGAGTATTTCTCAAAACTTATGGTTGAAAAGGATGGAAGGCTTGTAACATATCCTTGTTATTCACCTGAACATGGTCCAAGAACAATGGGTAACACCTATGAACAAGCTCTTTTGTGGCAACTTTATGACGATTCAATCAAGAGTGCAATGGCATTAGGCGTTGATGCCGAATTTGTTGCAAAATGGCAGGATATACAGAATAGATTAAATGTATATGAAATAGGTGAGGATGGTCAGATTAAGGAATGGTATCATGAAAAGAAACTTGGTGAATTCGGACAGTTCCACCACCGTCATATGTCACACCTTTTGGGCTTGTTCCCGTGTAATGTGATGAATAAATTCCAAAACCCTGAGCTTATTGATGCTTCAATCATTTCTATGAACCATCGTACCGATAAAAGTACAGGTTGGTCAATGGGACAGAAAATCAATACATGGGCAAGAGTCGGTGATGGCGACAGAGTCCTTAAAATTATAGGTGACCTGTTTAAAAATGGTATTTATCCTAACTTCTTTGACTACCATCCGCCGTTCCAGATTGACGGTAATTTCGGTTTCACATCAGGTGTGAATGAAATGCTTATGCAAAGCAATTATGGTTGTATTGAATTGCTTCCTGCTTTACCAACTGAATGGGGAAAGGGTAGCATCAGCGGTATTGTAGCCCGTGGCAATTTTATGCTTGATATAGAATGGGAAAATAATAAGCTTAAAACTGCTAAAATCACATCAAATGCAGGTGGTGTATGTAAGCTTTACTACGCAAAGAACGATTTTACAGTTGACGGTTTAGAATCCCGAAACGGCATGCTTGAGTTTGATACCCAAAAAGGCAATACATATATAATAAGTTTATAAAACAGAATCCCTGATTTTTCAGGGATTTTTTTCTTTTGCCTATTGACAGTTGAACACATATTCAACTATAATAGTTGAGTGAACATTCAACCGAAAGGAATAATATATATGTCAAAAAATGAGTTTATATGTGATTGCAATATGATTCACGAAGAAATGGTTAAGGACACATTGTCCAAAATGCCTGATTCGGATGTTTTGAATAATCTTGGAAATTTATTTAAGATTATGGGGGATGCTACAAGGTGTAAACTTCTTTTTGCACTATTACAAAACGAGATGTGCGTATGTGATTTAGCAAACGTCTTGTCAATGACAAAATCATCAATTTCACATCAGTTAAGTAAAATGAAGGATGCAGGAATTGTAAAATGCAGAAAAGAAGGAAAAACAGTTTATTATTCATTGGATGATAGTCATATTTCAGAAATATATGAAGTAGCATTAAAACATATCAATCATAAGAAGGTGACAAAATGAAAACTGAAAAAAATATACTTATAGCATTTATATTGAATTTGTCTTTTTCAATATTTGAATTTCTCGGAGGTATCTTTACAGGAAGTGTTGCAATTCTTTCCGATGCCATTCATGATGTGGGAGATGCTATGAGTATTGGAGTGTCGTATTTCCTTGAAAAGAAAAGTAAAAAGCAACCGGATGAAACGTATACTTATGGCTATGCACGGTTTTCTGTTATTGGAGGTGTGATTACAACACTTATATTGTTGTTTGGCTCAATTGCAGTTATTTACAATGCAATAGTCAGAATTGTCAATCCCGTCGAAATAAATTACAACGGTATGATTATTTTCGCAGTAGTAGGAGTTATTGTGAATTTCTGTGCAGCTTATTTCACAAGAGAAGGGGATTCGTTAAATCAAAAAGCCGTAAATCTTCATATGCTTGAAGATGTGCTTGGATGGGTTGTGGTTCTTGTCGGTGCAATCATAATGAGATTTACCGATATTTCAGTTATTGACCCTATAATGTCAATCATAGTGGCTCTGTTTATTTTTATCAATGCCATTAAAAACTTAAAAGAAGTTCTGGATTTGTTTCTTGAAAAAATACCTAATAATATAAGTATAGATGAAATTAAGAAACACCTAATGCATATTGACGGCATAATCGATATTCACCATATTCATATTTGGAGTATGGACGGTCATAACAATTATGCCACAATGCATATCGTGGCAGATGAAAATTCCCATACTATTAAAGATAAGATTAGAGAAGAACTAAAAGAACACGGCATCGGCCACGCAACTCTTGAAATTGAAAATCCCGACGACCATTGCCACGAGGAGCATTGTCACATAGAACACACTCACCATTCGGGACATCATCACCATCATCACTAATTTTCATCCCGCCTCCCTCTGACGAGGGAGGTGTCATTTTGCTTGCAAAATGACGGAGGGAGAGAGAATTGAAAAAACATTGGTTGAAAAGAATAAAACTATTTTAAAATAAAGAATAATTTCGCATTACGAATTTCGAATTTCGCATTAATTTGTGAATTTGCACATAAATTATGCACAAAAACTGATGTTTTTATTTATTTAAAATACCAAAAATGAAACACCCGGATAAGTTTTCAAAAAGGCGTAAAAAAATCAAAAAAAGTTGTTGACATTTGTCACTTGTTTTGTTATTATATACGAGCGCCAAGGACAGAGGCCAAACGCCGAAAGCCTGAAACGCACAACTGGACCTTGAAAATTAAACAACGACGAGATAAGTAAAAGGAACCCTGTAGATTCTTTGAGAGTACGGAAGTACGAAACAGAGAAATACAAGAAACAGTAATTCTTTTGGATAACAGAAGAGTTAAATTAACGCTAAGCGTTATGAGTTAAAAGAAGTAAAGAGCTAAAAAGCACTTTAGAAAATGATTAGTACAGAGAAATCTGATTAATACAATTTTTTAGAGAGTTTGATCCTGGCTCAGGACGAACGCTGGCGGCGTGCCTAACACATGCAAGTCGAACGGAGATTTTAAGGAATGCGACTTCGGTCAAATGAATTTTAATCTTAGTGGCGGACGGGTGAGTAACACGTGAGCAACCTGCCTTTCAGAGGGGAATAACGGCTGGAAACGGTCGCTAATACCGCATAACATACATTTAAGGCATCTTAGATGTATCAAAGATTTTATCGCTGAAAGATGGGC
>JAZSFK010000037.1:0-2369 GCA_045532175.1 Candidatus Fimenecus sp. | reverse complement strand
TGATGAAAGTGAATACGATGAGCTTCGTGACAGCATTATGGAGTTCGGAATTATCACTCCGTTGATTGTTAATAGGTCGGATAACGGATATCAAATAATTTCCGGTCACAGGCGATGGCAGATTGCAAAAGAGTTGAATCTCGATGTTGTTCCTGTTTATGTCAGAGAGTTTTCAAAAGAAGAAGCGGTAATAAATTTTGTTGACTGCAATCTCAGCCGAGAAAAAATCTTACCGAGTGAAAAAGCCCGTGCTTATAAAATGAAACACGATGCAATTAAAAAGCAAGGTGCAAGAACTGATTTAACTTCGTCACAAGTTGGGACGAAGTTCCGTAGTGATGAAAAGCTCGCAG
Source organism: Candidatus Fimenecus sp. (assembly GCA_045532175.1). GTDB lineage: Bacteria > Bacillota > Clostridia > Oscillospirales > Acutalibacteraceae > Fimenecus. Next base: position 2,016 of record JAZSFK010000037.1, on the reverse strand, counting down.
AAACTATGCCCGATTCCCGAATGCAGATTCAAAGATATATCCGATTGAACAATTTGCAACCTGCTCTCCTTGAAATGGTGGATGAAAAAAGAATTGCTTTTATACCTGCAGTTGAACTTTCATATTTAACAGAAGAGGAACAACACAACTTAATTGAAACTATTGAAAGTGAAGATTGCACTCCGTCACTCTCACAGGCTCAGCGTATGCATAAGTTAAGTGAAGAGAAAAAACTCACTATGGATGCTATCTTTGAAATTATGCAGGAGCAAAAAGCTAATCAAAAGGAGTATGTAAAAATTCCTGTTGAAACTTTTAAGAAGTATTTTAAGAAAGATATGCCACCGAAAAAGATGGAAGAAATAACGGAAAAGGCTCTTGCCCGTTACGCAATGGTGCTTCAAAAACAACGTCAGTGGGAGCGATAAAAAGTGTGGGATAAGTCTTAACAAGCACTGAATTTGAGTCCACACATTTGCTTGTTGCGACTTTTATGATATGGCATCAGTCTCAACAAGCATTGAATTCGTACGGACACAAATTCCGCTTGTTAAGGGTTTAACCCCTAACACCCCGACAGAAATAAAAAATAAGGAGATGATATTATAAGAATTATATCAGTAATAAAAAATGAGATAGAAAGAATAAAAAAGTTTCTCGAATTTGTTTTGACAGATATTCATGGAGAATATGTTTTAAATATTAAAGGTGTTGAAGTTATTGCAACCTTTTCCGAAAAACCTAACAAAGAAATCTTTTCTCGAATAAAAGAAATATTACTCGGTGATTCGCACATTCGACAAAGTGATGCCCCTGATATTAAACTAAAAGAAAATATCAAGGAGGCGGTTTAATGTCAAAAAGAGTGTGCTGTCTGTACAGAGTTTCAACGGGCAAACAAGTCGATTATGACAGCAACAATGAAGCAGATATCCCGATGCAGAGAAAGGCTTGCCACAAATTTGCAAGTGAAATGGGTTGGGATATCGTTCACGAAGAACAGGAAGATGGTGTTTCCGGTCATAAGGTGCGAGCTGAAAATCGTGATAAAATTCAAATAATAAAGGACCTTGCGAGAAAGAAAAAGTTTGATATTCTGCTTGTGTTTATGTTTGACCGTATCGGCAGAATCGCAGACGAAACACCTTTTGTTGTTGAATGGTTTGTCAAAAATGGTATTGAGGTTTGGAGCACACAAGAGGGCGAACAAAGATTTGATAATCACATTGACAAACTCTTAAACTATATCCGTTTCTGGCAGGCTGACGGTGAAAGTGAGAAAACATCAGTACGAACAAAAACAAGCCTTGGTCAGTTGGTTGAAGCTGGTCATTTCAAGGGCGGCGTTGCCGCCTTTGGATATGACCTTGTTAAAAGTGGCAGATTCAATAAAAGGAAACACGAGCTTTATGATTTAAAAGTTAATCCCGACGAAGCTATTGTGGTAAAAATCATCTTTGACAAATACACACAAGAGGGTTACGGTGCACACAGAATTACAACGTGGCTGAACAATAACGGTTACCGAGCAAGAACAGGCAAAATGTGGCATGAAGCTACAATCCGAGGTATTCTTTGCAACCTGACATACACAGGTATTCTCCGTAGCGGTGAGGCTCGTTCTGAGGTTATACCTGAACTGCAGATAATTCCGCCTGAACAGTATGAAAGAGCTATGATGATTATGAAAGAACGTTCAGACAGAAAGAAAGACAATCCCACTGTTCCCCTTAACACAAAAGGTAAATCTCTTATCTCCGGTAAGGTTTACTGTGGGCATTGTGGTTCAAGGCTGAATCTTACAACAAGCGGAAGATACCGTAAAAGAAAAGACGGCTCTGTTGATACTACCAAACGTATCAGATATGCCTGCTATGGAAAAAGCAGAAAGCAGACGGAGTGTGACGGTCAGTCGGGTTACACTCTGCATATTCTTGATGATTTGATTGATGAAATTGTCCGTGATATTTTCAGAAAGATGAAAGGTGTTTCAAAGTCTGATGTAATCAAGCTCCG
>JAZSFK010000011.1:0-11609 GCA_045532175.1 Candidatus Fimenecus sp. | reverse complement strand
GGCTACAACGAAGACCCAATCGTTTCTTCAGACGTTATCGGTATGAAATACGGTTCACTCTTCGATGCAACACAGACAATGGTTGCTAAGATTGCTGACGACCTCTATGAAGTACAGGTTGTTTCTTGGTATGACAACGAAAACAGCTACACATCACAGATGGTTAGAACAATCAAATACTTCGCAGAACTTTAATTCTAAAAAGTATATAAAAGTAAGAGCAGGTGTAAAAACCTGCTCTTTTTGTTTTACAAAAAATACAAGTCAACAGAATTGAATTTGTATGACTCTGTATCATAATATTTCAAAGAAATAAGGCAGTTCACCTTACAGTGAACCGCCTTTCATTATGTTTTGTACTTTTTATCTCTGTTGTTGCATTGAGTTTTGCATAGCCTGTGCCATCATACCCTGTTTTTTCTTTGGTGGCTTGTAGGCAGGAGGGTTTTTCATTTTTTCTTTTGCTTTTTTACCTGCAGGAGAAGCAAGATACTTGTTAACTGCCACAAGTGTTTCATAGAAGTCCTCGTCTGTGATTTCTTCACGACATTTTGCAAGAAGCTTTTCGTCGTTGTCGATTTCACCTAAAATTGTTACAACAACAAGGTCCTGAACATCGTTTGAACCATTTTCATAGATTTCACTTAAAATCTTGAAAAGTTTTTTCATCTGCTGTTTGTCGTTGCCACGGATTGTTTCCATAATGTACTTGTTAGCATGGTTTACAAAGAAATCGTCACCCAAAAACTCATCATAAGTCTGGAAATTCTCTTTGTAAGCATCCTTAAGTTCAGGATAAAGAGTAGAAATACGACTTGCAAGTGTGTTTGCATCATATTCCGTACCATTCTTAGCAGCGGATTTTGAGATTGTCTGCGGAGCTTTCTTTTGAGCAACCTGACGAGCTTTTTTTCCGTAAGATGTACTTACTGTGTCACAGATTTCGTTGCAGAGAGATTTAATATCTTTTTCCTCAAATTCCTCTAAATCAAGAAGGTTTGATTCTGTTTTAACAAAATCACCGTCACCTGCTTTTTCTGTAACATCAAGAAGGTTGTCGTGGCTTAAAAGACGAATGGTAATATCATCCTTTGTGAAATCCACGTAAGCCTCGTCTCCGTTCTCACAAACTGTACCGGAAGCAAACCCAATTTGTTCAAATTTTTCTGCACAGCCCTTTAAAACAAGGTTAAGAGCATCATTTCTGTTGAGCATTTTTTATACCTCAAATCGTAAAATTTTATGTATCCCATATAATATAACACATTTATTTCGTTTTGTCATTAAAAATTTGTGAATATTATAATTGATTAGTTAAATATATTGTGATAAAATATAATGAAAACTATTAAAATGTAGTATTATGACTTTTTATAGGGTGATAGATATGAAAAATGCTTTAATAATTTTTGGTGGCGTCTCTTCTGAGCACGATGTTTCCTGCGTTTCTGCAACATCCGTGATTAGAAACATACCAAAAGATAAATACAATGTAATTATGATGGGAATTACCAAACAGGGTGAAATGTTCCTTTACGAAGGAGATTTCAACAATCTTCCTAAGGATGGCTGGTTTGAGGACAAAGCCAATCTTAAAAAAGCGGTTATTTCAACTGACCGTGCAGACCGTGGAATTATTGTTTTCAACGAAAGCGGGTATGAGAAGATAAGAATTGATGTTTGTTTCCCTGTAATGCACGGAAAAAACGGTGAGGACGGCACAATGCAAGGTCTTCTTACAATTGCGGGTATTCCTTATGTTGGCTGTAACACAATGGCATCTGCCGTTTGTATGGATAAGGCTATGACAAATGCAATCTGCGATATTAACGGAATTCAGCAGGCAAAGTGGAAATACATAACAAAATACGACTTTGAACGTCGTGGCAGAGAATTTGCAAGAGAATGCAAAGAATATTTAGGTCTTCCCGTATTTATCAAACCTGCAAATGCAGGGTCATCCGTTGGTGTTGTTAAGGCAAAAACACTTGAGGAAATTCAGCGTGGACTTGATTATGCCTTGCAATTTGATTCGCGAGTTGTTGTTGAAGAAGCAATTCTCGGTGCAGAGGTTGAATGTGCTGTAATGGGTAATGACGAGCCGTTTGCAGGTGCAGTCGGCGAAATCGAGCCAAGTAACGAATTTTACGATTTTGAGGCAAAATATGAGTCCGATAGTGGTCTTCATATCCCTGCAAGAATCGGTGAAGATAAGATTAAGGAAGTTCAGGAAAAGGCAATCAAAGCATATAAGGCTTGGGGTTGTTCAGGTCTTGCAAGAGTTGACTTCTTTGTAAGATATTCTGATGGTGCAGTGCTTTTGAATGAGCCAAACACTCTTCCCGGATTTACAAATATCAGTATGTACCCGATGCTTATGGATAAAGCCGGAATTTCCTATGGTGATTTGATTGATAAGCTTTGCACATTAGCTATGGAAAAATGGGAAAAGGAATTTGCACAATGAGAACAAACGCAGTTATAAAAATTGTCAGTAAGCAACGCACTGAAAATGGTGACCACGCAGGTGAAATGTCCGTTTTAGGTTGTATTACTTATGATGGCAACAAGAATATAATTGAATATATTGAGAATAATGAAGAAACAGGTCCCGAAGAAACAACAATAACAGTTTTCGAAAACAGTATCGTAAGCATCGTACGTAATGGTCAGTTCAGCTCTGAAATGATGGTTGAAAAAGGCAAACGTCATCACACATTCTACAAAACACCTTATGGTGAATTGACAATGGGTATTTACGGAAATCAGGTTGATTTCTCAAGGGACGAAAACGGAGCAGTTCTCAAAATGAGATATTCGCTTGATTTTAATAACGGATTTGTATCAGAAAACACAATGATTATATATATTGAGGAGAAATAAGGATGTCTAAATTAGTTAAACAGGCTACTAACGAATTACATACACTTATTGTTGATGCGCTTGGTAAGGCAGTTGCGCAGGGCGAAATCCCCGCAGAACCGATTCCTGCGTTCAATATCGAAGTACCTGCAAATCGTGATAACGGCGACTATTCATCAAATATCGCATTTGTTTGTGCAAAGGTTTTCCGCCGTGCACCAAAGATGATTGCAGATTTAGTTGCAAAATATATTGAACTTGACGGCTCATATTTTGACTCTTGCACAGTTGCAGGAGCAGGATTTGTAAACTTTACACTTTCAAAGGATTTTTATGCTGATATTTTGCTTGATGTTAAGGCAAAGGGCAAGGATTACGGCAGAAGTGACTACGGTGAGGGCAAGAGAATCAATGTTGAATTCGTTTCTGCTAACCCAACAGGCCCAATGCACATGGGTAATGCCCGTGGCGGTGCTTTGGGTGACTGTCTTGCAGCAGTGCTTGATATGGCAGGTTATGATGTAGAAAGAGAATTCTACATCAACGACGCAGGTAATCAGATTGAAAAATTCGGTCTTTCACTTGATATTCGTTATCAGCAGATTTACAAGGGTGAAGATGCAGTAGTACTTCCCGAAGACAGCTATCACGGTGAAGACATCAAGGAAAGAGCACAGCAGTTTGCCGATGTTTACGGTGACGAATATATGAATAAGAGTGAAGACGAAAGAAGAAAGGCTCTTGTTGAATTTGCTCTTCCTAAAAATATCGATAATATGAAAGCCAATATGGCTAAGTACCGTATTGAATATGACACATGGTTTAAAGAAAGTCAGCTTCATAACAGCGGTGCAGTTAAAGAAGTTATTGATTATCTCACAAATAAAGGCTTGACATACGAAAAAGACGGTGCAGTCTGGTACAATAATACCAAGGTGCAGACCGAAATCCTTACACGTCAGGGTAAAACACAGGAAGAAATCGACAAACTTGAGCTTAAAGATGATGTTCTTATCCGTCAGAACGGTAACCCGACATATTTTGCAGCAGATATTGCTTATCATAAAAACAAGCTTGTTACCCGCGGATTTGACAAGGCTATTAACATCTGGGGTGCTGACCACCACGGTCACGTTGCTCGTCTTAAGGGCGTTCTTGAAGCACTTGACCTTGACAGCAACCGTCTTGACATAATTTTAATGCAACTTGTTCGCCTTACCCGTGACGGCGAGGTTGTAAGAATGAGTAAGAGAACAGGTAAGGCAATCACACTTGTTGACTTGCTTGAAGATATCCCTGTTGATGCAGTGCGCTTCTTATTCAATATGCGTGAACCGGGCTCACAGATGGATTTTGACCTTGATTTGGCGGTTGAGCAGTCAAGCCAGAACCCTGTTTACTATTGTCAGTACGCAAATGCCCGTATCCACAGTATTCTCCGTAAGATTGAGTCAGACGGTGTAACAGTTCGTGACTGCACAAAGGATGAACTCAAACTCCTTACAGCACCTGAAGAAATCGAACTTATCCGTCACCTTGCATCCCTTACAGAAGAAATTGTGAACTCTGCAAAGAACTATGACCCCGCAAAAATTACCCGTTATTGCATTGACCTTGCAACACTTTTCCACAAGTTCTACAACGCTTGCCGAGTTGCTGTGGAAGACGAAGCTCTTATGCAGGCTCGTCTCTACCTTTGCACCTGTGTTATGAACGTAATTACAAATATTCTTACAACATTCAGCATTAGCACACCGGAATCAATGTAAAACCACTTCGGCTCCCTCTGACGAGGGAGCTGTCATTTTCGCAGAAAATGACAGAGGGAGAGAAAATATAAGTCATGATTCTATTTGATTTATAGCAAAATTTATGCTACTATTAAAAAAATTATAAAAACAGAGGTAACAGAAATGTCGAATGTTTTAATTATGCCAAAACAAACTGCACGTCTTGATGTGTTTTATGCATCGCTTCAGATTTATTATGATGCATATAAACATAACGAGGAATGGGTTTCAAACCACGATTATAAAATAAGAATACAAGAGTTAGTACCATCTTTATCTAAAGGAGCAAAAGATAGTGCATATCTTGTAAAACAATCTGAGTTAACAAGATACTTTGGATTGGTTTATCGTGATTATCCAGGCAGAAAGGCGAAAATTACAAACAGGGGTATTCGCTTTTTTAATGCTTATTTACAAAATGATATAGCATTGCAACGTCAATTCCTCATTGAGTCTATTGTGAATGATTCTTTTGGCAGGAATAATACAGCCATAGAATCTAGTGATTCCAACATCGACCCACCAAAGCTTTTATTAAAAGCATTGAAGGATATTGATAAAATCACCATAAATGGTTTTAAGTATCTCATATATATCACGCATGATATTGGAATATCTTATCATGATGCATTGATTGAATGGAACAACGGAGTTGCCATGGAAAGAGAATTCCCCGTGGAATTATCTAACAAGTATAAAGATGTCAAATTCACGAAATTTTTACAGAACATGGGTATTCTTGATTTTAATAAAGGGGAATATTCGTTATCTGCATATGCGAAAGATAATTATGGGAAACTAATTGCTAATCTGGACATTTATAATAAGAAGCCAGAGGTTATATTCACAATTAATTCTGTAGATGTTTTAGATGGCGACAGTGAACAACAAGAAAAAATTATTTCTTCGTTTGGCTATGATACAAATACTCAAGCTTTTATTAAAGCTAATAATCGTATGCCGGAGACATCATCAACGTCTAAAGGAGTAAAATATAAGACAAATGCTCGTATTGGTAAAACTGCTTTGCAGTTGGCTAACTACGAATGTGAACACAATCGTAGCGAACACAATACATTTACATCAAAATTAGGAAAACCTTATATGGAAGCGCATCATTTCATACCTATGAGTGCACAAAAAGACTTTAATGTTAATCTTGATAGAGTCGAAAACATTGTCAGTCTATGTCCTAATTGCCATTCTGCAATTCATATGGGTTCGGATGCTGTTAGGTTGAACGTCTTAAACAAATTATATGCCCAACGAGAACAAATGTTGAAAGATTGTGGATTAGATATTTCTATGGGGGAACTATTTAGCAAATATTATAAATAAGAAAAAGGATGGAGCGGTCTCCATCCTTTTCTATATGTTTGTTGTTAATTCAAGTGCAATATTTTTAATAAGCATTGGAGGAACACCTTCGCCAATTACAGAGCGAATTAATCTTTCGTCTGCCCAATCAGGAATGTTCCAGTTTTTTGGCAACGATGTTACAATAAGCAATTCGTAAATCGAAAGACAACGTGGGTCTGAGTAGATTCTCGTTTCTTCATTTCCGTCATCAAAAACAAGATGTCCTGGATGCACGCAACAGAGAGAAGAAATGACACCACTATTTTGTGTAATGGTTCTTGCTGGTTTGTTCCAATCAAATCTTCTGTAGGTGTTATAATGACCGTTTACTCGTTGTCCATTATCTTTTTTGGGATAATGAATTTTATTTTCTGTTGCAGAACATCCGCTTGGGGTGTGCATTAAACTTAACACGTGCTTTCTAGCATGAGTTGGTGGAAAATGCCACTTTGAAACCTTAAGAGCTTCTTCTTTCTTTTTGTAGAAATCTGGAAAAATTTTCAAGGTTTCATCAATACCTTCTCTTAGTATTGGGTCAATTGAAGGCAAATCGCCAATAGCCTCTTTGAGTGTAATTTCTTTATGTGGTTTTGACGGAAGTTCCCACACATAATCCATATCCTTACGCGACAACAAGGTAATGTTGCGTTTTCTCATTTGGGGAACATCAAAATCTTTAGCACAAATTAAACTGTTTTTAGCAAAATTATATTTGTCTTGCAGTTCTTTCCTTAGGTATTGTGGGATTGGTATCATTTCCCCATTGTATAATACAGTTGTTTTAAGTTGTTGTGGTACATTTTCAATAAGTATATATTTAGGATTTAATGCTTTTATTGCCTTTACAGCATAGTAAATTAAACTGTTTCGAGGGTCAGCATTATCCATTTTACCTGCCAGACTCATACCTTGACAAGGCGGTGTAGCAATGAGAAAATCTACATTTTGCTCACGGCTTTTTTTAACGATTACATCAAAAATTTCATCGGTAGTTATATCACCAACAACCATATCAGCACTAGGATATAGGTGTTTATAAAATTTAGCTCGTTGCTCAATTAACTCGTTGGCGACAACAATATCTATACCAATTTCCTTTAAATATGTTTCCGCTATTCCTACATTAGCAAACAGCGAAACACCTTTTAGCTTGCTCATTTTGTAAAACCTCAATTATTTTCTTAGTCATTAGAGGGGGTATTCCTTCACCGATGACAGACCGTATAAAACTTTCTGATGCCCATTCAGGAATGTCCCAATTTTTAGGTAATGACATAATTATCATTATTTCATAGACGGTTAATACACGCGCATCAGAATACAATTGATTACCGTCGTTGTCAACTCCAATGGGTCTTCCAGGATGTACATTATTCTGAGAACCAATTGTCCTATTGTACATGGTTATTGTACAGGCTGGTTTGTCCCATTCTTGTCTTTTGTAAGTGTTTTTGAATCCTTTCACAAATGTTCCGTCTGCTTTTTTTGGTCTGAATTCTTCGCTGTTATTGAAGGCTGTTTGTCCTGAAGGTGTGTGCATTAGCGAATATACTTGGCGATAAATATGTGTGGGTGGATAGTGCCACTTGGAAATTTCAAGAGCTTCCTTTTTTCTTTCCTCGAAATGAGGAAAGAATTTAAGCATATCAGAATAACCGATATCTCTAATATAAGGGTCAAGTATAGGTAAATCACCTATAGCATCCTTCATAGTTACCTTTTTAGACAATTTGCAGGGCATTTGCCAGATAAATCCAACATCTTTTCTTGTAAGGAGAAAAATTGCTCGCTGTCTTGATTGTGGAATGCCATAGTTAGAAGTATCTATAACAACCTCATCGGCAAAAAAATAGTTATCCCCTAACTGCTGGTGTAAATAATCTGGTATAAGCAATAGTTCGTCATTAACCCTAACTCTTGTTAGTAATTGTTCTGGAACATTTTCTAGCATTACAAACTTCGGTTTTAATCTTTTGATTATTTCTACAGCGCAACAAATTAAACTGTTTCTTGGGTCAAACTCTTCCTTTTTCCCTGCCGTACTCATACCTTGACAAGGTGGTGTTGCAATCAATAATTCTGCATTGTTGGTTATCGATTTTGACACAATTTTGTCTTGTATTGATTTGTTTGTAATATCGCCTACAACCATATCTGTTGCGGGATATAAGTGGTTATAGAAACGAGCTCTTTCTGGGTCGATTTCATTTGCAACAACAACATTAACACCGACTTCATCAAAATATGCTTCTGCAACACCAACATTAGCAAATAAAGAAACGGCATTAAGGGTAGGAAATTCACTTTTTATCTGTTTCATTGCCATTTTCCTTCTCTATTTCTTTGATTATGTATTCTAATAAAAAGTTGTTGATATTGGTGTTTCTCTTAATAACTAATATTTTTAACTGTTCATGCTGTTCTTTAGTAAGTCTAACGCTGATTCTAGGGTCCTTCAATTATATCACCTCATATAAATTGTAACATAGGCTTCGACGAAAGTCAACGCCAAAACGCCAAAACGCCAAAATGCTAAAGTAGAAAGATGCTGTGAGTTTTTAATGTTTTCTTTAGAATTACCCTTTTCTGCACTTTTATGGAATTTTTTTGAAAAAAATGCAGGTAAAACGCAGCTTACAAAATAAAAAATCTAATTGTTAGAATAAAGACAACAAAACAAAAGCGCTTATATTTTTGTTGAAAAAATTGTCAACAGGTGTTGAAAAAGCAAGAAAAAAGTCATATAATTTTTAAAAATAAAAAGAGGAGGGTTATTATGAAGGTATGTCCTGTATGTAATAACACATTTAATGATGAGGTAGAATTTTGTGCGAATTGCGGAAACAGAGTAGTAGCACAGCCAAGCGGTGCAAATGCACCTGCTCCACAGGCTTTTGCTCCGAACTATGTTCCTAACTATACGCCAAACCCAACTCCCTCATACGACCACACAGCAGAATTTGATGCAAAAGATATTTCTGACAACAAGGTTATTGCAATGTTAGTGTATCTCTTGGGCGCAGTTGGTATCATTATCGCACTTTTGGTCGGTAATGACTCACCCTATGCAGCATTCCATGTGCGCCAGGCTCTTAAAATTGTAGTTGTCAATACATTATTGCCGGTAATCGCAGCACTTCTTTGCTGGACAATTATTATTCCGATTGCTGCACTTATCTTAATGATTGCACTTACTGTTGTTGAGTACATTTGCTTCTTCCAGGTTTGCGGAGGTAAAGCCAAGGAACCTGCAATCATCAGAAGTCTTAGCTTCTTAAAATAAGACATAAACAACAAAAGGGGGCACTTGGCAGTGTCCCTTTTTTATTGACATTCAATTGTAAAAATGTTATATTTAGCATATAAAAAGTTCAAGGCTTGGAGTTGATTGGTATGTTTAAGCTCTCAAAAAAGGCAATTGCAATTATTTTGTCAATAGTAAGTCTAATGCTGTTATGTAGCTGTAACTCTTCCAAAGAGGAATTGTCCATATATAATCACACATGGAGTTTTAAATATGTTCAGAACAGTGACGGAGAAATAGTGTATTGTAATGCAGACAATAAGGCTTTGTATGAAGGAGCAGAAGTTCTTGACCTTTGGAACAGTGCCAAAGGTGGCGTGTTTGTAATTTCAAACAATGCAACACAGGAAACTTTTGCGCTTGAATGCTGGGAAAGAGAAAAGACTACGGAAGCATTCACTTATGACATAAAATATCTCATACAAGAGAATGATGTTGCAGTTGGCTTGGCAGAGGTAAGCAAGACAGTCAATGAAAACGGAAACAGCGAATACACCTTGATTGTCTCTATTGAAGGTTATTCAATTTATTTTTATGAAAGCATTCAATAATGTGATGAAATCAAAACAGCAATACACGGGACACTGGTTATTTTCAGTGTCCTGTTTTTGTGTAATTATGGAAAATTTGTTTATAATACAATTATGACTATAATTTTTGTTTTCATTGTCAATCTTTTGTCAAATTTACTATTGAAAATTCGGACAAGTAATTGTATAATTTACAGGATAGGAATTATTCCGTTAAAATATGAAAGGAGTTTTCATTTATTATGATTCACTACTCACATGAAGTTGAAAAAATGTGCTGTGTAGCAAAAGGTCCTCACCACGGTCCGGCTCCGATTCCTGAAGAAGGAAAATGGGTAAAGGCTTATGAAATCAAAGATATTTCAGGCTTTTCACACGGCATCGGCTGGTGTGCTCCTCAGCAGGGTACATGTAAGCTCACACTTAACATTAAAGAAGGTATTGTTGAAGAAGCACTTGTTGAAACACTCGGTTGTTCAGGTATGACTCACTCAGCTGCTATGGCTGCAGAAATTCTTCCCGGCAAAACTCTTCTTGAATGTCTTAACACAGACCTTGTTTGTGACGCAATCAACACAGCTATGAGAGAAATCTTCCTCCAGCTCGTTTACGGTCGTTCACAGTCTGCTTTCTCAGAAGACGGTCTTGTTGTTGGTGCAGGTCTTGAAGACCTTGGTAAAGGACTTCGTTCACAGGTTGGTACAATGTTCTCAACAAAGGTTAAGGGCGTTCGTTATATGGAAATGGCAGAAGGCTATATCACAAGAATGGCTCTTGACGCTGATGACCAGGTTATCGGTTATGAATTCGTTAAGCTTGGTAAGATGATGGAGGATATCCGTCACGGTACACCTGCTGACGTTGCTCTTAAGAACAATACAGGCTCATATGGTCGTTTTGCAGATGCTGTAAAATACATTGACCCAAGAGAAGAATAAGAGAAGGAGGATACTAAAATGGCTAATGATGTAAGATTTGAAGGCAAAGAAAGAAGAATGGCTAAAATCGAGAAATGTCTTGCTGAATACGGTATTGCTTCTCTCGAAGACGCAAAAGCTCTTTGCGAATCAAAAGGTATCGATGTTGAAGGCATCGTTAAAGGTGTTCAGCCAATCGCATTCGAAAATGCTGTTTGGGCTTACACACTCGGTGTTGCACTTGCACTTAAATCAGGTGTAAAAACTGCTTCTGAAGCTGCTGCAGTTATCGGTAAGGGTCTTCAGGCTTTCTGTATCCCCGGCTCAGTTGCTGAGCAGAGAGACGTTGGCCTTGGCCACGGTAACCTTGGCGCAATGCTTCTTAAAGAAGAAACAAAGTGTTTCGCATTCGTTGCAGGTCACGAATCATTTGCTGCTGCTGAAGGTGCTATCGGTATCGCAAAGACAGCTAACAAAGTTCGTAAAGAACCTCTTCGTGTTATCCTTAACGGTCTTGGTAAAGACGCTGCTATGATTATTTCAAGAATCAACGGTTTCACATATGTTGAAACAGATTATGATTATTACACAGATGAACTCAAAATCGTTAATGAAACAGCTTATTCAAATGGTGAAAGAGCTAAAGTTCGTTGCTATGGTTCAAACGATGTAAACGAAGGCGTAGCAATTATGCGTAAAGAACAAGTTGACGTATCTATCACAGGTAACTCAACTAACCCAACTCGTTTCCAACACCCAGTTGCTGGTACCTACAAGAAATGGGCTATGGAAAACAACGTTAAATACTTCTCAGTTGCATCTGGTGGCGGTACAGGCCGTACACTTC
>JAZSFK010000003.1:0-67745 GCA_045532175.1 Candidatus Fimenecus sp. | reverse complement strand
GATGTTTATTTATTAGCGAGAATTATTGGTGCAGAAGCACGTGGTGAAAGTTATACTGGACAAGTTGCCGTTGGTGCCGTTGTGTTAAACCGAGTTCAACACTCCTCATTCCCTGATTCTATTGCAGGAGTTGTTTATCAGCCTGGAGCATTCTCAGCTGTACGAGACAGCAACTGGAATGTTGCTCCCAACGATACTGCAAAAAAGGCTGCAAGAGATGCTATTAACGGTTGGGACCCGACAGGCGGAGCTATATACTATTATAATCCTGCAAAAACAAATAACCAATGGATTAGGACAAGGCCTGTAATTACAACAATTGGCAGACACGTGTTTTGCAAGTAAAAAATGGCGGGGATAAACCCCGCCATTTTATTTGTTAAATTAGTGAATTATTTCTTGAAGATACCAAGAATTGCATTGATGATGTTCTTGAAGAAAGCGATAATCTTTGCGAAGAATCCAGGTTCTTCTGGTTCTTCAACTTCTTCCAATGCTGTTAATTCAACAGTAGCTTCATCAACTTTATTGCCATCTGCATCATAAAGCTCTGCTGTGAATGTTGTAGCACCAACGCCTTCTGCAACAACTGTAATTGAGTCATCTGCATTCAATGTTGATGTAAAGTTGCCGTTGCTTAATTTCCAAATAACATAAAGTCCATCTGGGTATGTGCCTTCAACCTTTGTTGAAAGAACTACACTTGCACCATGTTCAACTTCTGTAACTTCAGGAGCATTGATAGAGAATGTATAGTTATATACAGGTTTCTCAACAACATTAATTGTAAATGTTGCTGTAAATCCTTCGTAAGTTACTGTAACTTCCTTTTCACCTGCTGTTGTCATATCAGGAGCTGAAACTGTGAATCCTGTTGTAACAGTTTGAACAGTATGGTTGCTCTTTGAAACTAATAAAGCAAGTCCTGTTGCATCAAATGTATCACCAACAAAGTATTCTGTCTTTGTAGGTTCTGAAGAAATTTCCACACCTGTAACTGTTACCGGATTTCTCTTCCATACAGCATACAATACGATTGTCTGACCATCATAAGTTGTAAGATTCTCTACTACTTCCTGGTCATCGTATGTAGCAGAAGAAGCTGTCTTTGATTTTGACCAGCCAAGGAATGTGTAATCTTCTCTTGTGAAAGTATTTGCTGACAAAGCTTTTTCTTCGCCGTATGCAAATGTCTGATTTTCCATTGAACCTTCGCCGTTATTTGCTCTGAATTCAACTACATAAGTATTTACTCTCCAAATTGCGTAAAGAGTTACTGTTTCGCCTGCTGCTGCAAGATTTGTTACAGACTGGCCATCCCAATAAGTTGGAGTTGTTGCTGTTTTGTCTTCAGACCAGCCTAAGAAAGTGTGACCTCTTTTAGTAAATGAATTTGCTCTAAGAGTTTTTGCCTCATCAACAGTAAATGTTGTGTTTGACATTGTGCCACTACCACCGTTTGATTTATATGCAACGGTATAAGTGTCGCCTGCTGCTGCGCCTACGATTGAAAACATTGAAAATGTCATCAATACAGCGAGAAGCACTGATAAAATTTTGCTTAATTTTTTCATTTCCCTTACCTCACTTTTATTTTTTTAGGGCAATTTTACCAAGTACATTTTATCATACTGAAATCAATTAGTCAATATAATAAACAATTATATACAATGTGTCTATTTTTTTGAATTATTCCTTTTTGCAACAAGATATTTCATAGCAAGATAATATCCATCCAAACCCTTGCCTATGACATGTTCCTCACACGCCATACCTGCATAGGAAACCTGACGAAAGTCCTCACGTTTTGTCACATCAGAAATATGGACCTCCACGGTAGGAATACCGACGGATTTAAGTGCATCTAGAATTGCAATGCTTGTATGAGTATATGCTGCAGGATTGATTACAATCCCATCAAAAATGCCATAAGCCTGTTGAATTTTATCAACGATTGCACCTTCGTGGTTAGATTGAAAGCATTCAGTCTCACAGCCCAGTTCTTTTGCCCAGTTCTCAATATCAGCAAGGAGTGTATTATAATTCTGGTTTCCGTATATTTCAGGCTCACGAATGCCAAGCA
Organism: Candidatus Fimenecus sp.; assembly: GCA_045532175.1. GTDB lineage: Bacteria > Bacillota > Clostridia > Oscillospirales > Acutalibacteraceae > Fimenecus. The sequence continues at coordinate 65,662 of JAZSFK010000003.1, read as the reverse complement.
TATTGATATTCGGTCCGTTAATTACAAGAATTTTCATAATTTAAAATCTCCTTTACAATATTTTTTGCTGTTTCGTCAACTGTGCCGTTTCCGTCAACCTCTATATGAGCAAACTGTCGGTAAAGTGGCATTCTTTTTCCATACAACTCCCTTACGCCGTGCATTTGCGACAATGGTCTGCCGTTTGTAGGCAATTTTTCAGCATCTCGGTTAATAAAAACAATAATTCCGTTCTGATTTAGCGGCATATAGTTTTCGATTCTTGTAACCACACCGCCGCCTGTTGCAATTACGCAATTTTTTTCTCGTCCCGCAAGGTTAACTGCCGCATTTTCACAGGTACGGAAAAAACGTTCTCCGCTTTCTTCAAAAATCTGTGGAATGGACTTGTTTTCTGCATTGACAATCATTTCATCTGTATCGATAAAATCTTTTTTTAGCAATTCCGAAAGTTTTTTGCCAACTGTTGATTTACCGCAACCTGCCATACCAATTAAAACGATATTGCACATTTGTAATCTTATTGATTTTTCAATTTTATCACAAATACCGGTTTCAACGACTGTATCAAAGAAAATCTCATGTGCTTTTTTTGCCTGGGCAACAAGCATTGAAAGTCCTGCCAACGCAGGAACACCTGTTTTCTCCGCTTCCATAACAATTCTGGTTTTCAATGGATTATACACCACATCAAGAACACCGCACAGCTTTGGGAAGCTTGAAATATCAACCGGTGTATTCATATTGTCCGGATACATTCCGACAGGAGTCGTATTGACGATTATCTCTGTATCTGTATGCTCATATATATTGGTATAGTTCACATCACCGTTTCGTGAAACTACAAAAACTTCACCGGCACCTAAATCACGTAGGACCACCTGTACCGTTGCAGATGCACCGCCACTACCTAAAACAAGTGCCTTTTTACCCTGAACAGTAATCCCTGATTTTTCAATAATATATTTAAATCCGAAATAATCGGTATTATATCCGTAAAGCTTACCGTCACGAACAACAACAGTATTGACTGCACCGATTTTTTCTGCTTCAGGTGAAATGTAATCAAGATACGGTATTACCGCTTTTTTATAAGGAATAGTTACGTTAATCCCCTTGAAGTTTTTATCCGTCAGGAATTTTTCGAGATTTTCAGGAGCAACCTCAAAAAGGGTATAATTATCATTACCCAATGCTTTATGGATTTGTGGCGAGAAACTATGAGGTAAATGTTCACCTAAAAGTCCGTACATTACATTACCTCCGAATAGCTACCTAAATAATTAAAGTATTCACACTCGTCTCTTAACTGTCCAAGAATTTCATAAAAGGCATTATCATAAACCGATACAGACATATCAAAATAAAACATAAATTCGAAATCCTTATTCTGAATCGGTCTGCTTTCAAGTTTAATCACATTTATGCCCAATGCATAGAATTGAGCAAGTATATGGTAAAGCGAACCGGGTCTATGGGGAAGTGTCAGCACGAAGCTTGTTTTGTCCGCTCCGGGATAAATTTCCAAATCCTTTGAAATGCAAATGAATCTTGTGTAGTTATTATCCTTATTCTGCACATCGTCGGAAATCACTGTCATACCATATAAATCACGACAGTTTTCAGACGAGATAGCGGCAACGTCTGTACGACCGCTTTCCATAACCAACTTTGCTGCAACGGCAGTATTTTCGCAGATATTTACCTTTATGTCACTGTGCTGACGTAGAAATTCACTACATTGGTTTATCGCCTGTTCGTGGGAATAAATCTCCTTGATTGAATCAAGAGTTGCACCTTTATTTCCCAAAAGACAATGATTTATTTTAAGACGGAAGCTTTTTACAATATAGAAATTATGCTCTGCCATTAAATCGTAAACATTGTTTACACTTCCTGCGGTACTGTTTTCAATAGGAAGGACGCCATATTTACAAAGTCCCTTTTCAACCGCATTGACAACATCATACCAGGTTTTGAAATATGAAATAGTGGGATACTTGAAAAGCTTCTCACAAGCAATTCCCGAATATGCACCTTCAACGCCCTGGCAAGCAACCATTGCTTTTTGCGGGAAAAGTTTTTCCGTATTTTCAACTGCATATTTTATTTTTTCAATCAAGGCATTTTCACTGTAAAGGTACTTGTGCTGATACGACTTGGAAATAGTCATAATAGTATCATAAAGCACACGGGAATAGACATCCAGCTCCTCCCCGGCCATACCACTGATACGATTAAGAAGTTCCGCCTCTCTTTTAGAGTCAAGAACAGGAAGGTTATTTTCCTTCTTGTACCGTGCAACTGAAAGACAGTTTTCCATTCTCTCTTTCCAGAGTTCAATTATTTTATTGTCAATTTCGTTAATTCTTTCTCGGATTACTGAAAGGTCTTCCATTAAAATCACCTTATATAAGCAAATCTAATAATGTAATTGCAGTTACCGCCTCAACCACAGGTACAGCTCTTTGAACAATGCAAGGGTCGTGTCTGCCTTTAATCTGCAATTTCTCTTCTGTTTTGTTTTGTAAGCTTACACTGTTTTGTTCTTTAAAAACTGATGGGGTTGGCTTGATTGCGGTTCTGAAAACAATTGGCATACCATTAGTTATACCACCGTTTATGCCACCTGAATTATTGGTTTTTGTTCTGATTTCGCCGTCTGCAATGCAGAAATCATCATTGTTTTCACTACCGTAAAGGTCACAAGCTAAAAATCCGTTACCAAATTCAATCCCCTTAACCGCAGGGATACCGAAGATATTTTTAGAGAGTTTATTTTCAACGCCGTCAAACATAGGGTCACCGAATCCTGCCTTAACTCCTGTTACTGCACATTCAATAACACCACCGACGGAGTCACCCAATTCCCTCGCCTTTTCGATTTCGGCAATCATAAGTTTACCTTTTTCGTCATTGATTACAGGAAATGCTTTTTTCGCTACGTCCCACTTACCTATGTTTACAAAGTCGATTTTGTCGTCATAAACATTTTTGATTTTCTGAATATGAGCCTGAATTTCAACACCCATACCTTCTAAAATCTGCATACACACTGCACCTGCAAAGCAAAGCGGAGCAGTAAGCCTGCCTGAAAAATGTCCGCCACCTGCAACGTCATTAAAGCCACTGTATCTGACAAACGCAGAATAGTCCGCATGGGAAGGTCTTGGAGTATCAATTATATTATTGTAGTCTGCTGAATGCTGATTTTCATTATATATAACCATACAAAGCGGGGCACCACAGGTAACACCGTTAACAAGTCCTGACAGAATTTCGGGAGTGTCACTTTCTTTTCTCTGAGTGGAAAGTGAATTTTTACCGGGTGCTCGTCTGTCCATAAAGGTAAGAACTTTTTCCATATCAATTTTATGTCCTGCAGGAAGTCCGTCTATTACAACACCAATTCCCTTTGAATGGGACTGACCGAAAACTGATATTTTAATTTTATCACCTGTCATTGATGACATTTCCATTACCTCCCATTTTATTAAAATCAGTAAAGAAATCGGGATATGATTTCTCAACCGCATTACTGTCCGTTATTTCTACATCCCCTTTGCAAAGAGTGGAAAGAATTGATGCTGACATTACAATTCTGTGGTCATTATAGCCATTAACCCTGCCACCTCGCAAATCTGCTTTTCCGTGAACAATTATTCCATCGGCAGTTTCCTCTGCGTATCCGCCAACAGAATTAAGCATTTCTACAACCGATTTTATTCTGTCGCTTTCCTTAATACGAAGACGACCTGCGTTTATTATTCGTGTTTCCCCGTTACAGGCAGATGCTACAACGGAAATAATCGGTACTAAATCGGGAATATCCCTTGCGTCAACTGTAATGCCGTTTAGTTTGTTTTTCTTAACGGTAATTTCATTTCCGTCTGTTTTCACATCAGCACCCATTGAGGATAAAACGTCCAAAATCCTTTTATCTCCCTGCGGTGAATTGATATTCAACCCTGTTACTGTCACACCATTTTCGCTCAATGCTCCTGCACAAAGGAAAAATGATGCATTTGACCAGTCACCCTCTACTGTAATTTCTTTCGGAGAAACAAACTGTTGTTTACCTTTTATTATGTATAAATTCTCTTTTTCTTCTATTTCAATTCCGAATTTATTAAGCACAGAAATTGTTATATCAACATAGGACTTGGATTCAAAGGGTGGAAGAATTTTAATTCTGCTGTCATCCTGAAGCAAAGGTAACGCCATTAAAAGCCCCGTTATGAATTGTGAGCTTACATTCCCCTCAATTTCATAGTCCCCTGATTGTAGTTGCCCTGTCAGATGAAGGGGAAATTTGTCGCCGGTATGAAAAGTGACACCCTTTCTCTCCATTTCCTCCTTTAACGGAGAAACCGGTCTTTGAGGTAATCTGCCTTTTCCGTGAATTGTTGTATCAATTCCCAAAGCAGAAACCAACGGCATTAAGAACCTTAGGGTTGAACCGCTTTCATTACAGTTAATTTCTGCTTCTCTGTTAAATAGTTTCGGATTTACCGTTATGATTTCACCGTCAATAAAAATATCTGTACCCATTGCTTTAAGGCAATCAACAGTCGCTGCGATATCCTTTGACATCACATTACACTTGATTTTTGTACTTTTTTCGCAAATAGAAGCACAAATTAAAATTCTGTGTGCATCTGACTTTGATGAAATTGACCTGATTTTACCTTCTAAAACAGATGGTGTACAGATTACTGACATTTAGTTCATACCTTTTTCTATAAAATTCTGCAAATCCTCAACCGGAAGCTTCATAATTTTGCAAAGTCCCAATTCCTCGGGAACAATAAGCGACATTGTATCAAAACTTCTCTTTTTATCGGAAAGTGCTGCCATATAAAGCTCTTCTGCTGAAAAATCACAAGTTGTGGGAAGATTATTCTTTTTAAGAATTGGTAAAAGCACATCAGAAAAATCCTCTTCACTCATACCAACCTCATAAGCACCCTTTGTTGCAATTACCATACCTATTGCAACTGCATTACCGTGAGAAATTGTAAGGTTACTGCTTTTTTCAATTGCATGGCCGATTGTGTGACCGAAATTAAGAAGTTTTCTTTCACCTTTTTCAAATTCATCGTGACTTACGACATCTCTTTTGATTTCAACACAGCGTTTTATTACATATTCTATATTCTCTTTTATCTCGTTAGCCTGTAAAAACGCAAGAAAATCTTTATCTAAAATCATACCGTATTTGATGATTTCGGCACAGCCTTCATTGAAGGTTTCCTGTGATAATGTTTTTAATGTTTCACAGTCGGCAAAAACAGCGATTGGCTGATAGAATGCACCACAAAGATTTTTTCCTGCTTTTAAGTTTATTCCGGTTTTACCGCCAACGGAGGAGTCCACCATAGCAAGTACTGTTGTGGGAATTTGCACAAAATCAACACCACGAAGATAAGTCGAAGCTACAAAGCCTGTTAAATCTCCCACTACTCCACCGCCAAGGGCTATAAAAAGGTCGGTTCTTGTAATACTGTTTTCCGCACAATATTCAAGAATTGTTTCGTAGTTTTCAAATGACTTTGACTCTTCGCCGTGGGGTACAATAAACTCGCAAACAGAATATCCGCTTACCTCAAGGCTGCTTTTTACCCTTTCGCCGTAAAGAGGAAAAACCATATCATCTGATATAATCACTACTCTGCATGGTCTTTTTAATTCCTTAATTTTTTCTCCCACCGAATCAAGAAAGCCTGAACCGATATTCACGTTGTACTCTTTAGATGCGGTCACCCTTACGATTTCCATACTAATCACCCGTCAATCTGTTCTTTCAGATTTTTACCGTCACGCAAAAGAACAGTTAGTTTTTCACAGTCGTTATTTTCTAACGCTATTTTATATTGTATCAAATTATTCACTATGGAGTCAATTTCATTTACAAGATTATCTTTATTTTCTAAAAATAATTCTGACCACATATTCTCGTTAAGATAGGCAACACGTGTTAAATCCTTATAACTACCTGCTGAAAAGCCTTTATGAATCAAGGCGTTAGGACTTTTTACATAGGCATTTGATACCACGTGTGCAAGTTGAGAGGTAAAGGCTATAATTTTGTCGTGTTCATCAGGTGTTGACATCTGAATATTTGTAAATCCGATTTTAAGAAAGAGTTCTTTAACGGTATTTATACATTCCGTGGGTGTATCCTCATAAGGAGTAAGAATCATCGAGGAATTGTTAAAAATTTTTGCTGTGGAATGCTCAAAACCCGAAAGATGAAGTCCTGCCATTGGGTGTGCACCGATAAATACAAAGTCATTTGCTTTTGCTGTTTCATAAAGTGCATCACAAACATAGCGTTTAACACCGCTGATATCCATAACAATTGCACCCTTTTTGAAAAGGTGTGCATTTTCGTTTATATAATCAATTGATGCCTGTGGATACAAAGAAACTATCACCAAATCGCATTTGCACAAATCATCTTTTGTCAATTCCTTTTCGATTGCACCAACAAAAAGTGCTTTTTGTATAGCTTCTTCGCTTCTGTTTGTACCCCAAACAGTATGCTCAGTGCCAAAACTTATAGCCTTGGCAAGTGAGCCACCCATAAGGCCTAATCCGATAATTCCGACTTTCATTTTACCGCCTACTTAATTTATTTTACTGCTTCTAAAACTTTGTTTACTGCTGTCACAACATCTGTGAACTGTGGAGGTGTGAGTGCCTGTGGACCGTCGCAAAGTGCTTTTGATGGGTCATTGTGCACCTCAATCATAAGACCATCTGCACCGCAAGCGGCTGCTGCCAATGACATTGGTTTTACAAAACGTGCAATACCTGATGCGTGAGATGGGTCGATTACTACGGGCAAATGTGATTTTTCTTTAAGCATCGGAACTGCTGACAAATCAAGTGTGTTTCGAGTTGCTGTTTCGAATGTACGAATACCGCGTTCACAAAGGATAACATTTTCGTTACCGCCTGCCATGATATATTCTGCACTCATAAGCAATTCCTGGAATGTGCTTGAAAGTCCGCGTTTTAAGAAAACAGGTTTTTTAAGGTGTCCGAGTTCTTTTAAAAGTTCAAAGTTTTGCATATTACGAGCACCAACTTGAATAATATCCACATTCTCGAAAAGCGGAATATGAGATGCGTCCATAATCTCTGTTACGATTGGCATTCCTGTTTCTTTCTTTGCTTCGAGCATCAATTCAAGTCCCTCGCCACGCATACCCTGGAAAGCATAAGGTGATGTTCTCGGTTTAAATGCACCGCCACGAAGGAAGTTTGCTCCTGCTGCCTTTACATCTTTTGCGATACTTAAAATCTGCTCTCTGCTTTCAATTGAGCAAGGACCTGCAAAGAATTGGAAATTGCCACCACCTATTTTGTAGCCCTCAACGTCAATAACTGTATCGTCAGGATGAAATTTCCTGTTTGCACATTTATATGGCTCTGAAATTCTTCTTACATCCTCAACAATATCAAGACTCTGAATAAGGTCAATATCCACACAGCTTGTATCACCGATAAGTCCCAAGATTGTCTGATAATGACCAACAACCTCATGAATTACAAGTTTTTGTTCATGCAACCATTTTGTTAAATTTTCGACTTTAGCAGGGTCAACCTCGTTTTTAAGAATTACTACCATTTTCATTACTCCTTTTGGTATATATTTAACAATAAAAAAATCTCACGGATGTTTCACCGTGAGAATAAAAAAGCTGTTTAATCAGGCAATCTTTATTTTTCCGCAGTGAAACATAACCTTTCCTTGTTAAAGAAAAAGCTAAAGTAAAAGTATTCAGCTGCGAAATTAAGAGTTTTCATTTTAATTACCTCTGTGTTTGTCGGTTGCCTAATATTTTAACACCCGAATATTCCCGTGTCAATGGGTTTAAATAAAAAAGTTTTAACAATTTAATGTGATAAAGAGTTTTTATTTCAACAATTCCCTTAACCTGCTATCATAAGCCTGTTGTTCAAATTCAAGAGTGACGCCTTTGTAATCGTTATCTACAAGTTTGAGAAGATAATCCGTAAACTGCGGATTAAGTGGCAAAAGCGGACCTGTATGATAGGTTGCAAAAAGATTGTTATCCTTAACACCCTCAATTTTGCTTTCCTTGTTCATTCCGCAACCTTTTTTCATATTAAGAAATGGTTTTGGATTATCTCCATAGGAATGACTGAGAAGATTTTTAAAGCCGACAATCTTCATCCCGTCAAATTCACCGACACTGCAATCATTGTAGCGAAGACGTGAAAACTGCTTTGCGTAGTATGGGTAAAAACCAAGGCACTCTGTTTTTTCACCCTTTGGATTTTCAATATACTCACCAAAAAGTTCAAAAGCATTACCTGTTGCAAGGATTACGCCACCATTGTCGATTCGGTTTTTTATATCCTCGGCATATTCTTTAAGATGCTGAATTTCCACAAGCTGATGCTTTTCCTGACAAGGACCAATTAAAAGAAAATCAACCTTATTCTCAACAAATGCAGGTTTGTCGAAAAGTGATGTTTCAATAATTTCCACCTCGTATCCTGCAAGAGTTAGTTTTTTTGCTAAATATTCACAGTTTCCTCTGTCACCGTAAAGATTATTATATTCGGGATAAAGTACTTCAATTACCATTTTTGTCATAATCATTTATCCCCTTTCTGTGACATTGCATTTTTAATTTTCTCAACAACACTTGTTGCATAAAGTTCGAAATACACAACAATATCCCTGCCGACAATACTGTTTTTACTTACCTCACGAGCCAACTCATCATAGTTTTCAAAAAGTACAAATTTACTTGTATCCATACCTTTAATTTCAAGACAGTTTGCCACATCATAGCAACGGCTACCACCGACATATACTGTTTTTATGTTGTCGCTGTTGAGTGGTGCAAAGTCTGTGTCGTAAATCCAAGAAATATCCTCGTGACCATGAACCTTATCATTTGAGTCAGTAATAAGAAGCACAACATCCTTTTCGTTTTCTGTACTGTCAAGGAATTTAAGGCTCTGTGAACAAGAAATAGGGTTCTGGTTCTTTGAAAGCATTGAGATTACCTCAACACCATTATATTTTTTATTCTCAAATCGTCCTGTTTTTGATGACAAATCTTCAATACTGTTTTCAATCACATCAAGGTCAATGCCCATAAGTCTGCAAACAGCACAAGCACCTGTTATATTAAAAACATTAAAGAAATTACCTTTCTGGAATGGTAAAACAAGGCTTTCGCCCAAAGGACCATTAAATACAAATGTACCATTCAGGAAATCAACATCACTTGCGAAAAATCTGCTTTCAGGCATCTCGAAACCGCAATGTGAACATTTTGGCACACCAATGTGATTGTAATGGAAAAATTCGTAATCAAGTTTGTGATTACATTTAGGACAAGCAATAAGGTCACAGACTGTATCAACACAATTTTCTGTGCTTCGTTCAGTTTTGTTTACTGAATAGAAAACACGGTTGCAAACATTTTCACCTAAAAGTCCTGAAATTGCATCATTACCATTGAGGACAAGTGTAGTTTTTTCGTTAAGATAGTCATTGATTTTATCAAAGATAAATCCGCTGTGTCCGTTTCGCATAATTGAGTCACGGAAAAGGTTTGTGCAAAGAATAAAATCGGGCACAAATTTTGTGTAAATAAACTGGGAAGAACGTTCGTCAACCTCTAAAACCGCAACATCAGCAGTAACCTTGCCACCTAATGTGCACTGTGTTACCAAGGCAGAAACAAGTCCCGGTGCCATATTTGAACCTTTTGAATTATTTACAACAGTTTTCCCGCTGTTGCGGATAATGTGTGTCAAAAGATTTGATGTACCTGTTTTTCCGTTTGTTCCTGTTACGCAGATTGTTGTTTTCGGCATAACAAAACGAGCAAGTGCATCAGGACAGATTTTGAGCATTATTATACCCGGTGTATTAGTACCTCTTTTAAATATTTTATCAAGCAAAAACGCAGAAATCTTGCCCACAATAATTGCTATCAGAAATCTTAATTTTCCCATTATTCATCCCTGTCCTTTTTCTCTTTTTCAACCAGTTTTGAAAGATAGTATGCACTTTTTTGTGTGTTGTTAATCACTTCGGCAAAGCCATTTATCAGCACGGAAACAACCCATCCCATCGCGCATACTACAAGTCCCAAAATTACACCAACCACACCACCTGCAAAAGTGTATGCTTTCACAATGTAATCAGCGGCAACAGCAATTCCCGCCACAACACCGATAATCAATGCAACCTTGGAAATCAACATCATAGTATTAGCTATCGGCGAATGGTTCATTTCCCTTGTGGGCATTTCAAAAACCTGCTCATCTGAAGTTTCGTCCTCGTCAATCTTTTCTACCTGAATACCATCTTCGTTGTCATCAGTTTCTGTTTCCTTTGCCAAAGCCTTCTTTTCTTCCTGAATTCTTGCAAAATCAAGATTATACTTTTTACAGCTAAGGCAGAATTTTGTTTCTTCCCAACATTCCTTGTGGTACATTTCCCAACAGTTGGGACATTCTACAAGATTGCTTTCTTCAATCTGCTTATTACATTTTGCACAAATAAGGTTTGCCATTTTCATCTCTCACCTTTCTACGAATATTATAGGATTTACGAGGATTAAAGTCAATAAAAAAGGATTAAAAGTAGTGAATATTGAATTTTGCAGATTTGAATTTGTTTCTTAAAACAACAACGGCGGGGTCAAAACCCCGCCGTACCATCGAGTATTAAATTATAACTGATATAATCCTGATTTTTTCATAGCCTTTGAAAGTGTGCGTTGCGCAAAACGAGATGCTTTTTCTGCTCCTTTCTTTGCACACTCATTAAGATATGCTTTGTCGTTAATAAGACGGTTGAACTCTGTTTTAAACGGACGAAGTTCTTCTACAACTGCTTCTGCAACTGCTGATTTAAAATCTCCGTAGCCTTTTCCGTCAAAATCTTTTTCAATCTGTTCATAAGAAAGACCTGTACAGCAAGAATAAATACCCATAAGGTTGTTGATGCCCTCTTTGCCGTCAGCATATCTTACTTTTGCCTCGCTGTCAGTTACGGCACTCTTAATTTTCTTAACAATTACATTGTCATCGTCAAGCATTGAGATATAACTCTTTGGGTTCGGGTCTGATTTACTCATTTTTGCAAACGGGTCCTGAAGCGACATAACGCGTGCACCAATCTTGCCGATAAATGGCTCTGGCATTGTGAATGTGTTACCGTAAACTGTGTTAAATCTTTCTGCAATATCACGTGCAATTTCAAGATGCTGTTTCTGGTCAGCACCAATCGGCACATAGTCCGCCTGATAAAGAAGAATATCCGCAGCCATAAGAATCGGATATGTGAAAAGACCAACATTAACATTTTCAGGATGCTTTTCACTCTTATCCTTAAACTGTGTCATTCTTGCAGCTTCGCCAAACTGTGTGCAACAGTTAAGCAACCAAGCTAACTGTGCGTGTTGCGGAACATGGCTCTGAATGAAAACAACACTTTCCTGTGGGTCAAGTCCCAAAGCAAGAAGAATTGCATAAAGTTCCATTGTATTCTTGCGAAGTGTTGCAGGTTCAGGACGAACTGTAAGCGAATGCAAGTCCGCAACTGCATAAAGGCAGTTATAGTCATCCTTCATATTCTTCCAGTTTTTAAGTGCTCCGAGGTAGTTACCGAGGGTTGGAGTACCTGTCGGCTGGATGGCACTTAAAACTATCTTTTTCTTTTCTACGGTGTTTTCCATTTGTATCACCTTTACTAATTTTTTATATCCTATATATTAAACTATTTTTTCACTATTTTGTCAATGAGAAAAAATGCAAACTGTCACCATATAATCCGAAAACATCAACGGCGAGGTTATTTCCCCGCCGTTTTGTCAAATTATTTAATTGGTTGTAAGCTTTTCTCTAAAATTCCGTTGATTTCGGCTATTGCTGTGCCGTAGTTTGTGATTGGCACGTTGTTTTCTTCGCAGAAACGACGACGATATTGCATTTCTCTTTCCGTGAGCATACATCCTCCGCAATGGATTACAAGAGAAATACCGCTCAAATCCTCGGGGAAGTCTTTACCTGATGTAAATTTGAAATTCAGTTCTTTCTTTGAGTATTCCTTTAACCATTTAGGTAGTTTCTGTGTGCCGATGTCACCACATTGACGATGATGAGTGCAACCCTCGGAAATGAGAATAGTATCACCATCGTTAAGTTTTTTCATTTTTTCTGCACCTTTTACTGCACTTTCAAGGCTTCCTTTATACCTTGCCATAAGAATTGAGAAAGATGTTAACGGAATATCTCCTACGATTTTTGACACAAGACCGAACGCTTGTGAGTCCGTTATAACCATTTTCGGCTTTTCCTTAAGTGCATTAAGAGTTGTTTCTAACTCTGTTTCCCTTGTGACAACGGGAATTGCACCTGCGTCAAGAATATCTCGAATTGTCATTTGTTGTGGCAGAATCAGTCTGCCCTTTGGTGCTGCGGAGTCAATAGGTGTTACAAGGACAACTATATCCCCAGCTTTAAGCAAATCACCAACCACACGTTTATTTTCATTCTGCACCTTTACAGCTTGTGCTATTTTTTCTTTTAACTCATTGATATTTGTTCCGTTTTTTGCACTTACAAGAATTGTGTTGTCGTCTAAAATAACATTTTCTGCAAACAAATCGGACTTGTTATATGCCACCACATAAGGTATATTCTTTTTTGCAAAAAGAGAAAGCATTTCACGGTCAAAATGCTGCAAACCCACTGTTGAGTCCACAACAAGCACCGCTATATCAATGTAATTAAGCACTTGCTTTGTCTTTTTAACTCGCATTTCACCAAGAGTCCCCTCGTCGTCAATACCCGGAGTATCGACGATTACAACAGGACCCAGCGGTAACAATTCCATAGCCTTTTTAACAGGGTCAGTTGTTGTGCCTTTTACATCCGACACAAGGGACAATTCTTGTCCTGTCACAGCGTTTACAACACTTGATTTACCTGCATTTCGCAGACCGAAAAAACCGATATGCAGTCTTTCCGCTGATACTACATCATTTAAACTCATAATTAAAACCTGAAATCTCGTCTATTAGACGCTTTAATATCTTCAACATTCTGCTTTGCAATTGCTCTTGCTTTTGGATTTGGAACTTTTTCGAGTTCCTTTTCAATAAGTTCAAAACCGATTTTCTTTGTTTCTTCACTTGCATAGTCCACAAGGAACTCTGTAAGAGTCATAAGTGCATTTGGATGGCAACAGTTAAGAATTTGTCCGTTTTTGCAAAGTGCCATAAATCTGTCACCTGTTCTACCTTCTCGATAACAAGCAGTACAGAATGATGGAATGTGACCTTTTTCCATAAGCCAACGAACAACTTCGTCAAGAGTTCTCTGGTCGGAAACGTCAAACTGTTCTGAATCGTGAGGACGTTCTTCTTCTGTGTAACCACCAACTGATGTACGAGATGCACCGCTAATCTGTGAAATACCCATATTAAGGACTTTACCACGAACTTCTTCTGACTCTCTTGTGGAGATAATCATACCTGTATATGGTACTGCAATACGGATACAAGCGATAATCTTTTCAAACATTTCGTCTGAGATTGAGTTGTCAAACACATTGGGGTCAATATCGTCTGCTTTTTTGATTCTCGGAACGCTGATTGTGTGAGGACCGACACCGTGAACAGCTTCAAGATGTTCAGCGTGCATCATAAGACCAACGAACTCATATTTGTAAAGTTCAAGTCCGAAAAGTACACCAAGACCAACGTCGTCAATTCCGCCCTCCATGGCTCTATCCATAGCCTCTGTATGGTAAGCATAGTTGTGTTTTGGGCCTGTTGGGTGAAGTTTTTCATAACTTTCCTTGTGGTATGTTTCTTGGAAAAGAATGTATGTGCCGATTCCTGCTTCTTTGAGTTTTCTGTAATTTTCAACTGTTGTTGCAGCGATGTTTACATTAACACGACGGATTGCACCATTCTTATGCTTAATACTGTAAATTGTGTCAATGCATTCAAGGATGTATTCAATCGGGTTGTTTACAGGGTCTTCACCTGCTTCAATAGCAAGACGTTTGTGTCCCATATCCTGCAAAGCGATAACTTCCTGACGAACTTCTTCCTGAGTGAGTTTTTTACGGCAGATATGCTTGTTCTGATGGTGATAAGGACAGTAAACGCAACCGTTTACACAGTAATTTGAAAGGTAAAGCGGTGCAAACATTACAATACGATTGCCATAGAATGCAAGTTTGATTTCTTCGGCAAGTTTAAACAATTTTTCATTCATATCAGGAAGGTCACAAAGAAGCAAAACTGCTGCTTCACGGTGTGAAAGGCCTGCACAAACCGTACCGTCTTCTGTCTTTCTGGGTCTTGCTTTTTCTAGAATTTCTTCGATTAACTCTACGTTATGCTTGTTCTGTTCAGCATATTCAAGAGTTGCAAGTATTTCCTCGTCGCTGATAAATTCTTCAGCCTTTAATGATTTTGGATTGTATGCCATAATTATTTCTCCTTTATATCTCCACGATTAACAACTATTTCGTAGCCGATATTTTTCATACTGTTTTTTAAATTTTCTATTTCTTGTGCAGATTCGTTTCCGCTGATTAACTTGTTATTATAAAGTTCATATTTTTTTCTTACACTATGGGGCGAAAGATTTGGCATTATTACATTTGCACCACACAAAATGCCTTTTTCACGTCCACCCTGCTCTGCCGAGCCTAATGCAGTTGTGGCAGGAAGTAAAATATTGGGTTTTATAAGTCTTATTATCGAAAGTAAATAACAGGTCAGGTCAACATCCCCTGACGGGCAATTACGAAAGTCAGTTGCCTTATGTGGTATAAACGGACCAATGCCACACATCTGCGGTGAAAATTCTTCAATGAATTTTAGGTCCTTTGCAAGGTTTTTTGTGGTTTGATAAGGTGAGCCTACCATAAAGCCACAGCCCGTCTGGAACCCGATTTCTTTTAAGTTTTCAAGACATTCCATTCGTGTTTTATAACTCATTTTGTCAGGATGCAATTTGCCATAATGCTCCTCGTCGGCTGTTTCATGACGAAGAAGATAACGGTCAGCCCCTGCCTCATAAAGTTTTTTATAACTGTCATAGGTTCGTTCACCTAAAGAGAGTGTAATTGCACAGTCGGGATACTTACCTTTAATTTCACCTATTATTTCAACAAGGAAATCATCCGTAAAGTGTAAATCTTCTCCGCCCTGCATTACAAAGGTACGGAAACCAAGGGAATGTCCCTCGTCACAACAAGAAATTATCTCTTCTTTTGTAAGTCTGTATCTTTCACAATCCTTATTGGATGCTCTTATGCCACAGTAAAGACAGTCGTTTTTACAGATATTACTGATTTCAATAAGTCCGCGGATAAAAACCGTATTACCATAAACTTCTTTGCGTTTTTTTACTGCCTCTGTTTTTAAAAGCTCGGTGATTTCCTCATTCCGATTGTCTATCAGATACTCATATTCAATTGTATCAAGTTTACCTGTACTGATTAGCTTTTGTACGATTTTCAACAAGTTGTCATTCATTTGTAATCACATTTGAGTACGCAGTTTTAACGCTGACACCGTCTATTTTGCCGATTTTTCCCGACAAAGCGGAAATCATATCCTGCGGTGCGTCAACTGCGATACTTACTATATTAACATTCTTTTTTCTGTAGGGAATTCCCATTCTGCCCACAATATACTCGCCGTAATCGTGAAGAATGGCATTGAGAAGTTCAACTGACTCCATATTCTCAACTATAATTCCCATAACTGCAATACGAGTTTCCATATTATCACCTCAAAACAAAAACGGTACAATACCCCTGTGAAGATATTGTACCGATAATTTATAAGTGCAGTATTTTATTTATACATTACACCTTTCATCCGGAAGCAAAAGCGTCTTCATGTCAGGTCATATATATTTTAGCATATTTTTTTGTAACTGTAAAGATAAAATTGTCATTATTGCATTGTAATGCAAATCAGTTTTTGGTATCATTTTGTTATACTGATTTAAGTTGGTGAAATAATGGTTAAAATTTTTAGTTTGATTTTGAGTTTTGTAACAGTTATGTCAATGGCTTTGGAGGGTCTTCCGTACTGTTTCCGTCCTACATTGGAAATTGATGCTGAGTCCTATCTTGGCGAGGTTTCAAACAGAGCATCAGGATACCTCTATGGTGTGGCGGAAAACGGAGTACCCGATAGTGCAGTTGTAGAAAGCATTGACGTCGGCAGTATTTCGCAGAAGGTTATTGACGGACTTCAGCATCCAATAGGTGATGTTGACCACGTAGCACCTGTCCTCGATAAATGTGATTACATTACTGTTTATATGCAGGATTGCTTTGACACTTGGTATTATTGTCACCAGGAAATTATGGATATCCGTGCAACAGGCAACTATGACAGTATGGCTTTTGTCCGTGAAAGATTTTTACCACAGGTTGAAGAAGCGGTAAAAAAACTTGTGCAGACTGATTATGCCGACAGACTTGTTTATTGCCTTTACAACGAAACCGACAACGCTGTATGGTTTGGTACACCATCCCCTGACGGCACATGGCTTATGTATGACGACGAAGCAAAATTCCGATTTTATGAGGCTTGGAAAGAAACCTATGACCTTGTTCGTTCCATTGACCCTGATGCTGTAATTGGTGGCCCGGGATATTGTGACTTTGACCTTTATGAATTGGAACACTTCCTTACATACTGTCAGAAAAATAACTGTATGCCCGATATTATGATTTATCACGAATTAGGTGAATTTTCCTCTTACTACTGGCAGGACCACGTTGATGCCTACCGTGAGCTTGAAGACGATATGGATATAGAGGATATACCGATTATAGTTACTGAATATGGCACAATGTATGAATGTGGTGCACCTGCAGACATGGTTAAATATATCTCTGCAATTGAACATTCAGGTGCTTATGCAAATGCCGCATATTGGAGATTGGCAAACAACCTGAATGATACCGTTGCCGACAACAACAGCCCAAACTCAAACTGGTGGCTTTTCCGTTGGTATGCGGACATGGAGGGTTATCTTCTGAATTCAAAGATTATTGATATTGCTCATTCAGATTTTGAAAATGCCATTAAATATGGATATGACAGATTCCATTACAAGTATTTCAACGGTCTTTCATCAATGAATACTGACAAAAACGAGATTACTGTAATTTGTGGTGGCTTTGATTATGACAGTTATGTAAGTCTTAAAAATCTTGACGAAACGAATCTCGGCAAAAAGGTTAATGTCAGAATTGAAAGTGTCTGCTATGAAGGATTAAGCGGTATTGTAAACTCTCCTACCCTTGTTGCAGAATATACGGACAGAGTTTCATTAGGTAAACTTCGTGTGGATATTGAAAATCCCGATAAAACTGCCGTTTACCACATTACAATTACCCCTGCCGAGGATGGCAAGGCAGATTTTTATAACGATAATCTGCCTGTAAGATACGAGTTTGAACACGGTATCCGTCAAGGCGGCACATACACCTATGACAGTGCTTATGCCACAACAGGCGAATTGCAGGGTATGGTTGGCGGACTTGAGAACGATGGTGACAGCGTAACCGTTAATTTCTCCGTAGAAAAAGACGGATACTATGATTTGTCCGTAATTTTCGGTAAATCCAATGACGGCAACAAACCTGCTGACCGGGTTGATGCAAGGGCAATTATGACTCTTGACGGAGTTACAAGTGATGTTTATTTCCCCAACACAATAAAGAGCGAATATACCGATAAAATGACATTCGTCCGTTATCTCTCAAAGGGTGAGCACAGCATCACTTTTGCTCACGGTGACGGTACTTTCGTCCTTGACAGTATGCTTGTACGTCGTCACGAAGATGTAAATGAAATTTCACTTTTACACGATTCTGACCGTACAAATGAAAACACAAAATCATTCCTTGCAATTGCCCCTTATGACGGATTTTATAATATGACTGCAAATGTTTCTGCAAACTTCAGCATTGACAGCGCATCTGCTTACACCGATGGTAACAGTATAGTTTATTTAAGAAAAGGTCTTAACTACATTGATTTCGAATCTGCAGATACAGTTAATTGCACAATAAAGGTTACTGATAGCAAGAATTTCAATGTTTCTGTTTCCGCTGATAATATGACACTCTCCGACGGTGCAACAATTGTTAACGGACATATTGAAAACATCTCCTGTAATGGTGGCTCGGCAAGTTTCAAGGTGAATGCACCAAAAGCGGGAAATTACAGAATGACAATTTTCTATTCAAACAATGACGAGGGTGGAGTTCATAGTTACAATGTTGACCTTGTTGAAAGATTTATCACTGTTGATGTAAATGGTGAAAAACAAAATGTCTGGTGCAGAAATACATACAGTTGGAACACCGTTAAAACCGTTACAATGAACATCACACTTAAAGAGGGTGAAAACACAATCACATTCACAAATGACGGTTCTGTTAAATTCAACAACAAAGATACTTATGCTCCGTATATTTTCTCTGTGACAATAAATGATATTTGTAACTAATGAGGTAAAAATATGTTTTCAAGAATTATAAGAACATTGGTAGCGGTACTTATGATAATTTCTCCCTCTCTTCCGCAGAAATTAAGTTTACCGGCCATTCCACAAGGGCAGAATTTAGAGCTTGATACTCGTTTTGAGCTTGTTTGGTCCGACGAGTTTGACGGTGACAAACTCGATACAGCAAAATGGTATTATCCTTGGTGGGAAACCGAAAGAAAAGGCGGTTTCTGGCACGAGGATATGGTAAGTGTAAAAGACGGAAATCTTGTGATTACCACTGCTTATTTTGATGAGCCGTTGGAAAACTACTACTATGATAAATGGCACGACAAAATAAACTTTGATGACTACAAATCGGGTTGGTACACAGGTTGTATCGAAACACGAGGCAAATATGAGTGGACTTATGGCTATTTTGAATGCAGATGCATTCTTCCAAAATCAACAGGTATGTGGTCTGCGTTCTGGATGATGAATGATGGTGTTTCAAATGTTGACGGTAGCGGAAAAGATGGTACCGAGGTTGATATTTTCGAATCCATGTACTACAAGGATGTATGGTGGGGTGCCGGCGATGCTGTCGTAAGCGGTATCCACTACGACGGTTATGGTGTTGACCACAAAGGTGACAGTATCGGCAAATGGTTTGCGAATAACCCTTATGAAGAATTTAATACATACGGTCTTGAGTGGAATGAAAACGAATATATTTTCTACATCAACGGCGTTGAAACAGGAAGACTTTCCACAGGTGGGGTAAGTCAGAATCCCGAATATCTCATACTTTCTTGTGAGGTTGCGGGTGAAAACGGTATTGCAAATGCTGACCGTCACGGCACAGGGAAAATGAATATGGAACCCGGTGATACCGCTGAATTCATTGTTGACTATGTAAGAGTTTATCAGTATAAATAAATTAAAAGCAGGGTTTCAAGCCCTGCTTTTTTATTTGTTTAAAAGAAATATTGCCAAATTAAGATACCCCGCAAAGGTTACCCATATAAGGTGTGGAATTAAAAGTTTTCCTGCATTTTTGTTGATTTTATAAAAGAAATAGATGTTTGCAATTATTGCCAACCACAGGAAAATCAACCATACGAAAGCGAAAAGAAATGCTCTTGCATTAAAGAAGATAATTGACCAGAAGAAATTAAAAAACAACTGTACTCCAAAACTTACTATTGCGTTTCTTTTATCCTCTCTTGTTCTGGTTATGACCACAAGGTATAAAGCAATACCCATTAAGACATAAAGAACAGTCCATACCACGGGAAAAAGCCACCCCGGAGGCGCTAATGCCGGTTGCTCTATTTCGGTGTACAAGTCCATATTTCCCGAGGTAATCAAAGCTGAAAGTCCGCCTACCGCCAAGGGTATCGCTATGCAAATCAACAATTTTTTCCATTCTAATTTCAAAATATCACCCCTCATCATAATTTATGACAAAGCGTGGATTGATATTCCTGCACTATAAAAACTGTCGCATCTGAATGATTAAATCTTCTTCAAGGTTTATAAGCCTCTTGCATATATCCTTGGACTTCTCATCCGCAGCAGCATATTGATTAAGGTACATATTAAGTGATTTTACACCCATATTACAACCATCAGTCATTAAATCTGCAATTGTGTGGTCTGACTCATTTATTACAAGTTTCACATTTGTTTTCATCCAAGACATACCCTTTGCCATTGGATTCGGCTCTTTACCGTCATCGTGATAATTATCAAGTAACTCCTGTAATTCCTTATCAAGCTTACAATGCTCTTCACGATTATCACAGAGTATTTTTCTGAGTTTTTCGGATTTTACATATTTCATCACATCATCAATGGATGAAACACCCATTTTAACCCCTGCATCACACTCTCGAAGCAATTTTATTGTATCTTGTTCAATCATAATAATTCCCCTTTCTTTTTATAAATAGTATAAACAAAAAAGACGGATTTACTCCGTCTTTTCATCTTTCTTTCCGCTAAGTGCCGCTGTAACACAATACACTTTTTGTGCTCCTCGTATTTTTAAAATCTGTGTGCAGGAATCCAGAGTTGCTCCTGTTGTTTTAATGTCGTCAACCAGCAAAATCTTCTTATCCTTTACATTCCCGCAGACATCATATACACCAAAAACATTTCCCGTGCGGTTAATTGAATTTAATGTGTGTTGGGTTTGGTTTTCAAATAATTTTATCAAAACACCTTCCATCGGAATATTAAGTAATCCTGACAATTCCTTTGCAAGAATCATGCTTTGATTGTACTTTCTTCGTCTTTGTTGCTGTCTTGTAAACGGCACATAACAAATCAAGTCAAAATCTATCCCCTTAAAATCTCGTAAGACACAATCTGCCATATCCTTTGCAAGATTTTTACCATAAAATTCTCTTCCGTCAAACTTAAACATTCTTATGCATTCCGCTATTTTCCCTTCATAATAATAGGGTGCAGTTATTCCGTCAAATCTGTTTTTACGCTTTTTGCAGTCGCATCTACTTTTTTCAGCTCCGCAAAATTTACACCTTTCACCTTCAATAATCGGCAAATTCTCACTACAATCTTTACAGGTTTCCTCACTCTTTGTTATAAGATTTCTGCAATAACGGCAATGCTTACAAAGTAAAAGCCAGAGTATTTCTTCCCTTATTCTATTCTTTATTGGTGCTTTTGCCATTTTTTAACTCCGATGCCATTTAGATTTGCAGTTTATTTTTCTATGTATTCTTTATACTTTTCAAAAAGTGCTGTTGACTGTGAATGTCCTGCAAAAGCATTGGAATCATTTGGATTCATAAGTCCTAAATACTGATAACCGAGAATTTTATCAACATAGGGTGCAACATTTTCAATCTGCTTTTTAATCCGTTCAAACGGTGCAGGAATCAATGCACTTTTGTAAACCATACCTTCAAAATCAAAAAGCTCAATATCTGCCCAAAGTTCTGAACGCCCTGCCTTATCATGGGCAATTCTCAGTTTCTCAAAAAGTCGCTTAGTTCTGTCCACCTTTGTCTTTTTTACGCCAACCTCGTCCTGATAAGCAATAAAGTCCACATCAAGTTCTGTAAGTTGACGAACAAACTTATTGTTTGCCCACACAAGATTTGTACCATACG
Organism: Candidatus Fimenecus sp.; assembly: GCA_045532175.1. Classification (GTDB taxonomy): domain Bacteria; phylum Bacillota; class Clostridia; order Oscillospirales; family Acutalibacteraceae; genus Fimenecus. The sequence goes on along the minus strand of JAZSFK010000003.1, from coordinate 43,979 downwards.
GCGCAATAAGCGTCTTTTTATCCGGTGTAAGCAAATGACAACGAGCGGAGCAAAGATTTACATAATTCATAAAATCCCTTGAATATTTTAGAATTATACAGGTTTCATCAGGAAAATACCACCCGTAAAAGCTTTTGTGATGGGAATAAAGCTCGGTGATTTCCTCCATAGCCCTGAATGAACGGTCAATTACTTCTTTATTTGTAATATTCTCATTGGCTTTTCGCCAGTCACCGTAAAATCCGTTGCCTAAAAACACTTTAACACCTTGAATGTCGGCTTCGCAAAGCAATTCCTCAAGGGGGTCAGCACAAGGCATATCCGCAAATGGGAAAACTGAAGATTTAAAGTAACATTTTTCGTAAAGTGCCGTTGCCATAACAACAACATACTCCATACCCAATGAAGAAATTTCACGTATTTTCTGTCGCCATTGTTCTGCTTTGAAACTATCAATGGCGGGATTCCAGTATTTTCCCTCCGGATTATTGTGATGGTGAAACTCAAAAAAAGTTCCATCAATTTTTCTGTTCATTTTACACCTCTATCAAAAACACTTAATTACATCCGAACCTACTTTTGCAAAAGCGATAAATTCGTCAATATTTGCTGTAATTTCATAAGTTCCTTTTGTATAAACTTTTTTATCTTTTGTTAAAACCCACTCACCGTCAGGTATGTAAACAGTTTTTGTGGTTTGACCTTGTTCAACAATCGGTGCGAAGATAATGTCGTCACCGAACATATACTGACTGTCAAGTGTATAACACATCTCGTCGTCAGGATATTCAAAAAACATTGGTCGCATTACAGGATAACCCTTTTCACTTGCAACATCCATTTGCTTTTGAATGTACGGTCTTAACTTCTCACGGATGAAAATGAGATTTTTAAGAATTTCGAAATTCTCGTCACCAAAACTCCAGATTTCATTTGGGTCACCACTTGGCTCTTTAAGTCCCGGAGTTGGCTCGAAATGGCGATTTCGTGAACCGTGAAGACGCATAACAGGGCTGAAAAGTCCAAACTGAAACCACCGGACAATAAGCTCTTTGAAATAGTCGCTTGTGATGTCTGCCCCATAGAAACCACCAATATCAGTATTCCACCAAGGAATACCACACATAGCCATATTAAGTCCCGCTTTGACTTGATGAGCAAGACTTTCGAATGTAGATTCAATGTCGCCCGACCATACAAGGGATGCAAATTTCTGACTGCCTAAATATGCACAACGAGTAAGAGTGATTATGTCATCTCTGCCAATGGACTTAAAACCGTCATACGCCATTTTTGAGTAGTAATAAGGATAAAGAAGTCCCACCATATCGGCACGACCTTTGTACCATATAAGATTATCAAAGTGTTCGGGATGGATTTCAGGCTCCGCCTCATCAAACCAAAGAGCATCAACGCCGTTATCAATGTAATTTTCCTTTAATTTGCTCCAAACATACTCCCTTGTAGCAGGGTTTGTAACATCAATTTCATTCTGCCAACCGTAAAAATCAAAAACTCTGTCAGGCCCACGTGTGGTGCGCATGAGCATATTATTGCTTCGCATATAGTGATAGTTTTCGCTACCACCATTTATTGTAGGCCACATGGACACAATGAGTTTTGTGTTCATTTGGTGGAGTTCATCTGCCATAGCCTTAACGTCAGGCCAATATTTTGGGTCAAATTTGTAGTCGCCTTGCTCAGTCCAATGAAAGTAGTCAGCAATAATTGCAGAAAGCGGAATACCTAATTCCTTGTATTTACGAGCAACGGAAAGTAATTCTTCTTGGGTTTCATAACGGAGTCTGCTCTGCCAGAAACCTGTTGCCCAAGCAGGCATTTTGGGTGCATAGCCTGTTAAATCTGCAAGAGTTGTACAAACCTCTTTAGGTCTACCTGCCATAACAACAAAGTCCATAAACTTGCAACAATCGCTGCTCCAACGTGTACGATTGTTTGAGAGTTCACAAAGACCTGTTGATGGATTGTTCCAGATAAAACCATAACCCAATGATGAATAAACATAAGGAATAGTGCATTTTGCATTCACATTACGAATGTCAATTGACGAGCCTTTAAGGTCAAATTCATTGTCCCAAGAGTGACCAAGACCGAAGAAATGCTCGTTTTTATTTGGCTCAAAGGTCACACGAGCCGTCCAAAGGCCACTACCTTTGTTATCAAAATGTCGGAAATTGCTGTTGAATGTCAGTTCAGGTTTTTCCTCAATAATTTTCTTTCCGTTTGCATAGAAAGTGAGTTTTCCGTTTTCTTCGATTTTAACCTTTAATGTGCCACAAGTGAGGGTCGCGTAGTTATCAAATTCTTCTATTTGAGCCTCTGCATCACGTGGCATAAGAGTATAGTTTTCGTCTATTACCTGACAATCGGGAAAAGACTGAAAACGGATTGCATTATTCCCACAAGGTGTAATGCGAATAAGTTCCGTGTATCGCATTAAAAGTAATTCATTTTTCTTAACAACAAGATTGCGCATAACCATTCCTCGCAAATTCTTAATAAAGTGATTATAACATACACCAAAATCTAAAACAACAGAAACCCTTGATTTCTCTAGGGTTTCTATAAAATGACTTATTTTTATCTGTTTGCATTTGCTTCTGTTTTTGTAATTGACGATACATGGAAAATCTGTGGCGGATAGGTTTCAGCAACCATACCGTCAAACACAATTATCAGTAAGTCGTCTGTATCAAATTGAGGACAATTTTTAACATCCGTGCTGACTACAACTTTGTCACCGACAGCAAGGTGTCCGTTGCCAATATCTGTCACTTCAACAAGGCAACTTTTTTCATACTTTTCTACTACCCTGCCGGTAAAATGAGGCTCTAATATGTCCTTACCCTCATTCTTGGGCTGACAGGAAGTAAATGAAAATACGCAAATAAATATTAAGACAACTGCTATAATTCTTTTCATATATCTACCTCCTCGTCCTGACCGTTGACTTGTTTTATCCTCTATCCTTGATTTCGCTTCTTCTCGAGATATTATTTATAATATTATAAACCGTACCAAGGTATTTACCTATTGTAAACCAACATTGAACTCTCTTCTGAGGATGTCCGCCATCATTGGTAGTCTTGTAAATAGTAAATTCCGTAAAAGGCTTGTCAGAGCCATAGGTATAGGATTTAATTGTAAGGCTGTCGCTTGAAAAATCAAGAATATTATAGACAGATTCTGTTTGTGTAAGATAGTCCGTTGCCACATACTCACTCTTTCTGTCAGAGTCAATAATTGCTCCTGTATATTCAGGCTCTTCAGATACACGAAGTGTACCGTTGTTAAGATAGATTGTGCCTTCAGGGTCAGTTACACTTGTTTTACCGGAAAGATTCTCTGTAACCTCACTTCTGTAAATCACATGACTTCTGCTGAAACAATGACTATGTCCCGTGAGGACAAGGTCAAATTTAAACGCATCAATAACAGGTGTGAAAAGAAGTCGTAAAAGCTCGTTTTCACTTTCTCTTGACTCAATATGACCACCGAACAAATCGTGGTGGAACATCATAATTTTCCATTTTACATCAGGATTTTTCTTAACTGCATCCTGTACAAATGAATAGTGGTCCGCAGCAGAAGAATTTGTACTGTCAAGAACAACAAAAAGCACATCACCCTTTACGAAATAATAGTCACCGTGAATAAGTGATTTTGAAAGTCCCTTGAGTCTTGTGTTCGGGTAATTTGCAATTGTGTCGTAAGTGTATCTCTTAACATCGTGGTTGCCGATTGCCATGGCAAAAGGAATCGTTTTCACCTGTTCAGGTGCCATAAGTCCATAGTATTCACAGGGCTGACCTTCTGTTGCCTGGTCACCACCTGAAAGAATCAGGGAAATTTCCTGTCTGCCTGTCGCCTCAACAAGGACATCATTCCATCTTTTTGCGCTTTTATAGAGACTTTCATCCTCGTAGCTGTTCCCCGTAATATGAATATCACTTACATATATAGCAGAAAACGATGAATCTTCACCAACTGTTTTAAACGTCCTGACAGGAGTATCCTTTGTTCCGTCCGAACAAACATAATAATAGGTTTTACCCTTTTCAAGACCTGTTACTGTAACGTGGTTTGAACGTTCCACCTTGTCACTTGAATGAACAGTTCCGTCAAAACAAACGCTGTTTGTCATATCCTCGTTTTCACTGACACAGACAACGGGCGTAACTCCTTCCTTGCCACCATACCATGTAACATAGATTTCCGTATCATCAGCACCGGGGCCGATATACACGCCCTTACCATCTGCAAGATACTCCGCCCAAGAATTTTCTTTTGAAAATGCTGTTGCATTCAAGGGCAAAAAAGCGCTAAAAAGCAGTACAAAGCATAACGTCAATGAAATTACTTTTTTCATAGTTGTCAATCCTCTCATTTGAAAATTGCATAAAACCCCCGGTGAGTCATATCGTTACACAACCAAAGAGTCTGTAATCACTTGCAACCGTGTTCACCACAGGTATGACCTTCACCGTGTTCGTGGTCATGATGGTCACATTTCGCGTCAGGATTATAATCAAGTTTGCCGAGAAGAAATGAAATTACAGCACTATTGCAATCACCTTTTACCCCGCCGAACCACTTGATTCCTGCTTCATTAAGTGCATTCTGCGCACCGCCACCGATACCGCCACAGATAAGCACATCCACGCCATTGTCTTTTAAAAATCCTGATAACGCACCGTGACCGCTACCATTTGTATTTACAATATTCATACTTACAATTTCATCATTCTGCACTTCGTATATTTTAAATTTTTCTGTGTGGCCAAAATGCTGAAATACTTGTTCATTTTCATAAGTTACTGCTATTTTCATAATGTCAACTCCTTTTAGATTATAAATTAATTATATACCTCAAAGCAAGCAAAATCAACATAAAAAAGCTCCCTCTTTCAAGGGAGCTAATATCGTTTTGCATTTTGCGTTTTGCACTTATTAATACATTCCGCCGCCTGCCTGAGCCATTGCTGCGGCAGCAGCTGCCTCAGCCTGTGGGTCAGGAATATCTGCAACGAGTGATTCTGTTGTGAGCACCATAGCTGCAACTGAAGATGCATTCTGAAGTGCTGAACGAGTTACCTTTGCAGGGTCAAGGATACCTGCTTCAAACATATCAACATACTCGCTTGTTGCAAAGTTGAAGCCGTAACCAACCTTGTTTGCGTTTACAATTTCATTTACGATAACTGAGCCTTCAAGACCTGCATTTGCTGCAATCTGACGAACAGGTTCTTCAATAGCCTTAATAACGATTTTAACACCTGTTTTGAAATCAGCATCTTCTGTGTCAAGAAGGGATTCTGCAGCCTTAATAGCACCGAGAAGAGCAACACCGCCACCTGCAACTGTGCCTTCTTCAACAGCAGCCTTTGTTGCAGCAAGAGCATCTTCAATACGGAGTTTCTTTTCTTTCATTTCTGTTTCAGTAGCAGCACCAACACGGATAACTGCAACACCGCCAGCAAGCTTTGCAAGTCTTTCCTGAAGCTTTTCACGGTCAAAATCAGATGTTGTTTCAGCAATCTGAGCCTTAATCTGGTTAATTCTGCCCTTGATTGTATCCTGTTCACCTGCACCGTCAACGATGATTGTGTTTTCCTTTGAAATCTTAACCTGCTTTGCTCTACCTAACTGATAAAGCTGTGCGTCCTTAAGTTCAAGGCCTAAATCAGATGTAATTACCTGACCACCTGTAAGGATTGCAATATCCTGAAGCATTTCCTTTCTTCTGTCACCAAATCCGGGAGCTTTAACAGCAACACAAGTAAATGTGCCGCGAAGTTTATTAACAAGAATTGTTGAAAGTGCTTCACCCTCAACGTCCTCTGCAACTATTACAAGCTTTTTGCCTGACTGAACAATCTGTTCAAGGAGTGGGAGGATTTCCTGAATATTGCTGATTTTCTTATCTGTAATAAGGATAAGTGCATCATCAATAACTGCTTCCATCTTGTCAGTATCAGTTACCATATAAGGTGAAATGTAGCCACGGTCAAACTGCATACCCTCAACAACGTCGGAATATGTTTCGCTTGTCTTTGATTCTTCAATTGTGATAACACCGTCTGCAGTTACCTTTGCCATTGCATCAGCAATAAGGTTACCAACATATTCGTCAGCAGCAGAAACTGTTGCAACACGAGCAATATCCTCACTTGATTCAACAGGCTTTGCATTTTTAAGTACCTCTGCAACAACTGCATCAACAGCAGCCTTCATACCCTTTTTAACTACCATTGGATTAGCACCGGCAGCAACGTTTTTCATACCCTCACGAACAAGAGCCTGAGCAAGAAGTGTGGCAGTTGTTGTACCGTCACCGGCAACGTCATTTGTCTTTGTTGCAACTTCTTTAACAAGCTGTGCACCCATATTTTCGAATGCATCTTCAAGCTCGATTTCCTTTGCGATTGTTACACCGTCATTAGTAATAAGCGGACCGCCGTATTTTCTGTCAAGAACAACATTTCTACCCTTTGGTCCAAGTGTGATTTTAACTGTATTGCTTAATTTATCAATACCATTTTGAAGAGCCTTTCTAGCTTCCTCACCATAAATAATCTGTTTAGCCATTAGACTGTGCCCTCCTTATTCTACGATTGCAAGAATTTCTGCCTGACGGACAATAGTGTATTCTGTGTTATCCATCTTAACTTCTGTGCCTGAATATTTACCGATAATTACCTTATCGCCAACCTTAACGTACATCTCAACCTCGTGTCCGTCGATAAGTCCGCCGGATCCTACTGCTACAACCTCAGCAACCTGTGGTTTTTCCTGAGCAGATGCTGCAAGAACAATGCCGCTTTTTGTTGTTTCTTCCATTTCAGCAGATTTAAGTACAACTCTGTCTGCAAGTGGTCTGATAGTCATTTTATATTACCTCCTGAAAGATTATTGAATACAAATTTTAGCACTCTACCCTTTCGAGTGCTAATTATATTGTAGCCACATTTTTCCAAAAAATCAAGTGTTTTATGTAAAATTAATAATTATTTCATAAATTAATAAACGGCGGGAGCAAGGGTCTCGCCTGTCGGCTTGTTCGGTGCTTCTGCTTCGCAGAGTTCTCCACCGGGGACCCGCACCCCCGCCCTACATTTTACATCAAGCCAAAGCTTACTGTAAGTGCTCTGTTTATTTTATTCATATCCGATGTGGAAAGATTACCCATTCTTTCTTTCAATCTTTGTTTGTCTATCGTTCTGACCTGTTCAAGTAACACCACGGAATCCTTACTGAGTCCGCAGGTGTCACCGTTAACATTTATATGTGTGGGCATTCTTGATTTATCCTGTTGACTTGTAATGGCAGCTGCTATAACTGTCGGACTATATTTATTACCAACATCATTTTGCACTATAAGTACAGGTCTGACCCCACCTTGCTCGGAACCCACAACAGGACTTAAGTCAGCGTAATATATGTCCCCTCTTTTTACATTCATTTAATATCACTCCTTACACACTTATTTTTACCTTGATTTTGCAAAAATAAACATTAAAGGTAAAAAAACAGGGAGTAATATATTTTATTCCTGATTTACTCAGTATGTCCCATTATATATTCAAAATTTTCAAAGTTGATTATATGCGTTTCATCTACGGTAAGAGTTTTAAAGCAGTTCTTTTCATCCATAGCCAATTTATATGTATGTCCGTCAGAAGAAAAAGTATAACAGATACCGTCAAATGTTGCCGCTTTTATGTTTTCCGCACACATTCTTATCATATCGCATATCCCACTATACGGCATACCGGTTTTTGACATTGTAAAAGTTAATCCGTCATACGTGACAATATATTCTTCATTTGAAAATTCAATCGTCATCCCGTCTGCACTTTCAGGCAAGGAAAATGTCAAAACCAGTTGTGCAAAAGACATATACTCCACTTTTGCGCTGATTTTGACATCATTTATTGTTGTATTTACATCTGCTTTGAATCCCGTAAAATCAGGAATCTCATTTTCAATATCCTTCCTTGTTTCACATCCGTGCAAAAGAAAAACGCACAAGAAAATACAAAGAAGTTTTTTCATTACACATTACCTTATTCAAATTTTTTCAAAACTGACGGCAACTCATCAAGCATCAATGTTGGTGTGTTTCCCATCATTGAATATTTTTGGCTGACTGCATCACCAACTAAGCCGTGAATATTAACACCTGCAATAGCACTTTTGAAGGTATCCACCCCTTGTGCAATAAAGGAAGCTATAATACCCGCCAGAACGTCACCGCTGCCACCTGTTGCCATACCCGGATTTCCGGTCTGATTAACATACACATCGTCATAGGTATTATTGCCTACAAGCGTAGATGCTCCCTTAAGCACAAGAGTACAATTATATGCTCTTGTGAAATCCTTAAGAAATTTTCTTCTATCCTCAAGAATTTCATCTACGGATACATTCATTATTCTTGAAAATTCCTTCGGATGCGGAGTTAAAATCACAGATGACCTTGCCGTGTTTAGTATATCTATATTATCTTTCAGACAATTTATTCCATCCGCATCAATAATAACGGGTTTTTCTGAATTGCTGATAACATACTCGGTGATTGCCCTTGTATCCTCGTCAACACCCATTCCGCAACCAATCACTACGCAGGAGCATTTTTGCAATTCTCTTTCCAGGCGAATAATATTACATTTGGAAATTCTGCCTGACTCGTTACTCTCAAGAGGAATTAAAACCTGTTCATAAGTCTTTGGTGCAAGCGCATTATATGCCTTTTCAGGAAATGCTACCTTAACAAGTCCTGCTCCGCTGTTCACCGCACCTTGAGATGCAAAATAAACAGCATTTGGCATTTCATAACTACCGCCTATTACAAGAACTGTTCCGTATGTGCCCTTATGACTTTCTGACTCTCTCTTTTTCAAGAATTTTTTTATTTCTTCACTATTAACCGTAAAATAAGAAGCATTCACCTTATTAAAGCATTTTTCCGGAATGTTCAGAGGTGCTAAAATAACTCTTCCGCACCTTTCAGCAGAGGGCTTTAAAGTATGAACTGGTTTTAATGCAAGTACGGCAATTGTTATATCAGCACGGACTGCTTGGGGATTTATTTTACTGCTATCCCCTTCAAGACCACTCGGAATATCAATGCTTACCACCGTTGCATTTGAAGAGTTAATTCTTGAAAAAAGTGATGAACAAATCTCATTAACACACCCGTGAAAGCCAATGCCGAATACACAATCAACGATAATCTGTGCCGTTTCAAAGTGCTTTTCCGTAACTGACGTTCCGTCATAATAAACAACCGGAATTTCAAGCGCACGTACTCGTGAAAACATTTCCGAAGAAAGTTCGTCTGCAGAAGGCCCCATAGCCATCACAACAGTAACATTGTATCCATTTTCAAAAAGTTTTCTTGCTATGACAAATCCGTCGCCACCGTTTCGCCCCTTTCCGCAAACAACAAGAACATCTCTCTTGCTTGTATTTTCAAAGGTTTTTCGAATAATCTTTGCGCAATACAACCCTGCATTTTCCATAAGTTGCATATATGAAAAGCCTGTTTCGTTGGCTAATTTTTCAATTTTTCTTGTTTCTTCAACAGTCAATACTCTCATAAAGACACTCCACAATATATTCTATTCCGCAGAATAAACCGTCATCCCCACACCAATATCCTTGACTAAAATATCGTCGGGCATTTTTGAAAATTTTGCAGTAACATAAATATCCCCCGCTGCACCGCTGATGTTTGCTATCTGAATCAAATATACCACCCAGAACCAGCTTTCAGGAACAAAGCAATTTATAACCGCAAGGACAATTCCCCAAAGAACAACAGGTGCAAGCGCTATAAAAATATAGCTCCCTTTGTCATAAAAATCATCGCTTCCCGCAAAGGCATACAAGCCTGTAAATCCATATTTTATCTTTTTTGTCCCGCAGATTTTCATAGCGACACCATGAACCGCCTCATGAAGGATTATATAGGCAATCATAGACACCATCAAAACAATAAATCGTGCAAGGTAATTTCCCATACCCTGTGAAAAATCAAACAATGATGTTACGGAAATATAGAAATGCATAGGCACAGCCATTATTATCCCGATAATAATGGCACCTATATTTATAACCATGGCAATTTTCTTATCTTTTTGAAGATTTACCGAAAAAATCTGTCTGTACCCCATTGGCAATTCTGTCAACGATTTCATTATTGTCACCCCGCAATTTTCTTTTGATTATATTTTATCATAACAGCATAAAAATGCAATAAAAAAAGGAGAGTAAATACTCTCCTTAATTTAAAACATATATCGTTACGCCTCTGTCACCCCATTGAACACATTGTTCTTCTGTGTTCATATTAAGGTCGCAGGTGAAGTAACCCTTCTTTACAAATCCGCCTGTATCTTCTGCAATACAATAACCGTAAACCACACCGTCATTTGATACAATCCACATTTCTGTTCCGTAAGGAATCTGCTTTGGATTAACCGCAATTCTGCCCGGCATTACGGGTTTACCCGTTGCTGTTAAGCCACCCGGTTCACAGTATGCTGCAGCTCTACCTGTGATTGTATACTTATACTCTGTCGGAACATTGTCGGGTCCGATTGTATATTTTGACGGAAGAGCAATTTCAGAAATTGGTTTTCCGTTTCTTTCAATCTTGTTATTTCCAAGACCTGAAATACTTACGAATGTACCAACGGTTGTTATCTCATTAACAGGTGCTTTTACCATCTGTTCGCTGACAACTACTGAATTTTCAACTACTCCGTTTACTATTCTGTCCTTATAGGTTACGGATTTTTCACCATCAACACCCTTACGGGTAACCTTTGATGTTCCCATTGCCATACCTGATGACTGTACTGTTTCCTTTCCAAACGGAATGCTTTCAGTAGCAACACGTGATACGTACTCAACACGAAGAACATCAATAACCATTCCCTCTGTAACAACAGTGTTCATTGACGGTATTACTTCATCATCACCATCAAGGGAAATGTTTTGTGTTTTCAACAATTCACCAACTGTACCGGCACCTGACTTAAAGGAAATTGTTTCTCCGTCAACATTGATAGTAACCTGAACTGCTTCACGGACTACTATATCGGGATTGTTTGTCACAACAGCGTTTGTGTTGACATCTGAAAAAGCTCCGTCCTCAAGCACCACGTCGTGGTTCTCAATTAACTCTGCTATTGTACCCGCAAACATAGCATCGTGCTGTGCACTAACCGGGAAAACCATTACTCCGTTAATTTCACGGCAAATGATAATTCTGCTATCTGAACCGGGTTTAAAGTGGTTAAGAATAAGCTTGTCGTTTGCTGACATCTTTATTCCTACTTCGGCAACTACCTTTTCTGCTTCTATTTCCGAAGTCTGAACTCTCGTTACCTGTGAGCCGTCGTAGATTTCTACTAAATAGGTCTCACCAGCGGCAAAGAATACTGAGCTTGCACATATAAGAACGGCCAAAACAACCGAAATTACAGAAACACGTAATGTTACACGACGAGCTGTACCTTTTGCACACTTATTATTTCTTTTATTCATCATTCTGCTCCTTTAATAAGCTGTATTAACCCTTAACACATATCAAGGGGCTTGTTTTAATCTTATCTTGGAAAAGAAAGATTTAAAACCCGCTTAAACTACAACCGTTATTCTCGCTTTGTGACCTTGAAGATTATATTCATATCGACCATAAAAGTCAAATTTTTTCAAAAATGTTTTTTGTGTATTTTAGACAAAATGACAAGTCGTTTTTTGACTTAATATCCAAAACCTCCCTCTATGACCACAATATCTTGTGTTTTTTGGAATTGATAATTTTATTTTTTTGTATGATTTTTAAAAAAAACCTAAATTATTACAAAACGGTTACAAAATTATTATAAATTATTACATTTCGTTACATATTTTACGCACATAAACAGCAAAATATTCCTCTGTTTCACTATACTATTATATATACATTAAATTAGGTAAAAACAGACAAAAAAAGATGGAGGAAAAAGCCTCCATCAAGAATTAAATATACATATTATACAAAGATATTCTGGACAAGCAGCATATAAAGAATTGTTCCTGCGCCTATACTTAACAGGTTATTTCTTTTCCACAAATGAAGTATCACCACAACCGCACCTGCAATAAATTCAGGAAGTCCGAATGGAAAAGATACAGGATTAACCGACTTGAAGCAATACACTACAAGCATACCTATAACCGCCGGTGGCAGAACCTTTCCTAAATACTCTACTGCCTTAGGAATTTTTTTACCCTCGGGAAAAAGAATAAACGGAATTGCACGGGTGGCAAGGGTTGTAACGGCAACCAGCAAAATTATTGCAACCGAACGCCAGAATGAAACAGGAAGGTTACTCATTCTTTTCAACCCCCTCGGCTTTAATCTTCTCTTCCTCAATTCTGTGATTAGAGAGAAGTATAATCATAATCACAATCATCGACGGCAGTATAAAGCTGTCTTTACCAAAAACAAGAAGACAGATAAGGCTTGCTATAATTCCGACCATTGCAGGGAAACGATTTTTCCTTTCAAGCCATTGTTCAACAAAAATCACAATAAATAATGCCGTCATGGCAAAATCAATTCCCGTTGAATCAAAGGGAATAAGCGTACCGGCAACAGCACCGATTACAGAGCCGACAATCCAATAGGACTGGTCAAGTGTTGCAAGAGCAAATAAGAACTTTCCCTCATCAACATCAGGTGGTGTTTTGGTGAGAAAATAAAGGGAATATGTTTCGTCTGTAAGTGAAAAAATCATATATGGCTTTTTCTTACCTGAAGCCTTGAATTTATCAAGCAAAGAAAGTCCATAAAAAATATGACGGACATTCACCATAAAGGTAAGGAATACAACCTGCAAAAGGCTTACTGACGGGTCAAAGAAATTAACCGCAAGATACTGACCTGACCCTGCATACACAAGCAGACTCATAAGTCCTGCCCAAATAAAATTATATCCCTTATCTGCAAACATAACACCAAAGGCTATACCTATGAAAAGGTAGCCTGTCATTACGGGTATTGTATGAGGAAATGCAGCTTTATAGGCTGCTTTATAAGTGTTCTGCTTCGTCAATGTCATCACCGTGGAAAATTTTACCACGTTAAAGCAATAAAGTCAATGAGAATTTGCAATTATTTTGGTTAAATGGTATAATTGTCGGCAGATATATACCCCGGAGGTAAACAATGAAAAACAAGCTACAAAAAATCAAAGAAAAGGCAATTGCCGAATTAAAAAGCTTAAAATTCAAGAACTTTTTTATTCTGTTTTTTGCCGGTATTATAAACTCCATCGGTGTTACTATGTTTTTGGCACCGGTGAATCTGTATGACAGCGGTGTTTCGGGAACATCAATGCTTTTGTGGCAGATTACTCCTGAAAAATTCACTCTTTCCTTTTTCCTTATTGTAATCAACATTCCTCTTTTTCTTTTCGGACTGAAAAAGCAAGGTATACAGTTTACAGTTTATTCCGTATGGACGGTATTGATATATTCCCTTTCATCCTATGTCATCACCGATATTCTTCCTGTGGATGTTTCAACATCCTCCCCCTTTGCAGGTACGGATTTAGTACTTTGTGCAATATTCGGCGGTCTTATTTCAGGTGTTGGCAGTGGTCTTACCATCCGCTATGGCGGTGCTATTGATGGTGTTGAGGTTATGGCCGTTATTTTCTCCAAAAAGCTCAATATGACCGTCGGCACATTTGTCATGATATATAACGTAATACTTTATGTTCTGATTGGTATTATTTTCAGAAGTTGGGAATTACCTCTTTACTCAATCATCACCTACGCAGTTGGCATCAAATCTGTCGACTTCATTGTTGAGGGTCTTGATAAGGCTAAATCCGTTATGATTGTTACTGAAAAAGAGGAAGAGGTTTGTGATGCCCTGAGCCATAATTTTGGCTATGGTGTAACTCAAATTCACGCAACGGGATATTACTCACAAAAATCACGTTCAGTTATTTATTTTGTCGTAAACCGTTTTCAGATTGCAAAGCTTAAAATGATTGTTTCAGCAATTGACCCAAATGCTTTTATTACCATTTCGGAAACATCCGACGTACTGGGTAGTAGTTTAAAAGGAAAGAATTAGTACAATATATGTCAAAAGGGAGTTGAAAATCAACTCCCTTTTTTGATATGTCTGTCTCACAAAAAATCAATAATATCTGTAAAGTGCAACTACCTTACCAAGAATAATTACCTCATTTGTAATAATCGGTTCAAAAGCATCATTTTCAGGTTGAAGACGGAAATGACCGTTTTCCTTATAGAAGCGTTTAACAGTTGCCTCATCCTCAATCATAGCAACAACGATTTCGCCGTTTGAAGCATAAGGTGTTTTCTCGCAGATTACCACGTCACCATCAAGAATACCCGCCCAGAGCATACTTTCACCACGAACCTTAAGTGCAAAAAGGGACTTATCACGGGAAACTCTGCCATTATACGGAATATAGCCCTCAATCTGCTCAACAGCCAAAATAGGCATACCTGCGGTAACAGTACCCAAGAGCGGAACACTTGTCACATTCTCAGCCTGACCAAGAACACGGATTGAACGCTTTAACATAGGGTCACGTTCAATATACCCGGCCTCCTCCAAAGCATCAAGATTTGCCTGAACGGAAGATGTAGAACGAAGTCCCACGGCAGAGCCAATTTCACGGACTGATGGCGGAACACCGCACTGAGAACGTTCACATAAAAACTCATAGATTTTTTGTTGAGTATCTGTAATTGGACGCATAAAAACTACTCCTAAACTTAAAATTTATATAAAAAACCATACTTTTTTCTATATTCTAACATATATTTTTTAAAAAGTAAACATTTGTTCGTTATTTTTCTTAATTTTTTTAATTTTCCCAAAATAAACACATCGTTCACACTTAATTATTTGAATATTAAAATAATGTTCACTGTTTTTTAATATTTATAGGTTATTATTTAACTGTACTCACAAAGAGTACACATACCCCATCCTCAAACAACCCCTCAGGGCAGTAATGCCCGGAAAACGGACGGAACCGCAACCGTCCGTTTTTCCTTTTTATGTAACAAGTAATTGTATAAAAATTTCCACCTTTGTCCACAATATAGGCGGAGGTGTTTTTATGAGCATAAAGAAAAACACAAAAGTCAGACAATGGTTATACTCTGCAGGGGCACTATTACTTTGTATCGTGCTCTTGTTATCCCTTTGGATTTCCAACAAGGAAAAGACTCCGCCTGTCGCTGACCCGACAACAAATCCGCAAACAGAGGTAACAGAGGAAATTGAGGTAAACATTCCTGTTACAAATGTACCTGATGAACGTGAGGGTGTAACAGCTCCGCAAGTTACAAGTATCATATTTGAATTTCCGCTGAAAAACAGAATAATCAAAGCATATTCCAACGGAGAGATTGTCAGAAATACCACAACTGACGATTGGCGGACACACAATGCCATTGATATTTCCGGTGAAAAGGGGGAAGATGTTTTTGCAATTTATGACGGCTTCGTCATAGATATTGTTCATCACGAGTTATGGGGAACGACGGTTATTATCGACCACGGTAACGGCTTTACCGCAAAATATTGCGGACTTGACAAGGACAGTATTCCTGAACTTAACGAGGAAGTCAAATCAAATGAGAAAATCGGTGTTCTTGGAGAAATTCCAATTGAAAAATCGGACGGAGTACATCTGCATTTTGAAATGTACAGGGACGGTAAAAATGTTTCTCCCATTAAATATCTTGGAAATGAAATAACGGTATAAAAATAACGGCTACTGCAATTGCAATAGCCGTTATATAATTATAATTCTCTTAATTCCGCTGCACATTGTAAAATCCAACGAGCATCTACCGAGGAGATGTACCCATCCCTATTAGCATCTGCAGCTACCAGTTGTCTTTCATCGGGAACTCTTAATTCCGCCACAATCTGCAATGTCCAGCGTGCATCTACTGAAGAAACAAATCCATTTCCGTCAACATCACCTATAACCACTGCCGGCAATTTTTCAAGGACTTCTCTTTCAGTTTCCTCACAATGTTTACACTTACGGATTCTCTCACCCTCTGCTTCGGTGGTTGGCTCTGTAATAATTTCCCACTCACCAAATTCGTGACTTATCAAAGGAGTAATTACAGTAAACACATCGCCACAGGTGCATTTGTACAATACTGTTCCTGTTTCAGTACAGCTTGCTTCTTTTAAAACTTCTTCTTCGTATGAGTGAGAATGAGCCTTAACGTTATATTTTTTCTCTGCAGAGTAAAGTTCGTCATTTGAATGTTCAATAGTGATATTTTCCCATTGTGTCTGACTACCGGTATAATTAACTGTCTTGAGGTTATAACATCCTGTAAAAGTGTAAGCATAAATTCTTTTTATGGATTTTGGGATTGTAATATTTGTAAGGGACGTACAATCACGGAAAACCCCACCATTCATATAGGACACACTTTCAGGAATAACAACGCTGTCAAGGTTGTTATTATCTTTAAATGCACTGCCATAAATTGATGTTACGGTTTTAGGAATAATAACACGTCTTAGCTGACTACCCTCAAATGATTCCGTGCCAATAACCTGTACACCATCGGGAATTTCAAAAATCACATTTTCTTTTCCGTTGGGATATTTTAAGAGATGAGTTGCTTCTTTGTTATAAAGAACACCGTCAACGGATGAAAAATCCTTATTTGCACTCGCAACCTTAAATTCCTTAATTGAATTGCAATAAGAAAATGCACTGTCGCCAATTGTCTCTACACTTGCAGAAATTTCAACCGTTTCAAGAGCGACACATCCGTAAAATGCGGACATACCGATAGATTCGATGCCATTGCCGATTTTAAGATTTACAAAAGAATCACATTCACTGAATGCAGCTTGTCCGATAACTGTAAGGCTGTCGGGGAAAGCAATATCACTAAGCTTTCCGCACTGACGGAAGGCTTCTTTTTCAATGGTTTTTATGCCTTCAGGCAAAACAAGATTCTCAAGGGATGAGCAATTGAAAAATGCACCTTCGCAAATGGCTTCAACACTGTTCCCTAACTCAAGAGTTTCCATTTCAGCACAGTAGTAAAATGCTTCCTTCTCAATTTTCTGAACACCGTCACCAATTTTTACCGATTTAAGAGGAAGATTTGTAAAAGCACCCTCGCTTAGCTTTGTTACGCTGTCAGGAATTTCTATGCTTTCAAGCTTTGTTCCTGCGAAAGCACGAACGCCGATTGTTTTTAAATTGTCAGGCAGGGAAATTTCCACCAATGAACCACAGCTACCAAAAGCGGATTTTTCAATTGACTCTAATCCTGCACCAAGCTCAACTGTGTTAAGATATGAGGACTGTGCAAAGGCATATTCGCCGATTGTTTTAACATCTTTACCCAAAATAACCTTTTCTAAATTGCTGTTATAGAAAAGATACTCGCCAACATTAGTTACACCGTCACTGATAACAAGGGTTTTCATCTGGCCCTCAAAGGCACTCCAAGGAGGGTTATACATATTATAGAAATTACCCATATCCCCCTCACCGCTGATGGTAAGAGTTTTAGTGTCACTGTCGTATGCCCAGGTATGCTTTGAACCAAAAGCACCTTCATTTCCCTCAGCATATACCATAGGTAATGTTGTGACAATTAAAAGCACTGCCAAAATTACCGCTAAAAGTTTCTTCATATTATTCCCCACTTTCCACATTAATCTAATTACATTGTATCATTTACAATATATTTTTTCAATAATCAATACTACGAAAAATAAAGTTGATTTTTGTCTAAAATGCAATATGGCAGGTACAATATTTACCTGCCATACCATATATTGTTAATTTTTTAAGTAATCTATCACTGCCTGTGCGGTGCATTGGGGAATGTCTATCTCCACACTTGGCTCAACCATATTTTCAAGATAATGGGCATCGGAATTACGAAGATGCTTCATACCCTTTAAAAGTTCATGCTTTTCTTCATATTGAGGAATGTATGCCTTATGGGTAAACTCTGCAACCTTAAACTTCATTTCGGGATACATAAAGCCCAAAACAGAAAGTACGGAATAGGATGCTCTGTCTAAATGTGCAGGGAAAACAACACCATCAAATCGGGAAACCTCGTTGACTACATCATCTATGCTTATGCCTGATGCGGTTGTTAAAAGGATTTCTTCATTTCCTAAAATCCCGTCAAGGTGGTCCATTATGTACTGATTGCCAAAAATACTCTCATCATTTTTGACAAGTGGCATTGTACTTTTTACGTATTTCGAAAATTCCAAGGCTTTTTCGAGAGTTGGGAAAAGACAAACAGTATGAATTTCTTCTGACGTGCAAAGCTCCATTCCGGGCACAACCGTAATACCCGCCTCCTCGCCTGCTTTTATTGCAGCAGGACAATTAAGACAGGAATTGTGGTCTGTAAGGGCAATAATGTCGTAACCCATAAGCTTTGCCATATTTACAAGATTATATGGAGTCATATCGTTATCGCCACAAGGGGACAAGCACGAATGCAGATGAAAATCATACTTTAATTTCATATTATTTCACCAAGCTTATTCGCAAGTACAAAGGCATTTTCTTCTGATGAGAGTACACAGACACCCTGCATCTCCGCACGTGCCTTTGCATCATCATCAAGGGTTGCATTTTCACAAAGAACTATACAAGCACAATCGGCAAGGACGGAAACCGCAATTGCATTGATATTACCCATTACTGTAAACCAGCAGTCCCCTGCCTGTGCTCTGCCCATAACCCAGCTTAACAGGTCACCGCAGTAACCACCTGTAATCTCTCGGTCAAGGTCGCCTTGCACAAGCGTTTTAAGTTCTAATTTTTCACAAATTTCTCTTATAATCATTATTTTTCCTCTTTATTTTCAGTACGGAACGGCTTTGGAATAAAGTTTTCCGCACCTTCTCTGTTTCTCATGGCAAAGATACAGTCGTGTCTGTCCGCTGCACCTCTCACAACATCCTCTGCAAAGCAATGACAGGACGGTGAACCGCACATTCCGCAGTCAAGTCCCGGCAAAGTGCTTTCAAGCTCCTTGATTTCCGTCATTTTCTGCATAGCCTCGAAAACATTGTCTGCAAGTTTCCAAGGTGCTGCCTCAAGTGGTTTTTGCCAGTACATCTCCCTTGGAACGGAATCGTATTCAAGGTGATTGCAAGAAACAGGCATATATTTACGGAGTCTTTGCAATCTGGCTTTTGCGACAAAAGGATTTTCAACAGTCAAGGGTCCTCCGACACATCCGCCTGAACAAGCATTAAGTTCAATAAATTCAAGGTCGTTAAGCTTTTCATCCTCTAACTCCTCAAGAACCTTGATGACGTTTTCAATACCATCCGCTGCAAGATATCTTTCTTTAAGAAGTGCAGCAGACTCACCGCCGGATGAAGCCCAACCAACGCCGATAAGTCCCGAATCGCTTAAATCCTCAAGTTCAATGATTTTATCCATCTGCTGAACAAGTACAGGGTAAATATCCTTGATAGCAAGAACCCCGTTGATATTTGATTTGCCATTGCAAATCGGTTGCTTGATTGATGAAATCTTTGCGGTACACGGAGTTATGAAGAAAACACCTATTTCTTCGTCAGAAAGGCCGGTTTCCTCACGTGCTTTTATACGAGCAAGTCGTGCAGCCTCTTCCATTGGGGCATTAAGGTCGAGAACATTCTCAATAAGATTTGGGAAACGAACTCTTATAAGCCTGACAATAGCCGGACAGGCGGAAGAAATCAAAGGCTTTTTGGTTTTATTCATTGAAAGAATCAGCCTTGTTGCCTCGCTGACTAATTCCGCACCCTTGGAAACCTCAAAAACGTCATCAAATCCCAATCTTTTAAGACCCGTCAACACATAGTTCGGGTCGTCAAGATTATTGAACTGACCATATAAGGATGGTGCAGGTACAGCAATTCTGTATTTATATTCAAGAATTTCATTAAGAGAATATTTTTCAGCATACTTTGCGTGATGAGGACAAATTCTTATACATTCGCCACAGTCAATACAACGGTCTGAAAGAATATATGCCTTTCCGTCACGAACACGGATAGCATTTGTTGGGCAACGCTTAAGACATCTTACACAGCCCTTACACTTTTCCGCATCAAGTCGCACGGAATGGAAATAAGTTTCGTTCATTTCTGTTACTCCAATCACTTACTGAAAACAATTTTTTGTAATCGCTGAATAAATCGTGGTATGAGTATTGGCGAAAGAATTTTGGGACGGAACGGCAAAAAATTTCTCGCCAATACTTATGCCTAAAATTTATGAGGTGATTACCTTTAGGTACATTGTTGTGCCAACACCGACAGTTGAATCAATTTTCATTTCGTCGGTGTATTTTTTGATATTCGGAAGTCCCATACCTGCACCAAAGCCCAGAGAACGAACATTATCGGGTGCAGTTGAATATCCTTCCTTCATAGCAAGTTCCACGTCGGGAATACCCGGTCCCTTGTCAGCAAGTACCATACTAACACATTCAGGAGAAATTTCCACGTCAATCTCTCCGCCACCTGCATGAATAACAAGGTTAATTTCTGCTTCGTAAAGAGCAATTACACATTTTCTTACAACCTCAGGATTAAAACCTAAATCCTTTAAGGTCTTTTTCACTTTTCCTGACGCCTCTCCGGCACGGGTAAAATCATCACCGGGAACATCAAAATGAAGAGTTAAATTGCTCATTTCATAGCGCCTCCTCTGAGGCCTTTTTCATAAAGCATTCCACAGGAAGCGAACATAGCTTGTTTTGTGGACATAAGGACAATGTCACGGTCCTTTGCCAAATCAATAATACCCTGGTCAGGCTGTTTACCACGAACAAAGACGATACATTGCATATCCATCATTTCAGCAGTTCTCACTACCTGTGGATTTACAAGACCTGAAAGAAGCACTGCCTGTTCCTTTACGTATGCCAGTACGTCACTCATCATATCGCTTCCGCAAGCTGTGAAGACGTCACGGTCCATATATTCCTCTCCGCAAATAACCTCTGCGTCAAGAATTTCCTTAATTTCATATACTTTCATAATTCTTCCTCCCGACTTTCTGTCAGATATACATAATGATTATACAATAAAAGAAGGATTATTACAATAACGCACTTTACCGAATTATATTCAATTTATTTGTGAATAATGAGCAAGAAAAAACGGCACCATCTTTCGATAGTGCCGTAAATTTTTGTTGTGTCAAACAAAATTATGCAATTGTGTAAGTAATCTTGTTTGTAGCTTTACCGTTACCGGAGATAGCAAAACCAACTTTAAGGTTCATTGTTGCAGCAAATGTGTAAGAAATTTCAAGACTTGTCATCTTGTCGCCTTCAACTGTTGCTGTAAGGAGAATTGATGTGTACTGAACGTCTGTTGATGTAACCTTAATCAAATTTGTAAGGTCTGAAATTCCCTTAACAACTTCTTCATGTGTAAAGAAGTCATTTGTTGCACGGCTGAGTGCGTTAGAATTGTCTTTCTTTGGGTTAGCACAAGCATTAAGCTGTACCTTGTAAGTGTTACCACTCTTAGCTGCTGCCTTAATGTCTGCTGCTGTAAGCTGCATTGCTTTAAGAGCATACTGTTCATTCATACCCTCAGGAATTTGACCGTTCTTAACGTCGCCTTCTCTGTTACCGATTCCGAGGAATCCGCCAACAACTGTGCTGAGTGATGCGTTTTTGTCAATTGTCTGAATAACGCCGTTAAGTGTATCTGTTGCGTTACCAACGTCGATAGCACCGTCAGGAGTGTAAGCACAAACACGTGTGAACTTATAGCTTGACTTTGCAGCTGCTGCAGTCCATGTGTTGAACATTTCATGAGCATTGTCTTTTGTGAAAGCTACGCCGCCTTCTTCACCTGGCTGTTCGCCTTCAGGAAGCTCCTCGCCACCAAGAAGGTTTTCGTCATTTGCGTTTAACTGTTCGTCTGTTGATGCACCGCCCTGTGCCTGTCCGCCTGCTGCACCGGCATTTGCGCCTGCTGCTTCAACTGCTTTTTTAGCAACTGTCTGGCCAACTACAAATGTACCTGCTGCAAGAACTAATGCGAGAAGGATTGCCCAGAATTTTGTCCAACCCTTTGAATTTTTCTCTTTTTTCATTGCCTTAATTTCTGCCTGTTCAGGGCTTAAAGGCTTCTTCTGTTTTGCCATATTTAAGTTCTCCTTTCAAAAATTAAGCAAATGTATAAGTTACAGTCATCTTGCCTGCACCCTTACCCTCAATGTCAAAACCTGCTTTGAGTTTAAGAGAGTTAACTGTCATATCATAAGAAATTGTAGCACTCTTAAGTGCGTCATTTTCAACAACAAGTTCTACAAGAATTGCTGTGTAGTCAACGTCAAGAGAGTTGATTGTAATCATATTTGAAAGTGAACCAAGTCCGTCTGCAACACCCTTTGCAACTTCGTCCTTTGTGATGAAGTCGTTTGTTACACGGTTAAGAGCATTTGAACCGTCCTTTTGTGGACTCTTACAACCATTAAGCTGGAACATATATGTATTGCCGTCAACGCTCATAGCCTTAACGTCAGCTTCTGTAAGTGTAAAGCCCTTGAAGAGGAACTTCTCGTTGTTCATCTTTGTGCCTGACGGAAGCTGTCCGCCCTTAACGTCTGCTTCCCATGCAGGGTCGCTTTCCTTACCTGAAATTGCAAGGAATCCGCCAACAACAGAGTCAAGAGATGCGTTCTTATCAACCATCTGAATAATTCTGTTAAGAGTAGATGTTGCGCTACCTACGTCAAGAGGACTTGTGTACCAAGACTTTCTTGCCCATTTGTAATTACCTTTAGCTGCCTTAGCTGTTATGTCATTGATGTAGTTGATAACGTCAGCCTGAGTCATTACGTTACCTTCAGAGTCAGTAATTTCACTGTCGCCACCCTGAATCAATGTATCTTCCTGAACTGTACCATTTTCCTGTGTAGCACCGCTGTTTGCTGCACCTGCATTACCAGCACCGCCACCAAGAACCATTGAAGGAAGTGTGAAACTGATTGAAACAAGTGAATAAGCAACTACGATAGCAAGGAATACTGCCAATGCCTTTGTGAATGTGCCGAAGAATAATTTGTTTTTAGCTTCTTTTTTCTCAATTTTAGCCTTTACTTCTTCGGGTGTTAAAATCTTTTTAGCCATAATAGGGCTCCCCTTTCATGTTATATGTAACATACACACACTTAAATTTACTACAAAAAATTTAAAATGTCAATGGATATTTTACAGTTTTGTAAAAATCTTTTCATAAATTCTGCTTATGGGCAAACCAACGACATTGAAATAGTCCCCCTCTATACCACGGACAAATTTTGAAGCAAGTCCCTGAATACCGTAAGCACCGGCTTTGTCGTATGGTTCATTCGAATCTATATAGTTATATATTTCTTTATCGGTAAGCGGAAGAAATTCCACCTTCGTCTCTTCTGCGAAGGTTATGGAAACACCATTTCCTATTGCACATACACCTGTAAAAACGGAATGAACTCTGCCTGAAAGACTGCGAAGCATATTGTAGGCATCTTCCCTGTCTTTCGGTTTGCCTAAAACCTTATTGTCAAGAACAACAACCGTATCTGCACCAAGAACTAATTCATCCTCTGCTCTTTCAACCGCCATAGCCTTTCTTGCAGCAAGAAAAACAACCGCATCCTGAGGCTTTGTACCATCGGGGATGGTTTCGTCCGCATCTGCAACACGAACTGTAAAATCAATCCCTGCGTTTTTCAGAATTTCACTTCTTCTGGGAGATTTTGATGCAAGAACTATTTTCATATTTTACCCTCGTTTTTAAGTTGATTGATTTTCAGAATCATTGTCTGTGTTTTACTGTCAGGCAGTTCTCCGTTCATTACCATTCGTACTGCTTCTGCCAGTGGAATTTTATAAACCTCCAAAAATTCGTCTTCGTCAGGATTTTGTTCACCGAATTCGAGGTCCGTTGCAAGATACATATGAATTATTTCGCCACAATAACCGGGTGTGGGATAGAGTTTTCCTAAACTCATATATTTATTCGCAACTGCGCCTGTTTCTTCTTTTAACTCTCTTTTTCCTGCCTCAAACGGGTCTTCGCCTTTTTCAAGTTTGCCTGCAGGTAATTCCGTAACGATTTCCATATATGGATAACGGAATTGCTTTACAAAATAGAGATTATATTCATTATCAAGTGGTGCTACGCAAACACCGCCGTTATGCTCAACAATTTCTCTTTTTGCAGTTGTGCCGTTTGGAAGAAGAGCATCATCAACACGAAGATTTACAATTTTACCCTGAAACTCATATTTATAGCTTATTTGCTTTTCTGTTAAATCCATAAATTCACACTCCGTATTTCTTAACAAGTTCTTTATAATGTCTGCCCTTTTCCTCAAAGTTTTTATACTCGTTATAGCTTGATGCAGCAGGGGACAAAATGCAAACACCGTCTTTTTTTGTGTTTTCGTAAGCAGATTTTACTGCCTCTTCAAGATTTTCGGCTTTAATAAGATTTTTCTTTGTACCGTTTGCAATCATCATATCAATAATCTTATGACCTGTGGTCTTTGTGCCGATAACAACTTCGAGATTGCTGTTTTCAAGGTCAACTGCGAAATCTGTGTAGTCAATTCCCCTGTCCTTACCGCCGATAATAAGAGTATTTGCCTTAATTGCATTAACCGCACACATAACAGCATGTGGAATTGTGGCAATACAATCGTTATAAAATGTTATACTACTATATATACCAATATTTTCCATTCTATGCTCAATACCTTCAAAGTCGTCAATAGCTTTTTTTGCATTTTCAGCTGTTATGCCAAATTTTGATGCGGCAGTAAAGGCATAAAGCACATCGTGGCGGTTGTGTTCACCTGCTAGGTGAATATTATCAATTTCAAAGGGAAGAGAATCATCCTTTTTAACTGCAATTGCGTTTGATTTTACTGTATCCAAATCAAGATACGGATTAAGTCCTTGAGTGCCGTTATATATAAAGATATTATTTTCATTTTGATGTCTTACGATATTGAGTTTTGCATTGACATATCCTGTCATTCCGCCCTTATAGTGTTCAAGATGTTCCTCATAGATATTTGTAAGAATTGAAACATCGGGGGAATTTCTTGTAAACTCAAGCTGATGTGAAGACATTTCAATAACTGCAATTTTATCATCCGTCATTTCTTCAATGTAATCCAGCACAGGAAGTCCCATATTGCCCATAAGTTCACAATCCACACCACCTGCACAAAGCATTTTGTAGGTAAGTGTTGAGGTTGTTGTTTTACCCTTTGAGCCTGTCACACCGATTTTCTTACAAGGTGCATATTTTAAAAATAAATCTGTCTGACAAGTTACATAAGTATTTTCGGGAACGTCCACATTTACGAAAGAAATACCGGGACTTTTCATAACAACATCGAACTTGCCGATATGTGAAAGATAATCCTCACCACAGTAATACTCAACATTGTTATCGTCGATTTTTTGTTCTCTGCCGTCACCGATTGCAAGTAACTTTTCGGGAAGATACTTTCTTATATAATTGTATGTGCTTCTGCCCTCTCTGCCAAAGCCGAGAATAAGCACTTTTTTATCCTTTAAAAATTCAATAATTGGTGGAAACATATTAAGCCACTCCTAAAAACCGTATATATATTGATTATACAATTATCTCAATGAAAAATCAACAGAAAAGGGTAATATACATATTTATAAATATATAAAAAAACTTGTAAAACATAGTTGCATTGTTTAGGCAATTATGCTATAATTCCTTTAACGTGCTGAAAAATTCTATATATTTTTCACATAAAAGGCATACTTAGGAAAGGGAGGCACGCTTTATGAAAGCTTATACCTCAAATAACATCAGAAATATTGCTGTGTTAGGTCACGGCGGAAAAGGAAAAACTACTCTTTGTGAAGCAATGCTTTATTTAGCAGGTGCTACTGACAGACTTGGTAAGGTTGCAGACGGAAATACTGTTCTCGACTTTGACGCAGAAGAAAAAAGAAGAAAGTCATCAGTTTCATCAGCAATGGCTGCTATTGAATGGGATAACACAAAGTTAAATATTATTGACGCTCCCGGTCTTTTTGACTTTGAGAACGGCAGTGCAGAGGCAGTTCGTGCAGCAGAAGCAGTGCTTATCGTTACAAGCGCAGGTTCAGGCGTTGACGTTGGTACAGAAAAGGCATTCAAGGCTGCTGAGAAACGTGGTCTTGCAAAATTCTTTGCTATTACAAAAACTGACTCTGACCACAGAAGTTTCTACAAGACTTTTGAGGCTTTAAAAGAAGTTTACGGTAACAAACTCTGCCCAACAATCATTCCTTATATGGAAGGGAACATCACAAAATCATATGTTAACCTTATGACAGGTATGGCTTATGAATATGATGCAGAAGGTAAGGCAACAAAAGTCCCAATGCCTAACGACCCTGTTATTGAAGAAATGACAGCAGCATTTATGGAAGCAGTTGCTACAACTGACGACGAACTTATGGAAAAATTCTTCGAGGGTGAAACATTTACTCCTGACGAAATCCTTAAAGGTCTTTGCACAGGTATTTTTGACGGTTCAATCTACCCTGTTTATGCAGTTGCAGGTCTTACAGGTGCAGGTGTTGACCAACTTCTTTACAACCTTGCTTGGTCAGTTCCGGGTGCTTACGGTTATGCAGGCGAAACAGCAAAGAACGAAGCAGGTGAAGATGTTATTCTTCCTTGTGACATCAACGGACCTCTTGCAGCAGTTTGCTTCAAGACAGTTGCTGACCCATTCGTTGGTAAAATGTCTTTCTTCAAAGTTGTTTCAGGTAAACTTTCTGCTGATACTCAGGCTTACAATGTTCGCACAGGCGAGATTGAGAAGATGGGTAAATTTGTTACTGTTAAGGGTGGCAAACAGGAAGATGCAAAAGAGATTATTGCCGGAGATATCGGTGTTGTTACAAAACTTGCAGGTGTTAAGACAGGTGACACACTCTGCGATGCAAAGAATATTGTAATTCTCCAAGGTGTTGATGCTCCAAATCCTTGTCTTTCAATGGCAGTTAATGTTCGTAAAAAGGGTGAAGAAGAAAAGGTAGCACAGGGGCTTTTCAGACTTATGGAAGAAGACCCATCAATCTCCTTCACAATCAACAAGGAAACAAAAGAACAGGTTCTTTCAGGTCTTGGCGAACAGCATCTTGACGTTATCGTTTCTAAACTTAAGAATAAATTTGGCGTAGAGGTTGACCTCAGTGTTCCAAAGGTTGCTTACAGAGAAACAATCAGAAAATCTGCTGAAGCACAGGGTAAACATAAGAAACAGTCAGGTGGTCACGGTCAGTTCGGTGACGTACATATCCGCTTTGAGCCTTGCGACAGCGACGAGCTTATTTTCGCAGAAGAAGTTTTCGGCGGTGCAGTTCCAAAGAACTTCTTCCCTGCAGTTGAAAAAGGTCTTCGTGGTTGCGTTCTTAAAGGCGTTCTCGCAGGTTACCCAATGGTAGGCGTTAAAGCTACTCTTTATGATGGTTCTTACCACCCTGTTGACTCATCAGAAATGGCGTTCAAGATGGCTGCTTCTCTTGCATACAAGGCAGGTATTCCAAAGGCTGACCCAACAATTCTTGAACCTGTCGGCACACTCGTTGCTCGTATGCCTGATGATAACCTCGGTGATATTATGGGCGATATCACAAAACGTCGCGGTAGAGTTCTCGGTATGGGACCTGCTGATGAACCAAGAATGCAGGAGCTTACAGCAGAAGTTCCAATGGCAGAAATGGGTGACTTTACAACAGTTCTCCGTTCAGTAACAGCAGGACGTGGCTCATTCTCATTTGAGTTCACTCGCTACGAACAGGCTCCGCAGAATATCGTTGAAAAGGTTATTGCTGAAGCAAAGGTTGAAGAAGAATAAACATAAAGAAAAGACGGTCACCGACCGTCTTTTTTAGTACAAAGTACAAATTAAGGCGAGGATTAAATCCCCGCCTTTTTTAATTGTTATTTCAATTATAACATTCTGTAAAGTTCAACGATAATTGTCCAGATTCTTGAACTCTTGAGTGTGAAAAGAACCTTCTTTAAGAATGGAATAATTCCCTTTGGTGTTTCAAAATCTTCAGTTTCCCCACCATCATCAATGATGAGTGCCTGTGTAAGGCAAAGTCCGCCTTCACCAAAAACTTCTGCTCTTACATACTGGAAGTTTTCTGCTCCGTCAATTTTATCAAGGTTAAGAGTTACGCTACCTGAATTGATTGCACCACTGTAAATAACTTTTCCATCAGCAATAAACTGAACTGTATGTGCATTTTCAGCATCCACCGTAATCTTATGTCCGTCAACTGCAACCTTTGTGAAAACAGGATACGGAAGACCTGAATTTCTTACGTCAAAGCCTTCTGCAGGGCCAATAACATCGTTGCCCTTGCGAAGACATCTTGTAACCATAAAGGATGCACCTGTCTGCATTGTTTCCTTAATATTCTCAACATTGTTTTCTTCCATCATAAAGATGTTGAATGAACTGTCAATGTTTTCTATTGTATGGGCATCAGTATTACTGAATCCGTGAACTGTTTTGCCGTAAGGAAGTGTGTGCATCAGAAGGTTATCCCAAAGGATTCTGTCATAGGTTGTAACAGAGTTAACCTCGTTGAAAACCTCAATACCGATACAGCTATCATATTTAAGAAGAAGGTCGCCAAAAAATTTTACATTTTCAGGGTCGCTTACCTGTGAGATATCGTTGATGCTTTCAAGCCAGTCACCGGGATGGTTGATAAGTGAAAGTCCGCCATTCTCTTCTGTAAATTTAATTGCCTTTTCGTAGCCATTTTCTGTACCGCCAAAGCCGTTACCAACACCCTCCGGGAGGAAAAACGCATTAACGTGACTCTTTGTAAGTGTAAGGTTGTTAAGCTCGTTTGCACCAACAACACAAGTCATGTGTCTGCCACGAGCAGTACCGTCCGCACCCGGATATGTACCTGTTGTGATAGCTTCAAATTCTTCGTCTGTAAGATGTTCAACAGGGTAACCTAAAAGTTTCTGATAAGAATAAAGCAAAAGTTTAGGTTGCTCTCTGTTCCATTCAACACCGGTGACACCGTGGTCAGAGTTTGCTAAAAAGTCATAATCCTGATTGTAGTATTCCTTAACCATAGTTGCGAGGTCAACCTCTGCATCACTATAAGTTGAGTGAGAATGAAGTGAGCCTTTATAAGCACCCCATGCGTCTTCGCCTTCCCAGATTACATCGCTGTAAGGTGAAATAATCACATAATCACCGCCTGCTTCTGCAGCAAAACCTACAACACCCAAGCAAGGTGCGAATAAAAGAACCGCACAAAGTACTAACGAAATAAGTTTTTTCATAATAATCCCTCCGTTTTTAATACCATAATTATATAATATAGAATTTCAAAATTCAATATATTACTTCGGTAAATTTGAATTTGTTAAAATGATTATAAAATAAAAAAAGACGGAAACCTTAAAGATTTCCGTCCATTTTTTGATGCAATTAATTATTCAGCGTCTTTGTCCTTTTTTCTTGTAAGTACAAGAGCTGCGCCAGCAACGAGAGCTACTGCACTAATAGCGATAAGTGAATTGTCGCCAAGTGGTGGGTTCTCTTCAGTTGTTGGAGGTTCAGTTGTCTTGAAGCAATAATCGGATGATTCACTTCCACCGAAAAGCATACCAGCAAGGTCGCCGATTACATTAAAGATAGAATCAAGAATGCTATCGAGACTTGCAAGACAACCTGTGTAAGCGTCGTCCTCTGGGAGAACGTCCGGAAGAACAGGAGCGTCAGAAATTCCTAAGAAATCCTTAACAGCGTTAACTGTAGCTGTTGCTGCTTCTGAACCAACAGCGATTGCTGCAGCTTCAAGAGCTTCAAGAGCAACTTCTTGTTCAACCGCGCCGTTTCTTACGTCAGCAAGGATTCCAGCAGCAACGTCAATCGGGTCTGCTTCTGAATCTGTAAGTAATTCTGTGTAATAAGCTGTCCAAGCTGCTGCATCTGCTGCATCTGCAGGTTTTTCAGCTGCGAAAACAGAAACGCTCATTACGAGAACCATTGCTAATGCAAGAACTACTGCAAGAGTCTTTTTCATGAAAACATTTTCCTTTCGTAAATTAATTTTTGCAAAAATTAAGGCACAAGACCTCATTTACTCGTTCATTATAACGAAAATCAAATAAAAAGTCAATATTTTTCTTACAAAATTACTCTGTTTTGGAAATATTGGACACTTTCCATTGTAAATGAATAGTTTTATCCGGTTTTATCATACTATAATTAAAAATATCAAAATACAGAAGGTGCAACAATGTTTTTTAATAAGCAAAAGAAAAAGGAAGAAGCAAGAAAAAAGATAGAAAAACTAAGCGAGGAAATCTCTGAAATATGGAATGGCGAAGAGAATGCCAAGCAATTTGATGCAAACGGATGGTACACCGGTAACCCGCAGGACTCCGCTGTTCCCGAGCAGGATGCAGATGACCTTTAAAAAGTGCAAAGTGCAAAATGCAAAGTGCAGAACGCAAAGTGTGAAATTATGAATTATATATAATGGTATGTAATTTTGTAAAAAAGACTTGATTTTATTATATTTATATGGTATTATTCTTTACGGTAAGAATATTCGTGTTGACAGAGAGTGGGGCGACCCGCTCTCTTGAATTTATACGGATGTTTTTCCGACGACAATTTAATATTTTTAGGAGGTTCTATGAAAAAGAACACAGCTTCTGTGGTTTGGGATATTGCCAAGCCCATTGCAGACGAATTAGGTCTTATTCTTTGGGACGTTAAATTCGTTAAAGAAGGTGCAAGATGGTATCTTCGCATCACTATTGACAAAGAAGACGGTGTAGGAATTGACGACTGCGTTAACATGCACCACGCAATTGACGGTCCTCTTGATGAGGCAGACCCTATTGAGCAGGCATATAATTTGCAGGTTCAATCCCCCGGTATCGAAAGAGAATTATCACGTGATTTTCATTTCGATTGTTATTTAGGTGAAAAAATTCAAGTCAGACTTATCAAAGCATTTGAGGGCAAGAGAGAATACAAGGGTATTCTTATTGACTACGACAATGACAGTATTACAATTGCTGTTGATGAAGAAACTGAAATGAATATATTAAAAAAAGAAGCATCTTGGATAAAAGCGGATGATTTTGGAGGTTTTACGGAAAATGAATAAGGAATTTTTTGAGGCAGTTGCTTTAATGGAAAAAGAAAAAGGTATTCAGGCTGAATATCTTTATGAAAAAATCAGCGAAGCAATTGTTAAAGCTGTAAGAAAAGATTATAACAACAAAGACGTTGTTGCTTGTGATATCAACCCTGAAGCACAGACAATGAGAGTTTATATTCACCTTAATATTGTTGAAGAGCTTGAGGACTGGGATACAGACATTCTCGTTGAGGATGCACAGGAGTACCGTGCAGATGCAAAAGCAGGAGAAACTCTTGAAATCGAGCTTGACACTATGAAATTCGGCAGAATTGCTGCACAGACAGCAAAGCACGTTATCCGTCAGGGCATCAAAGATGCAGAACGCGGTCAGGTTATTCAGGCTTTCCAGTCAAAGACAAAGGACCTTGTTTCTGCTAAGGTTGGCAGAATTGACCCAATCAACGGCAACATCACTCTTGAAATCGGCAAGGGCACAGCAGTTCTTCCAAAGGCTGAGCAGGTTCCGGGCGAAACATTTACAGAAGGTCAGATGATTAAGGTTTACGTCAGCGAGGTTAAGGAAACTGAACGTGGACCGAGAATTATGATTTCAAGAACTCATGCAGGTCTTGTAAGAAGACTTTTCGAGCAAGAAGTTCCTGAAATTTATGACGGCATTGTTGCTATTCACTCTGTTTCCCGTGAAGCAGGCATCAGAACAAAGATGGCAGTAAGCAGTAAGGATGAAAACGTTGACCCAATCGGTGCTTGTATCGGTCAGCGTGGTGCTCGTGTTAACAATATTGTTGAGGTTCTCGGAGGAGAAAAAATTGATATCGTTAAATACAGCGAGGACCCGGCGGAGTTTATCGGTGCCGCACTTGCACCTGCAAATGTTATAGAGGTTGAAATTATCAGCGCAGACGAAAAGAAATGTCAGGTAACTGTTCCCGACCATCAGTTATCTCTTGCAATCGGTAATAAGGGCTTGAATGCTAAGCTTGCAGCTAAGCTTACAGGCTGGAAAATTGACATTAAACCTGAAAGTGGTTTCTACGAAGGTTAATTTTTAATACTTAATGGCAGAAAGGAGATAATAGTTTTGAAGCAGAAGAAAATTCCAATGCGTCGTTGCAACGGATGTAACGAGCAGAAGGCTAAAAACGAACTCATAAGAATTGTCCGCAGTCCAGAGGGTGAAATCAGTCTTGACCTTACCGGTAAAAAATCAGGTCGTGGAGCATATATCTGCAACAACATTGATTGTCTCCGAAAGGTACGAAAATCACGCAGAATTGACAGAACTTTTGAAATAACAATTCCTGATGAAGTATATGATAGTCTGGAGGCACAGATTAAAGAAAATGATAACGGATAATTTAAAGGGTCTTTTGGGTCTTTGCCGCAGGTCAGGGAAGATGTCACTGGGACACGATGCCGTTGTTACAGCAATAAAAAAACGCAAGACATATCTTGTATTTACTTGCAGTGATGCTTCCGAAAGGCTAAAAAAAGAAATCAAGGATGAATGTTCTTTTGACGGACGCAATATTAAATATATTGACGCACCATTCGGAACGGACGAACTTGCTTTTTGTATCAGTTCAAAGGCAAAGGTTATTTCAATAGACGACCAAAATTTTGCAGATAAGCTTATTACGATTTTAAATCAAGATAACTGAAACGGAGGTTATGAGAATGATAAAAAAGTACAAAGTACATGAAGTTGCGAAAGATTTTGACATCTCAAGCAAATTTGTTATAGAAAACCTTTCAAAGCACTTTGAGGGTGAAAAGAAATCACAGACTGCACTTGACGAAAAGGAACTTGACTTTATTTTCGACGTAATTACAAAGGAAAATTCAGTTAAGAGTTTTGACGATTACTTCAATGCTGTTCCAAAAGAAAAACCAAAGGCTGAAAAGAAAGAAGAGCCTAAAAAGGAAAAAGCTTCTTCTAACGAAAACAAAGGTGCAAAACCTGCTGATAACAAAAAAGCTCCTGCACAGCAGACTCAACCACAGCCACAACAGAAAAAGAAGGAAAAAGACCAGAACAAACCTATGCAGGCTCGTACAAAGGGAGAAATGCGTCATATTGACACACGAGCAAACACCTTTGACGCTGAAAAATATAACGAAAAATATGAAAATATTGCTCCTGCAAATGCACACCAGAGTGACAATATGGTTAAAAAGCAGAAGCTTAAGCAGAAGAGTCAGCAGTACCGCAAACAGGGTATGAGAAGTGGCAAGAAGGAAACTGAAGCCGAAAGACTCAAGAGAATTGCCGCTGAACGTGCAAAGAAGCCACCTGTAATTACTGTTGGTGACGAAATCACAGTCGGCGAATTGGCATCTCGTCTTAAGATGACTGCTGCCGAGGTTATCAAAAAACTCTTTGCCCTCGGTATGATGGCAACTGTTAATGAAGTTATTGACTATGACACAGCAGAAATCGTTGCAACTGAATTGGGTGCAAAGGTTAGCCGTGAGGTAGTTGTTACTATTGAAGAAAGAATCATCGACGACTCAGAAGACGATGAAGAAAATCTTGTAACTCGTGACCCTGTTGTAGTTGTTATGGGACACGTTGACCACGGTAAGACTTCCCTTCTTGACGCCATCAAGAACACAAATGTTACTGCTACTGAAGCAGGTGGTATTACACAGCACATTGGTGCTTACAGAGTAAACCTCAACGGTCAGTACATCACATTCCTTGACACACCAGGTCACGCGGCTTTCACATCAATGCGTGCTCGTGGTGCACAGGCTACTGACGTTGCAATCCTTGTTGTTGCTGCTGACGACGGTATTATGCCACAGACAATTGAAGCTATTAACCACGCAAAGGCAGCCGAGGTTGACATTATTGTTGCGATTAACAAGATGGATAAGCCAGGCACAACAGTTGACAGAATTATGCAACAGCTTACAGAACATGGTCTTGTTCCTGAAGAATGGGGCGGTGATATTATTTGTGTTCCTGTTTCTGCAAAGACACATATGAATATTGACAAGCTTCTTGAAAATGTTCTTCTTACAGCAGAAATGCGTGAACTCAAGGCGAATCCGAACAGAGCTGCAAAGGGTATTGTTATTGAAGCACGTCTTGACAAAGGTAAAGGTCCCGTTGCTACTCTTCTTGTTCAGAATGGTACACTCCATTCAGGCGACATTGTTGTCGCAGGTACTGCAGTAGGTCGTGTTCGTGTTATGGTTGACGACAAGCACCGTTCACTTAAAGAAGCAGGTCCATCAGTTCCTGTTGAGATTATGGGTCTTGACGAGGTTCCGCAGTCAGGTGACGTATTCAACGCTGTTTCTGACGAAAGACTTGCTCGTGAGCTTGTTGAAAAGAGAAAGCAGGAAAAGAAAGAAGAACAGTTCAATCAGTATCAAAAGGTTACTCTTGACAACCTCTTCTCATCAATCAACGCAGGTAAAATCAAGACTCTCAACATCATCGTTAAGGCTGACGTTCAGGGTTCAGTTGAAGCAGTTAAGCAGAATCTTGAAAAACTCTCTAACGAAGAAGTTCAGGTTAAAGTTATCCACGGCGGTGTTGGTGCAGTAAGCGAATCCGATATTATGCTTGCTAATGCATCAAATGCTATTATCGTTGGTTTCAATGTTCGTCCTGACCCTGTTGCTGCTGAAATTGCAGAACGTGACGGCGTTGATATGAGAATGTATCGTATTATCTATGACTGTATCGAAGAAATTGAAGATGCTATGAAGGGTATGCTTGCACCTAAATTCCGCGAAGTTCTTCTCGGACGTATTGAGGTTCGTAACGTGTTCAAGCTTTCTTCTGCAGGTACAATCGCAGGTTCTTACGTTCAGAATGGTAAAGTTACAAGAAATGCTCAAATCCGTGTTGTTCGTGACGGTATCGTTATTGCTGAAGACTCAATTTCATCACTTAAGAGATTTAAGGATGACGTTAAGGAAGTTGCAAGCGGTTACGAATGCGGTATCGGTCTTAACAAATTTAATGACGTTAAGGAAGGCGACATTTTTGAAGCCTTTATTATGGAGGAATACAGAGACTAATGGCAGGATACAGAGTAGGTAGAGTATCGGAAGATATTAAACGTGAAATAGTTGCCATTATCCGTGAATTAAAAGACCCGAGAGTAAGGGATAAAATCCTTACTGTTGTACGTGTTGATGTAAGTTCTGACCTTTCTTTTGCAAAGGTTTATGTCAGCTCAATGAGTGGCATTGAAGATGCAAAAGATGCTGTAAAGGGACTTACATCCGCAACGGGTCTTATCCGACGTGAGGTTGGCAGTAAATTGCACTTGAGAAAAACTCCTGAGCTTAAATTTATTGCTGACGACTCCGTAGAGCACGGTATGGAAATATTCAAGAAAATCGAAAGTACACACATTACTGACGATATCGAGGAATAATTTATGAATAAAATTGATGTTAAAGAATGTGCATCACTCTTAAAAGAATATGATGGATTTCTTATTCTTTCACACAGAAATCCCGACGGTGATACTCTTGGCAGTGCGTTTGCACTTAAAAGAGCATTGGACTTGTTGGGGAAAAAGTCAATGGTGCGTTGTAATGACGAGATTCACCCCAAATTTTCTTATCTTTGGGACGGACTTGACAACAGCGATATTGAATTTGACAAAATAATCGCAGTTGATGTTGCTGACAGTAAACTTTTAGGCGCAGAATTTGAAGAAAAATACGGTGACAAGGTATGGTTATGCATTGACCACCACATGTCAAACCGTGAATATGCAGAAAACCTGCTTTTAAAGGATAAGGCTGCCGCTGCAGTTGTGATTTATGAGGTTATATGTCAGTTAGGTGTTGAAATCACCCCTGAAATGGCAAGTTGTGTTTACACAGGACTTGCAACTGACACCGGTTGCTTCATGTTTTCAAACACAACACCAACTGTACACAGAGTTGCTGCGGAGGTTATGGCAAAAGGCGCGGATTACACAAATATCAACCGTCTTATGTTTGAAACAAAAACATTTTCATATATGAAACTTGAACAGATGGCTGTTTCTTCAATTGAAACCTATTTTGAAGGAAAAGTTGCAATAATGACTATCACGCAAAAGATGTTCAATGAAAGTGGCTCAAACGAAAGCGAATGTGACGGAATTGCATCACTACCACGAAAAATTGAGGGTGTTAAAATCGGTGTAACTCTCCGTGAACAGAAAGACGGCAAATACAAAGTGTCTTTACGGACTATTGAGCCTTATGATGCGGCAAAAATCTGTGCTAATTTCGGTGGTGGCGGTCATAATCGTGCTGCAGGTTGTGAATTTGACTGTTCACTCAAAGAAGCAAAAGAACAATTATTAGATGTAATAAAGGCGGAATTCTAATGACAGGCATAATTTGTCTTGACAAGCCCTGCAATATGACATCCTTTATGGCTGTAAAAAAAGCATCACGCATTCTGGGTGTCAAAAAAGCAGGTCACACAGGCACACTGGACCCTATGGCTACCGGTGTACTTGTTATTATGCTAGGGTCTTGTACCCGCTTTATTGAACTTTTACCCGAGCACAGAAAATCATATTCTGCAAGGGTGAAATTAGGTCTTACGACCGACACTCTTGATATTACAGGCGAGGTTTTATCAGAAAATCCCGTAAATGTCACAGAAGAACAGTTGTTAAAGGTTGCAGAACAGTTTAAGGGTGAGATTTTACAAACTCCACCAATGTACTCTGCACTAAAAAAAGACGGTGAACGTCTTTATGATTTGGCTCGAAAGGGCATTGAAATTGAAAGGGAACAAAGAAGAATTACTATTGAAAAACTAGAAATCTATGACTTTGACGGAACAGAGTTTTCAATGGACGTTACCTGTTCCGCAGGTACATATATCCGTTCTCTTTGTGATGATATTGGCAATGTTTTAGGTTGTGGTGCTGTTATGACAGAACTGCGACGGACAGAAGCCAATGGTTTCTCAATTGAAAATGCCGTGGCACTGGAAGAATTGGAAAAACTTGTAAGAGAAAATAATACAGATAGTGTTATTATACCTGTTGAAAAAGCTCTTATGAGTTATCCTGAAATTACAGTTACTACCCCTCAGGCAAATCGTTTTTCCAACGGTGGCGAATTGGGATATGACAGACTTCACGGTGATTATTCCGTTGGAATTTATCGTGTTTATTCTCCTGAAAGAAGACTTTTAGGTCTTGGAGAAATACTTACTGAAAAAGGCGACCTTACAGTCAGAAGGGTGCTGATAGACGAATGAATAAATTAGCATTGGCTCTGGGCACCTTTGATGGGTTGCACAGAGGTCATTTAAACGTACTTAATGAGGCAAAAGCATTTGCATTTGAAGGCTTTGTCCCTGCTATGCTTATGTTTGACACACATCCTCAGGCGGTTTTAAAGGGCTTTGCCCCTCCCCTGCTGATTACCAGCGAAGACAAAGAAGAATATGCAAAAGAACTTGGTGTTTTACCGGTACACATAAGTTTTGAGGAAATCCGAAATCTTTCTCCTGAAGAATTTTTACGTGATATTCTCATAAAAAAACACAATGTCGGTGCTGTAATCTGTGGCGAAAACTTTCTTTTCGGAAAAGACGGTGGCGGAAACAGCAAAGTTCTTTGTGAATTATGCGAAAAATATGGTGTAATTTACAAAATGGCACAGAGTATTCAGTATAACGGTGAAATGATTAGTGCCACCAGAATACGTGATGCTTTAAGCAAGGGCGACATCAAAACTGCCAATGAAATGCTTGGGCGAAAGTTTTCCTATGATTTTCTTGTGGTTGAAGGAAATAAAATCGGTAAAAAGATTTTTGGTTTTCCAACAATCAATCAGCATTTCCCAATGGGCTTTATTAACCTTAAGCACGGTGTTTATGCTTCACAATCAACGGTTGACGGAAAAATTTATCCGTCAGTTACAAATTTTGGTTGTCACCCTACTATTGGTGGTGACAAGGTCCTTTCGGAAACCTGTATTTTAGGCTTTGACGGTGACCTTTATTATCAGAAAATAAAGGTTGAATTGATAGATTTTATCCGTACGGAAAAAAAGTTCAATTCAAAGGATGAATTGAAGGCACAAATCGATGCAGATACCAAATCTGCTATTGAAATTTTTAACAAATTGGTTTAAAATGGTAATATTGTGACCGAGTTATCGGAGTACATATAATTGAAAGGGAATGATATTTTATGCCAAACGTATTTTTCAAAGCTTTCTGTCGAGTTTACCAGAAAGTAATTTACCTTGTTGAGTTCTTCCTTCCTTGGGGTGAACCCGAAATGCTTACCGGACCGGGATGTATCAGAAAACTTCCTGAATTTGTTAAGAGCAAGGGTGTTAGCAAGGTGCTTATCGTAACAGATAAAGGACTTACATCTCTTGGGCTTCTCAATAGCCTTTATGAAGAAATGGCTAATGCGGGTGTTGAATACGTAGTTTTTGACGGTGTTCAGCCAAACCCAACAATCGACAACATTGAAACAGCAAGACAGATGTATCTTGACAATGGTTGTCAGGGTGTTATTGCATTCGGTGGCGGTTCTCCAATGGACTGTGCAAAAATTGCAGCAGCAAGAGTTGTAAAACCAAATCAGCCAATCGAAAAAATGCGCGGAATTATGAAAATCGGAAAGAAGCTTCCTCCGTTTTTCGCTGTTCCGACAACAGCAGGTACAGGTTCAGAATGTACTCTTGCAGCAGTTGTTTCCAATCCAAAAACACATGAAAAATATGCTTGTAATGACTCTGTTCTTCGTCCTCCTTACGCTGTGTTCGACCCTGAGCTTACAGTTGGTCTTCCTCCGCACATCACATCAACAACAGGTATGGATGCTTTGACACATGCAGTTGAGGCTTACATAGGCAAATCAAATGTGCCGTCAACAATCAAGTTTGCTGAAAAAGCAACAAAGATGATTTTTGAAAACCTTGAAACAGCATATACTGACGGCAAAAATATCGAAGCAAGAAACAATATGCTCCTCGCATCATATAATGCAGGTATGGCATTTACACGTGCTTACGTTGGTTATGTTCACGCAATTGCTCATAACCTTGGCGGTCTTTACGGACTTCCTCACGGTCTTGCAAACGCAGTTATTCTTCCTGTTGTGCTTGAGGCTTACGGTGAAGCAGTTTATGAGTCACTTGCAAGTCTTGCTGAAATCGTTGGTCTTAAAGGTGATAGCGATGAAGAACTTGCAAAAGCATTTATTGCTGAAATCTACGCTATGAACGAAAGAATGAATATCCCGACAGGCTTTACTCAGATTAAAGAAGAGGATATTCCACTTATCGTAAAGCGTGCTCTTAAAGAAGGTAACCCACTTTACCCTGTACCTGTAATCTTTGGCGAAGCAGAAATGACAGCAATCGTTAAGTCATTGATGATTACAGAAACAGCAAATGTATAATTAATTTAATACACAAAAAATTAAGGAACTCTCAATCCGAGAGTTCCTTTTTTATTGTCATTTATTGAGATTAATTTGTACGGGCAGGTCTCCGTGCCTGCCCGTTAATTTTCAAACTTTACAAATCTTTCGAAAATCAAAACATTCTGGTCGGCTGTGGAGTTTATGCCAAAACCGTAAGCTGACATAGAATTTTTACCCATTTCATTGGTATAAGCACATTGCAATCTCCAACCATCAAGACCTAAATCATTTAATTTATTCATAAGTCTTTCAATATCTACTGCACCTCGTTCATCTACAATGCTAATTACTTTATATTCATAATAACCATCTCTACCTGTTGCTTTAAGATGATTTATTCTTGCCTGATATTTTTCTTGTTCTGCTTTTTGATGAGCTTGCTCTTGTGTTAATCGTATCGCATCAGCTTCTTGACGTTGTTTTTCAGATTTTTCTTGTTCAATTTTTTGTTTTTCTCTAAATTCATTCAAACCATTTCCGTCAGTAGGCACACCACAAATGCTACATTTCTCTACAAAGCCCCAACACCATTCATGATATTGTTTTTTACAACTACGACATTCTACGACAATGTCGTTTTTACTTATTTTTTCTCCACATCTTGGACATTTTTCTGCCACATTATCCCCTCCAATTCGATTTGATTATAGCATTTTGTGAAATTTTGTCAATGAAATACAACAAAAAAGCCTTCCCCTCGAGGGGAAGGTGGATTTTGCGAAGCAAAAGACGGATGAGGTGGAAATTTTTTTAATCCTGTTTCAATATTTTTCTTCTTATATCCGTACATACACCATAAAAATTTGTATTAACATCATGGTTTGAATATCTTAAAACAGTAAACCCAAGAGATTTTAGATATTCATCTCTTTTTGCATCGTATTCAATGCCTTTATCTTCAAAATGCTGTGAACCATCAAGTTCAATTACAATTTTAGCATCTGCACAATAAAAATCCACAATATAATTACCTATCACTTTCTGTCTATTGATTGTGATAGGCAATTCTTTTAAGCAATCATACCAAAGATGTCTTTCTTCTTTAGTCATATTCTTGCGTAATTCCTGCGAATTTGTTTTTAGTTTTGGATTATTGGTTTTATTCATAATAAACACCTCATCCGTCACCTAAAGGTGACACCTTCCCCTCAAGGGGAAGGCGTTTCTTGTTTTATTTATTTGCGATTTTTGCAATGCTTTCTTCAAGCATACTGAGTTTTTCGTTATACTTTGCAAGTTTTTCTCTCTGCTCGTTTACGAGGGCTTCAGGTGCTTTTGCAACGAATTTTTCGTTGTTAAGTTTACCTGAAACAAATGCGATTTCCTTAAGCACACCTGCTTTTTCTTTTTCAAGACGCTGGAGTTCTGCTTTGAAATCAACGAGTTCGTCCATCGGGATAAAGAGTCTTGCATCTTCCGTGATGATTGCAACTGCCTCGTCGTTTTCATAACCCTTAACGAGTTCCACCTCACTTGCAGAAGCGAGTCTTACAAAGAAGTTTGCACCTTCACTGAATGTCTTTTCATAGGAAGTTTCAATGAAAATCTTTGCTTTCTTTGATGGTGGAACATTCATTTCTGCACGACGGTTACGAACAGCCTTAATAGCAGTCATAACTCTTTCCATTTCAGCTTCGTCAGCCTTGAATGAAAGTTCGTCAGCAAATACTGGCCATTCTGAAATCATAATTGAGTCACCATCGTGTGGAAGTGTCTGCCAGATTTCTTCTGTGATGAATGGCATAAATGGGTGCAAGAGTTTGAGAGTGTTTGACATTACATAAACAAGAACTGCTTTAACAGTTGCCTTTGCGGTTGCACACTCACCGTTAAGACGGATTTTGGCAATTTCGATATACCAGTCGCAGAATACGTCCCAAATGAAGTCATAAAGTTTCTGTACTGCAAGACCTAATTCAAACTTTTCAAGTGAATCTGTAACGTCCTTTACAAGGTCATTGTATTTTGACAAAATCCATTTATCTTCAATTGCAAGGTTCTTTGGCACATAAGGTGCATATTCGTTTTCATCAAGATTCATAAGGATGAAACGTGCAGCATTCCAAATCTTATTAGCAAAGTTACGGCTTGCCTCAACCTTTTCGTCAGAGAAACGCATATCGTTTCCGGGGCTGTTACCGGTTGCAAGAGTAAATCTCAATGCATCTGCACCGTATTGGTCAATAATTTCAAGTGGGTCAATACCATTACCAAGTGACTTTGACATCTTTCTGCCCTGTGCATCACGAACAAGGCCGTGAATAAGAACTGTATCGAACGGAACTTGTCCTGTATATTCAAGAGCAGAGAAAATCATACGTGATACCCAGTAACCGATGGTATCATAACCTGTTACAAGGGTGTTTGTCGGGTAATAGTGTTTCAAATCTTCTGTCTGTTCAGGCCAACCAAGTGTTGAGAATGGCCAGAGTGCTGATGAGAACCAAGTATCAAGTGTATCTTCATCCTGACGAATATTTTTGCTACCACATTTTGGACATGTGCAAATACTATCCTTTGTAACAACTGTTTCGCCACAATCGTCACAGTACCAAGCAGGAATTCTGTGTCCCCACCACAGCTGACGGGAAATACACCAGTCACGAGTACCGTTCATCCAGTTAAGGTAGTTCTTTGTAAATCTTTCAGGAATGAACTTTGTTTCGCCCTTTTCAACTGCTTCAATAGCAGGCTTTGCAAGAGGAACCATACGAACAAACCACTGTTTTGAAACCATTGGTTCAATTGTGTTATGACAACGGTAGCAAGTACCAACCTCATGCTTACGTGGTTCAACCTCTTTGAGATAGCCACCTGCTTTAAGGTCTTCAAGAATTGCTTTTCTTGCCTCTTTTGTTGTCATACCTGCGTATTTACCACAGTCAAGAACTTCGGGCTCATTTTCAGTAGCACGACCGCTTGCGATAAGCTCGTCGGCAATTCTCTTGTCCTCCGCACCTGTAAGATGACCGTCGTAAGTAAATGTACGAACAATTGGAAGATTATTTCTCTGTCCAACTTCAAAGTCATTAGGGTCGTGAGCAGGAGTAATTTTAACAACACCTGTACCCTTTGTCATATCTGCATGCTCGTCACAAACGATTGGAATTTCCTTGTTAAGCAAAGGTAAAATTACGTGACAACCGTGAAGATGTTTATATCTTTCATCAGCAACGTTGATTGCAACGGCAGTATCACCGAGCATTGTTTCAGGACGAGTTGTAGCAAGTTCAAGCTTCTGGCCGGTTTCCTTAACTGTGTAAAGAAGGTGCCAGAAGCTACCGTCCTGTTCTTCATATTCAACCTCTGCATCAGAAATTGATGTGTTACAGCAAGGGCACCAGTTAACCATACGGTTACCGCGATAGATAAGGTCTTTTTCGTAAAGACGACAGAAAACCTCGTTAACCGCCTTACTGCAACCCTCGTCGAGAGTAAATCTTTCTCTGCCCCAGTCGCAGGATGAACCGAGTTTCTTTAACTGTTCAATAATTCTGCCACCGTACTGCTTTTTCCAGTCCCAAGCACGTTCTAAGAATCCGTCACGACCTAAATCTTCTTTAGAAATGCCTTCCTTACGCATTGTTTCAACAATTTTTGCTTCAGTTGCGATAGATGCGTGGTCAGTACCTGGAAGCCAAAGTGTGTCATAACCAGCCATTCTGTGATAACGGATAAGAATATCCTGCAATGTGTTATCAAGAGCATGGCCCATGTGAAGCTGACCTGTGATGTTTGGTGGTGGAATTACAATAGTGTAAGTTTTCTTACCTTCTTCGCGTTTTGCGTGGAAATATTTTTTGCTGAGCCAGTCTTTATATATTCTGTCTTCAACATTTTTCGGATTATACTGTTTTTCAAGTTCCTTGGACATATATTTCTTCCTTTCGGTTTATTTATAAAATAAAATTCGTCCCATACAGATTGTATGAGACGAAAAATTTCCGTGGTACCACTCAAATTGCTGTCTTGCAACAGCCACTTAAAATTCTTAACGGGAATTATGCGTTTTCACTTAACGGTATTGCTACTTTAGGCGAAACCACTCGAAAGCTACATATCGATTTAAGGGCTGTATTGTCTTGCACCAAACGACAACTCTCTGAAAGCTAACACAATAAATCTTACTCTTTGTCATAGTGTTTAATATATTAAATTCCAAATGATTTTAACAATAAAACCTTTAATTGTCAAGGCTTTCTGCGCAGTTTTCTTTTATCATCAAACCGTCAATGATGTAATTAT
>JAZSFK010000002.1:0-6660 GCA_045532175.1 Candidatus Fimenecus sp. | reverse complement strand
ACCTGAAAGAATAACAACATATTCAGGATTATAACGGTCGATGAAATTGATATTCTGATAAATAGCGTTTGCTGTGCCTTTATACCATTCTGTGCCTTTAATCTGCTGATAAGGTGAAAGAATGTGCACACCACCATTTGCACGGTCCAAGTCCCATGCCTGACCATTGCCTATGTAATCATTGAGTTCAAGTGGTTGATACTGAGTGAGCACACCCACAGTTGAAATACCTGAATTTACACAGTTTGAAAGTGGGAAGTCAATGATTCCGTATTTTCCGCCGTATGGTACAGCAGGCTTTGCAATATTCTTTGTAAGGATACCAAGACGGCTTCCCTGACCGCCGGCAAGAAGCATTG
Source organism: Candidatus Fimenecus sp. (assembly GCA_045532175.1). GTDB lineage: Bacteria > Bacillota > Clostridia > Oscillospirales > Acutalibacteraceae > Fimenecus. The sequence goes on along the minus strand of JAZSFK010000002.1, from coordinate 6,301 downwards.
CAAGGCATTCAGTTTTTCGTGCCATTGTAAATTCCTCCATTTATAATAAGTTTATTTTTTTACATATTTCAATTATCTCGTCTTTTTGAGATAAATTGTTGACATTGGTGGTAAATCAAGGGCGATACTCTGCTCGAAACCGTGCATAGGAGTCTTTTCCCATTTGATTTTGTCCTTCTGCCCTTTACCTGAGCCACCGTAAATTTCGTCATCAGAATTGAAGATTACCTTGTAATTTCCCTTTGCAGGAACACCGATTCTGTAATTATTACGTTCAACAGGAGTAAAGTTGCAGACTGCTATAATTTCCTTGCCTTTTTCGTCGATTCTGCGGAATGCGATTACTGAATTATCGTTGTCATCCGCTGAAATCCAAGAAAAGCCTTCCCAGGAATGGTCAACCTGCCAGAGTGGTGCATTATCCTTATAGAAATGGTTTAAATCTTTAAAGTATTTCTGCAACTGTCTGTGTGCATCATACTCTAAAAGTAACCAGTCAAGCCCCTGCTTGTAATTCCACTCAATAAACTGACCGAATTCGCTACCCATAAACATAAGCTTTTTACCGGGATGAGCCATCATATAACCCATAAAGGCTCTTACTCCTGCAAATTTTTCCTCATAAGTTCCGGGCATTTTATTAATAAGAGAGCATTTTCCGTGAACAACCTCGTCGTGGGAAATCGGCAGGATAAAATTCTCTGAAAAAGCATAAAAGAATGAGAATGTAATGCAGTTGTGATTACCTTTTCTGTAAAGTGGGTCCATTGAGAAATAACGGAGAATGTCATTCATCCAACCCATATTCCATTTGTAGTTGAAACCAAGACCGCCCATAAACACAGGCTTTGTAACCATTGGCCACGCTGTACTTTCCTCTGCTATAAGCAAACTGCCGTGATAGTCACGGAAAACATTCATACTTAACTTGTTAAGGAATGCGACAGTTTCAAGATTTTCGACTCCACCGTCTTTATTTGCAATCCAATGGCCGTCATCCCTGCCATAGTTAAGATAGAGCATTGAAGCAACCGCATCAACACGCAGACCGTCAATATGGTATTTATCGAGCCAGAACATCGCACTTGAAATAAGGAAGGATTGAACCTCGTTTCTGCCAAAGTCAAAAACCTTTGTGCCCCATTCAAGATGTTCGCCTTTTCTGATATCCTCATATTCATAACAAGGTGTACCGTCAAATTCACAAAGCCCGTGTGCATCCTTCGGGAAATGAGCAGGTACCCAGTCAAGAATTACACCGATATTGTTCTTATGACACATATCAATAAGATACATCAAATCGTCAGGTGTACCGTATCGGGATGTGGCTGCAAAATAGCCTGTTACCTGATAACCCCATGAACCGTCAAAAGGATATTCGGTAAGTGGCATAAACTCAATATGAGTGTAACCCATTTCCTTGACATAAGGAATTAATTCCTCTGCCATTTTACGGTATGAATAGAAGTTTCCGTCCTCATACTGCTTCCAAGAGCCGAAATGCACCTCATAAATGTTGACAGGCCTATCATACTGTGCTTTTTCACGCTTTGCCTTTTCCCATTTGTCGTCAGTCCATTTGTACGAGCCTAACTCATAGTATTTTGTGGCATTGTCGGGACGGGTTTCAGTATGGTAACCGTAGGGGTCGCATTTCATAAGCTTTCTGCCATCCTTTGCGGTAATGCAGAATTTATATGAATCATACAAGTTTACGTTTTTAACATAAACCTCCCAGATACCACCTGCAGTTATTTTCTCAGCTTTGTCCGCCTCATCATTCCAACCGTTAAAGTCACCAACAACGCTGACTGCCACAGCATTCGGAGCCCAAGTCCTGAAGACAACAGTGTCGTCATTCACACGATGAGCACCCATATATTCGTAAGCACGGGCATTGTTACCCTGGTGAAAAAGATACACAGGCACCTGTGCTTCGTAAGTTTTTTCTACCTCCGCCATTTTATCACCTCACAGTTTTCGTCAAAGCATAATTCTACTTATACAGATACATTTTATCACCATAAAATTGTAATTTCAAGTGCTTTTTGCACAAAATAGTCAAACTGTTAACAAATTTTGTTATGGGCATTTGTGCATTTTGTTACAAAATATTACAGAAGAATTTCAAAACAAACATTTTGCAACAGAAATGTTTATTATAAATGCAGAAGGACAAATTTATGTTTGTAAAGCAAAAAGCGGGGTCGTAATTAACCCCGCTTATCAGTTATTTATTTTTCTTGGAAATTACCGGTATATAACTGATAGTATTTTCCTTTTTGCTCTATCAAATCGTCGTGGTCACCACGTTCAATGATTTCTCCGTTTTCAAGCACCATAATAGCCTTTGCGTTTCGCACGGTTGAAAGACGGTGAGCAATAACAAAAACTGTTCTGCCTTCCATAAGTGCGTCCATACCCTGTTCAATATTCTTTTCGGTTCTTGTGTCAATTGAGCTTGTCGCCTCATCAAGAATAAGTACCGGTGGGTCTGCAACAGCCGCACGAGCGATGGAAATCAACTGACGCTGACCCTGTGAAAGGTTTGAGCCATCACCCGTAAGCATTGTGTTATAGCCCTCGGGAAGATGTGAAATGAACGAATGGGCATTTGCAACTTTTGCTGCTTCAACAATCTGCTCGTGAGTAGCCTGAAGGTTGCCGTAACGGATATTATCCTCAATTGTACCTGTAAACAGGTGAGTATCCTGCAAAACAATACCCAACGAACGACGCAAGTCGTCCTTTTTTATTTTCTGAATATTTATTCCGTCATAACGGATTTTACCTTCGTCGATTTCATAGAAACGATTGATAAGATTGGTAATTGTTGTCTTTCCTGCACCTGTTGAGCCGACAAAAGCAATTTTCTGACCCGGTTTTGCATAAAGAGAAACATTCTTGAGGACTGTTTTCTTACCATCATAGCTGAACGTAACATTTTCGAAAACAATATCGCCTGCAAGACGTGTATAAGTCACACTTCCGTCACCGTGAGTATGCTTCCAAGCCCAGATACCTGTATGCTTTTCGGTTTCCTTGATTTCACCATTTGTGTCCAACTCGGCATTGACAAGAACAACATATCCCTCATCAACCTCTGGTTTCTGGTCGATAATTTCAAAAATTCTTTCTGCACCGGCAAGAGCCATAAGAGCATTGTTAAACTGCTGTGTAATGTTGGAAATAGGTTGTGTAAAGCTTCTGATATATTGCAGGAAAGCAACAATATCACCTGCGGTCATAGCCTTTTTGATTGCCAAAAGACCACCAACAGCGGCAGTAAGAGCATAAGTTATGTGGGAAAGGTTGTTCATAATCGGTCCAAGCATATTTGCAAAAGAGTTTGCACTTGTTGCAGACCTGCGAAGATTCTCATTGATTTCTCCAAAGTGAGAAACAACCTCTTCCTCGTGATTAAAAACCTTAACAACCTTTTGTCCTTCAATAATTTCTTCAATATAGCCGTTTACGGTACCTAATTCTTCCTGTTGCTTCTTGAAGAAAAATGCGCTCTTTTTACCAAGTGTTTTTGTAATGAACACCATTACAATCACCATAGCACAAACAATAAGTGTCATCTGCCAACTCAATAACAGCATAATACAGAATGAACCTATAATCATAACTCCTGATGAAATAAACTGTGTTACACCTTGGCTTATAAACTGACGAAGTGTTTCAACGTCGTTTGTAAAACGGCTCATAACCTCACCGTGAGGACGTGAATCAAAAAAGCTGATTGGCAAATCTGCGATAGAGTCAAAAAGGTCTTTTCTCAAAACATTAAGCGTGCGTTGAGTAAGCCAAACCGAGCATTTTGACTGTCCGTAGGATGCCAACGCACCAAAAAGGAATACTGCACCCATAATGCACATCATTTTAATAAGCGGTGCTACCAATTCACTTGTAAATTCTTTACCTATCATAGGGGTGAGGTAATCGTCAATAATAGGCTTAATGAAAATTGAGCCGGAGACGGATGCGATTGAGCTGATTGCTGCGAAAATAAGCATACCAAAAAACAAGCCCTTGTTTTTCAAAATGTAACCAAAAAGTCTTTTAAGTGTTCCCTTTGTGTTTTTAGGTTTCTGAACAGGTCTTCCCCTGCCACGGTTTCCCGGTCCACCCATTGGTCCTGCCATTATAACGCACCTCCCATCACATCAAAATCGTCACTACCCTTTTGCTGGGAGTTATAAATATCCTGATAAATTTCATTTCTCTGGAGCAATTCTTCGTGATTACCTATATCGTTAATTCCACCCTCGTCAAGAATAATAATCTTATCACAATCAGAAACGGACGAAATTCTTTGTGCAATAATAATCTTTGTTGTGTCGGGGATACACTCACGAAGTCCCTTACGGATTTTTGAATCAGTAAATGTATCAACTGCACTTGTGGAGTCGTCGAGAATAAGAATTTTCGGCTTTTTGAGAATTGCACGTGCAATACAGAGTCTTTGCTTCTGTCCACCTGAAACATTGACACCGCCCTGACCTAAATCAGTATTGTATCCATCGGGGAACGAAGACACAAAATTATGTGCATCGGCAATTTTACAAGCCTCAACTAGTTCTTCATCAGTTGCATTTTTATTACCCCAACGAAGATTTTCCGCAATTGTGCCTGAGAAAAGAACATTTTTCTGAAGCACCATACTAACGGCATCACGGAGATTAAAGATTTTGTAATCCTTCACGTTAACACCACCGACAAGCAATTCACCCTCGGTAATGTCATAAAGTCGTGGAATTAACTGCACAAGGCTTGTTTTAGCCGAGCCTGTAGCACCAATAATACCAACCATTTCACCACTTTCGATTTTGAAAGTAGCATTGTTGATTACATTATTCTGTGCTCCTGCATATTTAAAGGAAACATTTTTAAACTCGATTGAGCCATCCTTAACATCTGTAACGGTTGCATTGTCGTCATTGATGTCGGGGATTTCTTCCATAACCTCCAAAATTCTCTTTGCACTTGCCTGTGACATAAAGAATTGTGCAATGAGCATCACAATCATAAGAAAGTGGATTAAAATCTGCATAATGTAAGTGAAAATTGCAGAGAAATCACCAATGAGCAACGTCTGTTCTGTAATTTGCTTTGCAGCAATATAAAGAATTGCAAGGATTGTGCCATACATAATGATTGTGAATGTTGGCATACCCATTATCATAAGTTTTTCTGCGTGTAATGCAGCATTCATAAGGTCGTCATTTGCCTTTTTGAACTTTTTCTTTTCAAAATCTGAACGTACAAAGGCTTTTACAACTCTTATATTAGTAAGATTTTCCTGGATTGAAGCATTGAAAGAGTCAAACATAGTGAACATCTTCTTAAATCGCTTCAAGGTAATCGGAGCAAATATTATAAGAATAATTGCAATAAGCGGAAGTGCCACAGTGAATGGCATAGCCACCTGACGGCTTTTTGTAATTGTGATTACAAGCGCCACAACAAACATAACAGGTGCACGGAATAACATTCTAATCATCATAACAAATGTATTCTGCACAGAATTTACATCAGTTGTAATTCTTGTAATAAGTGATGCAGTTGAAAAATGGTCAATATTTGAGAAAGAGAAATTCTGAATTTTGCCCATAATTTCTTCTCTGAGTGTCGCACCAAAGCCCATACCTGCAACTGCTGCCATTCTCGCTGCCATAGCACCACAGAAAAGCGAGCCCAGAGCATATAAAAGCATTTTAAGCCCTAAACGAAGAATAACACTCATACTGTCTTCAGTTATTCCACCTTGAACAAGGTTAACAATTTCTGCCATAACAAGTGGAATTAAAAGTTCAAGCACAACTTCACCAATCATTAATATTGGTGATAAAATTGTGGGAACAATATACTTCTTTGCATGTCTTAAAAGTTTAAACATTTTCTTCTCCCCTTTCTGCAAACTCTAAAAGATTTTTATTCATTCTTTCAAGAAATTTAATAAGCGTTTGGATTTCTTCATCAGTAAAATCCGAAAAGGTTGCTTCGTCTGCACTCAAAAACAGATTATCAGCATATTCCGATAGTTTTTTGCCCTTTTCAGTAAGCTTCAGATTATTGCATCGTGCGTCCTTCTTATCTGCAACACGCACAACCAACCCTGATTCTTCCATTCTTTTCAGGGATGTTGCAACAGACGGTGGAGAAATATGCAAAAAGTCTGCTATTTCTTTTTGAGTTGCATTATCATTTTCGCTTAAATATTTGAGAATTGGTGGTTGACCAAAATATATTCCGTTTTCACGAAAGCTTTTGTCAATGATATTTCGGTGATTATAAT